>CAZEFW010000230.1:0-9903 GCA_964511535.1 uncultured Myxococcales bacterium | reverse complement strand
CCCGGGCACCCCAAGCCACCCAATCCCAAAGCCCCAAGCCCCACCATTTACCCTCAGGCCTCAAGCCCCAAGCCTCAAGTCGGCGAGCGAAGCGAGCCAAGCCCCACCATTTACCCTCAAGCCTCAAGCCCCAAGCCTCAAGTCGGCGAGCGAAGCGAGCCCTCACTCCGAGTCCAGGTGCACGGTGGTCAACCGCCCCGCCACCACCTTGACCGTGCGCCGCGCGCTCTCGGTGCCGAGGGACGAGAAGCGCACCGAGACGTTGTAGGTACCGGGGCGCAGCTTGAGCTCCAATCGCGGGGTCTGCCCCACCTTCTGGCCGTTGACGATGACCGCGCCGGGCTGGATGCTGGTCACCCGCAGCGTCCCGCGGGCAGGGCGCGGCGGCTTGGCGCCCAGCGGCGGCGCCAGGGGTTTGCCCCGGGGGCGCAGGCTGGCCACGAGGGTCATGGGCCGCGGGCTGTAGTCGGGCGCGGGCATTGAGTACGGCTCGTGGCCCTTGATGGTCAGCTTGATGGTGCATTGCCGCTGACCCTTGCGGATGCGCACCTGCCCCGGCGTCTTCTTGCCGGTGTACTTGCCGCACATGTAGATCCGCGCGCCGGGCGGGTTGGAGCGGATGCGCACCAGGCCCTTGCCCGACGGGCTGGGCTTCGGCGTCGTGGCGGGCTTCTCTGGCTCCAGCCTTCGAGGCGCGGGCGCCGGCGCGGGCGCGGACCGCCGCTCCACGGTGACGGGCTCCAGCCCGAGGAACTCGGGGTTGGTGGTGTAGAGCCAGAACACCAGGCCTGCGCCGAGGAGCAACACCACGAGGGTGCCCAGCAGGGTGCGAAGGCCGCTGCCCTCGCCCCGGACCGGCGGCGTGTGCCGCTCCACGGTGGCCACCCGCTCGGGGACCGGCGTCACGGCGGACGACGGTGAAGAGGCCGCGGCGGCCAGGCTGGTGATCTCCGGCTTCTTGACCGGCGCAGGCAGGTCCTCGCCCCGCGAAAAAGCGCCGCCCCGGCGCTTACCCTGCTGAGGAGCCGAGGGCTGCTGAGGCGGCGGCTGAAGCTGTTGCTGCTGCTGATGCGGCGGCTGTTGCTGCTGCTGCTGCTGCTGCTGAAGCTGTTGCTGTTGCTGCTGCTGATGCTGCTGCTGCTGCTGCTGCTGAAGCTGTTGCTGAAGCTGCGGCTGTTGCTGCTGCTGAGGCGGCTGCTGATGCTGCAGCTGCACCTGCTGCTGAGGCGGCAGCTGCTGCTGAGGCGGTGGCGGAGGCTGCTGCAGCATCTGCTGCTGCGGCGGGCCAGGCGGCGGCAACGTCGGCGCAGCCTGCCGGGATCCCGTGCCCGTGTTGATGGCCCGCGTGGGCACATCGTCCAGGGCCGAACCGGGCGCCTGTCCCCTCTGCCCGTGCTGGCTCACATCCTCGAGGTGCTGCTGGCTCAGGTCCATCACCGGCCGCCGTGCCGGCCGTCGAAAGGACCCGCTCACCGAGGAGCTGTCATGGTTCATCTCTCCGGTCCAGCTGTGGTCCCGCCGCCGCCGCCGCTCCTCGTCGAACACCCCCTGCATCACCTGGGACATCTCGACGTTGCCGAACCGCCACTTGTATTTCTGTGCCAGATCCAGCAGGTCGGAGCGGAAGTCCGCCGCCGTGGAGTAGCGCCGGTCCGCCTCGCGCTTGAGCGCCTTCTTGAGGATCTTCTCCAGCTTTGCCGGCACCTCCTTGCGGCGCTTTCGTACCGGCTCGAAGTCGGCCTGCCGAATGCGGTAGAGGATCTCGGTGTCGGGCAGCTCGATGGAGTGCGGCTCGCCGATGAGCAGCTCGTAGAGCACCACCGCGGTGGAGAACAGGTCGCTGCGGTGATCCAGCTCCTTGCCCGACGCCTGCTCGGGCGACATGTAGCGGAACTTGCCCTTGATCACCCCCGCCTCGGTCTGCACCGCCCGGGTGCGGGCCTTGGCGATGCCGAAGTCGATGACCTTCACCTCCCCCTCGTAGCTGATCAGGATGTTCTGGGGCGAGATGTCGCGGTGGATGATCTGCAGGCTGTTGCCGGCGGAGTCCTGCTTGCGCAGGGCGTAGTCCAGGCCCGCCAGCACCTCGCAGGTGATGAACACCGCCGCCTCGATGGGCATGACCATGCCCTGGCGCCTTGCGTAGTCCTGCAGCGTGCGCACGTCCTCGCCCGCGATGTACTCCATGGCCATGAAGAACGCGCCGTCCACCGTGCCCAGGTCGAGCACCTGGCAGATGTTGCCGTGCATCAGCTGGGCCGTCAGCCGCGCCTCGTCGACGAACATCTGCACCAGCGCCTCGTCGTCCCAGTACCGCTCGTGCAGCCGCTTGATGATCACCGGCTTGGTGAAGCCCGCCTCGCCGTGTACCGTGGCCAGGAAGACCTCGGCCATGCCCCCAACCGCCACGCGGTCGATGAACTGGTACTTGCCGAAGGTTTCCGGATGCGGGCTCATGGAGGGTCAAGCCATTGTGCTACGGGCCGGTACTCGGTACAAGCAGCAGCCAGGCCAGCGGCGCGGGGCTGCGGGAGCCGGCATTTGACCTGCACCGTTCTGTGCCGGACAATCAGCGGATATAGAGTTACCGACGAGGTTGAACCATGCGTATCTTATTTCTGTTGCCGGCCCTCATCCTTTCCCTGGCCGGCTGCGCGAACGACGACGTCTGGGGCGCCGGAGATGGTGGTGGCAACTCCAGCTTCGACGGCTACTCCGGCGGCGGCAACGACAGCGGCGGCGGTTCGGGCATCCCCCGGCCCAAGTGCCAGGCCGCCAGCAGGGTGACCATCACCGGCAGGGTCACCGCGCCGAACCAGAACGACCCGGTGCCTGGCGCGGTGGTCTACATCCCGTCGCGCGTGCCCGAGGACTTCCCGCTGGAGGTGCGCTGTGAGGTGTGCAAGTCGCCGGGCGCCACCTCCAACCGCTGGTGGACCACCACCTCGGCCTTCAACGGCAGCTTCACCCTCACCGACGTGTGCCCCGGCTCGTACTGGCTGATCATGCAGAACGGCCGCTTCCGCCGGGCGGTGAAGATCACCGTGCCCAAGGGCGGCAAGATGCAGATCCCCGCCGGCCAGAGCCGGCTGCCGCGGCGCAACAAGGAGTTCAACCAGCACGACGCGGTGCCCAAGATCGCCGTGGCCACCGGCGACTACGACAAGATGGAGTGCGTGCTGCTCAAGATGGGCATCGAGCAGAGCGCGTTTCACCTGTACGAGGGCGCGAAGGTGCTCAAGAACAAGGCGCTCAAGCAGTCCTTCGCCGACCTGGTCAAGAACTTCAACCTGCTCAAGACCTACAACATCGTGTTCATCAACTGCACCGACAACACCTTCGAGACCCAGCTGAAGAACAGCCTGGTGATGCAGAACCTGCAGCAGTACGTCAAGCAGGGCGGCCGGCTGTACGTCACCGACTGGTCCTACGACTGGCTCGAGCAGCTGCCCGAGCTGGCGCCGTACATCGACTTCGAGCCAGGCGTGTCGGGCAACTCCCCCGAGGGGCAGAACAAGGCCGCGCTGGGCAAGGACGGCATCACCGTGCAGGCCGACATCAAGGACCCGAACCTGGCCAAGTGGCTCGGCCTGTTCGGCGGCGCGATCCAGAACGGAAAGAGCGTGATCTCCCACTTCCTGACCGGCTGGGTGATCATGCACAAGGTGACCAAGGACGTGAAGACCTGGGTCTCCGGCGTCATCCGCTCGGCCAACGGCGCCATCCAGGGCAGCCGCCCGCTGACCGTGACCTTCAACTACAAGAACTGCGGCAAGGCGCTGTTCTCCTCGTATCACACCGAGGGGCGAGACGATGAGCTGAAGAAGTACCCGCTGCCCGCCAAGCCGTTCCCCAACTACTGCACTGGCAAGATCTCGCCCCAGGACAGAATCCTGGAGTACCTCATCTTCGATATTGCCAACTGCGTGACACCGATTAAGTAATAGGGACGCGCAAGCTTTCCAAATCACCTCCAACTCAGGCAAGGCTGGCCCCTGACGTGAGCTTTCAGCCCAACGACATCACTGACACCCAGGCGATCCACCTGGTTCGCTCCGAGGACCGGGACCGTCCGCCGCTGGAGGGGATCGAGCAGATCCCGCGCTGGACCATGTTCCTGGTGCCGGTGCTCGCCGCGGCGGTGGCGCTGCCCGGGGTGGGCAACCACCTGCTGAGCGACGACTTCGCGCTGCTGCACACCAACGTGGGCCAGACCGTGGGCGAAATCTTCAGCCCGTTCCTGCAGCAGTCCACCAGCCGCGCGGCCGGCGGCAGCTATCGGCCGCTGACCGAGGCCACCATCGGGCTCGAATATCTCCTGTGGGGCAACTCGCCGGTGGGCATGCACCTGACCAACCTGCTGCTGCACGCGCTCAACTCGCTGCTCTGCCTGGCGCTGGTGCGGGTGCTGGTGCCGCCGCGGCCGGTGGTTGCCCTGACCGCCGGGTTGCTGTTCGCGGTGCACCCGGTGCACGGCGACGCCATCTTCTGGCTGTCGGCCCGGTCGGATCTGCTGTGCACCCTGTTCTATCTGTTGAGCATGATCCTGTTCGTGCGGGGCCGCGGCAAGGAGCGGCGGCGGGCGCCCACGGCCCCGTCCGTGGTGGCCTTCGTGCTGGCGCTGCTGAGCAAGGAGGTGGCGCTGAGCCTGCCCTTTCTGGTGGTGCTGCTCGATCTGGCGGCGCCGTCGCCCGAGGGGTTCCGCAATCGCTTCCGCCGCCACATGCCGCGGTACATGGTCTACTTCCTGGTGGCCGCGGCGTACCTGGGCCTGCGCCTGACCGTGCTGCCCACCATCGGCCACGCGCGCTGGCCCGGCGTGGGCGAGGCGCTGTTCAACTTCTTCCTCTACCTCAAGCTGCTGGTGCTGCCCATGGAGACGCACACCGGCCCGCGGGGGCTGGTGGTGGTGACCCTGGCCATCATCGTGGTGGTGGTGATGTTCCTGCGCTACGCGCGCATGGGCGACCGGCGCAACCTGTTCCTCTCGGCGGCCTGGATGGTGACCATCCTGTTTCCGATGCTCGACGTGCCGCGCCGCTGGCAGCTGTACCTGCCGTCAGTGGGGTTCTGCATCTTCTTCGCCATCGTGCTCGGCGGGCTGGTCTGGCGCCGGGACGAGTACCACCCGCTGTGGATCCGCCGGGCCAGCGGCGCAGGGCTGCTGGTGTTGCTGTTGGGCGGCGGGACGCTGCTTTATCTGCACGCGTCGGTCTACGGGCGGGCAGGGGACATGGCGCAGCAGATCATCGGCCAGATCAAGAAGCACGAGCCGTCGCCCAGGCCGGGGCAGGTGATCACCGTGGCCAACCTGCCGGGCGTCATGACCCACTGGTCGGGCGACCAGCCGATCTTCGCCCACGGCTTCGCCGAGGCGCTGAAGCTGGCTTACGGGATGCAAGACATGAGCGGCCGGCTGCTGTCGACGCTGTACGTGGCCAGCGGGAAGCCCGCCGCGCCCACGGCGACGCGCCAGGGCAAGGGCAAGGGGCTGCTGCTCACCCGCGGCAAGGGGGCGTACGCCTTTTCGCTGCACTCGCTGCGGTTCGTCACCGGCCGCGACCGCCCCGAGGAGGGCCAGAGCCTCGACATGGGCGACTGGATCACCGACCTGGAGAGCGTGCAGAACGAAGAGATCCACGCCCTGCGCATCCGCCCCAAGCGGTCGGTGGGGCCGATCTATGTCTGGGACGGCCAGGGGATCAACAAGCTGGAGTAAGCGCCGCTCCGCGGCGCGGCTTCAGGCCTCAGACTTCAGACTTCAGGGTAGATGGTCATGTAGGCACTTTCCCCTGAAGCCCGAGGCCTGAAGTCTGTAGCCTGCGTCCCCGCAGGGGACGCTTAAGAGCCGCCGAACAGCAACGTGGCGCCGGCCGGGTCGAACTCGGCCGTGCCCGAGATCAGGTTGCCGTACTGGCGCATCACCCGCTTGAACTCAGCTGAGCAGGTATTCAGGTTGGTCAGGCGCTGGTTCTTGGGGTTGAGCACGCAGTTGGCGTAGCAGTCGGTGAAGCTCAGCCGGGTAAAGCGCCGCACGAGCACGGCGCCGGCGTCCAGATCCAGCAGCATATAGCCCGCGGCCTTGAGCTTCGCGCGGTAGGTGCAGGCGTCGAAGCGCATGTTGGACGCGAACTGGCCCTCGAACAGGGCCACGGCGCGCTGGCTGTCAGGGCTGATCTCCAGGTCATGGACCGAGAGGCTCTCCGGCTCCGAGGCCCAGCCGAAATACCCCGAGGCCGAGCCCGAACCTGCCGCCAACCGGATGGTGACCGGCTGGAAGTCGAACGCCTTGTTCTGGCGCGAGGAGAGCCCGGTGCCGGTGGTCAGGTCGAACAGCACGGCCTGGCCGCTGATCTTGCTGCCGCTCGTGGCCCCCGCGCGCCCCACCAGCACGAAGTTGCGATCCGAGGCCGCCACGTCGTGGGTCGCCGGGATGTCCACCTCCTGCACCTTCTTGCCGCCCCGGGACAGGCGCAGCTTGTTCTTGCACGGAAGCACCAGCAGCAGCCCCTCGTCCCGCGGATCCAGGGCGATATCCGCCACGGCAGAGCCCAGGGTCTTGGCGCCGCCCACCTTTCCGGTGGTCAGGTCCACCTCCACCACGCCGCTGTCGGGCGCTGGACAGGCCTGCTTGTGGGACTTGGCCCCCATGAGCACCAGGGCGCGGCGGCGGTCCCGGCTGAAGACCACCTTGGAGGCTGGACCCTGCACCGGCAGGGTAATCTCCTTGGCCGCGGGAGTCCCGATGGCCGCGAGATCCACGATACCCACCTTGTTGGCGTTCGGGTGGCAGATCAGAGCGCGGCGGTTGTCCCGGCTGACCCCCACGCAGCTGGCCGGGGAGCTCAGCTTCACCGGTGACAGCCGGACATGGTCAGCGGTGCGCACCGGCACCAGGGTGCTGCCAGAGACCACCAGCAGCACCACGCCGTTGCGCATGGCCGCGATTCCCTTGCCCCCGGCCACTGACACAGGACTCAACTCCAGTTGGCCCGAGCTGGTGGCCGCGGCATCCAGGACCTGCACCTGGTTCTGGCCGGTCACATAGCCCAGAGGCTTTCGGAACTTCACGGAAATTTTGGTGTTCTTTGAGTCACTGACCATCAGGTCGAGGACCTGTCCCGCCCCCACCATCAGCCCGCTCGCGCTGCGGCCGGCCAGGCGGAGGTCGAAGGGGGTGCCCACAGGCACGGTACCCACCTGCAGCTCGAAGCTGGAGGACCGGAACGCCTCCTGGTCGGTGGTGCTCTTGCCCTGAGTCAGCCGCAGGCTGAACTTGGAAAGTCGTTTATCTTTGAGGGGATCCAGCTTCCCGGAGGGGCGCTCCAGATCAATGATGAGCTGCGGATCGCCGCCACAGTTCAGGGTCAGTGCCGTCAACAGAATGAGCGCCATGCCGCGCATGGGGCTATATTAACCCCGGCAGGCCGAGGAAGGAAGGGGACCGATGCATCGAAAAATGTGGAGGAAATGGGAATACCACTAGATATAGTGGGTTGAAGCTTGACAGCACCTACTGGTTGTGTTTTCCCTTGACCTCTTCCGGAGAGGACCACAGAATAAAGAGGAAAGTTAAGGGCTTTGCCTCACAGGCCTGAGCCCCAGGAGGAGCAGGAATGGCCAAAAAGCAAACGCGGCGGAGCGTATCAATCAGGGGATCGACCTACGAACTCATCAGGCGGTACTGCGAGCAGACCGAGCAGAGCATGAGCGAGTTCGTGGAAGAACGGATCGCCGAGTTCTTCGGCAAGGGCAAGAAGGAGAAGGGCTCCAAAAAGAAGCCCTCGGGTCCTCACCTGACCCCCGAAGAGCTGCAAGACGCCGCTCGCTACTTCACCTTTTAATCCTCGCAATTCGATAATTCAGGAGTTTCCGTGGGCGACTGCTCTCCGAGTTGCCGTGGTGTACCCGTTTGACTTCGGGGCTGTCCCCGCCCAACATTTAGTCGCCCGGGGTGTCAGGCCGACGCCCTGCCGTTCCCGTTAACCGTAGCCAGGCAGAGACTCGATGAAGCCTTCCACCAAGCAAGAGCTTAACGTCCACCTCGAAAGACTCGACGACCGCAAGGACCAGTGGGTCAAGACCCCCATCGCCCGCCGAATTCAGCTGCTGGGCGAGTGCATGGACGCCACGCTGTCCATGGCCCCGGAGATGGTCGCGGCGGCCTGTGAGGCCAAGGGCATCCCCGAGGGCCATCCGGCCGAGGGGGAGGAGTGGCTGGGCGGCCCGATGACCATCATGCGCAACCTGCGGCTGCTGGTGCGCACCCTGAGCGAGGTGCAGTCCCGCGGCGCGCCGGCGCTTGAGCCGGGGCACCTTTCCCAGCGGCCGGACGGGCAGGTCAAGGTGAAGGTCTTCCCCAACGACGGCTACGACAAGCTGCTGTACCAGGGGTTCTCCGCGGAGATCTGGATCGAGCCGGGGGTGGACCAGGCGGCGGTGCTTCAGGGCGCTGCGGGGCTGTACCGCGGGAGCGAGGAGCACACCGAGGGCAAGGTGGCGCTGGTGCTCGGCGCGGGCAACGTGGCGTCCATCGGTCCCATGGACGTGCTGTACAAGCTGTTCACCGAGAACCAGGTCTGCCTGCTCAAGATGAACCCGGTCAACGAGTACCTCGGGCCCTTCGTCATGCGGGGGCTGGCGCCGCTGGTCAAGGAGGGCGTGCTGCGCGTGGCCTACGGCGGCGCGCAGGTGGGCGAGTACCTCGTCCAGCATGAGACCGTGGACGAGATCCACATCACCGGGTCAGACTTTGTGCACGACATCATCGTCTGGGGCCCTCCGGGAGAGGAGCAGGATCGCCGCAAGGCGGCGGGCGAGCCGCTGACCGACAAGCGCATCACCAGCGAGCTCGGCTGCGTGACCCCGGTGATCATCGTGCCCGGACCGTGGACCGAAAAGGAGCTGTCGTTTCACGCCGAGAGCATCGCCTCCATGGTGGCCAACAACGCCTCGTTCAACTGCAACGCGGCCAAGCTGCTGGTGACGAGCAAGGGGTGGCCCCAGCGCGAGGAGCTGCTGGCGCGGGTGGAGCGGGTGCTCGCCTCGCTGCCGCCGCGCCACGCCTATTACCCGGGCAGCGACAACAAGTACGCCCGGTTCATCGAGGCGCACCCTGACGCCAACGTGCTGGGCGAGGCCCGCGACGGGGCGGTGCCCTGGACCACCATCTTCGGGGTCGACTCGGCCGGCGACGACATCGTGTTCTCCGAGGAGGCGTGGTGCGCCGTGCTGGCGGAGACCACCCTGGACGAGGACGATCCGGAGGCTTTCCTGCGCCAGGCGGCCGACTTCGCCAACGAGCGGGTGTGGGGCACGCTCAGCTGCTCGGTGATCATCCACCCGTCCACCCAGGCCTCCATCGGCCCGGAGCGGTTCGAGGACCGGCTGGCCGCTCTGCGCTACGGCAGCATCGCGATCAACCACTGGCCGGCGCTGAGCTACGGCCTGTGCACCACCACCTGGGGCGCCTTCCCCGGGCACACCCTGCAGGAGATCCGCTCGGGCATCGGCACTGTGCACAACACGATGATGGTCCCGCACCCGGAGCGCAGCCTGGTGCGCGGCCCGTTCGTGGTCGCGCCGCGCCCGCCCTGGTTCGCGACGCACGCCAAGGCAGCCGCCGTGGGCCGGGCGCTGACGCGGCTGGAGCACCGGCCGTCGGTCATAAGGCTGGCCGCCACCGTGTTCAACGCGCTGAGGGGATAAAAGCGATGATCGGATTCGGCAAGAAGGGAGGGCCGCGGGCCACCACGCCAGGCTTCGAGCTGTTCTCCGGGACGGACCGCTACATCACGTCGCCGCCGCTGGAGCAGGCGGTCAACGCGGCGGTGGCCCTGGGCAGGCCGCTGCTGGTCAAGGGGGAGCCGGGCACGGGCAAGACCATGCTGGCCGAGGAGGTGG
>CAZEFW010000229.1:0-9956 GCA_964511535.1 uncultured Myxococcales bacterium | reverse complement strand
AGGAGCTGGATCTGGACGAATTCCTCCGGTTCGTGCGCATCAAGGCCAGCGCCGGTATCACCACCCAGCCCACCCTGTCGATCTACCTGATCGCCAAGGAAAATTGACCAGAGTAGTACTCTTGGTGTTGGTGGGGCTGGTTGGCTGCAACCAGTCGGCGGCGCCGCAACCGGCTGTGGACGCTGGCGCTGCAAAAGATCTGGATGCGGCGGCCGGCGATATTACACTCTCTGATCTCGCCGAGGATTCGCAGCCCGACAGGTTTGTGCCCGACAGGTCTGCGCCCGACAGATTTGTAATGGACAGCCAACCGCCGGATGCTGCATGCAAAAAGCCGGCTCCCTGGCTCCTGACAAACACCGGCAAAACATATTTCAGAGCCGATAGCGTGGCGGTTGATCTAAAAAGCAATATCTATGTCGTTGCGCACATGGATGGTGCTGTAGCTATTGGGAATCATGTCTTCGGTAAGCAGGGCCAGGATTCTGCCGTTGTGATCAAACTCAACGCGTGCGGGAAGGTCCTATGGGGAAAGGCGATTGAGTGCGACATCTATTCCAAGAAAGGATATTCAACTCCTTGCTGGCCATCTGGGATCGCGGTGGACGCTGCTGGCAACAGCTACATTGTAGGGAAGTTCAGCGGCACGATGTACTTTGAAAAAGGGATCAAGATTTCGGCCCATGAGCCTGTGATATGGCCAAAGTGGCCGCAAAGTGACGTGTTTGTTGCCAAGTTTGATACCCACGGCCAGATCCAGTGGGCCAAAGAAATTGGCGAATACCAGGAAGCGGAGGTGGCGACAGCCATCGACCTGGATGGCCAGGGGAACATCTTTATCGCCGGTCGTCACGAAAGCACCACATCTTTCGGCAATTTGAAGGTCGCGGGGGGGAAATGTCCGCAAAACCAGAGTTTTGTTGCCAAGCTCGATGCAAACGGGAAGTTCGTCTGGGTCACAAGTCCAAAGGGCAATTGTACAACCTATCCCTGCAAATGCAGTGACGAGAGGGCGGACTACCTCGCGGTTGGTGCAGGCGGCGATTCCGTTATATCGGGTCGATTTTGGGGAAAAGTGACGTATGGCAGCTCTGTTCTGGAACATTATAAGAAGACAAAATATGGAGACGGAGAATATGGAGCATATGTCGCCAGGCTCGACGCCAAGGGGGGCTTCAAGTGGGCCAAAAAAATACCGGGACGCTGGCCGGCTGATGTGGTGCTGGAGAAGACCGGGAATGTGATCTTCAATCGGCTCGGAACGCTGGAGCGATTGTCGGCCAGTGGCAAGACGCTCTGGTCAAAGCAGATCTGCAACAAGGTTCTTGGGGCTAAATCAGGTGGGACCGTCCTTGACAGTAATGGAAATATGTATATTTCCGGCAATTATTATGAAAACATTCAATGCGGGCCGTATGCCGGAAAGAAAAAGTACATATCGTCGATGGTCCTGGCTATTGGACCCAATGGCAAAGTCCTGGATTATGAAATCGCATACGGAGCCGGAGCGGAAGACATAGCCCGTGATAAGAAGTTCCTCGTTGTTGTTGGCATCCAGCAATCTGCTGGAGCGACGTTTGGAAAAAACACCAACTGGGTGCCGAATACTGGTCTTGGATTCATCTGGAAATTTCCGCTTTGATTTTGTTACATAGCATATTCTTTCATAGAATCGAAATAATCGTCTTCAATGACGGATATTGCCGAGCGGGGAGATGATCCATGCCATGGATTCCGCCAATTGAGAAAGTGGCTAACGAGCCAGATACCGTGTACTGGCCAGATATCACCTATCAGGGCGACAAGATAATTAATCTGGCCGCAGGCGCAATAATCAGTAACTCAAATCTAATAATCAAACCCGGCTACACCATCAATGCAAAAGGCGCCATCGAAATCATTCAGGGCGGTACCCTAACCATTGGCGCGGGTTGCACGGTCAATGTTCATATTGCCATCAATGTCCGTAGCAAATACGCTGATCCCCAAAGCAAATTGTTCATCCAGCCCGGCGTCAAGCTGTTCTTTGCCAAGTATGAAAGCTATCGGAGCGAAAAGGATGAGGCCGGGCTGCGAGTCGACGGCGGGATTCTGAAGGCCAAGGGGACTTTGGCTGATCGCATCTGGTTCACCTCCATGGCCAGCAAGCCTGCCAATGGCGACTGGGGCGGCGTGATCTTCTCAGATCCAGCGCCTGGAAGTCAGATGGAGTACGTGGTCGTCGAATACAGCGCGAATGGTATCGAGCAGATCTGGGACGGAGACAAGATGAAGCAGCTCGGGCTGAAAAAACCCCAGCCCGGTGTGAACATAAGCAAAGCGATCATCCGCTGGATCAACATCGAGGGCCTCTACTCCGAGCGCTGCGAGTGGACATTAAAAGACAGCCAACTCTACCAGTGTGGCAACCATGAGATGGCCCTCGAGCATCGAAACAAGGTCCGCATCGAGAGATGTCTGTTCCACTATGGTCGCGGCGCCATCAACATCCTGGACTCCTCGGCCACTGTCAAGGACTGCTTTTTCTATAATTACTCGACCACAAGCATGCCACAGCAGTACATCATCACCCTGTCGGATTACACCGAATCACAAACAGTTCATATCACCGACAACAAGTACTGGGCGCCTCCTTCCCAGGGGCTAGCACGTCCGAACAGGCCAGAGGATCCCAAGGTCAAGTGGCCGAGCGATTATCGGTTTGAGAACAATACCAAGGTCACGACCCCCCAGGGAGCCATTAGCTCGGGAGCTCCCATCGCCGAGGCGGTCAAGAACGGAGTCGTACCGGATATCCTCCGCCCGGGCCAGGAACCACTCGGCTTCATTCCCGGCGATCCGGACAAGGACAAGTACCCTTACGAGTACGACGAGACAGACAGCACCCGGTGCTGGCTAAGCATTTATGGCGAAAACCTCGGCTTCGCCTGGGGATTGACCTACTGGAATCGGAAGCTGTGGTTCTTCGGCATCAACGGATTCACCAGTCAGAACATCGATACGCGTCAGGCCGAATCTTACTCGATACCGAGCCCGCCGCCCAACGGCCCGCTCGAGTCTTTTGCCATTCCGAGCCAGGCGCTGGCCTTCGATGGCCAGAGTTTCTGGACCACCCTCGACCCGGTGACCGAGATCGTCCGATTCCGGGTTGGCTACTCTTCTAAGGGCGTACCCGTCGTCAAAGGCGCGGTGAAATACGACAGGCCCGCGGACACGAACGAGGACGCCATCGCCTGCGACAGCAAGAAGATCTACCTGCTGCACAAGGACGGCGACCGTATCCTGGCATACACAATCCCGTCGGCCCCGAGCTACCCGATCCTCGGCCTGGACAACAACCACCAGCCCACCAACCCCGGCGGAAAGCTATCCGCCCAGAAGCCTGACGTGATCCCTGTCTACAGGTGGAACCCCAAAAAGCCGGGCACACTGGAGGCCATGAACCTGGTCAAGATGCTGTGCAAGGTGGAGGACGGGTTCTGGAGCGAGGGGGACGGGTTGAAGGCGCTCAAGCGCTTCAAGTTGATCAAGAACGCCGATGGCTCGGGCAGGACCTGCGCGGTGCTGCAGCGGGAGATCTACCCCGTGGCGTTCAACCTGCTCGGCATCACCGCAGGCGCCGGCTTCCTCTGGACGATGCAGACCACCTGCGAGTACTGGCTCAAGAGAGGCCATATCTTCAAGATCAAGCTGGCGCCCTGCTCCCGAAGTTACCGGACCCCTCCTCCCCCATTGCTCCCCTGGCAACACCCGCTGACCGACCCCCCGCAAATAACCCCGGTGCCCATGATGCAGCAGCTGCCCCATGTTGGGCCGCCGCTTCCCCGGCGCACCATGCCCGTGCTCGACCTTTCCGTGCGCGGGCGCATGGCCTGATCCTCACCCCCGGCGCAGGGTCACCAGCGTGATCTCCGAGCTGCTGCCCACGCGCATGGGCGGGCCCCAGAAGCCGGTGCCCTCGCTGACGTAGATCTGCGCCTTGCCGTGGCGGTGCAGGCCGCTGACGTAGGGCTGCTGCAGCCGCACGAAGGCGCCCCAGGGCTGGATCTGGCCGCCGTGGGTGTGGCCGGTCAGGGTGAGGTCCACGTCGAGGCGGTCAGCCTCGTCGGCGATGCGCGGCTGGTGGCAGAGCAGCAGCACCGGCTCGTTTGGGTCGCGGCCGGCCAGGGCGCGCTCCAGGTCCGGCCCGTGGCCCGGGGCCATGCGCGCGCCGTCGTGGTCGTCCACGCCCGCCACCTGCAACGCCGCGCCGTCCTTTTGCACGGTCACGCGCTCGTTGCGCAGCACGCGGATGCCCTGGTCGGTCAGCGCCTGCAGCCAGCCCTGCAGGTCGTGGAAGTACTCGTGGTTGCCGGTGACGAAGAACACGCCCCCCGGGGCCTTCAGCTTGCCCAGCAGCGCCACGGATTCGGGCACCTGAGCCGGCGCGGTGTCGGCCAGGTCCCCGGTCACCGCGATGATGTGGGCGCCCAGGCCGTTGGTGCGCTCAACCACCTTCTGCAGCCAGGGCCAGCGCCGCATGGCGCCCAGGTGCAGGTCGGTGAGCTGGGCCACCTTCAGCCCGTCCAGGGCCGCGGGCAGGCGCGGCAGCTTCACCTCCACCCTGCGCACCACCAGCTCAACCGTGCCCTTGTATATCCCGTACGCCGCGGCGCCCAGCACCGTGGCGCTGGCGGTGCCCGCGGCGAGGCGGGCGAGGGCCAGGCGGCGGCCCGGGTCTGTCAGCAACCCGCCGCCCGTGACCTTGCCCACCAGCCACGCCCCCAGCCGCACCAGGTCCAGGCCCAGCAGCACGAAGAACAGCATCAGCATCACGCCGAGCCAGGTGTACAGGGGATAGAGCAAGAAGCGGCCCTGGTCCGGCGACAGGTTGCGCGTGATGAGCAGCGAGACCGGGAAGCTGAAGGTCACCAGCACCAAAAACACGGCAGCAACCGTGGACCAGGGCGCCGGCACCTGGGGCGCCACGATGAGCCGACGGTAGAAGTAGTAGTGCACGCCACCCAGCACGAGCAGGGTCACGGAGATGAAGAAGGTGAACATCAACCAGCGAGGCATGGTCTGTTAATTTAGCGCATCTGCGGGCGAGGCAACGTGATCAGTTGCGCGCGGCGGTCTATCATGGATGCACGATGTCCGATCGTCCCCGACAGGTGGTGGCCCCATACGTCGACCTGATCCTCGACAGCGTGGCGGACGGGGTGTTCACCGTGGACCCCGAGTTCCGCATCACCTACTTCAACAGCGCGGCCGAGCGCATAACCGGCTTCTCCGCCGGCGAGGTGGTGGGCAAGCTGTGCGAGCGCGTGTTCCGTCCGGCCATCTGCCAGCGCCAGTGCCCCATGCGCCAGTCCCTGCGCGACGGCCGGCGGGTGGAGGGGGTGGACATCGAGGCCTGGACCGCCGGCGGCGAGCCGATCCTGATCAACGTCTCCACCGCGCCGCTGGTGGGCGCTGACGGCCGCTTCCTCGGCGGCGTGGAGACCTTCCGCGATCGAACACCCATGCGGGCGCTGCGCCGTGAGCTGGCCGGGCGCCACGCCCTGGAGGACATGGTCTGCTGCAGCCAGAAGATGAGCCGCGTGCTGTCAGCGCTGCCTGCCCTGGCCCGCAGCGACGATCCGGTGCTGCTGCTGGGCGGCCGCGGCACCCTCAAGCGGCGCATGGTGCAGGCCATGCACGACCTGAGCATCCGCCGCGACGGGCCCATGGAGATCCTCGCCTGCATGGGGCTGCCCGAGGCGGCGCTGCGGCCAGAGCTGGTGGGCCAGGTGGCGCTGGCCAGCGAGCGCGATCCGGAGGAGCGCACCGGCCGCCTGCAGGAGGCCGACGGCGGCACGCTGTACATCGAGGACGTCGAGCGCCTGTCGCTCCCGCTGCAGGAGGCGCTGCTGCGGGCCATCGAGACGGGCGAGGTGGAGCCGTTCGGGCTGGGCCGGGCCGTGGAGGTGGACGTGCGCGTGATGGCGGGCAGCACCCAGGACCTCTCCGCGCTGGTCAAGGAGGGCCGCTTCTCCGCGGAGCTGCTGAGGCGCCTCGCCCCCGCCGCGCTGGAGATCCCCCCGCTGCACCAGCGCACCGAGGACATCCCGGTGCTGGCCGAGGACATCCTGCGCCGGCTGGAGTTTCGCCGCAGCCGGGGCATCCTGGCCCTGAGCGAGGACGCGCTGGCCTCGCTGATGGAGTACCCGTTCCCCGGCAACGTGGTGGAGCTGGAGCGCGCGCTGGAGCACGCCTACATCGTGGCCCACGGGCCGGACATCCATCCCGAGGATCTGCCGGCCTTCATCACGGTCAAGCCCGAGCGGTCCGGGGCAGGGCCCAGGCCGGGGACGTCGGCTGACAAGGAAGCATCGCGGCTCGAGCCGGCCGAGGCGGAGCGCCTGCGCATCCTGCGCTGCCTGCAGCGAAACTACTGGAGCATGTCCCGCGCGGCGCAGGAGCTGGGCATGCACCGCTCGACCCTGTGGCGCAAGGTCCGGCGGCTCGGGATCCAGCGGCCGTGACCAACGCCCGGGTGCTGGCGATGCTGGCGGCGACGTTGCTGGGCGGCTGCAGCGGCACCCTGAACCAGCCGCCGGCCAGCGACGGGGCCGGTGCGCCGGACCGGGGCAGCCCGGGCCCGCTCGACCGCGGGATCACGGACCGTCCGGGAGCGCGGCCAGACCGCCCCACCGCAAAGCCCGACGCCGCCGCGTCATGCCCCAAGGCTGGCCCGGCCTACCTGCACGGCGACCTGTGGCCCTTCTGGTACAACCACCGGGTCAAGTGCGACCCGGAGCATCGCTACCACTGGCTGTGCGAGAAGGTGAAGGCCGAAAAGGGCGCCGGCGACTGCTCCAAGGAGAAGGCGATCTACGCCGCCTGCGACCCCACCAAGTACCAGTACTACGAGTTCGGCGCCCCGGCCCACGACACGCGCAAGTACGACTACGGCAAGCTGACCAACACCTTCTACGGCGGCAAGTGGGGCGCGCTGAAGTACAACCGCTTCGCCACCCTCAAGGTGTTCTCGGGGCACCTGGCGCTGCCGGTCTCCGGCAAGGCCCTGCACAAAAAAGAGTTGCTGGCCTACAGCTCCAACCCGGGCGAGCCGTGCGCCTACATGAAGGACACCAAGAACCATGGCCAGGGCGGCTGCATGATGGCCGCGCCCAACCGCAGCGACCGCTTCGGCGCCTTCGCCTGGATCAAGCTCTCCCCGGGCAAGAAGCTCACCGTGGCCGGGCTGTGGTTGCCCATGGGGCCGGAGTTCCCCGGCTGCAGCGAGTACACCGCCGGCACCTGCCTTGCCCGCAAGAGCGGCCCGGGCAAGGGGCTGACCATCATGCCGTGCTACCGCTTCCAGCACCTGACGCCGGAGCCGGGCGCCCACTACCTCTGGTCCTACTCCGGGATCAAAAAGCTGGCAGGGTGCGCCGGACCGCCCAAGACTATCAGGGACCAGTTCAAGGCAGCCGGCAAGGACGTGAGCAAGGCGGGCGCCTGTCCATGAGGAGGGAGACATGAGAGCGAGCGTGTTGATGATGGCGGCTGTGGCCCTGCTGGCCCTGGGGGCGTGCAGCTCCAAGGGCAAGGCCGGCGACAAGTGCGGCAAGCCCACCGACTGCGCCAGGGGCTACTACTGCGAGCAGAAAACCTGCAAGGCCGGCCCCGAGACCGCGTGCGGCTACCTGGCGCGGTGCATCCCGATGATGGAAGCGGACCAGGTCGAGACCCTGTTTCAGGGCAGCGGGCGTCAGCTGCTGGAGTCGCTGCAGGCCGAGCCGGAGGAGTCCTCGTGCGAGGGGCAGCTGCGCATCCTGGCCATGGCCAACCGCACCGTCATCCTCAACCGCGCCTGCGGCAGCCGGGTGATCGAGGGGCCGTAGAGCGCGGCCGCGCATTTTGCAGTAACCTGCGGCCATGGAAAAAATCCACGTTGAGGAGGGCGCCAGGCCCAGGGTCCTGGCTGCGCTCAAGAAGGTGCCGCTCTTCGCTTCGCTCGACGGGTCGCGGCTCAACCATGTGCTGGAGCACTCGGAGCTGTACTGCGCCGATGGCGGCGAGCAGATCCTGACAGAGGGCGACACTTCGGACTCGTTCTATGTGCTGCTCACCGGCAAGCTGCGGGTGCTGCTCGGCTCGGGAAAGGCCGGGCCGGTGGAGGTGGCGCAGATCGAGCCGCCCGCCACCATCGGGGAGCTCGGCCTGCTGCTGGAGTCGGGTCGCAACGCGTCCATCATCTGCAGCGGCGACTGCACCATGCTGCGGTTCGACGCCGAGGCGTTCAGCGTCTTCTTCGATCGGATCCCCGGGTTCGGCCTGAACATCGCGCGCACCCTGGCCTCCCGGCTGCGGGACCTGAACCGGCAGCTCCCGCTGGTCCAGGCCCCGGACGACGAGCTGCCGCCGGCCTGGGTCCAGGGCATGCTGCCGGTACCGTTCCAGGAGCGCCACCGGGTGATCCCGATGAAGTCGGTGCGCAACACCGCGTACCTCGGCTTCGTGGACCCGCCCCGGGCCGAGACCATCCAGAAGGCCCAGGCGCTGCTGCCAGGAATGGAGCTGTGCGCCGTGCGCATCACCCAGGGGTTCTTCGAGATGTGCCTCAGCTCCTACGCCGGCCTGGAGGGGTGGGGGGACGAGCGCACCGGTCCGCCGCGGGCGCTGGAGCTGTCGCTGGAGCCGGAGAAGCCGGCCATGGAGATCCCACAGGACGCCTCGCGCCTGGACCTGCTGCTCTACCGCATGGTTGCCGAGGGGGCATCTGACCTGCACCTGTCGCCGGGGCACCGGCCGCGCTGGCGCATCGACGGCGAGCTGCGCCCCATCGAGGACGCCCGGCAGCTGGAGCAGCTGGAGGCGCAGGAGCTGCTGGCGCCGGTGATGACGCCCTCGCAGCTGGGGGAGTTCGAGCAGCAGCACGACGCGGACTTCGCCTACGGCGTCGACGGGCTGGCGCGCTTCCGGGTCAACATCTTCCGCAACCACCGGGGCGCCGCCGCGGTGCTGCGCCAGATTCCCGACCGCATCATGAACGTGGAGCAGCTCGGCTTGCCGTCGGTGGTGACCTCCATGTGCGACCACCCCAAGGGGCTGGTGCTGGTGACCGGGCCCACGGGCAGCGGCAAGTCCACCACCCTGGCCGCGATGATCGACAAGATCAACCACTCGCGGCGGGCGCACATCATCACCCTCGAGGACCCCATCGAGTTCGTCTATCACAGCGACCGGGCGCTGGTGAGTCAGCGCGAGGTGGGGGCCCACGCCGCCAGCTTCGGTCGGGCCCTGCGCGCGGCCCTGCGCGAGGACCCAGACATCGTGCTGGTGGGTGAGATGCGCGACCTGGAGACCGTCTCCCTGGCGCTGGAGACCGCTGCCACCGGCCACCTGGTGTTCGGCACCCTGCACACCACCACCGCCATCAACACCGTGGACCGGATCATCGAGATGTTCCCCGCGGAGCAGCAGCCCCAGGTGCGCGTGACCCTCAGCGAGTGCCTGCGCGGGGTCATAGCCCAGACCCTGTGCCGGCGCATCGGCGGCGGCCGGGTGGCCGCGCTGGAGATCCTGGTGGTCAGCCGGGCCGTGGCCAACCTGCTGCGCGAGGGCAAGACCCACCAGCTGCTGTCGGCCATGCAGACCCAGAAGGACCAGGGCAACTGCCTGCTCAACGACGAGCTGGCCAGGCTGGTGGACGCCAGCGTCGTGGAACAAGAAGAGGCCCTGGCCAAGTCCCTGGACAAGCCCGACCTGCTCAAGCGCCTCGAACCTCCGCCGGAGCCCCCGCCGGAGGGCAAGGACGTGCTGGGCAGGGTCAAGACGCGGCGCATCGGCGGCTAGGAGCTGAGGCTGCCCGCTCCGGGCTCGCTTCGCTTGCTCGCTCCGGTCTCGCTGTGCTCGACCGGTCGCGGCTTGCTTTGGGGTTGTGCGTGGGTTGGGACCTTGGTGGTGTGCTTCCGGTTTGTGGCCGT
>CAZEFW010000228.1:0-9957 GCA_964511535.1 uncultured Myxococcales bacterium | reverse complement strand
GGTCGGGAGCGGGATCGGGATCGGGATCGGGGTCGGGGTCGGGATCGGGGTCGGGGTCGGGAGCGGGAACGGGAACGGGAACGGGATCGGGGAAGACGACGACCAAGTCCACGTCCATGTTTTGGGGGCGGGGGATGAAGGAGGTGCTGAAGGAGGCGTTTGGGCATGAGCTGTTTCGGCCTCATCAGGAGGCGGTCTGTCAGGCGGTGATCGACAGCAAGGATGTGCTGTTGGTGATGCCCACCGGCGCGGGCAAGTCGCTGTGCTACCAGCTTCCCGGGCTGTGCCGCGGGGCGACGACGCTGGTGGTCAGCCCGCTCATCGCGCTGATGGAGGACCAGGTGGCGGCGCTGCAGGCGCTGGGGCTGCGGGCGGAGCGGATCCACTCTGGACGCGACCGGCTGACCTCGCGCCAGGTGTGCCGTCGTTACCTCGACTCGGATCTGGACTACCTGTTCATCGCCCCCGAGCGGCTGGCGGTGCCGGGCTTTCCCGAGTTCCTGGCGCGTAGCAAGCCGGGGCTCATCGCGGTGGACGAGGCGCACTGCATCTCCCAGTGGGGTCACGACTTCCGCCCCGAGTACCGCATGCTCGGCGAGCGCCTGCCTGCCCTGCGCCCCGCCCCGGTCATCGCCATGACCGCCACCGCCACGGTGCGGGTGCAGGACGACATCTGCCAGCAGCTCCAGCTGAAGGAGGAGCGCCGGCACATCCATGGCTTCCGCCGCACCAACATCGCGGTGGAGGTGGTGCAGATGGCCCCTCGCCTGCGGCCGGCCGCCGTGCGCCGGGTGCTGGGCAACGAGGACGCGCTGCCCGCCATCGTCTACGCGCCCACCCGGAAGAAGGCGGAGAAGCTCGCCCTCGAGCTGAGCACCGGCTTCTCCTCGGCGCCGTACCACGCGGGCATGACCGCCGAGGCGCGGGACCGCTGTCAGGCCGCGTTCAGCGACGGGAAGCTGGACGTGGTGGTGGCCACCGTCGCCTTCGGCATGGGCATCGACAAGGCCGACCTGCGCACGGTGGTGCACACCGCCCTGCCGGGCAGCGTGGAGAATTACTACCAGGAGATCGGCCGCGCGGGCCGGGACGGCGCCCCCTCCCGGGCGGTGCTGCTCTACTCCTACGCGGATCGCAAGACCCACGAGTTCTTCCTGGATCGCGACTACCCGGACCCGGAGCGGCTGGCGCACCTGTTCGAGATGATCGACGGCCGCTCTCGCCCCGCCGAGGAGGTTCGCGCGCGCCTGGGCTGGGACGAAGATCTGTTCCAGCCCGCCCTGGAGAAGCTCTGGATCCACGGCGGCGCGCGGGTGGATCCCGAGGAGAACGTCACCCAGGGCGAGGCGGGCTGGCGGCGCCCTTACCGCAAGCAGCGGGAGCACAGGGTGGATCAGATGGACCGGATCCTGCGCTACGCAGAGCAGCCGGCCTGCCGCATGCTGACCCTGGTGAACCACTTCGGCGACCGCGAGGACTCGGGGAAGCCGTGCGGCATGTGCGACTGCTGCGCCCCCGGCGAAGGTTTGCTCGCGCGCTTCCGGGACGCCACCCCGGACGAGGCCGCGGCCATGCTCTGCATCCTCGGCGCCCTGGCGGCCGAGGACGAGCAGGCGTCGGGCAAGCTGCACCGCGACGCCCTCGGCGGCAAGCGCGATCGCAACTGGTTCGAGGAGCTGGTCTCGGCCCTCGACCGCGCCGCGCTGGTGACCCGCCGGGAGGACAGCTTCGAAAAGCAGGGGCGCCGGATCCCCTTCACCCGGCTGAGCATCACGTCCGACGGCCTGCAGATGTGCGGAGACCCCGCCGCCCTGCCGAGCATCGCGCTCATGCCCGAGGGGCAGGAGGAGTTCGAGCCGGCCAAGGCGCCGCGCAAGCGCCGGGGCAAGGGCAAGGGCAAGAAGCGCTCCGCCGGCCTGGATAACATCGACGCGCCGGCCGCGCTGGTGGAGGCGCTGCGCGAGTGGCGCCTGGAAGAGGCGAAGAAGCGCAGCACCCCGGCGTTCCGCGTGATGACCAACAAGACCCTGGGCAACGTGGCCGCCCTGCAACCCGCCAGCGAAGAGGAGCTGCTGGCCGTGCCCGGAATGGGGCCTGGCCTGCTCAAGAAGTACGGCGAGGCGATCCTGAAGGTGGTCCGGGACAACGGGTAGCGACCGGGCTGCCCGGGCCGTCGCAGTGAGCGGTGTCACGAAGTCTCCTCTCCTGACAGGGTATGCTGGTGGACAGCACCCCTTACCCACAGGAGGACGTTGTGAGAATCCACAGGTTCGTGACACTGTTTCTGGCGCTTGCGCTGGCCCTCACCTTCGCCGGCTGCGGCGGCAGCGGCAGCTGCCAGTCCCTGTGCAGCGAGGGGCAGTCGGGCAAGTGCACCAGCATCAAGGGCGACTGCGGCAAGTTCTGCGACGCCCTGAACAACGTGGACGACAAGGCCGGCTGCGCCAGCCTCAAGGACGCCTACATCAGCTGCCTCAACGGCAAGGACAACGTGTGTGATACCTCCTGCGGCTCGCAGGAGTCGGCCCTGAGCACCTGCATCGGAAAGTACTGCGTGCTGAACTTGACCAGCGCGGACTGCCAGACGCTCATCGCCGCCTTCAAATAGCCGCCCCCCCTGTGGACCCCGGGGGTTAGTGCAGTAAAATCCCCCCATGCCCGACAACCCGCTGACAGACGAGGCCCTGGCGGCCATGGACGCCGACACCCTCGAGGCAGAGCTGCGCCGACACAACCGCCTGTACTGGGACCTGGCTCGGCCCGAGATCTCCGACTACGACTACGACCGGCTGGTGGAGCGGCTGCGCGCCCTGCGGCCCGACGCCCCTGCCCTGCAGGAGATGGGCCCGAGCGGCGTGGGGCTCATCGGCGAGGCGGTCCAGCACGCGGCGCCCATGCTGTCGCTGGACAAGTGCTACGCCTACCAGGAGGAGGACTCCAGCAAGCAGAGCCTGTTCAACTGGGCCCACAGCTCCAGCCGCGCCGGCGGCCAGGTGAGCCACGCGCCGCGCTTCGAGGGCGACGTGGTGGTGACGCCCAAGATGGACGGCATCGCCTGCAGCCTGCGCTACGACGACGAGGGCGTGCTGCACATCGCGGCCACCCGCGGCAGCGGCAAGGAGGGGGACAACATCACCGCCAACGCGCGCACCATCCGGGACATCCCCAAGGTGCTCGCTCGACCAGGCGTGGAGGTGCGGGGCGAGATCTACATGCGGCTGTCCGTGTTCGCCGGGTTCGCCGACCAGTTCTCCAACCCGCGCAACCTCACCGCCGGGGCCATCAAGCAGAAGGATCCGCTCAACACCCGCGCCTACAAGCTCAGCTTCGCCGCCTACGACATCCTCGGCGCCGACGATCTGGAGACGGAGGAGGCCAAGTTCACCGAGCTCGCGCGGCTCGGCTTCCCGGAGATGGACTTCAAGGTGGTGGGCCTGGAGCAGCTGATGCTGGGGTACGAACACTTCGCGTCCCACCGCGAGGACCTGGACTACGAGATCGACGGCGTGGTGTACAAGGTCAACCGGGCAGACCAGCAGCGCCTGCTCGGCGCCACCGCCCACCACCCGCGCTACGCCATCGCGTTCAAGTTCCAGGGGGACCAGAAGACCACCACCCTCGAGGCTGTGGACTGGAGCGTCGCCCGTTCGGGCGCCATCACGCCGGTGGCCAGCATCGCCCCTGTGGAGCTGAGCGGCGCCATGATCAGCAACGCCTCGCTGCACAACGCGGGCTTCCTCAAGTACAACCTCGGCCTGCTGGGCGAGTACCCCGGCGCCGAGGTCCTGGTGACCCGCCGGGGCGGCGTCATCCCGAAGGTGGAGTTCGTGGTCAAGCATGTCACGGAGCCTGCCGAGGGCGCGCAGCCCATCGCCTACCCGAAGGAGTGCCCGTCCTGCGGCGGTCCGGTGCGGCTGGAGATAAACGAGAAGAAGAAGAAGGACAAAGAGACCGGCGAGGAGTATGTGGAGGCGGTTTTCGAGTTCCTCTACTGCGAGAACCCCGAGACCTGCCAGCACGCCGCCATCGGCGCCCTGGCCCACTACGCAAAGGCGCTGGACATCATGGGCTTCGGCGACAAGCTGCTGACCCAGGCGTACGACCAGGGGCTCCTGCGCACCGCCGCTGATTTCTATTCGCTCCAGGCAGGCGACCTGCTGGGCCTGGAGCGCGTCGGAGAGAAGCTGGCGGAGAAGCTGATCAACGAGGTCCACTCCAGGCAGGAGGTGCCTGTCGAGACCTTCCTTCGGGCCCTCGGCGTCGAGGAGCTGAGCCACTTTGTCTCGGGCAAGCTGGCCCAGGAGTTCGAGACCATCGAGCGGATCCGGAGCGTCACTTACGAGACGCTCATCCCTGGCGAGAAGGCCAGCGATCCGCCGCTGATCAAGGGGATCGGCAAGAAGGTGGCGCGCAAGGTGGTCGACGGCCTGGCGGCCAAGGCGGAGCTCATCGACGCATTGCTGGCACATGTCACCGCGCTGGACCATGTGCCCGAGGAGAAACCGACCGGCGATGCGGCGCCTCTCGCTGGTGTCAGCTTCGTGTTCACCGGCGCCCTGGAGCAGATGACCCGCAAGGAGGCGCAGCAGCGGGTCAAGGCCCTGGGCGGCGATGCCCCCTCCAGCGTGGGCAAGGGGCTGTCCTACCTGGTGGTGGGCGGGGACCCGGATGCCAAAAAGAGCAGCAAGCAGAAGAAGGCCGAGGCGTTCATCGGCAAGGGCGCGACCACAAAGATCATCACCGAGGCGGAGTTCCTCGCTATGCTTGAGGGACAGGAAGGGCAGCTCTCCCTTTTCTGAGCTGTCCATGCTCGGAGGAGGTTTCATGCGCAGCACCCGTCCCCTTCCCCTGCTCGGCCTCGCGGCCCTGCTGCTCTTCGCCACCCCGGCGTGCGAGGACCGCACCTCGGTTGCGACCCCAGACTCCGCGCCGCCTGCGGCGGACATCTCCATCGCCGATCTGACCGTGGACATCTCCCTGCCCGACCAGGAGGTGCCAGACGCCATGCCCCCGGACCTGGTCAAGACCTGCGCCACCAAGGCCAACTGTTCGGCCAGCGAGGCGTGCTGCTCCGGTGTGTGCGTGACGGGCAACTGCTGCACCTTCGCAGACTGCCCGTCGGGTCAGATCTGCAAGGCCAACAGCTGCCAGGCGTGCGCCAACGCCTCGGAGTGCCAGACCGGCGAGGTGTGCTGCAGCGGCCAGTGCCTCAAGGGTGACTGCTGCACCAACGCCCAGTGCACCGACGGCAAGGCGTGCCTCAAGAACAAGTGCGCCCCGTGCGCCAGCCACCTCGACTGCACCGCGGGCTCGGTCTGTTGCTCGGGCAAGTGCACCGCCGGCGTATGCTGCACCAACAGCGAGTGCTTCGGCGGCCAGGTGTGCAAGGCGAACAAGTGCGTCGCCTGCACCGGCGCGGCCGACTGCGGGTCCGGCTCTGTCTGTTGCGCCGGCGTGTGCAAGACCGGCACCTGCTGCAGCGCGGCGGACTGCACCGGCGGCCTGCCCTGTCTCAACAACTCCTGCGCGCCGTGCAAGACCAAGTCCGAGTGCCAGAGCGGCGAGGTGTGCTGCGGCGGCGCCTGCAAGGCGGGGGACTGCTGCGCGGCGACCGACTGCGCGGCCGGGCAGGTGTGCCAGGCAAACAAGTGCGCCGCCTGCACCCTGACCTCCCAGTGCGCCGGCGGCCAGGTCTGCTGCGCTGGCGCCTGCACCGCGGGCAACTGCTGCGCGTCCAAGGACTGCGTCGGCGGGCTGATCTGTACCGCCAACAAGTGCACCACCTGTCCCAACGACACGGCCTGCGGCGCCGGAAACAAGTGCTGCTCCGGCTCGTGCAAGGCAGGCAACTGCTGCGATGGCGGCGACTGCGCCGCGGGGCAGGTGTGCAAGGCCAACACCTGCGCCGCCTGCGCCGTGGACAAGGAGTGCGCCAGCGGGCAGAAGTGCTGCGCCGGGCTGTGCACCGCCGGGGACTGCTGTGCTGCCAGCGACTGCAGCGGGGGCAAGCTGTGCAAGGCAAACAAGTGCACCCCCTGCGTCAAGGACAGCGAGTGCCCCACCGGCGAGTACTGCAACAGCGGCGGCTGCAAGAAGCCCAAGTGCGGCGACGGCGTGCTGGACAAGGGCGAGCTGTGCGACAAGGGGCAGCAGAACTCCAACAAGCCGGGCGCCCTGTGCCGCACCGACTGTATCCCGTGCGGCACCTGCGGCACGGGCAAGGACGGCGACTACAAGCCCACCAAGAGCACCACCCTCAAGGGCGGCACCTACAACTTCAAGAGCGTGAGCATCCCCAAGGGGGTGACCATCACGGTCACCGGCGGGACGCCGCTGCGCATCTACGCCCAGACCACGGTGGACATCGCGGGCACGCTGAACCTGTCGGGCAAGGCGGGGGGCACGGGCAAGTGCGGCCTGAAACCGGGCGGCGCGGCCGGCGCGGCCGGCGGCGGCGGCGGGTACGCGGGCAGCGCAGGGGGATGGTACCCGGGCGGCGGCGGGTCCAAGGTGGTCCCGCCCAAGCCAGGGTCTGGACCGGGGGGCGGCAAGGTCAACACGACCTACCGCCTGGTGGGCGCGGCCGGGGGCGGGGCCGGCCATGCGGCCGCCGGCGGCAATGGCAGCACCGGGACCTGCTGCTCTGCGCGCTGCGGCTCCAACAGCCCGACGCCTGGCTTCTCCGGGGGCAGCGCCTACAACAAGCCTGACCTGAGCGGCACCTTCATCGGCGGCTCTGGCGGCTCCGGCGGCGCGTTTGGTGGGGCGGACAACGGCACCGGCGGCGGCGGAGGAGGCGGCGGCGGCGCCGTGCTGATCATCGGGCAGGTGATCAAGGTCAGCGGCGCCATCCGGTCCAACGGGGGGGCCGGCGGCAGCGCGTGCAAGGGCAGCGACGGCGGCACCGGCGGCGGCGGATCGGGCGGCACCATCTGGCTGCGGGCCACCACCCTGAGCGTCACCGGCACGGTGCAGGCCCTGGGCGCCAAGGGCGGCACCGCCACAGTGGGCAACACCTGCGGCCTGCCCGGCACCGGCGGCACGGGCGCCAATGGCCGGATCAAGTTCGACGCGGTGAACCTCACCGGGAGCTCGAGCCCGGCGGCGAACCAGGGGCTGACGATCTGTCGGGGGGCGCCCTGCGGGTCGTAGCGCGGCTGGCGCCGCGAATGCCAGGATGCCAGCACGCCGGAGTGCCTCCATTCCAGAATGAGATGGCATGGAGGCGAGCCATGAGCCGGCAAACGCCATCCGGAGGCGGCCACGGCTGCGGCCATGGCCACGGCTACGGAGTGGTAGGCCCCACCACCGACTCCCCTTGACCTCTGCCGGGAGTCACACCAATATGCCGGCCCATGATCCGGACGTACCTCGGGGTCGGCCTCGTCACCCTGGCCACCCTGCTGCTTGAGCTGCTCCTGACGCGAATCTTCTCGGTCACGCTCTACTACCACTTCGCGTTCATGGTCATCTCCCTGGCGCTGTTCGGCCTGGGGCTGTCCGGGGTGATGCTCTACCTCAAGCAGCGCAGCCTGCCGGAGCGCGACCTCTCCGCGCTGCTGGCGCGCTACTCGAGGCGCTTCGCCGTCACCACGGTCATCGCCCTGATCTACGTGGTGAACCACTCGCTGTCGGGCACCATCGACGCCCTGACGCCCGGGCGGTTCGCGTGGCAGCACTTCTTCCAGCTCTCCTTCCTCTACCTGTTCGCCACCGTGCCGTTCTACTTCGGCGGCATGGTGGTCTCGCTGGCCCTGTTCCACCTGCGCGAGCGGGTGGCCACCATCTACTTCTTCGACCTGGTGGGCGCCAGCCTGGCCTGCCTGCTGCTCGACCCGCTGCTGCGCGGCCTGGGCGCGCCCGACGCGGTGCTGCTGGTGAGCCTGATGGCCGCGGGCGCGGCGTTGATGTTCGGCACCGACCTGCGCCGCTGGCGCCCGGAGCGCAGCTCCGCCTGGCTCAGCGGCCTGCTGCTGGCGTTGCTGCTGGCCAACCTCGGGCTCGGGGTCATCGTGGTGGGGAACACCAAGTTCGTCGAGCGGCGGTTCCTCGCCTTCTCCAAGTACAACGCCATGAGCCGCATCGAGGTGCAGGAGGTGCCCAAGCAGCCGCCCTCGCTCACCATCGACGCCATGGCCAGGACGCACATCTACTCCCTCGACGAGGAGGCGCTCAAGCCATTCTCGGAGCAGGACAAGATCAACGCCCTGGCCTACATGGCCCGCAAGGGGAACCCCTCCAAGGTCCTGATCATCGGCCCTGGCGGCGGCACCGACGTGCTGGCGGCCATGGAAAACGGCCACAAGGACATCACCCTGGCCGAGATCAACCCGGTGATCCTGTACGACGTGATGCTCGGCGAGTACCACGAGTACAGCGGCAAGCTGTACAGCCAGCCGGGGGTCAAGCCGCACCTGGCCGAGGGGCGCAGCTTCGTGCGGCGCACCACGGATCGCTTCGACATCATCCAGGCCACCCTGGTGGACACCTGGGCCGCGTCGGCGGCGGGGACCTTCTCGCTGTCGGAGAACCACCTGTACACGGTGGAGGCGTTCGACGACTACCTGTCCAAGCTGCGGCCCGGCGGCCTGGTCTCCATGAGCCGCTGGGTCAGGATCCGCGACATGGAGTTTGTACGCCTCTGCGCCCTGGCGCGGACGGCGCTGGACAACCGGGGCGTCAAGGCGCCCGGCGCCCACGTGTTCGCCACCAGCCGAATGCGGGCGGGCAACCTGCTGATCAAGCTCGACCCCTTCACCGAGGCCGAGCTCGACACGCTGCACGCCCTGGTGGAGGAGCATGACCTGAGCCTGATCTACTCGCCCCGCGGCGAGCACCTCAACCCGGCGGCGGTCGTGCTCAGCTCCCCGGACGTTCAGGCGTTCTACAAGAAGTTCCCCATCGACGTGCGGCCGGTCTACGACGAGCGGCCGTTCTTCTTTTACGGCGTCAAGCCGGAGCGGCTGTGGCACGCGCTCTTTTCGGGCGAGCTGCTCAGCCTCAACAGCTTCTCGGTGGTTGTGCTGGCGGCGCTGCTCGGGCTGGTAACGGTGCTGGTGCTGTGCGGGATCATGGTGCCCCTGTGGCTCGGCAAGCGCCAGGCCCTGGCCGGCGCCAGCTTCTCGAAGCTGCGGGACCTGGCCTACTTCCTCGCCATCGGCACCGGGTTCATCCTGGTGGAGATCGCGCTGCTGCACCGGTTCACCCTGCACCTGGGCCACCCGATCCACTCCCTGCGCGTGGTGCTCTTCGCGATCCTGCTGGCCAGCGGCGTGGGCAGCCTGCTGTCCGGCCGCGCCCGCTCCCCCGGCGCGGTGTTCAAGCTGCAGATGGCCGCCGGCGCCGCTGTCATGGTGCTGGTGGTGATATACGCGTTTTCCCTCGGCCCCCTGCTGGGCGCCACCATCGGCTGGTCTCTGTCCGGCCGCGTGGCGCTGGCCGCGGGCCTGGTGGCGCTGCCCGGCCTGTTCATGGGCATGATGCTCCCATCGGCGATCCGGATCATCGCCCGGCGGCACCAGGAGATCATCCCCTGGGCCTGGGGGCTCAACGGCGCCGCGTCTGTGTTTGGTTCGGTGCTGGCCATGGTGGTGGCGATCCACCTCGGCTTCACCACAACCCTGCTGGCCGGCGCGGGCGCCTACCTGGTCGCCGTGCTGGCCGCGCTGCGGCGCCCCCCCGAGGCGGCAGCCGACCCCGAGGAGTGAGGACCATGGCCAGAGAGTGCCCCGAGGAACGCAACCGCCAGATGTGCACCTGCACATACGAGCCGTGCCACCGCAAGGCGTACTGCTGCGACTGCATCTCCTACCATGTCAAGGCGCGCCAGCTGCCAGCGTGCGCCTTCCCCGCGGACGCGGAGGCCACCTTCGACCGCAGCTTCGAGCACTTCGCGCGGCTGGTGAACGAGGGCAAGGTTTAGGGCCGCTTCGCGGCCCTGGCTTCAGGCTTCAGACT
>CAZEFW010000227.1:0-9983 GCA_964511535.1 uncultured Myxococcales bacterium | reverse complement strand
CGTCTTGTACGTGCTCAGCTGGGCGTCGTCCACGCCGATGACCAGCTCGTTGCCCTTTACCGAGGCCACGATGGCCATCACCTCCATGCCGAGGCCCAGGGCCAGCGCCGGCACGCCTATGGCGAGGTAGGTCTTGTCCCGCTTGCGCGGCAGGGCGGGCCCCACGTCCACCAGCACCCGCTTGTGCTCGCCGCTGGCGAGGCTGAGGTTCTGGGTGAAGGGCTCCGAGCCCCTGGCCACCACCTCGATGCGATGCTGGCCCGGAGACATGGACAGCGGCACCTCCAGCGGGGTGCGGGCGATGAGCACGCCGTCGACGAAGACCCGCGCGCCGTCCGGGGCGCCGTCGAGCTGGACGCTGGCCGCGCCAGGGCCAGGGGGTTCGTCAAACCCGGGGCCGTCCTTCTTTTCGGCTTCCTTGCGCCGCGCGGCCGCCGCCAGCCGGCGGATATGCTCCTTGACCTCTGTCCTGTAGGGCGCCGTCCGATCCGGGTGTACCCGCTCCCAGTCGGACAGGTAGAGCTTGTAGTAGAACACCGCGCGCCGGTACTCGCCGAGCTGGCGGTAGCTCTGGGCGATGTTGAAGATGATGCTCGGCCGGCGCACATGCTTCAGCGCGGTCTGGTACTCCTTGAGCGCCCGGGCGAAGTTGCCCAGCCGGTACTGGGTCTCGCCGCGCTCGAAGTGCTCGCGCGCCTTGGCCTTGGCGGCGGGGTTGGCCAGCGCTTGGCCCGGCAGGGCGAGGAGGAGAATGGTCAGGGCGAGTCGCTTCACGAGTGCCCATTCAAATCGCATCGGGGGCATAATGCAAGTAGGCAAGGGCCCGGCCCCTGCCGGGACCCGGGAGGTGACATGCGCCCGATACGGATGATGATGTGCGTTGCCCTGGCCGCGGCCCTGTCGCCGGCCGCCGGGTGCGACGAGAGCGAGGCCCCGATCTTGACGGCCAGCCACGCCGGCTGGCGCGCGCCAGGATGCGCGGCGTGCCACCTGCTGCCCGAGAGCGACCACACCCAGACCGAGCCGTCGAGCTGCGCGGCTTGCCACGGGGGCAACGGCGCCTGCGCCCCCAACGGCGCGCTGAGTAAAAAGAAGGACCACGACGTGGCCAAGTCCGGGTGCGTCACCTGCCACGGCGCCAAGCACAACCTCACCGGCTGCGCCTCGTGCCACTTCGCCAGCGCGGGGGTCATCTCCTGCGGCGCCGGCGTGGCCGCCGACGCCGGGCCGCCTTCGCCGGATCTGGGCGCCGCGCCTGACGGCGTCACCGGCCCGACCCTCTCGACCAAGCTGCAGCACAACTGCCTGGGCTGGCCGAAGACGCCGTTCTCCCAGAGCAACAGGACCGGCTGGTTCACCGCGGTCAAGGCGGGCCAGCGGGCCGTGGCGTTTTCACTCAAGGACACGGCGGGCAAGGCGTACGCCCTGGCCGACCTGCTCAAGAAGGGGCCGGTCTGGTTGCAGCTCGGCTCGTATACCTGACCGCCGCACCAGGGCAGCGTGCCTGCCCTCGCGACCCTCGCCGCCACGAGCTACAAGAGCAAGACCTACGCCGACCATGTTCAGTTCGTCTATGTCTACACCGTCGAGGCGCACCCCAAGTCGCCGGATCCGAGCCCGTACAACGGCAAGGTCTGGGAGGCCAAGTACAGCTCGCTGTCCAACCCGCTGACATACGCGGGGCGGGTGGCCAACGCCAAGGTGCACGAGGCCAACATCAAGCACAAGCACCTGCTGCTGGTGGATGACCTGACCCCCGGCAAGTACAACAACCCGGTCTGGTGCACCTACGGCACCTGCCCCAACTGCTCGTTCCTGATCCGGCAGGACGGGGTGCTGGCCGAGGTGCTGCGCAGGACGCCGAGCAAGGTGGCCGACCTGCAGACCGCCATCAAGAAGCTGCTGCCCTGATCCGCGGATCGGCCCGGCGCCGGGCGCTCAGTTCTTGAGCTGCTGGCAGGCGTGCATCAGCTGGCCCTTGGCCGTGCCGTAGGTCACGTGCACGAAGCCGCCGGCTTCGTCCATTGCCACCTGGGAATACGGCTTCAGGGAGCTGGTGGTGACGCTCTGGTGGTTGGACCAGGAGGGGCCAGCCCTGCGCGCCAGCTTGAGCGTGTGGCCGGCGGCGGATTTCTCCATCCATGCCACGTAGAGGCTGCTGACGCTGTCGATGGTCACCGACACCGACGAGGGCACCACGCGGGGCTGCTTGACCAGCTCCTGCACCGACATGCCGACGATGCCCGGCGTCCAGGTGGCGATGGTGAGCTTGCCCAGCCCGGTGGCGTCCGCCTTGACCTGGGCAATCCAGACCCGGTCCTGGTTGTCCATGGCGATGTCCGCCGGCTGCGGCGATGAGCCGCCGGAGACGCTGATGCTCTTTTCGTCCTTGGCCACGATGTGCTTGGTGGACCACAGCTCCCAGTTGTTGTTCACCGAGGCCAGGGCGGCCTGCCGCAGCTTGCCCACGGCGATGCGCCCGTGGCGGAACGGCTTGCCCAGGTCCTTCTTGAACCACTCACCGGGCTTGTTGGGCGCGCCGCCGCCCGACATCTTGTACACCTTCCAGTACTTCTTGGCCCCGTCGTTGGTGGCCGTGATGTAGGTCAGGCTGCCGTTGGTGGCGATGTCCAGCGCCTCGCCGATGTCGAGATCGTCCACCCGCGCGGCCTGCCACTGGGCGGATGAGGCGGTCTTCGAGAACAGCTCCAGCGTGGGCGATCCGCTGATGGCCGGCTGCTGGCGGATCACCACGTGCAGCGCGCCGGTGGTGTTGTTGCCCACCGCCGCCACCCGGGTGGCCGTGGCCTTGCCCACGCGGGTGTCGCTCCACAGCCCCTTGGCCCGGGTGGCGTGGCGCACCTCGAGGCTGCCCGTGGCGATGAAGAACACCTGGGGATCGCCGCTCTTGTTCATGGTCAGGGCGAACTGCTGAGGGCCACCGGCGTAGCTGCTGGCCACCACGTCGTTGTAGGGGCAGGTCAGCGGTCCCGGCTTGCGCTGGTCCGCCGGGATCTTCTTGTCAGCGGTGGTCTTGCCGTCCTTGCCTGGCCCGTCCTTGCCTGGCCCGAGGTCCTTGACGCACATGCCCACCTTGACGCAAAAGGCGGCGCCCCTGCCGGGGCAGCACTCCTGGCCCGGCGGACAGTCGCCCCCCTTGCACAGGTAACCGCCCGGGCCGTCGAAGCTCGGATTGAAGCAGCCCCCAACCAGCAGCAGGAGCGCGAACAGGGTCAACATGAACGGGCGAAGGGAACGCATGGCTCTCCCGGGGTACCTGAGCCAATGTACCCCGCGCCGCGGGAGCTTTTCCAGCGCCGCGGGCAGGAGGGGGGCTAGAACTCCATGGTGCCTTCGCCGATCTTCTTCGGCTTTTTGGGCCTGGGCTTCTTCGCCGGGGCCGGCTTCGGGGCGGGCCGCGGCTTGACGGCGGGTGCCGCGGGCGGCTGCGGCGTGCCCGGATCCTCGAACGGGTCAGGGAACTTCGGCGAGGGCTTGCCGCCTCTGGCCGGAGCGGCCGGGGTCTTCCTGCTGCGTGGCTTGCTCTTGCGGGCAGGGCGCGCCTTGCGGGGGGCCGCCCGGTCGGCGGCGGGGCCGCGGTCGGCGGCCTGGGCCCCGTCGGGCACCCCCTGATCGGGCGGCGGCTCCGCCGCGGCCGGGGGCTGCGTCACCGCCGGCGTCGAGCGCCTGTCGGAGGAGAACACCAGCACGCCGGCCAGCACCAGGGCGGTGGCCAGGCCTCCCAGCAGGATCCAGGTCTGGACCGTCACGCCCTTGCGCTGCTTCATCTCGCCCGCGGCGGCGCGCATGGTGGTCTGGGCCTGGGTGTGCTGGATGGCGCCCGCCTCCATCTCCGCGCTGGCCGAGGCGATGGCGGCGCGTGTCTCGGGCAGCTCGGCGGTGATCTGCGAGCTGCTGGGGCCCACGGTCTTGGCCGGCTCGAAGGGCGGCGGCGTGAACGCCTCGCCGGCCCCGGTCGTTTGCGGCTGCGAGTCGAGCAGCGTGGCCTCGTCCGCGGGCACCGGCGTGGTGGCGCCCAGGTCCGCCTCCGAGGCCATGGGCACCGGGATGGTCAGCCCCACATGGCTCGGGCCCCCGCCGGCAGCGGGCACGGTGTGCGCGGCGTCGGCCGAGGCGGGAAGGGTGCTGGTGGGCCCGACGCCCGGGCTCAGCTGGGGCGCGGTGCGATCCGGGTCGCCGGCCGGCGCCTCCGTGGCGGGAAACTCGGGCGGCGGCTGCGGCGGGCCGGTCACCCCGCCCGGCTCTTCCAGGGAGGACGTGATCTCGATGACCGGCTCGCCGGTGCTGGCCGAGGGAGCCTGCACCATCTCGGGCGCGGGGATCTCGGCGTCCCGGGCGGCCTGCTCCTCGGCCTCCACCTCCACCGCCGCGGCGAAGGCCTCGGCCAGCTCTCGGGCCGAGCCGTGGCGGTCGCCCGGCTGCTTGGCCAGGCAGCGCTCCACCACCCTGGCCACCCCGTCGGGGGTGGGCGGGTAGACCGCGCCCATGGCCGGCACGTCCTTGGAGATATGCTGCGCCAGCAGCAGCGCGGGGGTCTCGTCGTAAAACGGCGGGCGCCCGGTGATCATCCAGTAGACGATGACGCCGAGGGAGTACAGGTCAGTCTGGGGGCCGATCTTCTGCACCTCCCCCGAGGCCTGCTCCGGCGCGATGTACAGCGGCGTGCCCATCACCATGCCGGTCTGGGTCAGCGACACGCCCCCCGCGCCGACCTGCTGCAGCTTGGCGATGCCGAAGTCGAGCAGCTTGATGACCATCTGCTCCCGCTGCAGCACGAAGATGTTCTCCGGCTTCAGATCGCGATGGATGATCCCCTTTTCGTGGGTCGCCTGCAGGCCGTGACAGATCTGCTCCAGGTAGGGCAGCACCTGGTCGGCCTGCAGCCTGCCGCGCTCGTTCATCACCTTGCCCAGCTCGAGCCCCTTGAGCAGCTCCATGACGTAGAACAGCCTGCCGTCGGGCAGGGTGCCGAAGTCGTAGATCTCGATCACGTTGGGGTGCTCGATGAGGGCCAGGGCCCGGGCCTCGGACAGGAACCGCTCGCTCAGCCTGGCGTGGGTCGACAGGTGGGCCGCCAGCACCTTGATCGCCACCCGCCGCCCGATGGCCGGGTGCTCCGCCAGGTAGACCGCCCCCATGCCGCCCGTTCCGAGCAGGCTCTTGACCACATAATTGCCGATGGGCTGGCCGATCAGTGGATCTATTTCGGGCGTGGACACGGGCCTTTATACGCTGCAGGTCATAGGACCTGCTCAGGATACCCGAGGGGGGGCAAGAGCGGTAGGGGCGGCGCTCCTCTGCTCGCCCTGGCGGCTGGATGTCAGCGAGGCGATCCGGCGCGTCCCCGGTCGTTGGTGGTCTGCTCTTCCAGCGGGAGGTTGCGGATCATCCATGTCAGCACCAGCAAGCCGGGCAGGGCGGTGAACGTGGAGAAGATGAAGAAGAGCTTCCAGCCGGTGCGCTCCACCACCCAGCCGCTTGAGGCCGACAGCACCGTGCGGCCGAAGGACATGAACGAGGTGAACAGGGCGAACTGGGTCCCGGTGTACGCGACGTTGCACAGCACGGACAGGTAAGCCACGAAGGCGGACGAGCCGGTGCCGCCGGCGAAGTTCTCCACGCCGATCATCAGGTAGAGGAACTTGAGGTTGTGCCCCACGGCCGCGAGCCCCGCGTACATCAGGTTGGACAGCATCTGCAGGACGCCGAAGATCAGCAGGCTCCTCATGATGCCGATCTTCTTGACCACCACGCCCCCCAGGAACACGCCCGTCAGCGTCGCGGCCACCCCGAAGATCTTGCTCGCGGCGGCTACATCCGTCTTGGAGAACCCCATCTGATAATAGAAGGGGTAAGCCATGACCCCGGCGTAGGCGTCTCCGAGCTTGAAGAGCAGGATGAACGCCAGGATGAGCAGGGCCACCGCCGGCTTGTTGCGCTGGAAGAACTCCATGAAGGGCAGGATGACCATGGCGCGAAAGCCCGCGCCGGCGTCGGCGCTCTCCCCGGCGAGCGCCGCGGCGTCCGGCTCGCTGGCGCACAGCGCGGTGATCATGCCGACGCAGATGAGCGAGGCCATCACCGTGTACACAATCGGCCAGGCCACCTGATCCGCGAGGAACAGCGCGCCGGCGCCCGAGGCGATGAGCCCCAGGCGGTAGCCGGCCTGGGTCATGGCCGCGCCGGCGCCCTGCTCGTGATGCTCGAGGCGCTCGATGCGGTAAGCGTCGATGACGATGTCCTGGCTGGCGGAGAGGAACGCCACGGCCATGGCGCACGCCGCGGTCAGCAGGGGGGTGCGCTCCGGGTGGGAGAAGCCGAGCGCGCAGATGGCCAGCAGCAGGGCAGCCTGGATGACCACCATCCAGGAGCGGCGGCGCCCGAGGCGCGCCGTCAGCGCCGGCAGCGCCAAACGATCGATGAAGGGCGCCCAGACGAACTTGAAGTTGTACGGGACGCCAACAAGGGCGAACAGGCCGATGGCCGACAGCGCCACGCCGCTCTCGGCGAGCCAGAACGACAGGGTGGAGGTTGACAGCGCCATGGGCAGGCCGCTGGAGAAGCCCATGAGGAAGATGACGATCAGGTGGGGTTGGAGGTAGATGGAGCGATGGCGGAGCCCGGTCACTGGTTATGTCCACGGGCCGCGGCCGCCCCCCTCGCGGGGAGAGCTGCCGCTAGCCCAGGTGCGGCTCCGGCGCCTTGCTCCAGGTGGTCCCTGGCTTCTCCATGGAGTAGTAGACCCGGATGTCCTCGGTGTCCTCGAAGATGCGCGGCACCACCTGGATCTCCATGCCGATCTCGATCTCCTCCTCGGGGATGGTGTCGCCGAACCAGCCGAGCGCCCGGCCGCCGCCCTCCATATCCACCACGGCGATGGTGTAGGGCACGATGTCGTCGAAGCCCGTGGGCGCCGCGTCGATGCGGGTGTAGGTGAACAGGGTGCCCTTGCCGCTGTACTCCACCAGCTCGAACTCGCCGCTCATGCACTCGGGGCAGTCCGCCCGGGGCGGGAACGTCTGGTAGCCGCACTCCTTGCAGCGCGAGCCCATCAGGTAGCCGTCCTTGAGCTTGACGGCGAAGTCCTGGACCTTGGTGTAGGGGACGAAGCTTACCTTTCCGAACCAGCTGAACATGACTCAGTCCCTCCTGAACAGGTGCACGAAGCAGTACTGGCCGATGCCGCCGACGTTGTGGGTCAACCCCACGTCGGCGTCCGGCACCTGGCGCGCGCCGCAGTCACCCCGCAGCTGGTTGACGATCTCGTAGGCCATGGACACGCCGGTGGCGCCGATGGGGTGGCCCTTGGCCTTGAGCCCGCCGTCCACGTTGACCGGCGTGGAGCCGCCGATGTAGGCCTGCTTGTCGCTGATGTACGCGCCGCCCCCGCCCTTGTCGCAGAACCCGAGGTCCTCGTAGGCGATGAGCTCGGCCACGGTGAAGCAGTCGTGCACCTCGGCCACCTTGACGTCGGCGGCGGAGACGCCCGCCTGGCCGTAGGCTTGCTTCGCCGCCTGCTCCGCCGAGGGCAGGCCGGTCAGGTCGGGCCGGCGCAGCACCGACATGGAGCTGGTGGCGCAGCCCACGCCGTCGAGCCACACGGTGCGGTCGCCGGCGATGGCCTTCGCCTCCTCCTCGGCCGCCAGGATCAGCACCGCCGCGCCGTCGGCGTTGGCGCAGCAGTCGTAGACGCAAAACGGCGTGGCCACCGGGTCGGAGGCGAGCGCCTTCTCCACGGTGATCTCTTTCTGGAACAGCGCGTTGGGGTTCTGGGCGCCGTAGTGGTGGTTCTTGACCGCCACCTGGGCAAGCTGCTCGCGGGTGGTGCCGTACACGTGCATGTGGCGGGTGGCGAACATGGCGTAGTAGCCGGGGAAGGTGGTGCCGAACACCGACTCCCACTGCACCTCGCCCACCCGGCCCATGAGCGCCAGGATCGTGGCCGTGTCCATCTCGGTCATCTTCTGGGCGCCGACCACGGCGACCACCTTGTGCAGGCCGCTCTGGATCGCCATCCATGCGGTGCGGATGGCGGCGCTGCCCGACGAGCAGGCCACCTCGGTGAGCCAGGTGGGCAGCGGGTTGAGGTTCAGGTACTCCTGGATCACGCCGGCCACCGAGCGCTGCTTGTGATACTCGGGCACCGCGGCGATGACCGAGGCGTCCAGGCGGTTACGCTGGATCCCGGCGTCCTGCATGGCAGCGCGGAACGCCTCGAAGGCCAGCTCCTGCACCGTGGCATCGCTGCGGCGGCCGAACTTGCCATGTCCAACTCCGACGACTCCTACTCGGGTCATGGGTCTCTCCTACCTTAGATATACTGCCCGCCGTCCACCTTGATCACCTCACCGGTGATGTGGCGCGACAGGTCGGAGCAGAGGAAGGTCACGGTGTGGGCGATGTCCTCGGGCGTGGCGAAGCGGCCGACGACGGTCTCGGCCAGGGCCGCGGCCTGAAACTCCATGGGCACCGCCTGCATCATGTCGGTCAGCACCATGCCCGGCGCCACCACGTTGACGTTGACGTTGAAGCGCCCCAGCTCCTTGGCCAGCGACTTGCTCAGCGCCTGGATCCCGCCCTTGGAGGCGGCGTAGTTGCACTGGGCGAACTTGCCCCGCAAGCCGTTGATGGAGGAGATGTTGACGATCTTGCCGTACTTCTGGCCCATGAACAGCCGCGAGGCCGCCCGGTTGTGGTTGAAGTAGCCCTTGAGGTTGACCGCCAGCACGCGGTCGAACTGCTCCTCGGTCATCTTCCAGACGGGGCCGTCCATGGTGATTCCCGCGTTGCACACCAGCAGGTGCACTGCCCCGAGGGCGTCCACCGCCGCGTCGGTGGCCTCGTGCGCGGCGTCGAAGTTCGAGGCGTCCACGTCGAGGTAGACGCCCTTCTGCCCCAGGGCCTCGATGGCGGCGACCACGGCGGCGCCCTCGTCGGGGCGGCCGAGGTCGGTGATGGCCACGTCGGCCCCCTCGCGGGCCAGCGTGGTTGCGATGGCGGCGCCGATTCCGACGCTGCCGCCGGTCACGATGGCGCCCTTTCCTTTCAGTCCAAGGTCCACGGCTGATCGTCCTTTCCGGTGGTGGGAAGTTTGTGCGATTGTTAGCAGCCGCCGGTCGCGCGGGTCAAGGACGCGCTGGCGCGGGCGCCGGCCTCGAGCCATGGACAACATCATCGGATACCCGCAACGCCCCGAGCTGCCCGAGCTGGAGCTGGAGGACGACAAGATGCACGCCCTGTGCGCGGTGCTGGCCCTGGCCTCGTGCGGCATGGCCGGCACCGAGCAGGAGTTTGAGCAGGCGTTCTACTTCTGCTCGCGGGACCTGCGGGTGCTCGGCCCGGGCAACGCCGGCTTCGACCTGGGCGAGGTGCCCTGGGGCGCCGACGTGGAGCGCGCCCGGCGGTTCTACCAGTTCACCTGCACCGCGGCGTGCAAGCGCCTCGGCTGGGAGCGCCTCGGCTTCTACCCCGACGACCGCTGGCTCATCCCCGCGGTGGAGTTCATGCGCCAGATCGTGGGCCAGTTCACGCCGGATCACGTGGAGCCCACGGACCCGACCCTGGCCGACATGCGCCCGCCGAACCTGGAGCGCTGCCTGCACCACGGCATCTTCCTGCACCGCGAGGGCTGCCTGCTCTGTCCCTGACTGCGGCTACTCCTTCGACAGCGCCTCGAGGTCCCCGGCCAGGGCCAGCAGGTTCTGCCGCAGCCGCGCCTGCTGCTCGGCGGTGAGCAACCGGGCCACGATGCGCGTCAGGTCGCGGCCCTGCTCCTCCCAGCGCAGCAGCAGCTTTCGCTCTGCCTCGCTGTACAGCGTGAAGCGATCCTTGATGGCGGCGGCGGCGCGGGTCGCCGGGCGCTTGCCCTTCAGCACCGACCGCATGCGCGGCCCCCAGCTGCGGTATACGGAGAGGATCTCGAGGTGTCGCTTCTGGCGCCGCCCGATCAGCTCGTCCAGGAT
>CAZEFW010000226.1:0-10080 GCA_964511535.1 uncultured Myxococcales bacterium | reverse complement strand
ATCGAACCGCGTTCTGTCGATTCGTCGATTCGCCGATTCGTCGTTTCGTCGTTTCGATTCGTCGTTTCGTCGTTTCGTCGTTTTGTCATTCTGCGGCCAACGGCCGCAGCCGCCGGCGGCGGCTTACCTGATGGGCGGCCGGTAACGCTTCTCGAACCAGGGGCGGTACTTCTTCATCAGGGTGCGCTGGTCGGCTGGCGCGCGGCGCTTGCAGGTCTCCAGCTCGTCGCCGCTGGCGCCCCAGCGCAGCTCCACGCAGTCGTTGGGGTTGTAGGCCACCTCCAGCTCCTTTTGGCGCGACAGCAGCGCGGCCATGGTCAGCTTCTGCTCGGTGCCGTCGCTCTTGACGTAGGCGAAGCCGTGCTTCTCGGTGAAGGTGCGGTGCTGGGTCAGCAGGTCCATGCGCGCCTGCTTCGGCGAGGTCCCCTTGGGCAGGGCGAAGCGCTCGGGGTACTTGACCACCTTGTCCGGTACCCCGGCCACCTCATCAATGGCGATGAGCAGGCGGAAGTCCCGCGCCGGGGTTGAGAAGTCCTCCCACGGACCGCGGGTCTCGAAGATGCGCGGCCCCTTGGGCATCTTCATGGTGCGGTACGAGACGCTCTTCATGTACTTCTCGCCTGCGGCGACGCTGTCCACGCGCTCCTGGATCAGCTCGTACAGCGCCTCGAGCAGCGCCTTGTGGTAGGCCAGCGGCGACAGCGGCTTCGGGTTGATCACCCGGTCCATGCGGTCGTAGAAGCCGTCGAGCCCCAGACGGTACTGCTCGTCGGAGTGGTCGCCGTAGTCTCGCTCCTTGTTGAGCTCCTCGTTGGTCAGGGGCACGATGGCGCCGTCGCGCACCACCAGCGGCCGGAACGCCTTGAACCCGCCGGCCGCGCCCTTGACGTTGTCCGAAAAGAGGAACGCGCCGCGCCAGAAGCGCTTGCGCCCCACCGACAGGTCCGGGTGACCGTCCACCGCGAACAGCTGGCCGCTCTTGTCCCCCTGCTGGTCGATCCAGCGAGAGACCACCAGCAGGTGGCCGTACGGGTCGACGTATACGGTGCCGGGGCGCAAGCTCCGGCGGGTCAGCTTCACCGGGTAGAGGTCAGACTCATCGTCGCCAGGCGCGGTGCGGCCCGAGCCGGAGTGAACGTACTTCACCTTGCGCCGCATGTACTGCGAAAAACGCCTGGCCGCGTCGGACCCGGTGGCCGGCGAGCGCTGAGCCAGCACGTGGCGCAGCTCGCCGCACCGGGTGGCTCGCTTGGAGCTGCCGCGGTCACAGTGCCGGTAGCCGAAGGGCAGCCGCAGCTTCCAGGCGAAGTAGCCGCGCAAGAAGTAGGGCAGGTCGGCGCAGTCGGGCCGCAGCTGTACGGCCTTGCGCGTCTTGGGCCCGTCCTCCCTGGCGCCCAGGTGGTTGTACAGGAAGTTGCGCGCGGGGTCGTGGAACACCTTGTGCAGCGGGGTCCAGCTGGGCCGCTGGTCGGGCGGGGCGTCGAACAGCTTCTCGATCCAGGCGGAGTAGAGCCCCTCGGTGACCCAGCTCCAGCGGCGGCGCACCGGCCACACGCCGGTGGGCGGCTCCTCGGGGGCGGGGCCCGGCCGCGACTCCACCCGCGGGCGGCGACAGGCCAGCGCCGTACCGTCCGGCGCGGCGAGCACGAACCGGTGCCGCCCGGCTGCCGGGGCGGCGATCTCCGCGTGCCACCAGTAGGGCGGCCCACCCCGGGTCAGGACCTGCAGCGCGTGGCGCCCTGTGGGCCCCTGGGCCACCAGCACGGCTCCGGGCTGCGGCTTCTTGCTGACCACGATCACCCGCAAGGGCGCGCGGCGGTTGGGGCGCGCGGGCGAGACCAGCATGGCCAGGCCGTCGCCGATGCGGCATCGCGCCGCCAGGGCGGCGGTGATCGGGTCTGTGGGCGCGGCCTCTGGCTCGGCCACTGCCACGGCCGGGGTCGCCAGCAGGAGCGCGGCCAGCAGCCCGGCCGCCGAGGAGCGTGTGGGGCGCGTTGTTTCCATGGAGGCGAAAGTGTGGCACCTGCGGCCGCGCTGCTCAAGCCCCTGCCGGTCAGTGGCCCTCGCGCACGGCGCAGCGCACGGGCAGCTGGCGCGCCCAGGAGAGGAACGCCGCCTGTTTCACCACCGGGCGCAGGAATTCGTCGTTCAGCACCTCCTGCTGGCAGACGCGCATGGCGAACAGCCTCGGATCGCGCGCGGCGAAGCGCAGCGCGCTGGCCGCGGCGGCGCCGTCTCCGCGCTGGGCCTCAAGCCAGGCGATGTCCCAGTAGGCGTTGCCGTCCATGGGGGCGGCCTCGACCGCCTTCCAGAGATCCCACTCTGCCTCCTCGAAGCGCCCGGCGAAGCAGAGGACGATGCCGCGCTGCAGGTGCACCATGTGATCGCCAGGACCGGTCAGCCCCTCGGCCCGGTCCAGTGCGGCCAGCGCGCGTCTTACCGCGGCCCGGCGTCGCCGGGCGCTCATGTCGGGGCGTTCGCGGTTCCCATCATTGAGCACGATGGCCAGCTGGACCCAGACATCCGGGCAGCCCGGCGCTGCGCGCGCGACCTGCTCCAGTTCCCGGGCGGCGTCATCCCATTGACTTTGCTGATGCAGGAGCTTGGCTCGCAGGTAGCGGGCCTTCAGGTTGCCCGGATCGCTGCGCAGGGCCTCCGCGAGGGTTGCCCCGGCGCGGTCCCACTCGCCCTGCATGATCTGATCCTGAATCCCGGACAGCTCTGCAAGCGAGCCGGGTAGTTCGTCCACCGAAAGGGGACGCCGCGCCTCTTCTCTCGCCTCCGGGTGGCGCGCTGACCGGGCCAGGTAGCGCCAGGGACGGTGGCTGGCGACCTCCTGGCCACTGGCCGCGATGGCGGGGTTGCAGAGGTAGCGCCCGTTGACATGCTCCAACACCGACTGCGGCACATCCATCTGGTCAGCCACAGCCGGTCGGCTGTCGCGAAGTCGGTCCACAGCGAGCGTGAGCGCACAAACCACCCCACAACAAACCAGAACCACCAGCGCTACGGTCCCCTGCCTGGACCGGAGCGTGGTTCCGGTTCCATCCATCATCCGCCTACAAAGTGTGCACCGGGAGGCAAGAGGTCCCACTCCGACCAGTGGCCCCCTTGCGTTGGCCAGATTCTGGTCCATAGTGATCCTGCGTCCAGATCCAGTCGCCAACCACCCGGCGCACAGCCGCCGCGAGTTCACCCCACGCGTCGAGGTTCAAGTTCAATGGCACGCAGAAAAGACGATCCCGAAGACCTTTACCTGGTCATCCACGGACACTTCTACCAGCCCCCGCGCGAGAACCCCTGGCTCGACACCGTCGAGCGTGAGCCGAGCGCGGCGCCGTTCTCCAACTGGAACGAGCGCATCGCGGAGGAGTGCTACCGGGTAAACGGCTGGGCGCGGGTGTTCGACGACCGCGGCCGTGTGGTCGACGTGGTCAACAACTACCGCTATCTGTCGTTCAACTTCGGCGCCACCCTGCTCACCTGGCTGGAGCGGCGACGCCCCCGCACCTACGCGCGGCTGATCCTGGCGGACCGGCTGAGCGCCGAGGATCACGGCGGGCACGGCAACGCCATGGCCCAGAGCTACGGTCACGCCATCCTGCCGCTGTGCAACCAGCGCGACCGCTTGACCCTGATCCGCTGGGGCAAGCAGGACTTCGAGCACCGGTTCGGCCGCCCGGCGGAGGCCATGTGGATGCCCGAGACCGCCATCCACCAGGGCACGGTGGAGGACCTCATCACCGAGGGCATGACCTACGTGGTGCTGTCGCCCTACCAGGCGCGCCGGGTGCGGCGCCTGTCCGAGCGCGGGGCGTGGACCGAGGTGAGCGGGGGCAAGGTGGACCCGCGCATGCCGTACCGCTGCTTCTCACGCGAGCAGCCCGACCGCTACCTGGACATCTTCTTCTACGACGGCCCGGTGTCCCACGGCATCTCCTTCGGCGAGACCCTGGCCTCCAGCAGCCGGCTGGTGGACCGGCTGTGGGGCGCGGTGGAGACGGGGCGCGACGGCCCGCAGCTGGTGCACACCGCGGTGGACGGCGAGACCTTCGGCCACCACCAGCGCCACGCCGAGCGCGCCCTGGCCTACGCCCTGTCGGTGGAGGCGGAGCGGCGCGGCTTCCGGCTGACGAACTACGGCGAGTACCTCGAGCGCTTCCAGCCGACCCACGAGGTGGAGCTGGAGCCGGGGCCCGACGGGGAGGGCACCGCCTGGAGCTGCGCCCACGGGGTGGGCCGCTGGATCCGGGACTGCAGCTGCAACGCCGGCGCGCCTGAGGGTTGGAACCAGCGCTGGCGGCAGCCCCTGCGCCAGGCGGTGGACCTGGTGCGCGACGAGGCCGCGGCGCTGCTCGAGGAGCTGGGCGCGACCTTGCTCAATGATCCGTGGGCCGCCCGGGACGACGCGGTGCGCCTGCTGCTGAATCCCGGCGCCGAGGCGAGGGCCGCCTTTATGGCCCGCCACGCAAAGAATGGTCGCAGCCTCACCAGCCAGACCCGGGTGTTCAAGCTGCTGGAGATGCAGCGCTTCTCGCTCATGTCCCAGACCAGCTGCGGCTGGTTCTTCAACGACATCTCCGGGCTGGAGGCGGTGCAGGTGCTGCGTTACCTGGCGCGCACCATGCACCTGATGGAGGACCTGAGCGGGCGCAACGTGGAGCGCAGGGCGCTGGAGGTGCTCGCCGAGGCGCGCTCCAACATCGAGGCGCACGGCACCGGCGCGGACGTGTACCGCAAGATGGTGCTCCCGTCGGTGGTGGGGCCACGTCGTCATGTGGCCCAGTACGCCATCACCGACATGTTCCGCTCCTACCCGGACGAGCTGCAGCTGCACGGGCGCATCGTGCACCGGCTGGAGCGGCACCGCATGAGCAGCGGGCCGCTGACCCTGCTGGTGGGGCGGGTGGAGGTGGAGGACCTGCGCACCACCGAGACCTTCGACCTGGTCTACGTGCTGATCCACTTCGGCGGCCACGACTTCCACTGCGCCGTGCGCGCCTTCCCCGGCACCCAGGAGTTCCGCGCCTTCACCACCGAGCTGCGTGAGATCTTCGGGCGCGCCACCATCACCGAGCTGCTGCGCGCCGTGGACGCCCACTTCGGCGACGACTACTTCGGCATGCCCCAGCTGCTGGCCGAGGAGCGGGCCGAGGTGCTCGACGCGCTGTTCCGCGACATGAGCGAGCACTTCGCCGAGATGTACACGCGGCTGTACATGGACAACCGCCGCACCGTCAGCGCGCTCATCGACAGCGGGCTGGAGGTCCCCACCGAGTTTCGCATCGCGGCCGAGTACACCCTGTCGCGCCAGCTCAACGAGGAGATCCTGGCCCAGGGGCGCAGCCGGGATCGGGGGCGCTACCAGCGCGCGGGGGAGATCGTGCGCGAGGCGGCCCACGGCGGCTACAAGCTGGACCTCTCCCGCAGCGAGGTCCTGTTCGGCGAGATGCTCGCCGAGGCGGTGGGCGCCATGGCGGCCGATCCCTCCGCCGCGCACTGCCGCGCCGCCCTGGACACCCTCGCCCTGGCCCGGGAGCTGGGGGTTCAGCCGCCGCTGGACCGCTGCCAGGAGGAGGTGCTGCTGTTCATGGAGCAGCCGGAGCGCTGGCAGGGGTTCGCCGAGCTGATGGCGCAGCTGCTGGACGCCATGCAGATGTCGCCAGAGCTGCTGAAGTAGACGCGGCATCCTGCCGCGTGGCTCGCGTTGCGCAAAGCGGCGGGACGCCGCTTCCACGCCTACCGCCGCATCAGGTCCCGCAGGGTGGCCATGGGCACCGGCTTGACCAGGTAGTGATCGAAGCCCGCTTCCTCCGCCTTGCGCCGGTCGGGCGCCTGCCCGTAGCCCGTGATGGCGATGATCAGGGGCTGCCGGTCGCCGCTGGAGCGGCGCAGCTCCCGGGCCACCTGGTAGCCGTCCATGGCCGGCAGGCCGATGTCGAGCAGCACCACCGAGGGTTGCAGCCGGCGCGCGCTCTCCAGCGCCTCGGGGCCATCATGGGCCACGTGGACCTCGTGACCGTCACCTCGCAGCAGGGTGGCCAGCATCTCGGCCACGTCCTCGTTGTCGTCGACGAGCAGGATCCGCTTGCCCACGCTGGCCCGGGCGACCGGGTCGGGCTGCGTCGAGCGCCGCGGCCGGGCGCTCCCATCCTGCACCGGGAACTGCACCTGGAATTCGGCCCCCAGCCCCGGTCCCCGGCTGCGGGCTGACACCTCGCCGCCGTGTAGATCCACCAGGCGCCGCACCAGGGTCAGGCCGATGCCGAGGCCGCCCTGGGCGCGGTCCAGGGTGCTCTCCCCCTGGACGAACAGGTCGAACACGTGGGGCAGCACCTCCGGGTCGATACCCACCCCGTTGTCGCGCACCCGCACCGCCGCTTGCTGCTTCTCCACCCGCACCGAGACGGTCACCTCGCCTCCCGGTGGGGTGTACTTGGCCGCGTTGCCCAGCAGGTTGGAGAAGATCTGCTCCAGCCGGCTCGGGTCCGCCTGCAGCGAGATCGGCTCCTCGAGCCCCTCGAGAGTGAGCACATGCTCCCGCGCGCGGTAAAGCTCGCCGCAGGCGCGGGCCGACTGCTTGATCACGGCCCCCAGGTCCAGCGGCTCCTTGCGCAGCTGGATCTTGCCCTGGGTGATGCGCGAGACCTCCAGCAGGTCGTCCAGCAGCCGGGTCATGATGCCGAGCTGTCGGTCGGCCGCGGTGCGTGCAGACGAGAGCCCCGCCGCCTCCGGCTCCTGCCGCGATAGCAGCTCCACGGCGCTGCTCAGGGCCGCCAGCGGGTTGCGCAGCTCGTGGGCCAGCATGGCCAAAAACTCGTCCTTCCGCCGGTCCGCCTCCTGCATCTCGCGGTAGAGGCGGGCGTTGTCGATGGCCACCGCGGCCCGCCGGCCCAGCTCCTCGAGCAGCGGCAGGTCCTCGTCGCGGAAGCGCCGCTCGGCGGCCGCCTGGATGAAGATCATGCTCCCGGTGACCTTGCGCCGCGCGGTGAGCGGCACGACCACCACAGAGTGGGGCGACATGGAGTGGCACAGCGCCTCGAGGCCGTTGTCGGGCCCGCGCGCGATGGCCTCCGCCGCCTGCTCGCCGGACAGCTGCATCGGCCCCTGGGCCGTGCCGCCCGGGAAGAAGATCTCCAGGCACGGCTCGCTCTTGTCCACCTTCTTGACCAGCTCGCGCAGCTCGCCCTCCCGCATCGGGTCGCGGTGGGCCAGCAGCAGCGAGGAGGGGTGGTGGCGCTCGTCGGTGATCTCCAGCAGGCAGGCGTCGGACAGCTCGGGCACGGCCAGCCGCACCGCGTTCTCCAGGGTCGGCCTGAAGTCGAGGGTGGAGGAGAGCACCACGCCGGCGCGGGTGAGCAGCTGCCGGGCGCGCTCGGCGCGCTTCCGCGGCGTGATGTCCCGGATCACCATCTGCGACGAGAGCCGCCCCTGGAACATCACCCGCACCGCCACCACCTCCACGTCCACGCGGGTGCCGTCCAGACGCACGAACTGCTCCTCCACCAGCGGCGCCCAGCCGTCCTCGATCACCTTGCGCACCCGCTGCTTGATCATCGGGACCAGCTCTTCGGGCACGAAGTCCATCACCGGGCGGCCGATGATCTCCTGGGGCGAGCTGGCCCCCAGCAGCCGCGCGCTGGCCTCGTTGGCATAGACGATCAATCCCCCGGAGTGCACGGCGATGGGCTCGGGGGAGTACTCCACAAGGCTGCGGTAGCGCTCCTCGCTCTCGCGCAGGGCGGCCTCGGCCTCCTTGGTCTTGGTGATGTCCGAGAAGGTCATCACGATGGACATGGCGCGCCCGGTCACGCCGCGGATGGGGAAGATGTGCACCCGCAGCATGGTGGTCTTCTGATCATGGCGGCGCACCAGCAGCTCCTCGCCGTCGATGACCTCGCCCGTCTTGAGCGTGCGCGCCAGGGGCCAGGGCTGGTCCCCCATGGGGCCGGCGCCCACGAGCAGCGGCGTGCGGTCCCACGGGCGCCCCGGATCCAGCGCGCCCACCTCGGTGCAGTACAGGATCTGCGCCGCCCGGTTGTTGGCGAACAGGAACTTGCCGCTGTTGGGGGAGATCACCACCACCCCCACCGGGAGCTGCTCCAGGATGTCCTCCAGGAACGAGAGCTCGCGCAGGTTGATGCCGGTGGTCTCGTTGCTGAAGTCGCTGTCGAATCGGTCAGCCACGGCTCATCTCCTCTGCACGCCCACCAACCTGGAGTTGCCAGAAGCTATAAGTTAACCTGCCGGCGCGCGCCAACGATACCCCTATATATGCCCAGGAGCTGTCGTCGTGAAAGATCAGAAGCTGCACCCCATCGCCCGGCAGCACGGGCTCGCCCCCACCCGCCCTCTGGACATCTCCGCCGCTGACAGCACCTCGGACCTGCTGAAGCAGATGAAGGACATCTCCTTTTCCGGCCGGACCCTGGGCGAGGCGGCCGACGTGCTCGAGGAGATGATCCGCGACGAGCGGTGCGTGGTGGTGATGACCCTGACCGGGGCCATGACCATGGCCGGGCTGGGGCCGCTGATCCGCCTGGCCGTGCAGCGCGGGTGGGTCCAGTGCCTGGTCTCCACCGGCGCCCTGCTGGGGCACGGCATGGTGGAGGACCTCGGGATGCTGCACTACAAGGCGGACCCGAACATCTCCGACGAGGAGTACTTCATCTACCGCGTCGACCGGGTGTACGACACCCTGGAGACGGAGGCCAACCTCGACGCGCTGGAGGAGGAGATGCGCCGCCTGTTCGGTGAGCTGGCCGAGCAGCAAGGGGGAGAGCCGGTGGGCACCTGGGAGCTGCTGGAGTTCCTCGGCAAGAAGCTGCCCGGCGAGGGGATCCTGCAGGACGCCGCGGCGGCCGGGGTGCCGATCTTCATCCCGGCCTTCACCGACTCGGAGCTGGCCCTGGACCTGGGCGTGTACCACGCCATCTGCAAGCAGGAGGACAAGCCGACGCTGGCATACGACGGCTTCCGCGACCTGTACCGCTACAAGGAGCTGTGCGAGGAGGCGGTGGGCGAGGACAAGACCCTCGGCATCTTCACCATCGGCGGCGGCGTGCCGCGCAACTGGGCCCAGCAGGTGGGGCCCTTCGTGGACGTGCTGAACCTGCGCGTGGGACACAAGGCGCCGCGCATCCGCTTCTCCCACGGCCTGCGCATCTGCCCCGACCCGGTGATCTACGGCCACCTGTCCGGCTGCACCTACTCCGAGGGGGTGAGCTGGGGCAAGTTCCTGCCCGAGTCCGAGGGGGGGCGCTACGCCGAGGTGCTGCAGGACGCCACCGTTGCCTGGCCCATCCTGTTCAAGGCGATGCTGGAGCGGGGGCTGTAGGGACAGCGTCGGCCTCAGCCTCAGCCTCAGCCACAGCCTCAGCCTCAGCGTCAGCATCAGCTTCAGCCTCAGCCTCAGCCTCAGCATCAGCCTCAGCCACAGCCTCAGCATCAGCTTCAGCGCCAGCTTCAGCTTCAACTTCAGCCTCCTGTTGGGTTACCGGGCTTCGCCCCCGCCCCTCTGGGGGCGAGGGCGTTCGCCGTCCGCCGACCTTTCGGGTCGTTACGGGGTGAAGCGGCTCACCTCCGCCCGATAACCCAACAGGAGGTGGCAGATGGCTTTTATCGTTTACGACCGAGCATTGCAGGCACTCAGGCTGCTCAAGCCGCTCATCGATGAAATTCGGCGGCATGATCCGTCGCTGGCAGATCCGCTGCAGCGCGCGGGACAGAGTCTGGTGCTCAATATCGCTGATGGTCAAAGCGCCAGGGGGCGTAATGAGGCGGCCAAGTTGCAGCTGGCTCTAACCGAGTGCAGGGAGGCCCGGGCGGCGCTGCAGCTGGCGGTTGTCTGGGGCTACGTGCAGCAGCATGCATGTGTGAAAGCGGACGCGGCCCTGGACCAGGTGGCGGCCATCCTGTGGACGCTGGTGCACAGGCCACGCCGGGCGGCCTGAGGGCCGAGCGGGGTTCGCCGGGCCGCAGCGTCAGCCTCGGCAGCAGCCGCAGCCGCAGCCGCAGCTGCAGGCTCAGCGCCTGCCGCCGCTCCGGCTTCAGCAGCCATCCATTCTGGCCTTTCAGCAC
>CAZEFW010000225.1:0-10154 GCA_964511535.1 uncultured Myxococcales bacterium | reverse complement strand
GTCGCCCAGTGATCACACTTGATGCGACATCTTTCTTGAAACTCACCGCTTGAGGGGGGGGATTGGTTGGGGCTTGAGGCGTGCGCCTTGAGGCGCGAGGGTTACCTACCCTCAAGCCTCACAGCCTCACAGCCTCAAGCCGGAGCGCGAAGCGCTCCTACTTGCAGTACTTGGTGCCGAAGCCGGTGGAGCCGGTGCACTTCTTGCCGGTGGGGCAGTCGGTGTCGGCCACGCAGGCGCACGCCTTGTAGCTGGAGTTGCACTTCTTGCCGTTGATGTTGTTGGCGCAGTCGGCGTCCTTGGCGCAGGTGCAGATCTTGTTGCTGCTGTCGCACTTGTTGCCCAGCGACTTGCTGTCGCAGTCCGCGTCCTTGGCGCACTCGGCGCAGCTGTTCTTGGTGGCGTCGCACACCTTGTACCAGGGGTAGCTGGTGTACAGGGTCTTGCAGTCCTTGTCGGTGTTGCACTGGACGCAGGCCTCTGTACTGGTCTTGCACGCCTTGGCATTGGCGTTGGCCGCGCAGTCCGCGTTGGTCTTGCAGCCCTTCTGGCAGTGCTTGTACAGGGCGCCGGAGTACGGCACGAGGCACTTGTTGTACTTCTTGTCGGTCTTGCAGTCGCCGTCTGTGGTGCAGCTGCACTTGGCGTACGGTGCCTTGGAAGTATTGAAGCAGGTGGGCCCGTTGACGTTCTTGGCGCAGCCGGCGTTGGCGGCGCACTTGCAGCGCTTCAGGGTGCCGGTGTCGCACTTGTCACCCCAGGCGTAGCCGGTCTTGCAGTCGGTGTCCGCCTTGCAGGTGCAGGCGCCGGAGACGCACTTGCTGCCGTTCAGGTCGGTCTTGCAGTCGGCGTCCGCCTTGCAGGCCACGCAGGTGTTCTTGGTGGCGTCGCAGAACGGGGCGGTGGAGGTCTTGCAGTCGGTGTCACCCAGGCAAGCCACGCAGGCGCCGGTGGCCTTCTTGCAGATCGGCGCGGTGGAGCTGGTGCAGTCCGCGTTGGTCAGGCAAGGCTTCTGGCAGTTCTTGTAGGTGGCGCCGGCGTAGGGGACCAGGCACTTGGAGTAGGTCTTACTCTTGCAGTCGCCGTCGCTCTTGCAGCTGCACTTGCTGTACTTGGTGTAGCAGGTGGGGCCGTTGGGGTTGTTGGTGCAGTCGCTGTTGGCCTTGCAGCGGCAAAGCTTGCCGTAGGTGGAGCTGGTCATGCACTTGTTGCCCCACACGTAGCCGGTGCAGTGGGAGTCCTTGGCGCACTCGGAGCACTTGCCGGAGCTGTCGTCGCAGTAGGGCGCGGTCTTGCTGGAGCAGTTGGCGTCGGTCTTACACGCCACGCACTTGCCCAGCTTGGCAGAGCAGTACTTGGCGGTGGAGCTGGTGCAGTCCGCGTCCACCTTGCAGGCCACGCACTTGCCGGAGGCCTTGTCGCACTTCTTGTTGGTGCTGCCGGCGCAGTCGGCGTCCGCGGTGCACGGCTTGCTGCAAACCTTGGCGCCGAACAGGGTGCCCACGCACTTCTTGGGGGAGGTGCAGTTGCTGTCGCCGGTGCAGCCACACATCTTGTACTGGGTGTCGCACTTGGTGCCGTAGGACTTGCCCTTGCAGTCGCCGTCCTTGGCGCAGGTGCAGATGTTCTTGGAGGTGTCGCAGGTCGCGCCCAGGGCGCCGGGGTTGTTCTGGCAGTGCTCGTTCTTGGTGCACTCCACGCACTTGGTGGTGCCGGAGACCGTGGCCTCCACGCAGAGGTACGCCTTCTGGGAGGTGCACTTGGCGATGCAGCCCTTGGTGCCGCCGCCGTCCTTCTTGGTGCCGCCGCCGTCCTTCTTGCCGGGACCCTTGTCGAGCTGACCGGGGCCAGTGTCCTTCTTGACGTTGTTGTTGTTGTTGTCGTCGTCGCTACACGCGCCGAGGACGAGCCCCGCGGCGAGCAATAAGGTTATGAGCCATGATCTGGAAAACACGCTATTCCTCCTTGTTTCGATACCAATCACATACCGGGCCGTAGCACCCGGTTGCATCCGGCAACATACGCGCTCGTCCGCGGCTTGACCAGACCCGATCTGTTCCTTTTGTGATTCCGGCCTTTTTCGCTGTAATTAGAGCAGCCTACCTGAGAGATGCCTGCTCCTTTTTGGACTCCTCCCACACCACACCGTTGGGCGGACACCAGGGGCCGGGGCCGTTCCGCGGCTCCCGGTGCTGGTTGGTGTCGGTGCCGAATGCGTCGAAATAGCGCTGCCCCATGGCGCGCAGTGCACGGTACGCCACGGTGTTCTGCATGGTGGAGTTCCAGAACAGGAACCCCTCGGCGCCGCTCCGCTCGGCGATCCTGACCTGCGACTGAATGAACCCCGGCCCGAAGAACGGCTCCACCCGGTTGGGGTATGACTGCAAGAAGGGCCGCAGCACGATGTTCGGCGCCTTCTGGCGCGCTCGCCAGAGGCCGCAGTGGAGGATCCGATAGACCCGCTCGGTGAGCACGCCGCCGGGGAAGTAGGTCCCCATGCCGTTGGCGTACATCATCGGGGAGATCGCCTCCACGTGAGCGGCCATCTGCTCGATGGTCTGCCCCAGCTTGCGAGGATCGCCCTCCACCAGGGTGGTCAGCCCGTAGACATCGGCGCTCAGGGGCAGATCCACGGCCCGATCCAGCCGGGAGAGGAACTGGTTGATCACCTCGGCGCGGCTTCGACCGTCGCTGTGCAGCCAGACGCCCCAGCGTGAGGCTCGCCCCTTGGGGAAGCGGATGTAGTCGAGCTGGATCTCGTCGAAGCCGAGCCCTCGCACCTCTCTGGCCAGGTCGATGAGGTAGTCCTGCACCTCGGGGCTGTAGGCGTCGATCCAGTTGGCCCCGGCGGAGAAGAGCCGCTCACCCCGGCTGGCCGCCCGCACCGCCAGGTCGGGCCGCTTGTACGGCAGCCGGCTGTCCTTGAAGCACACCAGCCGGGCGATGACATAGATGCCGCGGCGGTGAAAGCGCCGCACGATGTCCCGCGGATCCCGCAGGAGCCGCTGCTGGGAACCGCGGCTCAGGGGCACCTTGCTCGGGTAGAGCACCCGCCCCAGGTCATCCTTGACGTCGATGACCACCGTGTTCATGTGAGCCCTGCTCATCAGCTTCGCGATGGCCTCGACGCTCACTTTGCGCAGGTAGTACGGCGACAGGTAGAACCCGCGGGCGCGGTGTCCGGCAGAGGTGAGCCGGTCTGACGAGCCGTGGTTCCGGTATGTTTTCTGGCTGTACGGACGCAGGGCCCTGCTGTGGCGCGTCTTGAGGCACCCCGGCAGTTTGGACCTGTCATGGCACGGGCTGTGACGCAGCCAGGCCGGGCGTTCTCTGGCAATGGACACAGTAAAGGCGAGTAATATCACCAAGAACGACAATATCCCTGCGATCCGCGCCATCGTGGACTCCATTCTATGGAACTGGACACAAAATCCAATAGGCAATCTGAACTCCTCGCAGGGACAGGACCCGTACCGCGCCCATGGACCCGCGACTCCCGACTCCCGACTGCTGACCCCGGGTATCAAATATCGACGACCGACGACCGACTGTGTAAGCTCTCGGACATGCCACGGCTACGCATCGGCGACACGGAGCTCGCCTACCGCGAGCAGGGGGAGCAGCGCCCTGCCCTGCTGTTCATTCACGGAGCGGGGGGCAGCTCCGCCCACTTCAAGCCGCTGATGGGGCTGCTGGGCCAGCAGATGCGCGCGGTGGCGCTGGATCTGCCCGGGCACGGCCGCAGCCCGGCCCTGGTGCCTCCTCCTTCGCCCGCCATGCTGCTGGAGATCTACCGGGACCTGGCCGCCGGGGCGGCCGAGAAGCTCGGCCTCGGGCGGTTCGTGGTGGCCGGGCACTCCATGGGAGGCGCGGTGGCCCAGCTGTTCGCCTTGCGCTACCCGGAGCAGGTGGCGGGGGTGGTGTTGCTGGCCACCGCAGCGCGGTTGAAGGTGGCGCCGCCGGTCATCGCCGCCATCCGGGATAACTTCCAGGGGCTCGCCGCCATGATGGCCGCGGTGGGCTACTCGCCCTCCACGGATCCCGCCAGGGCGCGGGCCCTGGCCGAGGCCCAGATCCAGGCGCCGCAAGAGGTGGTGCTGGCCGACTTCCGCGCCTGCGCCGGCTTCGATCTTCGCACCCGGGTGGGCGAGCTAAACAGCGCGCCCTTCCCCACCACCATCATCTCCGCCTCGGACGACATGCTCACCCCGCCCAAGCTGCAGTGCCACCTGGCCGGGCTCATCCCGAGGGCCGAGGTGGTGACCATCACCCGCGCCGGACACTTCTGCTTCATGGAGCGCCCGGACGCCGTGGCGGAGGCCATGCTCGCCGCCCACGCCCGCGCCCAGACAGGGCCGAGGATCCCCTGAAGATGGCAGGGAGCGCCGGTTCCATGCTGCGCCCGGTGATGGCGGCCATCGACAACTTGTGGGGTCTGCCGGTGCGCTTCCTGGCAGGCTTCGGCGAGATGGTGATCCTGCTGTTCCGGGCCAGCCTGTGGGCCGTGCGCCCGCCCTACCGCGTCAGCCTCGTGCTGCAGCAGGCCGACTTCATCGGCGTGGGCTCCCTGTCCATCGTGGCGCTGGTGGCGGTGTTCACCGGCGGCGTGTTCGGGCTGCAGATGGTGGAGGCGATGCGCAAGTTCCAGGCCGACGTCTACGTCGGCTCGGCGGTGTCGCTCACCCTGACCCGCGAGATCAGCCCGGTGCTCACGGCGCTGATGGTGGCCGGGCGGGCCGGCTCCGCCATCGCCACCGAGCTCGGCTCCATGCGCATCACCGAGCAGATCGACGCCCTGGCCACCATGGCGGTCAACCCGATCCAATACCTGGTGGTGCCCCGGCTGCTGGCGAGCACGCTGATGATGCCCCTGCTGACCATGGTGTTCAACGTGGTGGGCATGTGCGGCGCCTACCTGTTCGCCGTGATCATCAAGGGGGTCGACGCGGGCCAGTTCATCTACAACGTGCGCTGGCTGACCGATCTGTCAGACCTGAACATGGGGCTGATCAAGGCAGTGGCCTTCGGCCTGGCCGTGGCCCTCATCGCCTGCTACCAGGGCTACAACGCCAGCGGCGGCGCCAAGGGCGTGGGCCTGGCCACCATGCGCTCGGTGGTCACCTCGTCGGTGGCGGTGCTGATCATCGACTTCGTCATGACCGACGTGCTGATCCAGCTGGGCATGTGACCGGACCATGAACGCGCCCGCCCCAAATACTGCCGACGACCGCTACCAGCTGGTGGTGTCCGGAATCCACAAGAGCTTCGGTGAGCACCACGTGCTCAAGGGCATCGACCTTCTGGTGGAGCGGGGCAAGATCAACGTGGTGATCGGCGGCTCTGGTGCTGGCAAGTCGGTGCTGATGAAGCACCTGATCGGGCTGATCAAGCCGGACCGGGGGACCATCGTGGTGGACGGCGAGGACCTCGTGCCGATGGACGAGTTTCAGCTCAACCGGGTGCGCGCCAAGTTCGGCATGCTGTTCCAGTACTCGGCCCTGTTCGACTCCATGACCGTGGAGGAGAACGTGATGTTCCCGCTGCTGGAGCACCGCAAGAAGGAGATGACCCGGGCGCAGATGAAGGCGCTGGTGCGGGAGAAGCTGCACTCGCTGGACCTGTACGACACGGAGCACAAGTACCCGGCCGAGATCTCCGGCGGCATGCGCAAGCGCGTGGGCCTGGCCCGGGCCATCGTGCTGGAGCCGCGGATCCTGTTCTATGACGAGCCCACCACGGGGCTCGATCCCATCGCCACCAAGAACGTGGACGAGATGATCGCCGACATCTCCGCCCGCCTCGGGGTCACCAGCGTGGTGATCAGCCACGACATGGCCTCAACCTTCAGAATTGGCCACAGGGTCTCAATGCTGTACAAAGGACGCATCATCGCCAGCGGCACGCCCAGAGAGATCTTGATGCATCCGGACCCGAACCTCCGCGAGTTCCTCACCACGTCAAAGGCTGTGGAGATGTTGCCGCCAGGTGGGGGGGAGGCGCAGCCGTGAAGAACATCGGCCCCGCCATCAAGGTCGGCCTCACTGTGCTGCTCTGCCTCGGCATGGGGTACTGGGCCTTCACCATGCTGGCCAAGGGCAAGTGGGCCGGCGAGGCCGAGGAGATGCAGATCAAGGCGTACTTCAAGGACGCCACGGGCCTGGTGGAGAAGAGCGAGGTGCAGATCTCCGGCCTCAACGTGGGCCACATCATCGCGAAGGGCCTGGAGATCAAGCCGCCGCGGGCCGAGCTCGTGGCGCAGAAGCGCTTCGCCCGCATCACGATCTCGCTGCAGTCCAAGGTGACGCTGTACGAAAACGCCATGGTCTACAAGAAGGCCACCTCCCTGCTGGGCGGCTACTACATCGAGATCGATCCCGGCACCCCGGAGGTCACCGGGAAGGACGGGAAGAAGCGCAAGGCGAAGATCATCCCCAGCGGCGGCGAGGTGAAGTCCGTGGCCGAGGGGGTCACCACCGACGACGTGATCCGGCAGATGAGCGACGTGATGCCGGTGCTGCGGGGCGTGGCCGAGGACATCCGCGCGTTCACCAAGGGGCCGCTCAAGAGCATCAGCGCCAACATCGACGAGGCGATCACCGAGAACCGCCAGTCGGTCAAGACGATGCTCAACAACATCGAGGCCATCAGCGCCTCCATCCGGCGCATCTCGTCGGGCGCCGAGGGCGACGTGGAGGTGATCCTCGACGATATCAAGGCCACCACGAAGCTGATCCGCGCCCTGGTGGGGCGCACCGACACCGACGTGCAGGAGACGGCCGACAAGGTGAAGACCGGGCTGGACAAGATCTCCGGCGCCATCGACAAGCTCGACTCGGTGTTCGGCGACGTCAAGGGGATCACCGGCGACCTGGAGGAGGGCAAGGGCACCTTCGGGCGGCTGCTCAAGGACGAGGAGCTCATCGACGGCGTGGAGGAGGTGGTGGCCGACGCCGGGGACTTCGTCAAGCAGGTGACCGAGCTGCAGACCTGGGTCGGCCTGCACACCGAGTACAACTTCATGGCCAACAGCATCAAGACCTACCTCAGGGTGGAGATCCAGCCGCGGCCGGACAAGTACTACCTGGTGGAGCTGGTGCAGGATCCCCGCGGCGCCCGGGACGTGACCACCACCATCACCCGCACCGACGATCCATCCAAGCCGCAGCTGGTGCGCGAGGAGAAGGTCACCATCAGCGACGCCTTCCGCTTCTCGTTCATGTTCGCCAAGCGGCTCAGCCTGGCCACCTTCCGCTTCGGCATCAAGGAGAACACCGGCGGCATCGGGCTCGACCTGCACTTCTGGGACGACCGAATCCGGGTAGAGTCGGACCTGTTCGACTTCTCGGCCAACGTCTGGCCGCGGCTCAAGGTGCTGGCCGCGTGGCAGTTCTTCAGCCGGCTGTACATCGTCGGCGGCATCGACGACGCGCTGAACAACCGGCCCATCGACGGCAGCGCCGGGGGCCGCGACTACTTCATCGGCGGCCAGCTGCGCTTCAACGACGAGGACCTCAAGTCCCTGCTGCTGTTCGGCGGTTCCGCCCTTGGGGCCCTGGGGGGCCAGTAGCGTAACACTCGCGCCCCTGGAGAGACCTAAGTAGGCCCCGAGAGCCTGGATCCCTCGCCATGAGTTCATTTCACCACACCCTCGAAGAGCACGACGCGCGGCTGACCCGGGGCAAGGCGGTCACGCTGCAGATCAACGTGGGCCTGGCCTGCCAGCTCGCCTGCCGCCACTGCCACCTCGTGGCCGGGCCGGCGCGCGCCGAGGCCATGGACCGGCAGACCATGGAGCAGGTGGTGGAGCTGGCGCGCCGGCACCCGTTCGAGGTCATCGACGTGACGGGCGGCGAGCCTGCCCTCAACCGGGATCTGCCCTGGTTGCTGGACGCCCTGGCCCCGCTGACCCCGCGCCTGATGGTGCGCACCAACCTGATCACCTTCGCCGCGGGGGGCCACCCGGGCGGCGAGGATGCAGCGGCAGACCTGCTGGACCAGTGCCGGCGACATGGGGTGGTGCTGTTGGCGTCCCTGCCCTCCCTCGACCCGGACGAGGTGGAGCGCCAGCGCGGCGGCCAGACCCTGGCCCGCAGCCTGGAGGCGCTGGCCGCGCTCAACGCAAGCGGGTACGGCGTCCCCGAAGGGGACCTCGAGCTGATCTTGATCAGCAACCCTGGCGAGGCGGAGCTGCCGGGGCCCCAGAAGGCCACCGAGCAGCGCCTGACCGAGGCCCTGGAGCGGGAGCACGGCCTGCACGTGAGTCGGCTGTTTACCTTGGGCAACACCCCGGTCGGTCGGCATGGCGGTTGGCTGGAAAAGTCAGGAGAGATGGAAGGTTACATGAAGAAGCTCCAGGAGAGCTTCAACCCGCTGACCTTGCCCGGGCTCATGTGCCGCTCCCTCATCGCGGTGCGATGGGACGGCGCCCTGTTCGACTGCGACTTCAACCTCGCTGTTGGACTCCCGCTGGGGGCAGGAGCGGAGCATGTGAGCCAGCTGGTGGACGGCCCCCCCGGGCCAGGCGCGCCGTTGGCCCTGGGAGACCACTGCTACGCCTGCACCGCCGGGTCCGGATTCACCTGAGGCGGCGCCATCAGCTCCTGAGGCTCAGGCGGCCGGATTTACTCCAAAATCGAAGATTCCCCCGTACTGGGGGTGGCGCGGGTGTACCACCGCAGACTCGGTACTCGGTGGGGAGGTTTTTACGCAGTGCGGCGTGCAGGTGCGTAGAACCTTACCCACCTGTCAGGGTTGTGCGCGGTCTCACGCAACAGATTTCAGTAACTTACGCTCGGTGGCGGCCTGGTACGCCCCTTGCTTTGTTCCCCGGGCACTCGAAATCCGTTGAGGAGAGGTCCCATGGAAATCGGCGTCATCACCAACCCCAATAGCCGTAAAAACCAGCGCAAGCCGAACCGCGCTGATGAGCTTCAGAGCATCGTGGGCGACCTGGGCCGCGTGCATCAGACCCGGGACACCGAAGCGATCAAGCCGGTCATCCGGGAGTTTCTACGCAACAAGGCGCGCTTCTGGGTCTCGGACGGCGGCGACGGCGCCCTGCACTGGATGCTGCGCACCGGGATGGAAGTGCTGGAGGAGGATGAGTTCCGCGGCACCGGCGCGGCCATCCCCCTGGCGATGCCCACCAACGGCGGCTCCATCGACTTCGTGGCCCATAACGTGGGGCTGCGCGGCAACGCCGAGACCCTGCTCAGCGCCCTGCGCCGGACCCTCGAGGAGGGCAAGGTGATCGAGGAGGCCGAGGTGGACTCCATGCTCATCACCGGCGTGCGGGTGGATGAAAACGGCCACGACATGCCGTTCCGCACCCTCGGCTTCGCCTCCGCCGCTGGCGGCGTGGGCCAGCGCTTCTTCGAGAAGCTGTTCGAGTGCGGTGAGCACACCAGCAAGGACATCCTCAACGTGGCGGTCAAGACGGTGAGCTCCGCCCCGGTGGCCCTGTCCCCTCTGCGCCATCTGCCGGGCATGCCCGACGTGCTGCGCAACTTCGCCACCGACATGTTCCGGCCCACCCGGGTGCGCATGACCCTGGACGGCCAGGTACAGCCGTACACCGACTGCACCGGGATCCATATCGCGTCCATGGCCATCAACCTGGGCAACGTGTTCCGCTTCTTCAGCAAGGCGGACGAGCCGGGCCAGCTGCACGCCATCGTCGGCACGCCCACCCCGGCCACCATGATCCGCAACATCCCGCGCATGACCCTTGGCTTGCCCATGCAGGGCAAGAACATCTACGACGGTCCCTGCACGGAGATGACCCTCGAGGCCCTGGACGACGAGCTGATGGGCCCCATCATCGACGGCGAGTACTACCCCAACACCCGCAGCATCTCCTTCGCCCCCGGCCCCCGCCTGCGCATCCCGAGGGTAAGGACCCAGCCGCTGGATCAGTTCAGGCGCTGGAACTGATCTTCCCGCGGGCCGCTCGCGCCCCCTCCCCCTCCCGACCCCAATCCCGATCCTGCTCCCGATCCTGCTCCCGATCCCGATCCCGATCCCGCCCCCGATCCCGATCCCGACCCCGACCCCGATTGTGCAACCCGGGACATGGGTAACGTTTTAGACCGGGGACATGGGTAGCCGATCCCGCGCCCGATCCCGCGCCCGAGCCCGCGCCCGAGCCTGTAGCG
>CAZEFW010000224.1:0-10198 GCA_964511535.1 uncultured Myxococcales bacterium | reverse complement strand
GCTTCCACGAGTTCGTCCTCGAACAGTTCAACGATGGAGTATTGATAGACAAATGCTTCTTCCATAGCGGAGAGTTCGCCATCAACGTGATGGACTCCAATAATGTGACCATCCGCGGATGCCGGTTTACTAAGTACGATACTGCCAACGTGAACCGCCTTCCCGATTTCCACTATATAAGTCTCGTCAACTCCACCGAGGTGAAGATCGATAACAATCAGTTCGAGGACAGCCGCCGCCTCAGGAACGCCAGCGCGGTCAAAGAGTACGTCGAACTTCACGGCGACAATGAATGGGAACCTCGTAACAATGAGCTCCTCGCTCCCGAGGAGCCAAATATGTCCATTGCGGATGATGCCGTGGAAGATTTCCTCGGATACAAGGACCAGGTGTGGCAAAAGCTCGGCTACTTGCCCGGCGACCCGGCCAAAGACCAATTTCCTTATATATACGACAGCGTTGACTACACGAGGATCTGGACTGAGCGTCTAGGCTACAACTTCGGCATGTCGCTTTACCTGGCCTGGGCGAACAGTTCACTATGGCTCGGCTCGCAGTTCGGATTCATCCAGTTCAATCCCATCAACAAGCAGGTGCTCAAGTACGAGGCGATTGGTGAAAGTTATCGCATGCAATCCCTCGGCTTCGACGGCAAGACGTTCTGGGCGGTGTGCGACGCGCCCCAGCTGCTGATCGTATGGTTCAAGCCCGTGCGCTATCAGTCGAAATGGCCCAATGTCCAGGTCCGGGAGCATGACGGCTTCATCAAGGTGCTTGGCACGTTCACCATCCCTGACGGGTACTCTCACGAAGGGATCGCCTGCGACCCGAAAAAGCGGGAGATTTATCTCGTTGACAAAACCCCTGACGCGTCTGGCTTCAGGCGCATCGTACGGTACGGCCTGCCCAACAACGGCGTCCCACCACCGCAGCCATCCACCGCAGCACCATCCAGCTACTTCGAGCAAGCCAAGAACAAACGTGAGGAAATACTCGTTACACACAAAGGTGCCTTCGAGACCACGTTCTGCTGGAACGGGAGCGGCTTCTGGGCCCCGGGTGAAGGCTACCAGTGGGTGCCGAAGAGCAAGACCCTTCCTGGCCAAAGCCCATTTCCCACGCAGTGGGAACTCGTCCCCGGTGGGGAGCGGAACATGCTGCGCTACGGTTTTCAACAGTGGTTTTCCTCCAGAGTGCTCTTGGTCGAGGGATCCATCTTTCCCATCTCCGCCGAGACCCTCGATCTCGCATGGGACGGCCAATACCTCTGGACCGAGGTGAAGGGCTGCGAGACGCGCAAGGCCGGGCACCTGTTCAAGGTGGCGGTGATCAATGACGGCCCGCCCAGGGAGCTGCGAAAGCCGCTGCTGCTGCCCCAGCAGTGGGATCGCGCTCGCACCTCAGCCGAGCAACACCTGCAGCAGCGGGGCCAGCCGATGTTCAACCCGGTGACACACCCGAATCTGGCCGACGTAAGCGGCGTGCCTGCCGTTCCGTTGGCGAGGTCCAACCCGGCGGATTTCCAGTAGCAGCGCCAGCGGGGACTTACTGCGGAGTATTCCGCCCGTTCTTTCCTTCCCGCCGCACCAGGAACACCTGGTGCACCCGCGGCTTGCGCTGGAAGTCCTCGGGCACGGTCTGCCGGGAGCGATCTTCCACTGCAAGGCCGCGTCCCTCCAGCGCGGCGCGGTCCAGCTTGAACCGGCGGCTGTGGGTGGAGAAGATCAGCAGGCCGTCCGGGCTCAGCCTGTTGACGCAGGCGTCGAGCAGGGCCACATGGTCCCGCTGCACGTCGAAGTCCTGCTCGGCGTCCGTGGAGTTGGAGAAGGTGGGCGGGTCCACGTAGATCAGGTCCCAGGTGGCGCCCTGATCTCTCAGCCAGGGCAGCACGTCCGCCTTGACCAGCCGGTGGCGCTCCGGGTCCATGCCGTTGAGGGTGAAGTTGCGCCGCGCCCAGCCGATGTAGGTGTTGGACCGGTCCACGGTCACGCTGGAGACCGCCCCGCCCAGCGCGGCGTGCACCGTGGCCGTGCCGGTGTAGCCGAACAGGTTCAGCACACGCTTGCCGCCGGCGCGCTCGCCCATGAGCGCGCGCACCGGGCGGTGATCCAGGTAGAGCCCCGTGTCCAGGTAGTCGGTGAGGTTCACCAAAAACGCGCACGGCCCCTCGCGCACCTCGAAGAAGTCGCCCTCCTGCCCCATGCGTTCGTACTGCTCGCCGCGCCCCTGCCGGCGGCGGGTCTTGAGGATCACATGGGCCGGCTTGACGCCCAACACGTCCGGCGTGGCCGCCATGGCCGCCGCCAGCCGCCGCGCGGCCAGCTCGGGGTCCACGTGGGCCGGCGGCGCGTACTCCTGCACCTGCACCCGGTCGCCGTAGCGGTCCACCGCCAGGTTGTAATCGGACAGGTCCGCGTCGTAGACCCGGTAGCAGCTGATGCCGCGGCGCCGGGCCCAGCGGTCCAGGTGTTTGGCGCGCTTGCGCAGCCGGGCGGCGAAGGCGTCGGCCCCCGGGACCTGGTCCCGCGCGCCCGGCCTGGCCTGCCCCATCCGGGGCGCCCGTTCCCCGCCGGAGGCCGCGGCCCGTGCGGCGCCCACGCGCCATGACACCAGCTCGCACTGCAGCGCGCCGTTGCGCAGGGGCGTGGTGCGCCCGGGGTTGATGCCCAGCGTCGGGACCAGCTCCGGCGTGGTCAACACGCCCGCGCGCCAGCCGTCGAAGGCCTGGGCCAGCCGCGCGCCGAGCCCGGCGTACAGCGGCCCGAGCTGGCTGGCCGTGCCCAGGCGCTCGCCGTACGGGGGGTTGACCGCCACGAGCCCGGGACGCCCCTCGGACCGGGCCGGCGGCTCGCACCGCCCCAGCTCCCGCCGCTCCAGGTGGACCTTGCCCTCCAGGCCCGCCTGCCTCGCCGCGGCGATGGCGGCGGCCACGGCGCCCCGGTCTCCGTCGTGGCCCACCACCGGCGGAAGGCGCTCCAGCCCGGCCTCCGCCCGCTGCTCCGCCTCGTCCACCAGCGCCGCCCACAGCGCCGGCTCATGGCCGGCCCAGCCAGAAAAGCCCCACCGCTCTCGCCCCAGGCCGGGCGCCCGATCCCCCGCCATCCAGGCCGCCTCGATGGGCAGGGTGCCGGAGCCGCACATGGGATCCACGAAGGCGCCCCCCTTGGCCGCTATGGCGGGCCAGCCCAGCAGCCGCAGCAGCGCGGCCGCGAGGTTCTCCTTGAGCGGCGCGCGGGCGGAGGCGGCGCGGTACCCCCTGCGGTGCAGGCTCTCGCCGGCCAGGTCCACGCTCACCGTGGCGCGCTCCCCCTGCAGGTGCAGGTGCAGCTGCAGGTCGGGCTGGCGCAGGTCCACGTTCGGGCGGCGTCCGTGCGCCTCGCGCAGTGTGTCCACCACGGCGTCCTTGATCCGCCTGGCCGCGAAGCCGGTGTGGTTGATGGCCGCGCCCATGGCCGAGGTGCGCACGGCCAGGGTCAGGTCCGGGTGCGCCACGGCGGTCCAGTCGATCTCCATGGCGCCCGCGTACAGGCTGTCGCCATCTGCCGCGGGGAAGCGGCCGAGCTGCAGCAGCACCCGCGAGGCCAGGCGAGACCAGAGCAGTACCCGGTAAGCCTGCTCCAGCGAGCCCCTCCAGGAGACCCCTGCCTGGCCCGCCCTGCCCCCTTCCACCCCCAGCTCCTTCAGCTCATCTGCCAGCGTCGGGCCGAGGCCAGCGGGTGTGGGGGCGTAGAGGTAGAGCGCGTCGCGAGGCATGAGCAAGGCCCCTCCCGGGGACCGCGCTCACTATATACCCCGCGGCGCCTTTCGTCCCACGGCGGCGGAGTCCGGGCTCCCCCGCCGCGGCGCTTCAGAAAACAAAGCGGGCCGCCCCGCAGGACGGCCCGCCACTGTTTTTGGTTCCTCAGTCGTTCTGCGGGTTGGACGACTCGTCCACGCAGATCCGCTTCAGCTCCTCCTCGGACGGCTCTTCGGGGCTGGTGAGGCTGCCCGCGGGGCAGAGGTAGGTGTTGCCGGAGCTGCCCTTGACCCACTTGACACCGATGCTGCTCTTGAACTCGCTCTGCTTCCTGGTCATTTTCATTCTCCTTATTGTTGTTTTTGCGGTTGGTTTATCTCTGATTCACTTCTTTCGCCCTTTCGGGTCTCGCTGAATTCTCCCCCTTTACATTCAAGACCTGGGCCAATCCTTGAAAAGATTATTCAAAAATTGTGCATGACAGTAATATCAAGCACTTAAGCAAAATCTCCGGCATCAAGAGGGCCTGATACCTCCCGCCTGCTGAGACAAAATGCGCGTCTCAACCTGCAACACTGCATCATGTTGGTACGTCTTAATAATGTTTGGACAATGTTTAAGTGGCTCCTGAACCATACAGTTGCCGGCAACGGCGTGTGGCGTATCCCTTGCAGCCTTGCCGTCTGGCTGAACAACCGGAGGGCGCCCATGGGAACCGAGGCACAGACCATCATTCAGGACCGCCAGGGAGCTGCAACGACGCCTACGGCGCCAGCCGTCGCCGGCTCGAACAACATCCCCTTCAACCCCGGGCGCAATCTGTTTCACCTGGTCAACGCGACCTGGGGCGTACTGCTGTACCACCTGTGGGTTCCCCGGTGGCTGGCAGTATCCATGGTGGGCCTGATGACCCTGACCCTCACGATCATCGAGGTGCTACGGCTCACCTCCGCCCGGCGAAACCGCGAGTTCCTGGGTCACGGACTGGTCTCCACCATCATCCGTCCAGGCGAGGCCCAGCGGATCTCCGGCGCCACCTTCTTTGGCTGGGGGGTATTGCTGACGTTGATACTGTTCCAGCCCCAGGCGGCCGAGGCGGCCTGTCTGGTGATGGGCTTCGGCGACAGCGCCGCGGCACTGGTGGGCACCCGGCTGGGCAAGCGCCAGCTGCTGGGCGGCCGCACGCTGGAAGGCTCCATCGCGTTCGTTGGAGCGGCCTTCATGGCAGTGTTTCTTTTCCGCGTGATGTTCTACCCGGCCGCGCCATTGGCCTGGACCGCGGCCATGGCCCTCGCCGGCGCCACATGCGGGGCCCTGCTGGAGCTGCTCAGCAGCCGGCTCAACGACAACCTGACCGTGCCCGTGGTGACCGGCGCCCTGTTCGCGCTGATGCTCAGCTGACCGGCTCGCCTGGCTCCGGCGCCTGTAGCGGCAGGCTCACGGTGACGGTGGTGCCCTGCCCCAGGTGGCTGACGATGCTGATGTCCCCGCCGTGATCCCGCACCAGCTGGTAGCAGATGGAGAGGCCGAGCCCGGTGCCCACGCCCCGGCTCTTGGTTGTGAACCCGGGATCGAAGACCTGCTCCAGCTGCGCCTCCGGGATGCCGCAGCCGCTGTCGCGCACGGCGATCTCCACCTGCCCGTCCCGGCGCGCGGTGCTCACCCACAGCTCCCCCCGGGTGCCCATGGCGTCCGCCGCGTTGGCCACCAGGTTCACCAGCACCTGGTTCACCTGGGCCGGGTAGCAGGTGATGCGGGGCAGGTCAGGAGCGAAGTCCCGATGCACCGCCAGGCCGTCCTCCGCCAGGGCCGGCTCCATGGCCAGGGTGTCCTCGATGCACTCGTGCACGTCGATGACCTGCAGGTCGGCCTGGTCCAGCCTGGCGAACGAGCGCAGCCGCTCCACGGTCTCGGCCACCCGCGCCGCGCCCTGCTCGATGACCGCCTCCCCCTGCTCGAGCTGGCTCAGCGCCCGGGCGATGGTCTTGCGCGCCCGTGGCTCGCCGTCATCCGGCAGCGAATCCACCGCGTCGGCGAGGCGTTGCCGCCAGCGGGCCGCGGTCTGGTTGCTGCTCACCAGCGCACCGAGCGGGTTGTTCACCTCGTGGGCCACGCCCGCCGCGAGCCGCCCGAGGGATGCCATCTTCTCCGCCTGAACCAGCCGCGCCTGGGCCTCGCGCAGGTGGCGCGTGCGCTGCTCCACCTTCTGCTCCAGGGATCGATTCAGCGCGTTGATCTCGTCCAGCTGCCGGCGAATTCGGGCGCTCTGGTAGCGCACCTTGGCCAGGTAGAAGATGACCGACGCCAGGGTGTAGCTGAGGAAGACGAAGGGGCGGCCGTCCAGGCCGGAGAAGGCCATGATCTTGGCCACCCCGGCGCCGGCGAAATAGATGGAGACCACCCCGATGATGTTGAGCAGCAGGAACCGCCGCTCCGGCGTGCCGGGCTCCGACTCGCGCCAGGCCCGACCCAGGATGACCAGGAAGGAGGCGAGCAGGTAGATGGCGACCGGCGCGATGACCAGCGGCAGCCACGGGGCGCGCACCGAGACCATGCCCTCGAGGGTCTCGGCGTCGAAGTGGATCAGCACCGAGCTCGCCTGCGCCACCGCCTGCAGCGAGGCGGTGAGCACCACGGCGAGCACCGCCAGGTGCCGCATGCGCAGGCCGAGCACGCGCTCGTCCATGCGGTCGATGAACCCGGTGAGCACGAGCACGTAGTAGAACCCGGCCCAGTAAGTGGGGGTCAGGGTCAGGATCATCAGCCGGAACCAGATCCGGCCGTTTGACGGGGAGTCGAGCACCAGCCCGAGGAAGCCGAACAGGCTCACCAGCGTGAGCAGGCTGGTGAACATTGCCAGGGCTGTGTTCAGCCGCTCGCGGCGACCGAGCCAGCCCATGAGGGCCAGCGTCGCCATGAGCACCACGGAGACGAGCGCGGGGACGCTGTGCAGGTTGATCTGCATCTGCCGTGATCATACACCGGCCCGGGCGCCGACAGCGGCGCGGGCGGTTAACTTGCGGCGGGCGTAGAGGACCCCCGGGGGGGGCTACAGGTCGATGACGATATCGAGCACGCCGCTGCCGCCCGACAGGTTGTGGCTGCGGATGGCGTTGGCGACGAGCCCGAGGACGTTGCCGCCGATGCGGAGCTTGGCGAACTCCGCCCCCACCTCCAGCGGGGTGGAGTCGGCTTCGATGACGATGCGCGTGGGGCCGACCCCTTCCACGGTGATGTCCACCGTTATGGTGTCCATCAGCTCACGAATGGCTCGCCGCATGATATTGGTCGCCAGCTCGCCGGTGCCGGCGATGCTGCCCTCCATCCATACCGAGCGGTTCATGGTTCCCATGGCGCCGTTGGCGATCATCTTCGCACCGATCATAAGGGCTCTCCTCCGTGTGACAGTTTACAGACCGAAACGACTCCTCCACCTGCACCCGTCCGTATGACTTTACGCGCTGCTGGCAGGGATCCGGTACATGATCCGACCAAATCAGCGACAGGATGTCAAACGGCACGATGCCGGGTACCAGAAATAATGAACGAACAAAAAGCTGCGAGCACCTCAGTTGTATGACATAAAGCAGCGGATTCGAGAGCGGTGTTAGGCGCCTGACAGGGCGCAGGCACCACAGGTTGGCAGCGAATCTTCACCCTCTTCAACGTGAACGTGAGCAATCATGCAGGACCTGATCAGCAAAGAGTTCTTCCTCTTCAGCAGCCTCCTGGCGCTGGTAATCTACCTGGGCGGCTAGCGCCCAACTGAAAAAACCCTCCGCGTCGCCGGCCCCTCGCGCCGTCGCGCCCCCCGCTTACCCGTCTTTTTTGGCCCGCCTGGCCCGGCGGCTTACCCTGGTCCTGACCTGCGAGAGGCAACGCCATGACCAGCGAAGCGAGCGCCTCCCCGCCCGAGGACTGGTGGGGTGACTTTCACGTAAACACCTTCCTGCGCCTGACCCTGGCGGATCTCCAGCTGGAGCGGCGCGAGCGCGTCTGGATCAAGCGCTTCTTCCGCGACCAGGGGCGGCCCGAGCTGCTGCCCCGCCTGGAGCGAGCGGCGCAGGAGGGCCCGTGCGACGAGGCGCGCTACCGCGAGCTGGCCGCGCGCGCCCGGGACGAGCTGTCCTCACCGGAGAAGCGGCGCACCATCTACAACCTGGCGCAGCTGTGCAAGTCCCGCGGCCGCATCAGCGACAGCGAGTACGAGGCGATCCTCGAGGTGGCCGAGCAGCTCGGCATGGAGGACACCGCGGCGGACGGCATCGTCAACTCGGTCTTCTCCATCAACGACACCTTCCGCGCCATCCTGGGGCTGTTCGCCCTGGGGGCCATCCTGTACTTCACCCGGGATGTCATCGTGCCCCTGGTGGTGGCGCTGTTTTTGACCATGATCATCAACCGGGTCGAGGGGGCCGTCTCGGCGCGGCTGGCCCTGCGGCGCTGGCGCTGGATCAACAAGGTGCTGGCCATGGTGCTGATCCTGTCAGTGCTCTTCGGCCTGGTCATGGCCACCGTGGTCTCGGGGAGAGACATCGCGCGCCGGGTGCCTCACTACCAGGCCAAGGTGACCACCACCCTGGCGGACATGCAGCGCCAGGCGGTGGAGCGGGGGCTGCCGGTGGAGGACATCGGCCTGACCGAGCAGCTGGAGAAGCTGCCCATCGCCTCCACATTGAGCGGGCTCTTCTCGTCGGTGATGGACCTGCTCGGGACCTTCTTCCTGGTGGTCATCTTCACCGGCTTCCTCGTGTTCTCCGGCGACCGCTTCAGGGGGTTGATGGGGGAGATGAACGACAAGATCAGCACCTACATCTCCATCAAGGCGGTGGTGAGCATGGCCACGGGGGGGCTGGTGTTCCTCATCTGCTGGGTCTTCGGGCTGGACTTCCCGCTCTTCTGGGCCACCACCACCTTCCTGCTCAACTTCATCCCCTCGGTGGGATCCATCATCGCCACCATCCCGCCGGTGCTGCTGGCGATGCTGCAGTTCAGCTCCTGGCCCCACGTGGCCGGGCTGGCCGCGGCGCTGATCAGCACCCAGATGGTCATCGGCAACCTGATCGAGCCGCGGCTGATGGGCAGCAAGCTGGCGGTCAAGCCGGTGGCGATCCTGCTGGGCCTGATCTTCTGGGGCTACCTGTGGGGCCTGCCCGGCATGTTCCTGGCCGCGCCGCTCATGGCCCTGCTGCGCATCCTCGCCTCCTACTACAACTTCAGCCGCAGCCTGGAGCGGTTGCTGGCAGCCTGATCCCAGGCGGCCGCGCGCCGCCCACCCGCAGGTTGTCAGCCCCCCGGCATCCGTGACACCGTCTTGGCATGAGCCCATATCTGTTCGAGACCGAGGAGCACAGCGCCCTGCGGCGCCAGGTGCGGCGCTTCGCCGAGACCGAGATCCTGCCCCACGCCCATACCTGGGACGAGGCGGGCCTGTTCCCGCGGGAGCTGTTCGTCAAGGCCGCCGAGGCGGGCTTCCTCGGCATCGGCTACCCCGAGGAGCTGGGCGGCGTGGGCGGGGACGTGACCCACGTGGTGGCCGCCGCTGACGAGATCATCCTGGCCGGGCAGCAGGTGGGCGTGGCCGCTGGCCTGGGCAGCATGTCCATCGGGCTGCCGCCGATCCTGAAGCTCGGCTCCGCGGAGCAGCAGCAGCGGCTGGTGCCGCCGGTGCTGCGCGGAGAGAAGATCGCCGCCCTGGCCATCACCGAGCCGGGGGCGGGCAGCGACGTCGCCGGCATCAAGACCCGCGCCGTGCGGGACGGTGATCACTACGTGGTCAACGGCAGCAAGACCTTCATCACCAGCGGGGCGCGGGCGGACCTGGTGACCACGGCGGTGCGCACCGGCGCCGAGGGGGCCGGGGGCATCTCGCTGCTGGTCATCGAGCGCGGCACCGAGGGCTTCAGCGCCGGCGAGCCGATGAAGAAGATGGGCTGGTGCGCGTCGGACACCGCCGAGCTGTTCTTCGACGACGCCCGCGTGCCCGTGGCCAACCTGGTGGGCCAGGAGAACCAGGGCTTCCTCGGCATCCTGGCCAACTTCGTGCCCGAGCGGCTGTTCCTGGCCTGCCAGAGCGTGGCCATCGCAGAGCTGGCCCTGCGCGAGTCGGTGACCTACACGCGCGAGCGCGAGGCCTTCGGCCGCCGGGTGGTGGACTTCCAGGTCACCCGCCACCGTCTGGCGGAGATGTCCACCCGCATCGCCGCCGCCCTGGCGCTGGTGGGCGAGGTGACCATGCGCGCGGCGCGGGGGGAGCAGGAGCACTGCCTGGCCGCCAAGGCGAAGAACGCCGCCACGGCCGCGGCGTCGTTCGTGGTGGATCACGCCGTGCAACTGCACGGGGGCGCGGGCTACATGCGCGAGGTGACGGTGGAGCGCCTGTACCGCGACGCGCGCCTGTACGCCATCGGCGGCGGCACCAACGAGATCATGAACGAGATCATCGCCAAGGCCGAGGGCTAC
>CAZEFW010000223.1:0-10372 GCA_964511535.1 uncultured Myxococcales bacterium | reverse complement strand
ACGCGTGGGCCGAGGCTTGCTGGGAGTAAGCAACTCTCCCGGGCTCCACCTGTGGGAATCCACGAACATCGCCAGAATTGGATTGCGAAGCAAAGTTTCGCCAATCCAAATTCTGGCCTGAAAGCCTGCGAGGCAGAGCCTCGTCAGGCTTTCAGAATATTGGTAGGACCACTTGTAAAGCCGCCAGCATCCTGCTAGCTTGCTCATGACGCACTACGTCATAAACAGCACATTCAAACGTGAGAGGTTCGCCATGGCCAACAAGAAGAGCGCTGTGATCGAGGTCCACAACCCCGCAAACGGAGAGAAGATCGGCGAGGTGAAGTCCCACAACGCCGACGAGTGCCGCGAGGCGCTGGAGCGCGCACGCAAGGCGCAAAAGGTGTGGGAGGCGGTGGGGCTGGAGGAGCGGATCCGCGTGGTCAAGAAGTTCGCAGACGTGCTGCTGGATAACGCGGACGACATGTGCCGCACCCTGAGCCAGGAGAACGGCAAGGTGCTGCAGGAGGCGCTCCAGATGGAGGTCTTCCCCATCGTGGATCTGACCCGCTACTTCTGCGGCAAGGCCCGGGATATCCTGGCGCCGAGGCCCATCAGCATGCACCTGCTCAAGCACCGGCGCAGCTATGTCCATTACAAGCCGGTGGGCACGGTGCTGGTCATCGCGCCGTGGAATTTCCCCTTCTCCATCCCGTACGGCGAGGTGGTAATGGCGCTCATCGCGGGCAACGCGGTGGTGCTCAAGCCGGCGAGCCTGACCCCGCTGACCTGCCTCAAGGGCAGGGAGCTGTTCGACAAGGCGGGGCTGGATCCGGACATCTTCCAGGTGCTGCCCTGCGCAGGCAGGACCGCCTCGGAGATGATCGAGATGGGGGTCAACTACGTCAACTTCACCGGCTCCACCGGGGTGGGTGTCAAGGTGGCGGAGCTGTGCGGCAGGAACCTGATCCCGAACTCCATGGAGCTGGGAGGCAAGGACCCGGCCATCGTGATGCCCGACGCGGATCTGGACATCGTGGAGGGCTCGCTGGTTTGGGGCGCCTTCGCCAACGCCGGGCAGGTGTGCGCATCCATCGAGCGCGCCTACGTGCACGAGAGCCTGTATGACGAGGTGGTGCAGCGGGTGGTGGAGCGGGTCAAGAAGCTGGACATGGGCGACGGGCTGGTGGACGGCACGGACATGGGGCCGATGACCGATCCGGGGCAGCTGGATATTGTCGAGCAGCAGGTCAACGACGCCGTCGCGGCCGGGGCCAGGGCCCTGACCGGCGGCGCGCGGACGGAAGGCCCGGGGCAGTTCTACCCGCCCACGGTGCTGGTGGACGTGGATCATGAGATGGAGGCGGTCTACGAGGAGACGTTCGGCCCGACCCTGCCGATCATGAAGTACCAGAGCACCGAGGAGGCCATCGAGAAGGCCAACGATTCGCCCTACGGCCTGGACGCGTATGTCTACTCCTCCAACCCTGACGAGGCGCGGCGCGTCGCCGAACGGCTGGAGGCGGGCACGGTGATGGTCAACGAGACCCTGTTCACCCACGCCTGCCCCGAGACCCCCTGGGGCGGCGTGAAGAAGAGCGGCGTGGGCCGGGTGCACAGCGACGAGGGCCTGCGTGACCTGTGCGTGCCGTACCATGTCAACGAAGAGGTGCTGCCCACCATGAAGTGGAGCCCCTTCTGGCAGCCGTACAGCCACAGCATGTACAAGACCCTGCTTGGCGCGGCCAAGACGCTGAACCACTCCAACATCGGGACCAAGGTCTCGGGCGCCATGTCCGCCCTGGGCAGCGTGGTGGACCTGGTCAAGGGCCGCTGAGCGGCCGCTGCGCGCCCGCGGCTTGAGGCTTTGAAGCATGAGGCTTGAGGGGGGGTGCTCGGGGACCATCTGGCCTCAAGCCTCAAATCTCAAGTCTCAAGTCTCAAGCCTCAAGTCTCAAGCCTCAAGTCTCAAGTCCCAAGTCTCAAGTCTCAAGCCTCAAGTCCCAAGTCTCAAGTCTCAAGTCCCAAGTCTCAAGCCTCAAGTCTCAAGTCTCAAGTCTCAAGCCTTTCTTGTCAGGGGCTTATGCGGTTAGGATTTGCTGAGCCCTGGCCATGTCTCCTCGCGCAAAAAAAATCGTCTTCAAGCTCGTCCTGGTGCTGCTGGTCTGCCTGATGGTGGAGGGCCTGTCGTGGCTCATGTTCGGGATGGTGACCGGGGAGCGCTACTCGGGGGAGCGGGTTGCGGCGATGAAGGCGGCGGTGGTGGGCGCGTCCACATCCATGTCCACATCCACATCCGAGCTGGGCGGTGGGGCGTCCAGGCGGGTGTTGCATCCCTATCTTGGCTACGTGTACCCGCCAGGGTCGGTGCCGCGGGATCTTTCGCTGAAGCGGCCGGTCCCCATGGATCCTGCGCGCTGCAAGGTGAACGCGCATGGGTTCTTCAGCACCGCCGAGTTCCTCGGGCCCCGATCTGACGACGAGGTACGGGTGATCATCACCGGCGGCTCGGTGGCCAACATCTTCTACTGCATCGCGCGCGAGGAGTTGGCGCAGGAGCTGGGCAAGCAGGCGCAGTTTGCGGGCAAGCGGATCTCATTCGTTGGCCTCGCCTTCGAGGGGTACAAGCAGCCGCAGCAGCTTCTGGCGCTGGCGTATTACCTCAGCCAGGGCGGCGTGGCGGATCTGCTGGTGAGCATCGACGGGTTCAACGAGGTGGCGGTCAACGAGGAGGCGTATCCCTACTTCCCAGGCCACTGGACCGCGCTGTCGGGCAGCATCAGCGACCGCGCCCAGCTGGCCCAGGTGGGGCGCATCGAGGCGTACCGGCAGTGGCGGCGCGATCTGGCGCGGCGGGCTGCCGGGGTGACCTTCTCTGTGACCGCCGACCTGCTGTGGGCCCTCGGAGACCGAATCCTGCAGGGCAAGAGCAAGGCAGCGGCGCTGCGGCTGTCGGAGCTGACGGGGAAGCGGCAGGCGCATGACTTCCGCCGGGATGGTCCGGCGGTGAAGCTGTCCGCGGGCCAGCGGATCCAGGCCGGGGCCCGGGCGTGGTTCCGGTCCACTGCGCAGATGGCGCGCCTGGCCAGGTCGGTGGGGATTCAGTCCTACCACTTCCTGCAGCCCAGCTTGCACCTGCCGGGGGCCAAGCCGTACAGCGACGAGGAGAAGACGCTGGCGCGGGTGGGCGCGGCCAAGTATGGCCCGCCGACGCTCAACGGGTACCCGCTGCTGCGAGAGCTGGGCGACAGGCTGAAGCGGTCGGGGGTGAGGTTCGTGGATCTGAGCGGGCTGTTCAGCCAGGCCAGCCAGACCCTGTACGTCGACGAGTGCTGCCACTTCAACCCGGAGGGCAACCGCCTGCTGGCCGGCGCCGTGGCGGGGGCCATCGCCGAGGATTCCCGTGCAGCGACGCCGTGAGGATGCCGTGCGGCGCCGCGCCCCTGCCGGCCGCCGCGCGTCGCGGCGGGTGGTCTCGGCCACCCTCTGCATGGCGCTGGCCTGCGCCGCCCTGGCGGGCTGCAAGATGGAGCGCGAGCGCGCACTGCGCGAGCTGCAGAGCGACCGCCCCACGGTGCGGGCCAGGGCAGTGGACACGCTGGCGCGGCTGGGCGAGCCCGACATGCTGGACCGCTTGGCGGGGCTCACCCGAGATCCGTCGGCGCGCGTCCGCCGCAGCGCGGTGGCGGCCCTGGGCGTGCTCGGCCCCGACGAGCACCTGCGGCATGTGGTGGGTCGCCTGCGGGACGCCGATCTGGAGGTACGCCTGGCCGCGGTGCGTGTGCTCGGGCGCAGCAAGGCCGCCGGCCTGGACAAGAGGCTGGTGCCCATGCTGGACGACGAGAGCATGGTGGTTCGAGGGGCCGCCTCTCAGGCGCTGGCGGCCATGGGCCTCGACGCCGCGGCCCGTGGCAAAGCGCGGGCCGAGCGGGAGCTGGCGCGTCAGCGAGTCCTGCTGCGCAGCGCCGACGACCAGGTGCGCGCCACCGCGACGCGTCAGCTCGGCCTGTCAGGCAGGCCGGGAATCCAGAAAGCCCTGGCGCCACTGCTGAGGGACGACTCGCCCATGGTGGTCCGGGAGGCGTCGCGGGCCGTAGCGCTGGCAGGCGGGGCGCGGGCGCTGCCGCTGCTCTCGAGGCTGGCAAGCTCGAAATCAGCTTACGACCGGAGCGCGGCAGCCAGCGGCATCTCGCTCATCCCGGGCGAGGCCGCGGCGGCTGCGCTCGGCGCGCTGCTGGACGACGGCTCGCCCGAGGTACGGGCCGCGACGCTCAACGGCCTGCGCACCGGCGCGGAGCGGGAGCGCCCGGACGCGGCGGCGGTGTGCCCGGCGTTGATGGATCCTGACCGCCGCGTGGCGCTGGAGGCCGCGCGGCTGGTGACGGCCAGGGAGCTGAAGTGCCCGGCGCAGATCCAGCGCCTGGTGGCGCAGTCGGACAAGGGCGCGCCGAGCCAGGCGCGCCGGCTGGAGCTGCTGGGCACCCTCCGCGGCGACGTGGTGGACGCCGTGGTGCTCATCTCGGCCATGGCCCTGTACCGGCAGCACCTGGGCGAGGCGACCCGCTGGATCTCGGCTGCCAGGTGGCGCGAGATCGCCGGGGCCGCCGCGGCGCCGGCGCCGGCGGGCAAGGCCAAGGCGCCCCCTGGCAAGCGGGCCGCGTTGCAGCGGCTGCTGGACCGGTTCCCCGAGCGGATCAACACCGAGGAGGGCGACGACCCGCTGCTCCCGCCCCGGGTCTCCGCCTCGGCCGTGGAGCGGGTCACCCTCGGCCTGGCCGGCCGCTCCCTGGCCACGCCGTGGCTGACCGGGATTGCCGCAAAGCAGGGCCGGCTGGCGGCCGCGGCCCTGGAGGCGCTGGCAGAGCAAGCTGCCCCCGAGGGAGCAGCGGCGGGGGAGGGGATCCGCGAGGTGATCCGCCAGCAGCTCGGCTCCGACGATCTTCACCTCCGCCGCGCCGCCGCCCGGGCCTGCCACCTGCTGGGCGCCGCCGCGGCCGGCGGCCTGGTCCCGCTGCTCGACCACAAGGACTTCATCCTGCGCTCGCGTATCGCCAGCTGCCTCGGCCGCCTGCGCCACGGGCCCGCTGTCCCGACGCTGCTCCGGCTGCTCAAGACGGATCGGTCTCATGGCGCCATCGAGGCGCTCGCCACCCTGGGTGATCGCCGCGCCGCGCCTGATCTTGTGGCCCTGCTCGCCCAGGATCACGCGGCCGACCGGCAGGGCGAGCGGGTGGCAATCATCCAAGCGCTGGGGAAGCTGGCCGACGCGAAATCGTCGGCCGCGCCGCTGGAGCGTGAGCTGACCCACCCGCTCTGGCAGGTGCGCCTCGCCGCCGCGAAGGCCCTGTCAGCCGCCGGCCGCCCGGAGTCTGCCGCGGCGCTCGCGGTGTGCACCGAGGACTACTATGCGCGGGTGCGCCAGGCATGCCGGGCGTCGAGGGGAGCCCCGGGCGGGGCCGAGGGGGCCGGGAGCCGGTGATCGCCGCGGCGGTCCGGCTGGTGCTGCTCTGCCTGGCCGCTGGCCTGGGTCACCTGACGCTGATGTGGCTCTGGAACCCGCCTGAGCAGGTGGGCCCGCCCCAGGAGATAGAGGTCGAGGTCCGGGGCGAAGCGCCGCCCACGCCGGCCGGCGAGACGACCCTCATCTTCGGAGGCGACACGGCCCTGACGGACGCGGCCTCCGAGACCATCGCCCGCTTCGGCCACGAGTACCCGCTTGCTCCGACCCTCGAGCTGATGCGAGGCGCCCACCTGGCCGTGGTCAACCTGGAGGCGCCCGTGTCCACGCGGGACACCCCCTTCCCGCTGTACAAGCGGTATGTCTACCGCATGGCCCCGGCGGGCCTCGAGGCGCTGCGCTGGGCGGGCATCGATCTCGTGTCCCTGGCCAACAACCACGCCCTGGACCATGGGCTCGCCGGCCTGCGCTCCACGCTCCAGCAGCTCAGCGCGGCCCGCATCACGGGCGTGGGCGCAGGTGAGGGCGGCGCAGAGGCGCGCCGCGGGGTGGTCGTGAACCTCGGCGGAACCCGCGTTGGGCTGCTGAGCTACATGGAAGACTCCTTCATGCACAGCCTCTACATGCGGTCTTTCGCGTGGTGGGGCTGGCCCGGCGTGGCGCGGCTGGAGGTCAGCTCGCTGAAGGCCGACCTGCGGCGCATGCGCCAGCACGCCGACGTGGTGGTGGTGCTGGCCCACTGGGGCCGCTACTACACCGGGGTCACCCTGCTGCAGCGGCTCTACGGCAAGATGATGATCGACTACGGCGCCGACGCTGTCATCGGCCACCATCCGCACATCCACCACCCGGTGGGGATATACCGGGGCAAGCCGCTGCTCTACAGCCTCGGCAACTACGTGTTCGGGACGCCGGGCCGCGAGACCTTCCGCCATGGCCTGCTGGCCCGATTGGTGCTGCGCAACAAGGGCCTGGTACGGCTGGAGGTGATCCCGCTGTTCACTCAGAACCGCGAGATCGGGTTCAAGCCGGAGCCGCTGGTGGGGCAGGAGGCGGAGGAGATGCTGGGGCAGCTGGCGAGGGAGTCTCGGGAATACGGGGCGATGTTGGAGGTGCGGGAGGGGAAGGCGGTTGTGCACCTGCGCTGAATGCCAGAGTGCCAGATCGACGAAATGACAGAGGGGTGGGGCGAATGGAGGCTATCAGGTCTCGATGCGGGGGATGGTGACGCAGAAAGTGGAGCCTTCGCCTTCGACGGACTTATCGAGCCAGATCTCGCCGCCCCAGCGCTTCACCAGGGTGCAGGCCAGGGACAGCCCCAGGCCTGCGCCGTGGACCTCTCGCACGGCCACGCGGTCGAACAGCTCGTCCTGACGGCTGGTCGGGACCCCGCTGCCGTTGTCGGTCACCGTGACCTTCCATAGCGGCGCCGGTTCATCCACGGACTCGATCTGAACCCCGATCTGCACCACCGGGGCGTCATTGTGACGGACGCTGTTGCTGATGAGCTGACGCATCAGGTTCTGCAGGTAGCCCTCGGCCAGGACCTGGCGGCCCTGCTCATTGAAGTCCACTCGAATCTCACGCTCGGAGAACTCGTTTTCCACCGCCCGGATGGCCTCGGAGATGGCCCGGTCCAGATCCTGGGGTTTGAGAGTTACCGGGGCGTTTGTCAGCTGCACCACCAGCCGCGCGGCGTCGATGAGGTTCTGGATCCGGGTCGTCTGGCGCATGCAGATGGTGAGCGCGCGCAGCTGGTCCGGCGTCAGCTCTCCCATCTGTTCGGCCAACAACATCTCGAGGTATCCGCGGCTCGTCTGATTGTAGTTGGAGATGTCGTGGCTCAGGAGCGCGGTGATGTAGTCGCTTAGGTCGACCCTGGCTGGTTCCATGAGGCTCCCCTTCATGAGGGATTCAAGCTGGTTATCCTGGCGCGTTCAGCGATCTTCCCATTGCCCAATCAACCTGCCAAGCTGGCTTACTGCCAGGGCGAGCTGCCGCTTGTCGCTCTCCAGGAATCCTCTACAATATAGCACCCATTTTCGGGACCAGAAGGTGAAAGATAAGATGGCCACAGAGCAGACGATGGAGAAAGCCAAACCGACCACCGACCTCGCGGTGGTGCTCTTTTCCGAAGATCCGGCGCTGCTTCGCGACGGCTACTCGGCCGCGGAGGCTGCGCGCACCCGGGGCTACTCCGCCTCGGTGCTTCACCTCGATCCCCGGAGCTCCAACGACGAGATCCACGAGCGCATCGCCCTGCTCGGCGCCCGGCTCACCGCGGTGGGCGTGGCCCAGACCGCCTTCAGCCGCACCCTGGGGGCGGCCGAGGCGCTCATGCGCGCCGGCCAGACGCCGCTGCTGCTGTTCGGCGGCCAGCTGGCGCTGGAGACCGAGCGGGCCAAGGTGCCGGTGGAGGCGGCCACCGGCGTGATGGTCGGCGACCCGACCCTGACGGTGGTGGAGTTCATGCGGCTGCTCGACAGCGGGGTCACCCGACCCATCGCGGGGCTCGACCTGCTGGACGGTGACTACCGCCCGCGCTCCCCTGGAAACGCCCTCGTCGGCCTGCCAATCCCGGAGTTCCGTGAGGCCGACCTGGTGCGGCTGCGTCGCGACGGCCTGCCGCTGCGCATGAGCCGCGGCTGCCCGCGGCGCTGCGCCCTCTGCCCCGACCAGCCCCTCGAGGGCCGCTACCGCACCCGGCCGGCCCACGAGGTGGTGCAGGAGATGCTGTACCACGCGGCTCACAACGACGTGCGCCGCTTCTCCTTCGTGGACCTGTGCCTCAACGGCGATCTGGCGCACCTCGAGGCGATCTGCGACATGCTGCTCAAGGAGGACGTGCCGCTGGAGTGGTGGGGCAGGGCGCTGGTGGACGCGGCCATGCCGCGGCACCTGTACCGCAAGATGCGCCTGGCCGGCTGCATCGGGCTGGAGTTCGACATCATCTCCGGCTCGGACCAGATCCTCCAGACCCAGGCCGCCGGCTTCCTGGCGGACCACGCCACCGAGGCGGTCGCCCGGGCCAGCGCCTCGGGGATCAACGTCCAGGTGTCGCTGGTCATTGGCCTGCCCGGCGAGGCGGAGCAGGAGTTCGGCGAGACCGCCGCCTGGCTGGAGAAGAACCGCTACGAGATCTGCCAGGTCAAGGACATCATGCCGGCGACGCTGGAGGAGGGCTCGATCCTGCTGCGCAACCACGCGGCCTACGGCATCAGCCTCCCCTCCGAGGATCCCTTCGTCAACTGGCATAACGGCGGGTACAACACCCGCGCGTTCCGCAACAAGAAGGCGCGCGAGATGCGCGTGTTCGTCGAGGACGCCCTGCACCTGCCGGTGGTGGGCATGGCGCTGGACGTGCCGTGGAACGAGGAGCAGCGCGAGCAGGTTCGCAAGCGGGTGGCCGAGCAGGTCGAGCTGTCGGTGGCCGAGACGGGGCGCTACCGGCGAGAGAACTTGCACATCGCGGGGGCCATGAGCGGCAAGCAGGCTCTCTCGGGGCCCATCAGCCTGGAGATTGACCTGACCAACAACTGCAACCAGCACTGCGCCGGCTGCTGGGTTCACTCCTTCATGATGAAGGACAAGCGGCTCAAGAGGGAGAAGCGCCGGGCCACCCTGGATTTCGAGACCGTGGCCGACCTCGTGCGCTCGGCCAAGCGCATGGGCACCAAGCAGATCCAGCTCTCCGGCGCGGGCGACCCGTTCATGCACCCGCGCATTATGGACGTGCTGGAGCTGATCAAGAACGAGGGCTTCACCCTCAACGTGATCACCAACTTCACCCTGGTGGACCACGACCGCGCGCGCCAGATCGTGGACCTGGGGGTCGACTCCATCACGGTCTCATTCTGGGCCGGCACCCCCGAGACCTACGTCAAGACCCACCCCACCGCCCGGGAGGACACCTTCCGCCGCATCGTGGAGGTGGTCAGCCACCTGACCTGGTACCGGCGGCAGACCGGCGCCAACCGCCCGCGGGTCAAGATCTACAACGTCATCTCGTCGCTGAACGCTCACGAGATCGACGACATGATCTCCGTGGCCAAGGAGATGGGCGCCGACCTGATCGAGTTCACCCCCATCGACATCATCCCCGGCTACACCGAGGAGCTGGCCCTGTCCAAGGAGGACAGCCAGCAGATCATGGACACCCTGATGAACGCCCGGCACCGCGAGGACTATCTGCAGCGCACCGCCGAGGAGGTCACCGAGGGGCGGCTCCCCGGGCTGGACGAGCAAGGGGAGTACGCGCGGTTCTTGCAGCAGCACCGGCTGGTGGGCGACTTCCGCTTCTCGCTGGAGGACATCCGACGCTGGGAGACCTACTGCCGGCGCGGCATCCATTGCACCCGCGTCTATGAGGAGATCCACCGGGACAGCGCCATCTTCTTCGGCTACCCGGAGGAGCAGTGCCGCAACTGCATGGCGTTCGTGGACTGCAGCATCGATCCCATCACCCTGACGGTGCGCGCGCCCTACCTGAGCCTGCAGGGGTTCGGCAGTTTCTGGCGCCGGGTGGCGGGCGAGGGCGGCGGCGGGCAAGGCCTCGACGCGCAGATCGTGGACAAGATTCCGTGCAGCATCGGCTACACCTATGCCCGGGTCCAGGCCACGGGGCATGTCATCCCCTGCTGCAAGGCGTCGGACTTCCCCCTCGGCAACATCATGGAAAACTCCTTCGAGGAGGTGTGGCACTCCGAGGCCTATGAGGAGTTCCGCGCCAAGGCACTGGTGACCCCCAAGAGCGATCCCTACTTCGATCCGATGGAGTGCTACAAGGTGTGCGACAACCTGGGGCACAACATGCAGACCGAGGAAGAGATCGAGGGCATGCACCCGAGGGTGAGGGAGATCATGGAGTCGGAGGAGTAGGGGGGGGGGCGCCGGCCGCCCCCCCCCACAGGGCGCCCAAGGCGAAAGAAAGTGTAT
>CAZEFW010000222.1:0-10386 GCA_964511535.1 uncultured Myxococcales bacterium | reverse complement strand
CTCCTGCGGGATTGTCTCCCGATGAAAGGTGTCCACTCAACCGAGACAAGACCAGCGGCGGCGGCTGGCGCCGCCGAATGCCAGACTGCCAGAATGCCAGGACGCCGAAATGCCAGAATTGATTGCGGCGGCGGCTGTCGCTGAGGCTGAGGCTGAAGCTGAGGCGGGAACTGTCAACGGTCGACTACAAGCCAGCTACTAACGCTTCTGAATCGTCACCGCGCCGTACTGCGCGTGCAGGCGGCTCGGCGTGCGCTCAACCTTCAGGGCGCTGGCGGTGTTGGTCTTCGGGTCGTACTTGGTCTTGATGGTGGTGTGCTTGTTGCCCACCCGGCTCTTGATGGTGGAGCCGTTCTTGCCCCGGGTGGTGCGCTTGCTGGCGATGACCTTGCCGGCGGCGTTCTTGATGGAGGTGCTGCTGGCCTTGACGCCGTTCTTCAGGTTCCAGCGGCTGGTGCTCACGGTGACCTTGGGAGTCTTGACCGACGCCCTGCGGGTGCCGTTGGCCTTCTTCTGGATCTTGCTCACGCGGTTACCCACGCGGGTGCGCACGGTGTAGCCCTTCTTGCCCACGGTGGCGCGGCGGGAGGCCACGACCTTGCCCCTGGCGTTGCGCAGGCTGGACGCCGACGCCTTGGTGCCGTGGCGAAGCTTCCAGTTGGCGCTGCGGTAGCTGCCCTTGTTGGTGCGAACGTAGGTCCGGCGGGTGCCGTTGGACTTGATCTGTTTTGCGCTGATCTTGCCCTTGCTGGCCTTGACCTGCGTGCGGCTCCAGGTGACCTTCCGCGCCTCGACGGCGGGGGACAGCAGCATTGCCAGGGCCAGGAAGGCGGCGGAAACGTAAAGGGCGCGGCGGCTGGTGGTCTTCATCCTCTCTCTCCTGTTCATTTCTGAACGACTCGATTCCCAAAATTAGTGGCTGTTTTGTGGTGACTGGCCCCCATCAATACAAGGCCCGTGCCAACCATTCAGGTCCAACGATCTCGGGATCTTATGAAATTCGAACAGGATCCAGGGTATGAAATCTGGATGGATCCAGCGGCCGGTCTAGCCAGCGGTGGAAGATCCAGCAGTCACCCGGCCAAACATGTACGATGCCAGCAGCCCCAGCGCGGCGAAGATGCCCATGAAGATGAAAAAGTGCTGGTGGCCTGCCAGGCCCGGCGAGCGATCCAGCAGAATCCCCACCAACGGAGAGACGAAGATGTCAGGCGTGTAGCCCACCTGCGACACGAGCCCGGTGGTGGCGCCGGTGAGCGCTGCGGGCACCTTCCCCTCCTCCAGCAGCGCGAAGTAGACCCCGCGCATTCCGAACACACCGACGCAGGAGAAGAGAACCGTGGCGTAAAGCGGCGCGGATTGCCCCACCGTGGGTGTGTACAGGGCGGTGGCGGCGTAGCAGACGAGCATCAGCAGGAAGCAGCCGATGGACGTCCGCGAGGCGCCCAGCCGGTCTGCCACCAGCCCGGCGCCCACCGCGGCGAACGGCCTGACCCAGGCGCCCAGGGCGCTGATGCCCGCGCCGTCCACCTCGTTCATTCCGTAGACCTGCACCGCGTACAGGGAGTAGTTGTCCATGCCCTTGTAGCCCACGTACGCGCAGATGATCACCAGGGCATGGAACCAGAGGGAGGGCCGACGGGCCACGGTCAACAGGTCGCTCCACGGCATCGACTGCCCGCTGACCAGCGACCCCTCGGGCGGATCGGGGATGGTGAACCAGACCAGCACGCCAGTCAGGCCCGTGACCCCGGTGTAGGCGAGGATCACGTTGCGCAAGGCGGAGGCGCGGGCCTCATCAGTGACCGCTGCAGGGTCGTCGGGAAAGAAGAGGCCGAACAGTAGCACGGCGATGGACGCCAGAGAGGCAGCCACCAGCCCCCTGCCGCCGTCCAGCAGACCGAAGGCCTTGCCCTGCTCGTCGTCCTCGCCCCACTCGCGGGTGGCCCGGATCATGGCGGCCCAGAACAGCACGATGGTGGTCACGCCCCAGAACCCGAACAGGAACCACAGGGACCCGAGCCCGGGCAGGGTGGCCAGGTACAGCCCGCCCGCCGCCGTGGAGATCAGCGATGCCGTGATCAGCTTCCGCGCCGGGAAGCGGTCTGCCAGGGGCCCGCCCGGCAAGTAGGCGATCATGGCCAGCACCCCGTACACCGCCTGGGCGCCGCCCAGCTGGGTGTTGGTCAGCCGGAACACCTCCAGCATGGTGGGCCGGAAGAAGCGCGCCACGTGGAACGGCAGGCTGAAGATGGCCTCGCCGGAGAGGATCAGGCTGGCCATCACCAGCAGGCGCTGTATTGCGCCGCGGCGCTGCCTCGCCCCGTCGCTGGAGGCCGGGGCCATCTAGCCGAGCCGCCTGATGAAGAACTCGTTGTAGCGCGGGTCGTTGTAGCGCTGGTAGTCGATCTCGAACGGCGTGAAGGTGGACACCCCCTCCCGGCGTCGCACGGAGAGCGCCATGGGGGTCACATCGCGGTACGTGGAGTCCTCCGGCAGGTCGGCGTTGTTCCGGCCGCCGGCGGAGAAGACGCTCAGCAGCACGGCGTCCGCGTCACGGTAGACGACACGGAACCCCTCGTCGATGAGCTGGTGGCCACGCACCAGGGTGCGGCAGCCGGTCTTGCGCATGAAGTGGCGAAACTGCCGACGGCCGAAGGGGAACCGCGCGTTGGCGTGCTGCAGCTCCAGGGGCACGTACTCCGACAGGCTCGGGTCGCTCCACATCATCTGGAACCGCATCTCCGGATCGTTGAGGGACGCCAGCCCGCGCCAGTTCTGCCGCAAGGTGTCGTCCCGGGGGATGCCCCCGTGCACGAACAGGATGTCGCCGAAGAACAGCATGTTCGGCAGCGCCTCGAACAGGTTCATGTAGCGGGCGAACACCTCGTTGTCCGCCCGATCGGCGATGGAGTCCATGGCCTCGCAGGGCCGCACCGGCGCCACCACGGTACCGTCGATGTCCAGGTAGTACTCGTGGTTGCCCCGCAACATGTAGATCACGCCGGGCATCTTGAGCTGCAGCTGCATGGCGGCGCGCAGGGTTCCGGTGTAGCTGAACTTGCCGCGATCGATGTAGTCGCCCAGCAGCACGAGGTAGATCGGCGGGTTGCGCCGGGGGTCCTTGAGGTTGGCCTGGTACTTGGCGAAGAAGTTCGCCTGCAGCATGGCCGCCTTGAGGCAGGAGTAGCAGCCGTGCAGGTCGCCCAGCACCAGCAGCTCGTGATCCTGGTCCGGCGGCGGCTGGTTGACGAACACGTGACCGTCGAGGAACGGCTCCTGGCCGGTGAAGTCCGAGAAGCGGGCGGCGCTGGCCAGCCGCCCGCGCCGGCCGCGCGCTGGGTGTCCAGCTGTCGCTCCACCTGGTCCATGAGCGCCATCTCGGTGGCGGCCTGGCGGGCGAACTTTGCCCGGTCCGTGGTGAAGTCCCACTCGAACTGGGGGAAGAAGGGGTGGTTGGCCGAGGTGGCGATGAGCATGCGCGGCCGGTCGATGATCACCGACCCGGCCTCCAGCGGCTCCAGCTCCTCCTCGTCCAGCTCCATGGTGGCGGTGACCAGGTGATGCAGCTCGTCCCGGAAGGCGAGCTCGTTGGGGCTCGCCTCCCCGTCGGCCGCGATAAGCTCGTCCACCGTCTGCAGGATGCCGGAGTGCTCGCTCTCGTCGAAGCGCTTGAGCAGCTCGAAGCAGACCAGCTTGAGCCGGGACAGCACGTACTGGTCGGTGGTCTCGCCGGAAGAGGAGAGGACCGCCTCGTCGAAGAACCCCTTGATGCGCTGGTCGACCTCGTCCATCACCTCCAGGAAATGACCGGCGATGCTCTCCACCACGTCATCCAGGAAGGGATCGTCCCCCAGGGTGTCCAGGGCTCGCTGGCGCACCAGGTCCCGGATGCGTTCCCGGATGAAGGCGCGCTCTCCGGCGCCGAATTCGGCGTCCAGGTAGCCGATGGCAACCATGAGCTGGATGATGGCCCGCATCTGCTGCTCGGCCTGAGCAGGATCAGAGCTGAACTGAAACGACATGGGACGAAACTACCATGCCGTTGGCGCGGCTTGGTAGTTTCGAATGCCAGATTGCCAGCGTGCCAGAACGCCAGAATGCCAGAATGCTCCTGGAATCCGCGGATCCGGGTGAGATCAGGGTTGGGGCAGGGTCACCTTGTAGCCCAGCTCCTTGATGGCGGCGGCGAGCTGCTCCGGCTTGATCTTTTTGGGGTCGTAGCTGATCCAGGCCTTCTTGTCGGTGTGCGAGGCGCGCACCGAGACGACGCCGGCCTTGCGGCCCAGCTCGGTCTGGATGGCGTTCTCGCAGCTGCCGCAGGTCATCCCCTCCACGTCCAGCGCGACCTCCACGGGCGGCTGCGGTTTGGGCGGGTTGCCCCCCTTGCACGCGGGCAGGCTCAGCAGCAGGGCGAGGGGCAGCAGGATGAGTGGACGAACGGTGGTTGGCATGGTGGCTCTCCTCGGCGCCCCGCAAACATACAACGCTGCATGCAGCTTTTTTCGCCTAATTTAGTTAGTCGCGGGGTTGATCCCATGCACAGCAGCACTAGATTCTGCTCCGAAAACAACCTCAGCCATGCCAGGAGGATGAAAATGAGCCTCATCGGAAAGCCGGCCCCGCAGTGGAGCGCCCAGGCGTATGTCAACGGAGAGCAGCAGGAGGTCAGCAGCGAGAGCCTCCAGGGCAAGTGGTACGTGGTGTACTGGTACCCCCTCGACTTCACCTTCGTCTGCCCCACCGAGATCCGCGGCTTCCAGCAGCTGGCCGAGGACTTCGAGGATGACGACGTGGCGATCATCGGCGCCAGCACCGACTCCTTCTTCTCCCACAAAGCCTGGTTCGAGGACCGCGAGATCTTCCCCCAGGACATCACCCACCCGGTGCTGGCCGACACCAACCACCAGGTGAGCCGCGCCTTCGGCGTGCTCAAGGAGGACGCCGGCATCGCCTTCCGCGCCACGGTCGTGGTGGACGACAAGGGCGTGGTACGCTCGCTGTCCGTCAACGACACCGAGGTGGGCCGCAGCCCGGCAGAGACGCTGCGTACGGTGCAGGCGTTCCAGAGCGGCGGCCTGTGCGGCGCGGACTGGAACAAGGGCGACGGCTTCGTCGCCTGAGGCGTGGCGACAGCCCTGAACCTCGAGGAGGGACCCATGGAGCGGCTCGAACGTATCACCGGCGAAAACTGGCGCGAATTCATCTCGGCTCCCATGGCGGTGCTCTTGCTGGGCCGCAAGGGGTGCCCGGCGTGCGCGGAGTGGACAGAGGAGCTGACGCACTACCTCGAGGAGGGGGAGTTCCCCGAGGTTCGCTTCGGCAAGATGGAGCTGGACGGCAAGGGCCTGATGGACTTCAAGCGGGAGAACCTCTGGCTCGCCAGCGTCGGGGGGTTGCCCCACAACGTCATCTTCCAGCAGGGCAAGCGCGCCAAGGAGTTCTCCGGTGGCGGCGTCGACCGGATGAAGAACCGGCTGAACCGCATCCTGGGATCCTGATCACTGGCACGGCGCGCTCGACTCGGCGACAATCGAGTCTCTGCCCACAGGAGTGACGCCATGACCAGGCCCCTGCACATCCTCACGCTTTCGCTTGCCCTGTGCCTCGCCCTCGCCGGGTGCAGCGACGACGACGTGGCGGCCGCCGACGCCGGACCGGGGTCGGACCGCAACGCCGCCAGGGACACCGACGGGATCCTCAATGACGCGGCGCCCAAGCTGGTCAAGGGCGGCGGCACCACCGGCGGCGCCATCCGCGGCCGGCTCAACGTGCATGTCATCGACGGCCTGACCAAAAAGCCGCTGGTTGGCGCCTTCGTCATGGTGGGCGACGGCAAGACCCACCAGGGCTCCACCGACAAGGACGGCCTGATCAGCTTCCGCAAGGCGGGGTTGAACGGCCCGGTGAGCGTCACCGTGGCCCTCAAGGGGTACACCACAACCACTGTGGAGGGCCTCGACGCGGCCAACTACACCGCGGCCCTCGGCCCGCGCGGCGGGAACTTCAGCATCAAGACGGGCGCCTGCAAGGGCACCATCTCCGGCTGGTCCTCCCTGCCGAAGCTGCCCAAGAACCACCTGCACGTGGGCATGGTCCACTTCCTGCTCGACCGCAACCTGAGCACGCCCCGCAACAGCGTGCAGCAGCCCAAGGGCGACCTGAACCTCTACTCCCCGGCGCTGGGGCAGAAGGAGTGGATGGTCAAGGTGCCGGCCGGCGCCTTCGGCGTGTTCGCCCTCATCGGCGACTACGACACCAAGGGCACGAAGACCGAGAGCGACGACACCTTCAGCATCACCCATGTGGGGGTCAAGACCGGGCTCAAGGTGCAGGAGGGGCAGACCCTCTCCGGGGTCAGCATCCCGGTGAGCCCCAACGCCTACACGCTGAACCTCACCCTGCCCGCCAAGCCGGCGGGGACCAAGCTGATGACCAGCAACATCTTTTTGGAGCTGGCCAATACCGAGATCGCCACCATCTACCAGGCCGTGGCCACCGGCGCCGCGGGCACGGCCCGGGTGCCCAAGCTGGAGGGAGACTTCAAGGGCGGGAGTTTCTGGGCGGTGGTGAGCGCCAGCGACGGGGTGGAGAACAACGACGACGATCGCAACACCGAGAGCTTGTTCGTCAAGCGCGGCATCACCGGGGTGACCGCGCCGGTTGCTGTCAGCCTGCTGGACCTGCCCTCGGGGCACGCGACCTGGCAAGGGGGCAAGCTCGGCTTCAGCGTGCCCGCGGGGCTGACCCTGGCCTCGGCCAAGCTGATGCCGGAGAAGACCGGGCGCGCCCTGTGGGAGGTGCTCTTCTTCAAGCCCAAGGCGGGCGCGCTGAGCTACACCCTGCCCTCTCTGCCGGCCACGGTGAACGCGGAGAAGCCCGCGCCGGGCAAGCTGTTCATGGCGGTGCAGGGGCTCGAGCTCAAGGGCGTGGACATCAACGACGCCAACTTCTCCGACCAGTTCCGCAACATGGCGCGGGTCACCCAGAAGGGCCAGGTGGTGACCTGGCAGTAGCGCGCCTCAGCCGGTGAACCACCCCAGGGGCGCCGGCTCCTTCTGTCGGTAGATGTGCTTCAGCTCGGTGTACTCCTCGAGGCCGGCGCGGCCCAGCTCGCGGCCGATGCCGGAGCGCTTGAAGCCGCCCCAGGGCGCCGCGGGGAAGTAGATGTTGAAGTCGTTGATCCAGACGGTGCCGAAGCGCAGGGCGGCGGCCACGCGGTTCCCGCGGATGGGATCCGTTGTGTGCAGCCCGGCCGACAGCCCGTAGTCGGTGTCGTTGGCCAGGGCGACGGCCTCATCTTCGCTCGAGAACCGCTCCACGGTGATCACCGGGCCGAACACCTCCTGCTGCACCACGTCCATCTCCGCCGTGCAGCCGTCGAGCAGGGTGGGCTGGTAGTAGAAGCCCCGGGCCAGCGCAGGGTCGCCAGGCGCCCTGCCCCCGCACACCAGGCGCGCGCCCTGCTCCACGGCCCCGTCGACGAAGGCCGCGACCTTCTGCCGGTGCTCGCCGGAGATGAGCGGGCCCATGCGGGTCTCGGGGCTCATGCCGCTGCCGAGGGGCACCGCGGCCATCAGCTCCCCCAGCGCCGCGGTGAACCGGTCGCAGATGTCGTCCTGCACCAGCAGCCGCGCCCCGGCCGAGCAGATCTGGCCGGCGTGGAACAGCACCCCGTTGAGGCTGTGGTCCAGGGCCACCTCCAGGTCGGCGTCGCCGAAGATGATGTGCGGGTTCTTGCCCCCCAGCTCCAGCGCCACGCGCTTGAGGTTGCCGGCGGCGGCCCGCATGATGCCCTGCCCCGTCTGCACGCCCCCGGTGAAGGAGATGAGATCCACGTCGTGGCTCTCGGCGAGCTCGGCGCCGACGGTGGGCCCGGCGCCTGGCACCAGGTTGATCACTCCCGGGGGGATGCCCAGATCATGGACCAGCTCGACCAGGCGCACGGTGCTCAGGGGCGTCAGCTCGCTCGGCTTGATCACCACGGTGCAGCCCGCCACCATGGCCGGCGCCAGCTTCCACGAGGCCTGCAGCAGCGGGTAGTTCCAGGGAGAGATCTGGCCGCACACGCCCACAGGTTCCTGAACCAGCACGCTCTCGGAGCCGGCGTTGGGCGACGGCAGCGGCTCGCTGGCCGGCCACTGTAGTCCCAGGCGGGCGTAGTAGTCGAACACCGCGGCCACGTCGTCCATGTCCCAGCCGCTCTCGGCCAGGGTCTTGCCCGTGTCGAGGGTCTCCAGCCGGCAGAGCTCGTCCCGGTCCTGCCGCACCGCCGCAGCCAGGCTGGCCACCAGGTCGCATCGATCCGCGCGGGACATGCGCGGCCAGGGCGAGGCGTCGAAGGCCTCGCGGGCGGCCGCCACGGCGCGTTTCGCGTCCTGCCGGTCTCCCTCGGACATGGTGGCCACCACCGACGCGTCGTGGGGGTTGATCACCTCGCGGGTGGCGCCCGAGGCCGCCGGGGCCCAGCGCCCGTCGATATAGATATGGCCCTCGCTCATGACGTCACCTCGTGGCGGTAGTACGGCGCCTCCTGTGGCGCCAGCGGGGTCTGACCGCGGATAATGTCGGCGGCCTTCTCGGCGATCATCAGCACCGGGGCGTAGATGTTGCCGTTGGTCACGTGGGGCATCACCGACGCGTCCACCACCCGCAGCCCCTGCAGGCCGTGCACCCGCAGCTCGGGATCGGTCACGGCGCCCTCGTCGGCGCCCATGCGGCAGGTGCAGCTCGGGTGGTAGGCGCTCTCGGTCTCTCGCGCCAGGAAGTCGAGGACCGCCTCGTCGCTGCGGGCCTCTTCCCCCGGGGCGAGCTCCTCGCCGCGCAGGCCGTGGAAGGCGGGCTGGGTCAGGATGCGGCGGGCGCAGGCGATGGCCTCCAGCCACTCCTGGCGATCCTGATCGGTGGAGAGGTAGTTGAAGCGGATGGAGGGGTGCTCCTCCGGATCGGTGGAGCGGGCGCGTACCCAGCCGCGCGCGTCGGACAGGGTCGGCCCCACGTGCACCTGGAAGCCGTGGCCAGACGCCGGCGCGCTGCCGTCGTAGCGGATGGCGATGGGCAGGAAGTGGAACTGCACGTTCGGGTGCTGCACCTGGTCATTGCTGCGGATGAAGCCGCCCGCCTCGAAGTGGTTGCTGGCGCCCACGCCGGAGCCGGCGAACAGCCACTGGGCGCCGATGAAGGGCGCGCGCCACCAGGCCAGCGACGGGAACAGGCTCACCGGCTCCTTGCAGGCGTACTGCACGTACACCTCCAGGTGGTCCTGCAGCCCCTCGCCCACGCCAGCCAGCCCGTGGGCCACCTCGATGCCCGCCGCCTCCAGGGTGGAGGCCGGACCGACGCCCGACAGCTGCAGCAGCCAGGGGGAGTTGATCGCGCCGCCGCAGCAGATGATCTCGCCGCCGCGCGCGGTGTGCTGCTGCTCGCGGTGCCGGTACTCCACGCCCACGGCGCGGCGCCCCTCCAGCAAGACGCGGGTGGTGTGGGCCCGGGTGAGCAGGGTGAGGTTGGGCCGCCCCTTGACCGGGTGGTAGTAGGCCCGGGCCGCGCTCCAGCGGCGGCCGCGGAAGGTGGTGCGGTCGAAGGCGCCGAACCCCTCCTGCTGGAAGCCGTTGACGTCATCCACCACGGGGTAGCCCGCCTGGCGCGCGGCCTCGAAGAACGCCTCGAACAGCGGGCCTCCGCACTCGGGCCGGGTCAGGTAGAGCGGGCCGTCGTCGCCGTGGTACTCGTCGGCGCCCCCGAGGCGCTGCTCCAGCCGGCGGAAGTAGGGCAGGCAGTGCGCGAAGTCCCAGCCCTCCAGACCGGGGGTTTGAGCCCAGCGCTCGTAGTCCAGCGGGTTGCCCCGGATCCAGATCATGCCGTTGATGGAGCCGGAGCCGCCCAGCACCTTGCCCCGGGGCTGGTAGACGCGCCGGCCGCCCAGGGCCGGCTCTGGATCCGACTCGTACCACCAGTTGTAGGTGCGCCCGGCCAGCGGGTAGGTCAGCGCCGCCGGCATGTGCAGGCGGAAGTCGAGCCGGTGGTCCCCGGGCCCGGCCTCCAGCAGCAGCACCCGGGTGGACGGGTCCTCGCTCAGGCGGTTGGCGAGCACGCAGCCCGCCGAGCCGCCACCGACGATGATGTAGTCCCAGCTCTTGTCACGCGTGTTGGCAGGTCCAGGCATGGGCCCCACTGTATGGCGGAATGGCCAGCGGGTTCAATTGGAAGCCTGGCGGCTCTGAGGCTTGAGGCTTGAGGCTTGAGGGTGGATGGTTGGGCTCGCTTCGCTCGCTGGCTTGAGGCTTGGGGCTTGAGGCTTGAGGGGGAATGGCTTGAGGCTTGAGGCTTGAGGGTAAATGGTTGGGCTCGCTTCGCTCGCTGGCTTGAGGCTTGAGGGTAATATGG
>CAZEFW010000221.1:0-10601 GCA_964511535.1 uncultured Myxococcales bacterium | reverse complement strand
GCGCACCTCTCGCTGGCGCGCGCAGGGTGCTCGAAGGAGGCATCGCCTTGCTGCTGCAAGCGGCTCATCAGGCTCAGCCGGCGCAAGACCGGGGGTGAGACGGCTTCCATCAGGGCGGCGGACAGAGCGCCGGACTCGTCGAGGTCATCAGCTGTAGCAGAGCGCCAGCTTGCGCGCCCGTGACAGCTCGTTGCAGTAGCGGGCAGCCTCGTGCCAGTTGACCTGCTCCACCGGGCGGTTGGCCCCGCCCTCGATGAACTTGGAGGGGTTGTAGCCGCGCACCTTCTTGAACTGAGACTGGGTCACCTCGGTGGCCGAGATCTCGAAGCCGTGGGTCAGGGTCACCTGGTGGCGGGTCTCGGGGGAGCCGCCCGACCCGCGGCACGGCTCGTTTTGGGGGGAGCCCATCATGAAGCTCGCCGTGGCGCTGGCCTTGACGACCTCCAGCCACTCGCCGGGCACCGTGCCGCCAGAGGGGACCCCGCCCTCGGAGTAGGGGTCCACCGGGTCCTTGCCGGTGATGCAGGCGCCGAGGGCGACGCCGCAGAGCAGGGCCGCTGTTTTCTGGATCCATGGTCTGATCATCATGCTCTCTCTACTTTATCGGCACGCCCTCGGCCCAGAGGGCGACGCTGGAGAAGTTCGGATCCCCCGAGGAGGCCTGGGCGCTGAGGCAGAGGGTGGCGCGCAGGTCCTGGTAGGGGGTGCCGCTGAGGGTCACGGTGCCGGTGAAGATGTCGTTGGCCGCGTCCATGCGGTACATGGTGGAGCAGACCGGCGGTGAGCAGGGCTGGTAGGAGACGAAGACCTCCACCCCCTTCGGCAGGTTGGCCAGGTCCATGACCCCCGCCGTGACCGGGCCGTAGACCTTGATCGCCGCGGTCACCGTGGCCGACTTGCCCGAGCCCGAGCCGGCGGTGAAGGTGACGATGGCCCCGTCGCAGCAGCCCATGGCCAGGGCGCTGCCCTTGACCGTCCACAGGTTGTAGGCCGAGCCGTTGAGCCCGAGCCGGGCCCCGCCGGAGCAGTAGGCCCCCGCGTCGTCGGGCAGGGCCCGAGAGCTGCGGCCGCCGCACCCCGCGGTCAGGGCGGCCAGCAGCAGCAGGCAGGCCGCAGTATTTGCGCGCGTCATCATCCAGAGAGGATATCAAATACCGGAGAGGTTTGGGTATTTCGGAGGCCACCGCGGTTGCCGCCTCGGCCGGGCCGACAGGCTGAATGCCCGAAATTACAGCACAAAAAGAATCCAGCCCTCCTGGTACGGATCTTGGTGTTCCGACCTCCATTGGAGATATCTCATGCATACACACCTTAAGATTACTTTCTGTTCCCTGCTCCTGGCGGCCCTGCTGCTGCCGTCTGTCGCCTGGTCGACCAAGATCGGCGGCGTCAAGGTCTACAAGAAGAGCCAGACCCCGCGGCGGGTGACCAACCACCGGGCCTACCCCCTGCGCGCCGGCGGCGACACCTGGCTCTTCTCCGGCGCCAAGCGGCGGGCCGAGCACCCGAACTTCGTGCGTTACTGCAAGGCGAACCTCTCCCGCTACGAGGGCAAGCGCATCGACTGCGCCGACGTGGCCCTGGACAACGTGCTCAACTTCGCCAAGCAGCGCGGCCTGCGCGTGACCTTCAAGGTCTGGAAGAAGGGCTGGAAGTACGTGGACAGCGCCCAGTTCCGCAGCTTCGACCAGCTCAAGACCTGGGCCAAGCGCTACCTCGGCGCCCACAACGTCACCGACAACGCCAAGCTGATCCGGCCCCTGAGCCGGCTGACCACCCCCGAGGCCTGGGCCAGCAAGGTCCAGCCCGGCGACCTGATGATGTGGAGCTACAACAAGCCGAACCGCCGCGACCCGAACCTGCCCGGGCGCCCCACCGCCGTGGGCCACACCGCGCCGATCATGGAGGTGCAGCGCGGCGCCAGCCTGACCAACACGCGGCTGAAGCTGATGAACGGCGACATCCAGCTCTCCACCGGCGAGGCCCTGCCCGCCTCCACCAGCTACAAGACGGTGTCGTCCATCCACGCCGTGGAGGGCGGCAAGTCCCTGTCCAACTACCCCCAGTACAACGGCCAGCTGTTCAAGGTGCTGCAGAAGTACAACTGGAACAGCCCCATCGCCGACGGGGCACCGGCCCAGGCCAGCCAGGGTCCCCTGCGCTTCGCCCTGTTCAAGTAGCCCCGCTCAGGGCGCGCACTTGAGCCCCTGCAGGTCCGGCCGCGGCGGGGCCCAGCGCCGATGCTTCGCCTGGCGGATGTTTCCGGCGAGCCTGCGTGCGCGGCGACCCAGCCGGCCGCCGACCCGGAGCAGGGGGGCCAGCTCGCGCGCGGCCTCCTCGGGCCTGCCGGCGTGCAGCAGGCACTCGACCATTTTGTAGCGGTTTTGGCGGGCGAAGCGGTGCCCGGGAAACCGGGTCAGCCACCGCCTGTACAGGCGCGCGGCCTGCTCGAAGTCGCCCATGAATGGCTCGCACCGCTCCTCGCACCCGATGAAGGTAAAGGTGCTCCAGCTGAGCATGGCCTTGACGCGATGGCGCCCCGCCGCGAACCTCAGGTGCTGCCGCTCCATGCGCCGCAGGTGCTCCCGGGCCGCGGGGCCGGGTCGGTTGCGGGTCCACCACGGAGCGCCCCTGGCGTAGACGCGGAGATGCCGGAGCAGCTCCGCGCTTGATCTGCCGAATTTTCGCTGGCGATCCAGGGCGGAGATCAATCGGCGGTGCACCGAGGGTGTCGTGGGGTGCAAAGGCCAGCGCGCCACGAGCTGGCCCAGGATGGGCGCGGAGCGGTGGTATCGCCAGAGGGCGGCGAGGGCGGCGGCGGTGCGGCGGTAGACCTCGCGCACCTGGTCCTCGGCGTGGCGGCCGCCATAGAAGCGCTCCAGCCGCGGGAGGCCGGCGTCGGCGTCGGGCTTGCCGTCGCCGTCCCAGTCTTCGCGGGCGAAGATCAGCGCCAGGAATCCCAGGGCCGCCCGGCGCGTCTTCGGCGCGACCGCTTCGCCGGCCAGGGCGTCGAAGCCCCGGGCTGCCGCGGCGAGCTGCCCGGCGCGGTACCGGCTCCAGGCCAGGTGGGCCCGGGCCAGGCGGCGGACGCGACCCACGGGGGCCAGGCGCGCTGCCCGCTCCAGAGCCGCCACGGCGCCGCGATAGTCCCTGGCCCCGAAGTGCAGCCACCCGATACGCAGCCAGGCCTCGGCGGCCAGCGCGTGGGGCGGCTGCCGGGGGGGGCAGTTGACGCGGAGCGCCGCTGCGGGGCAGACCACGCCGAGGAACGCGGCCGGGGCTTGTCGGCGGCGGCCCTGCCGCTGGCGGGCGTGCCTCAGCAGGTAGCTGGCCCAGGCGTGGCCGGGGCGTCGCGCCAGCAACCGCTGGGCCAGGCGTGCGGCCCGGTCCGGCGCGTCCACGCGCAGGGAGGCCTCCACGCGCAGGAGCAGCTCGGCCTCCGGCGCCGGGCTGCCCGGCGGGCCGAGGAGTTCGTTCAGGGCCGCCCGTTGCGATTCGCGGAGCCGTTGGCGTTGCCGGGCCAGCGCCGCCACCCGCGCAGACCGGCGTCTTCGGGCCGCACGGGCCCGGGCCTCGAAGCGCCCCCGGGCCTGGCGGTGGCTCGCCAGCCGCGCGCCGGAGAAGAAGCGGGTAGCCTGTGGCGGCAACGCCGGCAGATCAACGGCCTGCCTGGCCGCGACGCCGCGGGCCGCCGCCAGCCGCTGCTCCAGGGCGGACAGCGGCTCATCCTTGGCCAGGGCCGAGGCCCAGGGCGCGGCGATCCCGGTGAAGGTGGGGCGCGCCCGCTCGAGGCGGCGCTCGAGGCTCGGTTCCAGCTTCAGCTGGGCCACCGTGGGCGGATCCGGAGGGGCTCTGTAGGCGTGCTTGCGGCGGTCCGCGCCAGCTGGCCGGGGCAGCGCCATCAACGCGCAGGCGAACCAGGCTCCTGTCCCCGTGATCTTGTTCACTCTCTTCCACATGGCGTGCTCCCCCGGGGCGGCATCCTACCGCAGGGGCCTGCCCCTTGCCCATCGGGACGCTCCGGAGGCGGTGAAAAAAAGGGCGCCACCGGCCGGTGCTGTGCCAGAATACCGCCCATGGCCCGCGCGATCTTGATCAACGCCATGGACGTGCCCTACACCGTGTCCTGCCTCATGCCGGACAACGGCCTGGCCCTGCTGGCGGCCTGCCTGCTCGAGCAGGGTCACGCGGTGGAGGTCTGGGACCTCGGCACCACCGAGACCCTGAAACAGCTGGTGGACGCCGAGGATCGGCAGCGGCTGCTCGGGCTCCTGGCCCGGCTGCAGCAGGGCGCCATGGACGAGGACCTGGTGGCGGGGCTCCGCGCCATGGACCGGCGGGTGGAGCAGGGGCTGGAGCGGATCTACCAGCGCCTGTTTGCGCGCCTGGAGCGGCGGGTGGCCGGCGGCGGCGTGGACTTCGTCGGGCTCAAGCTGTGGATGGGCGCGGGCTACCGCGTGGCCCTGGAGCAGTGCGCGACGGTGCGGGCACAGCACCCCGGCCTGAAGGTGTTCGCCGGCGGCCCCCTGGCCACCATGGCCCCTGGCCTGCTGCTCGACGAACACCCGGTGCTCGACGGCGTCTGCGTGGGCGACGGCGAGGACACCGTTGTGCAGCTCGCCGAGCACTGTGACGGCGGGCGGGCCCTGGCCGATGTGTCCAACCTGGCCGTTCGCCGCGACGGCGCGGCGCGCCTGCCCGAGCCGACCTTCGTGGACCTCAACGAAAACCCGATGCCCTGCTACGATCCGGCGGTCTACCCCACGGTGGAGGGCGACCTCAGCCTGCCGATCCCGTGCATCGACGAGAGCCGCGGCTGCCCCATGGGCTGCCACTTCTGCGCCCACAGCCGGCTCAGCGGCGGCCAGTGGCGGCTGCGGGACGTGGACCACGTGCTCGAGGAGATGGAGGCCTGCCGGCGGCAGCTCGGCGCCTCGGCCTTCCGCTTCTCTGGCTCCTACACGCCGGCCAAGGTCTACCGGGCCGTGGCCGAGGGGGTGCTGGCCAGCGGTCGGCCGACGCTCTTTTCTGGGTTCGCCCACGTGGGCGGCGTGCGGGTGGACGACCTGCCGTTGCTGCGCCAGGCCGGGCTGGTGGCGCTCTTCCTCGGCGTGGAGTCGGCGGCCCCCGAGCTGCTGGGCGGCTCCCTGGGCAAGAAGACGCGCCCCGCCCGGGTGCGCCAGGTGGTCCAGGCCTGCCTGGACGCGGGCATCTTCATCTCGGCCAGCATCATCTTCCCCTCGCCCGGGGAGACCGAGGCCACCGAGGCCGCCACCCTGGAGCTGCTCCACGAGCTGATGGCCGGACGCGACGACTGCGCCGTGCCGGTGCAGCCGGCCTTCCCCCAGCCGGGATCCCAGTGGTTCGAGCAGATGGAGCGCTTCGGCTTCGCCGGGGAGCGCGACGCGTTGCTGGCCGCCATCTGCCGGCTGCGGGTGCGGCACCTGCTGCCGGTGACCCTCTGGGAGCCGCTGCCCTACGAGATGGACGGGCGGCCGATCATGGAGCACACCGCTCGCACCGTGGCCTTCGCCCGCAAGCTGGAGGCCGCGGGCATCACCACCGGCATGGCCGACGAGGCCGTGCTCATCGGCGCCGCGGCCGGCTACACGCCGCGGGAGTTCCACGCGCTGCAGCGGCGCGTCTTCGTCACCGCCGACGCGGACGCCGCCGAGGAGATCATCACGCGCGTGCGCCGCGGCGGGGCAGCGGAGGCCTAAACGATGGACGTCCTGCTCATCGATCCCCCCTACAAGAGCCTCAAGGGCATCGGCACCGAGGCGGGGTACACCATGGGCCTGGTCAGCCTGGCGGCCTACCTGCGCCAGCACGGCTTCGAGGTCGGCGTGCTCACCGGCGACACCCTGGTCGACCTTCCGCCCTGCTCGCTGTTCACCCTGGACATGGCGGCCTACGCCAGGGGGCAGGCCGAGTACCAGCAGATCCTCGACGACCCGGACCACCAGATCTGGCGCGCCCTGGCCGACGTGGTGCGCCAGGAGGCGCCCGGGGTGGTGGGCGTCTCATACCTGTCGCCGCTGCAGGGCGCCGTGGAGCGCACCGTGGCGGCGGTCAAGGCCGCGGACCCCGACCTGCCGGTGGTGGTCGGTGGCCACCACGCCACCTTCTGCCCCGAGCAGAGCGCGCGCATGGACGGGGTGGACTATGTGGTGCGGGGCGAGGGAGAGGTGCCGCTGCTGGCCCTGACCCGGGCCCTGGTCCGGGGCGAGGGCGCGGCGGCCGACGCGCCCGGCGTGACCCGGGTGGATGGAGACGGCCAGCTGCAGACCACGCCGCCGCCGCCCCTGCTCGCCGACCTGGACGCCCTGCCCCCGCCGGCCCGGGACCTGGTGATCCGCTGCGACTTTTCGCGCCACCGCACCCACTACGCCACCAGCGCCCGCGGCTGTCCCTACAGCTGCGCCTTCTGCGCCGACCGCGAGCTGTGGGGCGGCAAGGTGCGGCGCCGCTCGGTGGGCCCCTTCGTGGACGAGCTGGCCGCCCTGGTGCAGCAGCACCGCCCCACCTTCGTGGATATCGTCGACGGCACGTTCACCTACAACCGCAAGTACACCGAGGCCTTCTGCCAGGAGCTCATCGAGCGCAAGGTGCCCCTGCTCTGGCGCTGCACCGCGCGCTACGACACCGTGGACCCCGACCTGCTGACCCTGCTCAAGCGCTCGGGCTGCGCGGCGCTCTACTTCGGCCTGGAGTCGGGCAGCCAGCGCGTGCTCGACCGGGTGGACAAGCGGCTGACCACCGAGGAGATCCAGCGCAAGAGCCTGCTGGTGCGGGAGCACGGCATCGTGGCCATCACCGCGGTGCTCCTCGGCGTGCCCGGCGAGACCGCCGACGACATGCGCCGCACCCTGGAGATGATGCGCTCGCTGCACAGCGACATCTTCGACGTCAACACCTACGTCCCTCTGCCCGGCACGCCGCTGTGGGAGGAGATGGAGCCGGCCGCCCGGGCCGCGGTGAACTGGCGCGAGGCGGCCTACAAGGGCGCGGCCGGCGCCCACGCCGACGTGCCCGCCGAGGAGCTCGAGGCGCTGCAGCGGGAGGCCTACACCATCGCGGCCCACGCCCTGCAACAGTTCCGCCGCCGCATGACGCCGCGGAAGTCCACGGTCACCGGCGCGGTGCCGCCGGTGGGGTCGGGATAGCCAATCTCCTGGACCCAACAAGTTAAGAAAGTAAAGACCGTCCCCTTGCCGTGGCGCGTGTAACTGCCTGGAATTACGTCGCCGCAGTTTGAAAAAGTAAAGAAAGTAAAGACCGTCCCCTAAAACCCCTGGGACGTGTTTCGCGGCGCGATGGCCGGCGGCGGCGGCTCCTCCTCGGGCTCGTGGGAGGCGGCGAAGCGCTCGAAGTCGGCGTCGAAGGCCGCGCTGCTCTGGGGGATCTGGATGCCGAGCTCCACGTCGCGGCCGTGGCCGCTGACCCGGCGCACCACCCCCTCGCAGGTCAGCTCCCGATCCAGCAGGGTGAAGGTCAGGCGCACCTGCTGCCCCGGATCCATGATCTGGGGGTGCACCAGGGAGACCCCGCCGAGGCAGATGTTCTGGATCTGCCCGGTGGTGTTGGCGGTGAAGGCGGGCAGGTCGACGCCGTAGCGCAGAAAGCGGCGCTGCTCCTCGACGCTGTGGATACGGTGCACCATGACCGGGTTGGTCAACCCCCGGATGGCGGTCTCCTGGAGCGGCTCGGCCGACAGATCGCTGCGCAGCGCCATGCAGGTGGCGTTGTCCGCCACCACCGCCGTGCCGAGGGGCTTGGCGAAGTTCTGCAGGCGTGAGGCGAGGTTGATCGGCGCGCCGATGACGGTGTAGTCCCAGCGCAGCTCGGAGCCGATGTTCCCCGCCACCGCCTTGCCCGTGGCGAGGCAGATGCCGACCTGCAGCTCCCGCAAGCCGAGGCGGCGCTGCTGCTCGTTGAAGGCGTCCATCTCGTGCTGAATCGCCAGGGCGGCCTGAACGGCGCGGTCCGCGTCGTTGCCGAAGGAGCAGGGCGCGCCGAAGATGGCCAGCATGGCGTCGCCGATGAACTTGTCGATGGTGCCGCGGTGCTCCTGGATCACCCTCGACGACATGCTGAAGAAGCGGTTGAGCGTCTGCACCACCACCTCCGGCGGGAAGCTCTCGGTGAGCCCGACGAAGTCGCGGATGTCGGCCATCATGGTGGTGATGGTGCGCTTGTCGCCCTCGATGACGTCCGCCGGCACGCGGGTGTCTGCGGCGCCGAGCACCTGCGCCACCACCTGGTACGGCACGTACTGCTGGAAGCGGCGGCGGATCTTCTCCTCCTTCTGGCGCTGGGCCTCCAGCTCGTGGCCGCGGTTCTCCAGGCGCTCCATGGCCGAGACCAGGGCGTCAGTGGTCTCGGCCAGCAGGTTGGTGTTATCGCGCCGGGGGCTGATCATGCGCCCGAACCAGCCCTTCTGCGGCTGCCACTGCACCAGGTACTCGCAGTGGGGGTCGCCGCGCGTCACGCACTGGACCTCCTTGACCGTGGCCGTGGGGCCCTCGTAGAACTCCGGCACCGTGGCGTAGGCGCCGGCGGTGAAGTCGCAGGCCCGCTTGTCACCGTAGATCCCCACGTCCTTGACGTAGCTGTGGCGCACCAGCACGGAGCTGTCCGACATGGCGCTGATGGAGATGGAGAAGACGCGGTTGAAGCGGGAGACGTTGTTCGGCAGGTTGCCGAAGAACAGCTCCGGCGTGCGGGCCGCGCGGAACACCGGCGCCATGAGCCCGATGCTCAGGCTCTTGACGTAGTGAGCCCCGATCTTGTGCGCCGCGTCGGGGTCGTGGGCCACGCGGCAGGCGGTCTCGAGCACGGTGCGGAAGATGCGGGCCGAGACCCAGGCCGAGTCGTCGCAGAGCAGCTCCTCGGTGATGGACGGCTCCACCGCCTGGGCGGCGCGCACCAGGGCCTCCACCCCTTCCTGGTCGGCCCCGGAGCGCACGTACTCCACGGCCGCGCGCAGGTTGCGACAGGAGACTTCGGCTTCCATCAGTGCCTCGCGAAGAAGAAGCCGTGCTCCTCGAAGAACGGGGCGATGGTGGTGCAGGGGACGTAGTAGGGGTGGCCGTCGTAGGCCCCCTTCACGTCGAGCTCCAGGGCCACGGCCGGCTGGTTGAGCCCCTTGTAGACGATCTCGCCGGTGCCCTCCACCCGGGTGAACCCCATGGCGGCGTACTTGCGCGCGTTGTTCGGGTTGGTGGCGATGACCGCGTCGTTGTGCAGCCACTGGTTGTGCCAGCACCAGAGCGTGGCCAGCTCGTGGATGCCGCGGGTGATGCCCTTGTGCCAGTGCCGGGGCAGCACGGTGAGCCGCGACACCTCGAAGGGGCGCGGCGCGTGCCCGCGGTCGCCGCCGCGCACGAGGCCCACGGCGGCCTCGTGGGTCGGCATCTGGAACGACTCGAACATCGGCAGGGCCCGGGGCGGGTCCTGCAGCTTGCGCAGGGACGCCTCGGAGCACTGGGACGCCAGCTCGCGCACCATCTCGGCCTGGGGTGAGGAGGCCCAGGTGACGTGGCGCAGGGTGCCGACCATGCGCTCCTCGCCGTCCTGCACCAGGTACGCCCCGAGGTGCACGCTGCGCTGGTCGTAGCCGTCGATGTCGAGGCCGTCGTTGTTCGGGGGGATGAACCCGACGTCGCGGTACACCTCGTAGCGGGTGCGGAAGGACCAGAACAGGTCGGTCAAGCTCGAGATCTCCCGGAACTTGAACACCTCGGTGGGGCCGCCGCGGTTCTCCTTTCGTCGCTGAAAGTTGCGGCGCTCGATGAGCCCCTTGAGCCCCTTGCTCTGGAGCCGCCGATCCCGGCCCGAGCGCCGGTCCACGGACGAACGATCGATGAACCCCTCCTCGGGGGTGTAGGTATCCTGCACGCGCTTCCTCCTGAACATGAAATGGTATCACCGCCCCGGGGGGGGACCAACTTTACTGCCCAGGTCCTCGCCGCCGGCTGCGCTGGGGGAATCGGCCTATCGGAACAAGTACCACCAGACTGCTACCTCAGCTTAAATGGATGGATAGGAACTCCCGCCACGATTTCCTCTGAAAATCCAAGTATCCGCAACGGGAGCCCTGGGCGTCAAGGCGGCAGATTTGCATGAGCGCAGAGATCCTGGAGGCGGGCATCGGCGACGGGGCGGCCTTCGGCGTGGAGGTGCATTACCAGCGCCAGCCCCAGCCGCCCGAGGGCACCGCCCGGGCGCTGCAGCTGGCGCGGGGGTTCCTGGGCGACGAGCCGTTCTTCTTCGGCTGGGGCGACATCCTGGTCTCGTCGGACAACTACGGGCGCATCCTGGCCGCGGCGCCGGGGCGTGACGCCGTGCTCGGGGTCAACCCGGTGGACGACCCGTGGGCCGGCGCCGCGGTTACGGTGGACGAGGATTTCCGCGTGCTGAACATCGTGGAGAAGCCGCCGCGCGGCACGTCGAACACGCCGTGGAACAACGCGGGCCTCGGCGTGCTCGGCCCGTCGATCTGGCCGCTGGTGGAGGCGCTCCAGCCGTCGAGCCGCGGGGAGTACGATGGATAGGAACTCCCGCCACGATTTCCTCTGAAAATCCAAGTATCCGCAACG
>CAZEFW010000220.1:0-10736 GCA_964511535.1 uncultured Myxococcales bacterium | reverse complement strand
CGCCGTCGTTCTGGCAGCCGCCGTCAGTGTCCGCCTTGGTGGGGTCGGTCTCGGTGGCGTCCTTGACGCCGTCCTTGTTCTTGTCCTCCACGCCGTCCTCGAGGCCGTCGCCGTCAGTGTCCTTCTTCAGCGGGTCGGTCTCCCCGGTGTCCCAGGTGCCGTTCTTGTTCTTGTCCTCGGTGCCGTCGCTGATGCCGTCGCCGTCGGTGTCCTTCTTGGTGGGGTCGGTCTCGCCGGTGTCGACCTTGCCGTTCTTGTTCTTGTCCTCCACGCCGTCGTTGATGCCGTCGCCGTCGCTGTCCTTTTTCAACGGGTCGGTCTCGCCCGCGTCCACCACGCCGTTGGCGTTCTTGTCCTCCAGGCTGTTGGGGATGCCGTCGCCGTCACAGTCGTTCTGGTTGGGCGAGGCCGGGCAGAGGGAGGTGCACTTGTTGGTGGTGGAGTCGCACTTGCCGCTGGAGCAGTCGCCGTCCACCTTGCAGGTCTTGTTCAGCGCGCACTTGGGGCAGGTGGTGCCGCCGCAGTCCACGTCGGTCTCGCTGCCGTTGAGCCAGCCGTCGGTGCACTTGGGACCGATCACAACGGGATCGGTCACCGAGCCGGGCAGGTTCACCGTCCCGAGTGAATCGTTGAAGCACATGTAGTCGCTGGTGAGGGTGGTGCCGTTGGAGGATGTTCCGGCCCACAGGCGCAGGGTGCCCCACACCAGGGGCGAGGTGTCGTTGGTGGTGGCCGCCGCGGCCGCCGCCATGGGGACGCCGACCGTGATGAAGTAGTCGGTGTTGGGCGTCTTGCCGAAGGAGCTGCCATCGCCGGTGGCCATGACATGCGCCCACTTGGGCGCGTAGGGCGAGCCGCTGGTGTTCAGCGTCGGCGTCCAGGATGCGATGACCGCCCCGTCCGAGGCGCGGGTCATGTTCACCACCTCCTTGATGCCGTTGATCACGAAATAGTATTCGATGTTGGCCGTGTTGTTGTTGGTGTCCACGGCCACGCCCAGCCGAACTGCTTGAGCGGCTTGTTGCCGCCCGAGGTGGTGATCGGGTCGCCGTCCAGGCGGATGCGGAAATAGGCGTGGGTCTGATCGTTGTAGACGAACAGCGCCGGGTAGGTGGCATCGCCCACGATGTCCCGTTCATTCTTGGCCGAGCCGCCGTCCTGCAGCGGATCGAAGCTGGACTTGGTCTGGCACTTTGTGGCCGTGAACAGGCTGTGGGCCGGGTAAGGCGAGGGCGGCGACTGGGCCAGGGCGGTGCTGGATAGCACCCATGTGCTCATGAGGAGGGAGAACAGGCCGATTCGTGTCATTGGGGAGAGCTCCTTGATGTGCAACTCAGGGGGGAGGACTTCGCAGATCGTACCACCCGTTCAGGTAAAAACAAGGAAGAGACCGTACTCCAGATTACTTGTTTTTTGCGCGATAAGATCCCATTCCCCGGCCATCGCTCGGGTCAGGCCAGCCCCATGCCCCACGGCTTTTTCCAGAGTTTGTGCTTCTCTCGACCACGGCAGGGGCAGCACGCCAGCGTGTTCACCGTGGCAAACTCTCTGTCAGAGCAGTCAGCCCATATTTCGCTATCGTTGGTGGAGGTGTGGCGAGAGTTGCGCGCGCGGCAACAGGCGCGCCAGGGTTTCAACCAGGATATAAAGGGACAGGAAAAACCCGCTTCGGCAGGCTACAGGCCCAGGGCGGCCGGCACGTTCAGGATGCCGTGGCCGAAGTTCTGCCGTTTGCCGGTCTTGTCAGCGCTCTGCTTGAGGATCGCCTTTACCTGGTTCGGGTTCAGGCTCTGATCCTGGTCCTTGACCAGGCCCGCGGCGCCGGCCACGTGGGGTGAGGCCATGCTGGTGCCAGCGGCCCAGGCCCAGCCGATGGGGCAGCTGAAGGTCGCCCGGCAGGCCGAAGTGGGCGTCACGTCCACGAAGGAGCTGAGCACCAGGTGGTACACGGCGGGGAAGGGGTAGGGCGTGCCGGCCGGGCCGAAGTCACCGCCCGGCGCGCTGATGTCCACGGCGGCGCCGGTGTTGCTGTAGAACGCCAGCACGTCCTTGAAGGTGCCCCACGGCGCGGTGGGCGAGGAGCTGATGCCGGTGGCGCCCACGGAGAACACGCTGGGCAGGTCGGACGGGATGTGGGACACGGGCCCGTTGAGGTTGAAGGCGTCGTTACCTGCAGAGGCCACGATGGTGGTGCCGTTGTTGCGCGCCCAGACGGCCGCGCGGTTCCAGGCGGTCCAGGTGGCCACATCGGCCTTGGAGTTGGGCTTCACCACGTAGCCGCCCAGGCTCATGTTGATCACCTGGATGCCGCGATTGACCGCGTCCACCACGGAGACCCAGATCGACCAGTCGTAAGCGAGGCCGTTGGCCTCGAACACGTTGTAGCTGGCGACGCCCAGGTCAGGGCCCACGCCGCCCACCACGCCGCCGTAGCCGGCCACGGTCCCGGCCACGTGGGTGCCGTGCCAGTGGTTGGGGTACGGGTTGCACGCGCCGAACACGCTGGCGCAGGCGGCCAGCACCACGTTGGGCGCCAGGTCCGGGTGGTTCCACGCCACGCCCGTGTCCAGCACGGCCACGGTGGTGCGCTTGGAGCCGGTGTGCCCGGCGGCCCATGCCTGGAACGAGCCAACGCGAGCCTGGTCCCACTGCAGCCCGCCAGCGGATGGATTGGGGATGTGGCCCGCGGGGCTGGCGCTGTGCTGCTGGCCCCAGGTGCCGTTGGGCACCGCCTGGGAGCGCTGGCTCCCGGCAGAGCTCACACCCGAAACGCCCTTGAGCTTGGAAGTGAACTTGCTGTTCGATGAGGAGACCAGGGCCAGACCCAGCTCCGGGATGGTGTCCACGATGGTTCCGCCCGCTGCGGCGATATCCGCCGCGGCGTTGGCCGGGATCGCCTGGCCGGAGAAGACGACGGTGTAGAGGCTACCCGAGGTGGACTTGGCCTCGATTCGGCTGATCTCGGGGCCCTTTGGGCCAGAGCTTTCCCGGTCGGTTCCGCAGGCGACAGCAAAGGCAGCTACAACCACGGCGGTGAAGGTCCTGGTGCGAGTGTTCATCTGAGTTTCCTCCTGACATTGTCAATGGGGCCCGGACGCAACGGTGCGTATCCGGCATCCTGGCCGATGAGGTGACGTTGGTAGTTAATCCTGCTTTAATGAGCCGAGGCTATTGTGGCGAAGGAACATCACTTGGCAAGGGTTGACATCGTAAAAAATTGACCCGGATGACGTGCGGCCCTGTTCGGGATACACTGGGTCCGAAACTGACCAGGAAGGCGCGATCATGAGCAGACTCCTCCATGCAACTCTGGCAATGGCATTGCTGGGCCTCGGCTGCAGCGACGACTCGGGCAGCACCGGGGACTTCGGCCTCAAGATGGACATCGGGGCTGGCAAGCAGGACACGGGCACCAACCCCGACACGGTGCTGTTCCCCGACCTGGGCGCGCTGCCCGACCTGGGCTCCAAGGGCAAGTGCTACAGCGCCTGGCGCACGGCCATCAACCCACAGACCACCTCCTCCACGGGCAAGGTGACCACCACCGACGTCAGCGGGCTGAAGCAGACGGTCATCGACGCCACCGCCGGCGGCATGGGCAACTCCAGCAAGAACCCGTATGTCTATGTCTCGCTCAAGACCGGCGCCCGGGTGGACCTGGACGACTACAAGGCCCAGGACTCCAAGGCGTGGGACATCGCGCTGAAGCGGGCCGTGGTCCGGGTCAACGGCGGCGACAGCGGCGCCGGCGCAGGCGCCATCTCGATCCAGAGCAACACCAGCATCGACAAGGTCACCGCGGTGCCGGCCTCCAGCACCTTCGCCCAGGACGACTTCCTGGACGCCAACTGCAACATCAGCAAGGACCCCATCGGCCAGATCAAGACCGCCATCGGCGGCTCCTCGGGCATGTGGTACTCCATGGACGGCATCTCCAAGCTCAAGCCGAAGCCCGACACCTACGTGATCAAGCTGGGCGACGGCAGCGGCTACGTGAAGATGGAGATCGTCACCTACTATGGCGGCACCAACAACACCACCAGCGCCGTCTACACCATCCGCTGGACCCCGTTGAAGTGATGGCGCGGTCAGCTGTCGCCGTCCTGGCCGCCGCCCTGGCCCTCGCGCCAGGCTGCGGCGAGCCCGAGCCCTTTCACCACCACCAGGTCACTCCCGTGGAGCGGCAGATCCGCCCCACCGACGGCAAGGGGTGGAACGGCAACGGCTACCCCGCCGGCCTGACCATCAAGAGCTTCGCGTCGGTGGGCGGTCAGTTCCGCGTGCACTACGCCGAGAGCGGCATCCACTCCGTGCCCACCGCGGACAAGGACAAGTCCGGCGTGCCCGACTTCGTGGAGCAGATGGCCAAGGCGTTCGACGACACCTACAAGGCGCTGATCACCGGCCTCGGCTTCCGCCCGCCCCTGGATGACTCCAAGTACCACGACCGGCCTGACTACGGCGGCGACGCGCGCTTCGACGTCTACCTGCAGGACATGCCCACCGGCGGCGCTGACGGCTACATGGTCACCGAGTCGTGCACCACCTCCAAGCCGACCCAGTGCGCCGGCTACATGGTGGTGGACAACGACTTCGCCGAGTACAGCTATCCCACGCCCCAGGACGGCATGAAGGTGCTGTCGTCCCACGAGTTCTTCCACGCGGTGCAGAACGCCTACCGCTACAACCTGCCGCGCAACTGCAGCGAGGGGACCGCGGTGTGGGCCACCGAGCAGGTGTTCCCGGAGCAGAAGGACTTCGAGAAGTTCGCCAAGCGGTTCTTCTCGCAGCCCCACCGGTCCCTGGACCATGACATGGGGCTGTCGGACAGCTTCCCTTACGCGCAGGGTGTGTGGTTCCAGTTCCTCGACGAGAAGTTCGGCGTCAAGGTGCTGCCCGCCATCCTGGATGAGCTGAGCGAAAAGGGCACCAGCTCCAACTACCTGCTCGCCATCGACGTGGTGCTCAAGCGCGACCACAAGTCGAGCCTCTACCTCGCCTTCGCGGAGTTCGCCCTGTGGAACTACTTCACCGGCTCGCGCGCCTTCGGCTATCCGGCGTACAAGAACAGCAAGGACTACCCCCAGGTCAGCGTGGCCGCGGACTCGCGCGCGCTGCCCATGCGCATCACCGGCGAGGTGGCGTACCTGGGCGCGCGGTACCATTCGGTCAAGGCGGCCAAGGGCAGCCATGTCCAGGTGGTCTCGGAGCGGCCGGAGCCGAAGTTCGCGCTGCACCTGGTCACCTGGGACGCGTCGGGCAAGGCGACGGTGGTCAGCGGCAAGGCCGCGCAGAAGGAGGTCAAGATCATGTCTCAGGGCGAGGTCACAATCATCGCGGCCAGCACGGCCGACAAGGACCGGCACATCGCTTACAGCCTGGCCGTGGTGCCATCCGGCGGGCCGGTCAACCCGACCCCCGACGGCGGGGTCACTCCGGGCGGGGACGGCGGCGCGCCGGCTCCGGATCCTGGCGACGACGGCGGCTGCGCGGTGGCCGGCGGGGCAGGGGGCCTGGCGTGGGCCTTCCCCCTGCTGCTCCTGGGAGCCCTGCGGCGTCGAGGCGCCCGCCGGACGGGCAGCCTGGCGCTGGCCGTGCTGCTCTGTTTGAGCCTGGCCTGCTCCGACGACAGCACCCCCACCGGTGACATGAGCCTGCCCGACCTGGGGGCCACCGACGGCGCCCCGGCCGGCGACGGCGCGGCGGACGGCAAGGCCGCCTCCGAGGCGGGCTCCGGCGTCCTGGGCGTGGGGCAGTTCAAGGACTTCGTGGCCGACAGCGCGGGCAAGATCTCCGGCGCCTCCACCACCACGGGCGCCGAGCAGTTCATCCTGCTGCTGCTGTCGGACGACACCACCGCCCTGACCAGCCACAAGTACCAGGTCGCCCTGGCCGGCGGCTCCTCCAGCTCCGGCATGTTCCCGCCCGACGAGGCGCCCGTGCCGCCGGTGGCCACGCCCCGTGCCCCGCGGCGCTGCGACTTCTCGGCCAACGTCCAGGCGATCTTCGACTCGAAGCCGACCTCGTTGCGCGCGGCCAAGCCGTACCTGTTCGCCGGCACGCCGCCCAAGAAGGGCGACACCCGCACCTTCAAGATCCGCGACGGCGCGGCGGTCAAGACCATCACCGCAAAGTGCGTGCACGTGGACAGCGCGGCGGCCTACTGGCTGGACGAGACCTCCACCCCCAAGGCGACCATCTCTGCCACGGACATCAAGGACCTGGCCGACGGCTTCGGCACCATCATCCTGCCCCGGGAGCGGCTCTACTTCGGCAAGGAGTCGGACGTGGACGGCGACGGCCTGGTGGGCGTGCTCTTTTCGCCGCTGGTGAGCAAGAGCGCCATGGCCTACGTCTCGCCCTGCGACCTGCTGGACCCCACGGTGGTGACCTACTGCACCTCGTCCAACAAGATGGAGCTGATCTACCTGTCGCCCCCCAGCTCGCTGTCGCCGCCCTACAACACGGCCAAGGCGCTGCTGGAGACCATCGCCCACGAGTTCCAGCACACCATCTACTTCCACCGCAAGTACGTGCTGAACAACAACACCAGCAAGCAGGAGAACCCGTACATCACGGAGGGACTCAGCGCCCTGGCCCAGGATGTCTCCGGGTACCAGGCGGGTAACCTGTATGTGGTGATGGCGACGCTGCTGGGCTACGACGTGCTGGCCGTGCCGAACCTGCTCACGGGCAAGATCAGCAGCTACGTGGGCAAACCCAACGACGGTTACATGCGCGGCGGCGAGTACTTCCTGATGCGCTACCTGTTCGACATCGCCGGCGGCGAGAGCCTGGACACCAAGGGCATGCCGGTGGACAAGGGCGGGCTGGCGTGGCTGCACAAGTACATCGACGCCAAGGAGACCGGCATCGCCAACGTGGAGAAGACCACCGGGCTGAAGCTGGACCAGCTGGCGCGGCAGTTCTGGACCGCCATGGCCATCAGCAACCGCGGCGCCAGCGGCGGCCCCATCAACAGCGACAAGCGCTACAACTTCCTGCCCACCACCAGCGATCCGTTCACCAAACGGCAGCGCGGCTGCGACCTGCACGCGGCGTTCCACGGCTCCAAGCTCACCGGGCCCAAGCTGCAGGCCGTCAGCAAGGCGGACGGCATGCTGCGCCCTGGCGGCGCCGAGATGTTCTCGGTGTCTGCCAAGAGCGGCAGCGCATATGTGGCGTTCACCATCTCCGCACCGACGGCTGCCAAGGCGAGGGCCCGGTTGATCCGGATCAAGTAAAACGCGACAAACCCGTCGCGTCCCTGTCTTGACCTTGTTGTCGCAATAAAGCTACGCTACCGGCGCGTTGGATAGATGAGGTGATCTCCACTGACGTATGTAACCGGTCCCGCCTGCCTTATGCGCTCGTTGGCTCCTGAGCCCAGGTCCGGACCCTCGACAAGGAGGAACTGAGGCATGAGTAGACTAAAACTCGCGGTCGCCCTGGCCGGAGCCATGTTGTTGATGGTCTCTGGTTGTGGCGACTCGGACCTGGCCACCGGAGCGGCGTGCACCGCCGACACCGAGTGCGCCGAAGGGAAGTGCCACGCAGGCCTCTGCGTGGCCGCGGCGCCCAAGGACGACGGCGCGGCGTGCACGAACAATGGCGAGTGCAAGAGCCTCAACTGCTCTGCCGCCAAGTGCGCGTCCGGCTCCACGGCCAAGGACGCGGCATGCCTCAACAACGAGGAGTGCGCCAGCGGCACCTGCGAAAACGGCAAGTGCTCGCTCAAGGCCAACGGCAAGGCGTGCAAGGGTGACAACGAGTGCAAGGGCGGAGTCTGCGCCAGCGACAAGTGCGCCACCAAGTGCGACAAGGCCTCTGACTGCGCCACCGGCGAGGTCTGCCACTCCACCGACATGAAGAAGACCTTCTGCATGAAGCCGACCTACGACAAGAACCTCGGCACCAAGTGCGGCAAGGACGGTCAGTGCGCTGGCGGCAAGTGCTACGGCACCACCTACGACGCCAAGGCGTGGTGTGGCGGCTCTTGCAAGGCCGACACCGACTGCCCGCCCAACATGGCCTGCGCCAAGCAGAGCAGCGGCAACGTCTGCCAGCCGCGCACCTTCTGCTCCGCCTGCGCCAACGACAGCTTCTGCCCCAACGGCTTCAAGTGCGCGTCCATGTTCGGCGGCAAGTACTGCACCACCGCCTGCACCAAGGGCGGCTCCGACTGCCCGATGTACGCCGAGTGCAAGGACGCGGGCGGCGGCAACTACGTTTGTATGCACAAGGCCGGCAAGTGCGTGGGCGACGGCTCGGACTGCGCGCCGTGCGTCACCAGCGGCGACTGCCCCAAGAGCCAGTGCCTGACCCTGAACCTCTCGGGCGAGAGCTTCTGCTCCACCGACTGCGGCAGCGGCGGTGCCTGCAGCAACGGCACCAAGTGCATGCAGATCAGCAGCTCCGGCGCCAAGGGTTGCGTGCCCGGCCAGAAGGGCACCCCGCCCTACTACACCTGCACCGCGGGCATCAGCTTCCCGATCTACCAGAAGGACGACATCTTCCCGGACTTCGAGATGGTGGGTCTGGCGGACAGCAACGGCGACGGCCTGCTCACCGACGAGAAGCTCACCTACACCAAGCTGAGCGACTTCGCCGGTCGGTACGATCTGGTCCTGTTCAACATCATGACCTTCTGGTGACCCAGCTGCAAAACCGAGACCCAGCAGTTTGCTGGGTGGAAAAAGAAGTTCAAGAAGCTCGCTATTTTCCAGGTTAGCAACGACGGTACCTCCAAGGGCAGCACGCCGACCCCCACAATGTTGAACCAGTGGATCACCTCATTCGGCAGCGCCACAGCCGCGGGCCTCGACCCGCGCCGCCGCACCAGCAAGCACTACATCCAGTACAGCGCCTCCAAGGGCGGATGGGTGGGCGCGGTGCCGCACAACATCCTCATCGACGCAAAGACGCGCAAGGTGCTGGTGAGCAAGGTGTCCCTCTCGGCCATCGAGAGCACCATCGCTCAGTATCATAAGTAGGCCGCCCTTCATCGCGGAGCCTCCCGCAGGGAGGCGAGCAAGGCGGCCTCCCCCGGAGGGGCGCTGCCCGTCCTCAGCGATCTGATCCACCTCTTGTCTCCTGCCCGCTCCGGGCTATACCCTCGTCTGCTCGACGGAGGAGACCATGACCATTACTGTGCACAATCATGTGCCGAGAGAGGACCTCGCCCTGGGGCTGGTGCGGGCGGAGGGAGTGACCGGTGCAGCGGCCCCGGCGGCGCTGGCCGAGGAGATCGAGGCGCTGGTAGCCGAGCGCGCCGGGCGTGATCTGGACGCGCGCCAAGAGGCGCTGCGCAAGGGGAGCCGGGACATGCTGCGAAACGGCAAGTACAAGCCCACCGGCAGGGGCAAGCCGGCCAGCGAGTACCTGATGCGCGAGGCGGGAAAAGATAACTTCCCGCGCATCAACGGGCCTGTGGACGCCACCAACCTCGTGAGCCTCAAGCACTGCGTGCCGATCTCGCTGTGGGACCTCGACCTGGCGGGCGACCCGGCCGAGTACGAGGTGCGCCTGGGGGCAGAGGACGAGACCTACGTGTTCAACGCAGGCGGCCAGCTGCTGGGCCTGCGCGACCTGGTCTGTGGCTGCGCCCTGGAGCCGTCCGGCGGCTCCCGCGCCCTGGTCACGCCGATCAAGGACAGCCTCGCCACCAAGCTGAAGGATGATGCCCGTCGGGTGGCAGGCATCATCTACTACCCGCTGCCCGCGGGGTCGCGGGAGCACTTGGAGCAGGCCACCGAGGAGTTCGGCAAGTGGCTGGGGATGTGTGGGGAGGGAGTGGAGGTAGGGTGGGGCGTGGCATTGCCAGGGGAGAGTGGGGACCTGTAGCGGCAGATCTGGGCCGCTCCGTCCTCGCTTCGCTCGCCCGGTCGCGGCCTGTGGTGGGCGTGGTGGGGGGCTCGTGACGTGGGTGCTCTGCTTTCTCGTTGCGCCCGTGCAGACGCTGGCGTGGGGCTGATTAGGGCGGAGGTGGGTTGAACCTACGCGTGTCGTCGCTACGCCGTGCTTGATCGCACCCTTGCCCGGGCCTGTTGGGCTTGTGGGCTGGCGGGACGCGAAGCGGCCCGGCGGTCCACAAACCAACAGCGAGCGTGCACAACGTGGCGCACGTGCACAGACGCGCCCCGAGCCACGATCAAAACCACAAACAAACAAAGAAACCGCCGCCCGGGCTTGTGGGCATGTGGAGAACGCGAAGCGTTATCCAAGCGGCCGCAGGCCGCGTCATGTCCACAGCCCCTATGTCGTGGCGTCGATCTCCAGCAACCACTCCACCGCAGTGTCGTAATCCACCGGCACCATCCCGTCCCATGTCGGCTGGCCCGTCTCACCGTGAATCGAAATCTCCAGCTCCTCGTTCTGCTGAATCAACCCCTCGACAGGCCTGGGCGGCAGCACCACGAGCGGTGGCAGGTGCTCGAGCTGCAGCCCCTCGGGTGAGCGGAAGCTGAGTTCGCCTTCTTTCGTTTTGTTCAGGCTGTAGCCACCCTCGTGCACAGCCCTGTGGTGCGTGCTGCAGAGCAGGACCAGGTTGTCGAGGTCCGTCGGACCGCCATCGGCCCAGTGTTTGACATGGTGCATGTGTATGAAGCGCCTGTTTTCGCAGCCGGGAAACTGGCAGACGCCCTCGTCGCGTACCTTCACCGCCCGCTCCAGGGGGGCGCTCGCTCGACGGCTGGAACGGTTCCGCGGAACCGCGCCGTTAGAATTTTCCACTGGCA
>CAZEFW010000219.1:0-10776 GCA_964511535.1 uncultured Myxococcales bacterium | reverse complement strand
TGAAGATGATGCAGTTGACCGTGCGATCCATGGAGGCGGTGCGGAAGGCCATGATGACCGACTTGACCATCTCGGTGGTGTAGGAGTTGTACTGCTTCGGGTTGTCCAGCCAGATCCACGCGTTGTGTATCCCCTCCACGGGCTCGCCCTTGGGGTCGACTGCGGGGCGCAGCTCGTAGCGGATCCCGGGAAACTCCTTCATCTCGACGATGTCATGGTTCTTGAGCATTGGTCCTCTCCTTAGAAGTACTTCAGGTACTCGGGTATGTCGCCCGGCTCGCGCGTGCCGGCCTTGATCTCCTGCGTCACCACCTGGGCGGTGAAGAACATGTTGGCGTCCACGTCGATCCCCTTGAACATCATGCCCAGCTTGACGATCTTGCCGTTGAGGTACTCGATCTCGGTGGGGTTGCCCGCCCGCAGGTCGCTCCACATGGACGGCATGTGGTCTCCGCCGCCGTCCAGGTAGTTCATGCACCGCTCCATGGCGTGCTCGCCGTAGTTGTAGCCCACCGCCGACGCCACGCTCAGCCCCTCGCGCACCAGCAGCCGCGCCAGGTTGCGGGTGTGGGCGTAGGTCATGGCCGAGCGCATGGTGATGCCGCTCGTGGCGCACAGCGCGTTGAGCGACGAGTTGAGGATCGTCTTGAAGAAGGCGAGCTTGCGCATCTCCGACGCGTTGCTGGTGGTGGTGGTCAGCCCCGACTTCGTCATCAACTCGGCCAGCTGCTCCAGGCGATCGTCCTCCGCGTCGAGCAGGGGACCGAGGATGTTGGGCGGGTTGAAGAAGCTCATGGTCGACGAGCCGTCTTCCTGGATCCGCCCCGCGTAGTTGACGATGGCCCGCGCCGCGTTCTCCCGCGGGAAGTAGTGCGCCACGTCATCCTCGGGGCCGATGCCGTTCTGGAACGAGATGACCAGGGTGCCTGGATCCACCACCTTGCGCATCTCGGGCAGGATGTACTTCAGCGCCCAGGTCTTGGTGCTGATCAGGATGGCCCCCAGCTCCTTGCCGGCCATCTCCTCGATGGAGCCGAACACGGTCGGGGCGTCGCACTCCCAGCTGCCACGGCCGGTGACCTTCTGGCGCGGCTGGCGCAGCTGCTCGCACCGGTCCGCGTTCACCTCGACCATGATCACTTCCTGGCCGATGCTGCCCAGGGCCACGCCCAGGATGGACCCCACGGGGCCCGCTCCAACGATTGCAATGGGTCGCTCGCTCACCATCAACTTGACCTCCGCGGCGCGAGGAGTTTCGTCGACGAGACCCCTCCACTCAAGCTTGTTTCAGCACGTCCTTCCGATGAGTCGGCGCAGCATTGCACAGCGCCCTAAATATCTCAAGGGGAGGCGGAGTTTGGCTCAGGAGCCCAGCGAAGTCTCGATGATCTTTGCCTGTTCTCGACGGTGAGCGCCCAACGAACCGGTGGCCGGCGAGGCGCTGGCAGGTCGCCCGATGTAGCCGATGTCGCGCCCGGGGAAGAACCGGCTCAGCCGCGGATGGATGAAACTCCAGGCGCCGCGGTTGCGCGACTCCTCCTGCACCCAGCACACCTCGGGCACGTCCGCGTAGCGCCGGGCCACGGCGCCCCACCGCTCGGCGCACACCGGGTAGAGCTGCTCCACCCGCACGATGGCCACGTCCTTTCCCGCGCCCTCTTCCCGGGCCGCCACCAGGTCGTAGTACACCTTGCCGCTGCACAGCAGCAGCCGCCGCGGCGCGTCCGGCGCCGCCGCGTCGTCCAGCAGCTCGGAGAAGCCGCCTTCGCTCAGGTGGCGCAGGGGAGAGACGCAGCGCGGGTGGCGCAGCAGGCTCTTGGGCGACATCACCACCAGCGGCCGGCGGAAGCCGCGCTTGAGCTGGCGCCGCAGCACATGAAAGTACTGCGCCGGAGTGGTCAGGTTGCAGACCTGGATGTTGTCCTCGGCGCATGCGGCGAGGTAGCGCTCGAGGTAGGCGTTGGAGTGCTCGGGCCCCTGCCCCTCGTAGCCGTGGGGCAGCAGCATCACCAGCCCGCTCTGGCGCTGCCACTTGGACTGGGACGCCACCAGAAACTGGTCGATGATCACCTGCGCGCCGTTGGCGAAGTCGCCGAACTGGGCCTCCCACAGGATCAACATGTGCGGCTCGTCCATGGCGTAGCCGTAGTCGAACCCGAGCACCGCCGCCTCGGACAGCAGGCTGTTGTAGACGCAGAAGCTGGCCTGATCCGCGTGCAGGTGCTTGAGCGGCACGTGCGACTGCCCGGTCTTTACGTCCTGCCAGGCGGCGTGCCGGTGGGAGAACGTGCCGCGGGCGCTGTCCTGCCCGCTCAGCCGCACCGGCAACCCCTCGAGCAGCAGCGAGCCGAAGGCCAGCGCCTCGCCCAGCGCCCAGTCCACGTCGCCGCCCTGCTGCACGATCTGCTGCTTGCGGTCCAGCTGCCGCGCCAGCTTGCGGTGCACCGAGAACCCCTCGGGTACGCGCGTGATGCCCTCGGCCACCTCCCGCAGCACCGCCGCGGGTACGTTGGTCATCACCGACGCGTGGCAGTAGCTGTCGGCCATGCCGCTCCAGTTGCCCCGGTACGGCTCGGCCTCCGGCGGCGCCGGCGCCTGCTCCGCCTTCTTGACCTCCTCGAAGGCGCGCTGCAGCTCGTCCTTGAACGCCGCCGCGATGCGCCGCTGCTGCTCCACCGCCAGGTCGCCCGACTCCACCAGCCCCCGGGTGTACAGCTCGAGCACCGGCGGGTGCCCCTTGATCTCCCGATACAGCAGCGGCTGGGTGAAGCCGGGCTCGTCGCCCTCGTTGTGGCCGTGCCGGCGGTAGCACACCATGTCCACCACCACATCGCAGCCGAACACCTGGCGGTAGCCCATGGCCAGCTCCATGGCGTGCACCACCGCCTCCGGGTCGTCGCCGTTGACGTGAAATATCGGCGCCTGGATCATCTTGGCCACGTCGGTGCAGTAGGTGGTGGAGCGCGCCTCCTCGGGCGTCGTCGTGAAGCCGATCTGGTTGTTGATGATGAAGTGCACGGTGCCGCCGGTGCGATAGCCCGGCAGCTGCGACAGGTTGAGCGTCTCGGCCACCAGCCCCTGGCCGGCGAACGCCGCATCGCCGTGGATCAGCAGCGGCACCACCCGCTTGCGCTCCGCGGTGTCGTCCAGCCGCCGCTGTTTGGCCCGCGCGCGCCCCTCCACCACCGGGTTGACCGCCTCGAGGTGGCTCGGGTTGGCCGTCAGGCTCAGGTGCACGGACTGCCCCGAGGCGGTGACATGGTCCGAGCTGTAGCCCTTGTGGTACTTGACGTCTCCGTCGCCGCCGTACTGAGCCGGCTGCAGGATGTCCTCGAACTCGGCGAACACGTCGGCGTACGACTTCTGCATGATGTTGGTCAGCATGTTCAGCCGGCCGCGGTGAGCCATGCCGATGATCACCTCCTGCACGCCGAAGGCGCCGGCCTGCTCCACCAGCGCGTGCACCGCCGGGATCAGCGTCTCGGCCCCCTCCAGCGAGAAGCGCTTCTGCCCCAGGTAGCGCTGGCCGATGAAGGTCTCCATCAGGGTGGCGTCCACCAGCTTGCGCAGAATCTCCAGCTTCTTGCCGCGGCTCATCTCGGGCCGGTTGCGCGACGGCTCCATCTGCGCCTGCAGCCAGCGGCGGCGGCTCATGTCCTGGATATGCAGGTACTCCACCCCCACGGCGCGGCAGTAGGTGTCCCGCAGCACCTCGAGGATCTGTCCCAGGGTCGCCTGCTGGGCGAAGGCGCCGCCTTCCATCTCGCCGCCCAGGTGGCCCGTGTCGAACACCACGTCCAGGTCCACCTCGTCCAGGCCGAACGCCTCGAGCTGCAGGTCGGGCACGGGCGGCGGCACATCGTCCAGCGGGTCGATGCTCGCCGCGCGGTGCCCCAGGTTGCGGTACCCGAAGATCAGGCTCGCCACGCGAGACTGCTTCTCCGCCTGAGAGACCGCCCCGGAACATTCGGGGACGCCGCCCACGCCCATCCCCAGCTCGAAGCCCTCGAAGAAGGTCTTCCACGACGGGTCCACCGCGTCGGGGTCGTCGCGGAAGCGTTGGTACTGCTCCTCGATGTACTCGAGGTTGTGCGGGCTCGCGATGTCAGACATCTTCCCTCCCTGAGGTCGGGGCTTGAGGCTTGAGGCTCGAGGCTTGAGGGCAACTTGCCCCGTCGCTCCCCCCTAGAAGTCCTTGTACCAGAGCAGCTTCGTCGCCTGCGGGTCCATCATCTCCACCCGGCGGAAGCCGAGGCCCTGCAGCTCTTCCCACAGCGGCTCGGCGTGCTTCATCAACCGCAGCTGGTCCGGGTTCGGCGGCAAGGTCCAGCGGAAGGTGAACACCCGCTGATCCTCGCCGGTGACCTTCACTTCCACGGGCAGCTCCCTGGCGCGGTAGCGCTTCTCCAGGTGGTTGGCGAAGGTGAGCCGCCGCTTGACCAGGTGCTCGATGCCCGGCGTCGGCCCGCGCACCATGCGCGCCTCGTTGGGCGGCAGCTTGACGGTCCCGGCAGGCTCGGCGATCACGGTCTGCACCGGCCGCCGGGTCCCGGCGGAGAACGCGAGCAATCCCCCGGCGACGGCGACGCCGGCGATGATAAAGGTGGAGATGAGCAGGGGCTTGACGAGGTCGGGCTTGGCGTCGTGGTGCATGTTGATCTGCTTAGCGCCGGTGGGGGCCGAGGTAAAGCGCTTTGTGCTGCTGGCCTCTGGCTGTCAGGGCCCGCCGTCTGGCATCTCGGCGCCGCTGGGCAGCCAGCAGAACTTGCGCGTCGCGATGTCCCAGCTGCACAGGGTCTCGACGTGATGCCAGAGGTCGGCCTCCTTGCACGACAGCTGGGCCGACACGCCGCTGCGCTCCACCTTGCGAGGCGTGGCGATGTGCGTGCAGGTGTACCGGCCCTGGCACTGCTTGAACTCCAGCCATTCGTTGTTCCACCGGCCCCCCGGCCAGTCCACCACGCAGCAAGACTGGTCGTCGACGTAGACGGTGGGCTTCTGCGACTCCGGCGTGGCCCACAGCTCCCACGACCCGCCCCGCGACTCGCACATGTCCCCCTCGTCGTCGCACCCGAGCAGCGCGAAGCAGAGCAGCACGGTGACGCACCTACTCATGCCAGCACCCTGCCATCTGCTTCAGATCCCAGCTGCACTGCCACAGGGCGTATCCCACCAGGTCCTCGCGCTGGCAGCCGGTGGGCTTCACCGCGCCCTTGAAGGTGACCGTGCGGGTGGTCATACACCGGACCCTGTCGTCGCACAGCTCGAACCTCAGCAGGCTGTATGGCATCCCCACGGGGGCGGTGGTCGTCTCGGTGGCCCACTCGATGGAGCAGCAGGACTTGCTGACGATCTCGACCTTGGGCTTCGCCCGGGCCAGCTCGTTGGCCGGCACATAGTAGCCGCCCTCGGCCGCGCACTCGCACCTGGCATCGCCGCCGCAGTCCGGCCCACAGCCCGCGGTCAACAGGGCCGCGGCGAGGGTCAAGGCCAGCGAGGCGAGCCGTGTCATGTGTCTCTCCGCTTCCCCCTTCTACGTCGCCGCCCTGATCTCCTCCATCAGCTTGCTCAGGTCCAGGGGCTTGACGAAGTAGCGGCTGCAGCCGCTGTCGTAGCCCTTCTGGATGTCCTCCTCGGTGCCGAGGGCCGAGATGAAGAAGACCGGGATGTCGGAAAACTCGGGGTTCTTCTTGAGCGCCTGGCACAGCTCGAAGCCGTTGAGCCAGGACATCATCACGTCGAGCAAGATCAGGTCAGGACGGTCCAGCTTCAGCCGACTGAGCAGCCGCAAGCCGTTGCCCACCACCTGGACGTCGAAGCCCTCCAGCTCCAGGCGCGTGCGCAGCATCTCGCGCAGGTCGCGGTCGTCGTCAACGATGATCACCCGCGTCTTTTCCATCCCGCTCCCCTCCTTCCCCGTCCGGCGCCATGGGGGCCGTGTTCCCGTCGGCGAGCAGCTGCTCCACCTTCGCCTCTGCCGAGTCCAGGATCGCCTGACCCCGGCGCGACAGCGCGACCCCCTCTTCGAACTTCTTGAGCGACTCCTCCAGCGGCAGATCGGCTTGCTCGAGCTGCTCGACGATGCCGCCGAGCTGGTCCATCAGCTGATCGAACCGCTCCTCGCCCTGCTCTTCTTTCTTCTTACGCGGCGCCATTTTTGTACCTCACAGCTTCAGGCCGATGGCCCGCAGGAAGTCCTTGCGCTTGGCGACGTCCTCGTCGGTCTCGATGCCCATGGGCGGGCCGCCGTCGATGACCCCGATGATGCCCCGGCCCTGGTCGCTCTGGGCCACCAGCACCTGCACCGGGTTGCCCGTGGCGCAGAAGATGCTGCACACCTCTGGCACCTGCTTGACCGCGCGCAGCACGTGGATCGGGAACACGTCGGCCATGGCCAGCATGACGATGAAGCTGTGCCCCGCGCCCACGGCGAGCATGTTGCGCGCCGCCAGCTGCTTCAGCTCCTCGTCGTTGCCGCTGGCGCGCACCAGGCGCGGGCCGGACGCCTCGCAAAACGCGAGGCCGAACTTCACGCCGGGCGCCGAGGTGACCAGCGCCTCGTGCAGGTCCTCGACGGTGCGGATGAAGTGGGACATGCCGAGGATGATGTTCATCTCCTCCGGCTTGTCGATCTGGACGGTCGAAAGCTCCATGGGTCTCCCTCTCAGCTGTCAGGCCGCAAACGGCAAGTTTAGAGGATGACGAGACGAATGTGTAGGGGCGGGCCTTGCGCGCGCCCGCTTTCCATCACTGATCGATCTTCGGCAGCTCTTCGATATTCGGCATCAGCACGATCTCGATGCGCCGGTTGGCGCGGCGGCCGTCATCCAGGCTGTTGTCGCCCACCGGGTCATGCTCGGAGAAGCCGGCGGCGCCCAGGTGCTTGGGGTCCACGCCCTCGTTTTGCAGGAACTTGACCACCTCCACGGCGCGGGCCGCGGACAGGTCCCAGTTGGACGGGAACTTGCGCGTCTTGATGGGCACGTTGTCGGTGTGCCCGGCCACCAGGAAGTCGCGGTTGCCGATGTCCTTGAACACCGCGGCCAGCTGCTTGAGCGCCTCCTTGCCGTCGTCCTTGAGCTTGGTCTTGGCCGGATCGAACAGGATCTTGTCGCTCATCTTGACGATCATGCGCCCCTTGCGGATCTCCACCTTGAGCTTGCCGGACGAGATCATGCTCTGAAGCCGCTTCATCAGGTCCTTGAACACCTTGCTGCGGGCCTCGGCCGCCTGCCGCGCCTTGCGCAGCTCGGCGATCTCCTTTTTGGTGGCGCCCAGCCGCTTGGCCAGGGCATCGCGGTCCGCCGAGAGGGAATCGAGGTTTGATTTCAGCTTGTTGCGCTCGTCCTCTGTGGCCGCCAAGCCCTTTTTGGTCTTGGACAGCTCCCCCTTGCAGGTTTGCAGGTCCTTGAGCACGGCGTTGTGCTTGTCCTTGGGAATGCCGCAGCCGATGACCAGCAGCGCCAGGATCATGGGAATCAGGATGTGGATGGGCCGTCGCATTTGCACCTCCGCGATTGAACCAGACGGTGCCCGGATCTTATCCGGCTGGATCCAGCACGGCAAAATTTCGCCCACTTACTTACAGGTGGGTTGAAGTATTCAGATGTAGGACAAAAAACTACCATCTCGTACAATGTCGGTGTTAATATTACATAAACCCATACCAGAGGACATCTGACCCTTGGCTCGTAAAACATCGAAAGGAAAGAAAAAAACCTCTGCTTCGGCCCCGCGCAAGAAGAAGCGTGCCGCCGGTGAACAGGCCCCCTCGCGCCGTCTTCACGAGACGTTTGGCATCCTGACGCTCGCCGCGGCCATGCTTTTGGGCCCCAGCCTGATCTCGATCCAGTTCGGCGATGGCCAGCTCATGGGCCCCCTGGGCCAGATCACAGGTGCCGCACTCAACTGGTTGCTCGGGCTGACCGGCTACCTGTTCATCGTGGCGCTGGTGGCCGTGGCGGTGCGCATCTTCGCCTACGGGCTCGGCCTGCAGGCGGAGGCCTCGCCGGACAGCGCCCTGTGGCGCGAGCGGGGCGGCATGCTGCTGGGCGTGGTCTGCGCGGCCATGATGCTGCACCTGGCCCTGCGCCCCATGCGGGTCAACGGCGCGTCCACCGGCGGATTCCTGGGCGAGCTGTTGGCCGAGGTGATCTGCTCGGTGGTCTCCACCCCGGGGGCCTGGGTGATGGCCCTGGCCGGGCTGGCCCTGGCCGTGCTCCTGGCCACTGATCTGAGCTGGGGTCGCGCTGGCATCAGCCTGGCCCACCTGGCGTACCAGGGCGCCATCGCCCTGGGCCGCGGCGCCGTGATGGTGGCCTACGGCCTGCTCGACACCATCTATGACCTGCGCGTGGGCACCACCGACCGCCTGCGCGCCCTGCGCGACCGAATCATCGCCTCGACCCAGGTGCAGGCCGAGGTGGACCAGGATGGGGCCGCCGCCTTGCCCCCGGTGATCCGGCTGGACCTGGGCAAGACCGACAAGCAGCCCGCGGAGAAGAAGGGCAAGAAGAAGAAGAAGAAGGCCGAGCCGCTGCCCAGCGACCTGGAGATCGGCGCCAGCGGCAAGGACGAGCCGGAGCCAGAGCCCGAGCCAGAGCAGCCCAAGATCAATACCCGCACCGACGACACCCTCAAGGATCCGCCCGCCGAGGCCGAGGCCGCCGGCCAGGCCCCTGCCGAGGGCGAGCCCGAGGTGCACGAGCTCACCAGGAAGAAGGACAAGGGCGGCAAGAAAAAGAAGAAGGCCCCCAAGGCCAGCGCCGCCACCGAGGCGCCCGAGCCCGACCCCGAGGCGCTGACCATCGTGGAGTCGCAGTTCAAAAAGAAGATCGATCCGGCGCCCGAGCAGGAGGCTGAGCGTGACGTCGAGCAGACCGACAGCCCCGGCTTCGAGCTCAAGGGGAACACCTACAAGCCGCCGCCCCTGGACCTGCTGGAGTTCGACGAGAGCGCCGAGACCCGGGTTGACGAGGACGCCATCTATCGCCGCGCTGACCGCCTGGTTCGCACCCTGGCGGACTACAAGATCCAGGGCCGCATCACCGAGGTGCACCCCGGCCCGGTGATCACCATGTACGAGTTCGTCCCCGCCCCTGGTACGCGCATCAGCAAGGTCGCCAACCTGGCCAACGACCTGGCCATGTCCCTCGCCGCGCAGAAGGTGCGCATCGTGGCGCCGATCCCTGGCAAGCGCGCCATCGGCATCGAGGTGCCCAATGACACCCGCGAGACGGTGTTCTTCAAGGAGATCGTCGGGAACCGCAACTTCCGCCAGGGCAAGAGCAAGCTGCCGCTGGCCCTGGGCAAGAACACCGAGGGCGCCCCGGTGGTGATGGACCTGGCCAAGATGCCGCACTTGCTGGTGGCCGGCGCCACCGGCATGGGCAAGAGCGTCAGCATCAACGCCATGATCTGCAGCCTGCTGCTGCGGCACACCCCCGAGGAGGTGCGCCTGATCATGGTGGATCCCAAGTTCCTGGAGCTGTCCGGGTACAACGACATCCCGCACCTGATGCTGCCGGTGGTCACCGACCCGAAGCAGGCCAACGTGGCCCTGCGCTGGGCGGTCAACGAGATGGAGCGGCGCTACCAGCTGCTGGCCGACATGCGGGTGCGCGAGATCACCTCATACAACAAGAAGGTGGACAAGCAGCGCGCCAAGGCCGCGGCCGAGGGCGACGAGCACGACGCCCAGCTGGAGCTCGAGCTGGATGAGCCGGAGGACAAGAGGCCGGCCATGGACAACGCCACCATGGAGGAGGCGGCGCCGGACAAGGTGCATGTCATGCGTCGCAAGGCCGACGGCACCGAGGAGCGCGTGCTGGTGGACGTGGCGGACCTGACCGAGGAGGAGAAGGCCACGGCCGAGCCGGTGGCCGCCACGGCGAAGAAGCGCAAGGCCAAGAAGCGCCACCCGGACAAGCACCCGGTGACGGGCGAGCCCCTGCCCAAGCGGCTGCCGTTTATCGTGGTGGTCATCGACGAGTTCGCCGACCTGATGATGGTGGCCTCCAAGGAGGTGGAGACCTCCGTGGCGCGCCTGGCCCAGAAGGCCCGCGCTGCGGGCATCCATGTGATCCTGGCCACCCAGCGGCCGTCGGTGGACGTCATCACCGGCCTGATCAAGGCCAACTTCCCCTCGCGTGTGTCGTTCGCCGTGGCGTCGGGGCATGACTCCAAGACGATCCTCGGCTGCCAGGGCGCCGAGAACCTGCTGGGCAACGGCGACATGCTGGTGATGGACCGCGGCATGGCCACCAAGCGCCTGCACGGGGCGTTCATCACCGACGACGAGATCCAGCGCGTGGTCGACTGGCTCAAGGACCAGGGCCGGCCGGTCTACGACATGGACATCCTCAAGTGCGAGGACGAGGAGGCGGAAGAGGGCGGCATCGAAGATGAGCCGGTGGATGCAATGTACGACCTGGCGGTGACCTTCGTGGCAGACACGCGCCGCTGCTCCATCTCATCCATCCAGCGCCGCCTGCGCGTGGGCTACAACCGCGCCGCCCGCATGGTGGAGATGATGGAGCGTGAAGGCGTGGTGGGCCCCCCCGACCGCAAGAACAACCGCGAAGTGCTCATCCGCAGCCACGACGGCGGCCCCGCCTAGCGACACGCCAGAACGCGGCGAGACGCCGCGTCTACCCCACCTGAGCAGCGACAAAGCCTACGCAAACCGCGCCCAAATAAATGTCAAGTGTAGGGGTCTGACCCCCCTACTTGACATTTTATCGCGTGACAACGCAGCAGCGACGAAGGGAGCGTGAG
>CAZEFW010000218.1:0-10850 GCA_964511535.1 uncultured Myxococcales bacterium | reverse complement strand
GTGCTGAAAGGCCAGAATGGATGGCTGCTGAAGCCGGAGCGGCGGCAGGCGCTGATGCCGAGGCTGTAGCTGAAGCTGACGCCGAGGCTGAGGCCGAGGCTGAGGCTGGGGCTGAAGCTGTGGCTGTAGCTGGGGCGGAAGCTGTAGCTGAAGCTGAGGCTGAATCTGAAGCTGCGACTGTCGGGGGTCGGGAGCGGGCGGTTCCCGGTAGCCGTGACATGCGTGGGCCGTCAAATCATGTCAAGTCTATGCATTTGGTTCATATAGACTCAGAGGGTTCCATGAACAGAGCTTTGGGGATGGCGCTGGCGGCGATGCTCGCCGTCGCGTGCAGCGACGATGACCAGGGGCTGCCCACCAACGCCGCCTGCACGAACAACAGCGACTGCGCAGACCGCGTCTGCCACGATGGCCAGTGCGCCTCGTCAGCGCCCGCCGGCGCCGGGGCCGCCTGCCAGGGCAACGGCGACTGCAAGAGCTACAACTGCGTGGCCGGGGTATGCGCGGTGGGCAAGCGCAAGGACGGCGAGACCTGCGTTCGCGCCGTGGAGTGCCGTAGCGGCTACTGTAACGCCCAGCGCAAGTGCGGCTTCCCGCCCAGGCTGGACGCCGGCGTGCCCGACCTCGCCTTGCCGGACAGCGCCCTGCCCGACGCCCCGCGCCCGGATCGTTTGCGCCCTGACGCCCCCCTGCCCGACGCGCCTGTCCCGGACGCGCCAGTGCCCGACGCGCCCGCGCCGGATCTGGCCCTGCCGGATCTCACGCCGCCGGACCAGCTGCAGCCCGACGCCTCCCTGTGCGGCAACGGCAAGCTCGACCCCACCGAGCTGTGCGACGGCGCCCTGCTGGGCGGCAAGACCTGCAAGACCCAGGGCTTCACTGGCGGCGCCCTGGCCTGCAAGGGGTGCAAGCTGGACACCCTGCGCTGCTACGAGATCCGCGACCCGGCCGGGATCAAGGTGGCGGCCGGCCAGTCGTACTACCGCATGGCCACCCCGAAGGTCGCCTCGGACGGCTCGGGCTTCCTGGTGGTGATGTGGGGCCCGGGCGGCGGTGGCTCCCCCGTGGCCCCCTGGATCAACGCCGCGCTGGTGGACGCCTCGGGCAAGGCCAGCGCCTCGTTCTACGTCGCCAACACCAGCCCTAAAAAGAAGATGCCAGACGTGGCCTTCGGCGGTAAGGACTACCTCGTGACCTGGGAGCAGGGCAACGCCATTCGGGGCACAACCGTGTCCACCACGGGCAAGGTGGGCAACCCGGTGGGCACGATCCTGCTCCAGTCCTCGGCCCACGCCGCCGCCATGCACTACCCGTCGCTGGCCTTCGACGGCACCAACTTCCTGGTGGCCGCCTGGCTTCACTCGGGGAACCAGCACAACAGCCCCAAGCAGCTGCTGGGCCGCCGGGTGAGCCCGGCCGGGGCGACCCTGGGCACCACCATCAAGGTCAACGTCACCAACCACAAGTCCGGCGTCCCTGACCGCCCCACCCTGGCCTTCGACGGGCTGAGCTACAAGGTGGCCTGGACCAACAACGCCGACCTCTACCTGTCCCGGATCAGCAGCGCGGGCGTGCGGCTCAACAGCGCGGACGAGGTGATCTCCAAGGCCACCGCCGAGCAGCGTCAGCCCGCCGCGGCCAGCAACGGCAAGGAGACCTTCCTGGCCTGGATGGACGCCCAGAGCAGCGGCAAGGAGATCAACAGCGCCACCGTCAGCACCACCGGCACCGTGAGCAAGCCGGCCTGGGTCTCGGTAAACAACTACCTCAAGACCATGCCCGCCGTGGCCACCGACGGCACCCACTACCTGGTGGTGTACCAGGAGAAGAGCTGGCTGCGGGCCGTGCGCCTCGACAGCTCGGGCACCCAGCTGGAGCCCCCCTTCCAGCTCACCAGCTCCGCCGGCGCCCAGGAGATCGATCCGGCGGTGGCCTACGGCGGCGGCCAGTTCCTGGTGGTCTGGACCGACTACCGGACCTCCAAGAGCTCCATCTACGGCACCCGCCTGCGCTTCGGCAAGGCGCCCTGAGCCCCGTGAGCCGAGGCCGCGGCCCGGGTCGCCATCGACATGTCTGTTGGGTGAGGGACTACCGGTACGCCGTCATCAGCTGGTTGACCTTCACGTCAGCCTTGGTGGGCGGCTGGATGTAGGGCGGCATGATGGGCGGGCGGGGGATGCCGATGCTCGGCAGCTTGGCCGCGGCCTTGCCCATGAAGGGGCGGAACCAGGGCATGCGCTGGCTCATGCTCAGGGTGGTGGTCACCTGGTTGCCGCGACCCTCGCCCTGCACGAACACCAGGTGGTCCTGCAGCCGGCCGGTGCGCTTGGTGCGCGCCAGGATCCGGCCCTTGTCGGTGTTCACCGCCGACGCGCCGGACACCTTGACGCCGTGCACCAGCTTTCCGGGCGGGAAGCCGCCGTCGGTGAAGGCGTTGACGTCCTTCGGCTTGCGGGAGTTGATCTTGCTGACATGTTTGCCCTTGCTGTTGGGCGCGACGGGGTGGGCCTCGTAGATCCCCTGGGATGACTTCTGCACCAGGTAGGTGCCCTTCTTCTTGTTGTTCCAGAACATGAAGCGCTTGACGCCCTTGGCGGGCTTCTTGGCGTGCACGATGTAGGCGTCCTGGCCGGACGCGCTGCGCAGGCCCTTGCTCACGCGCTTGCTCCAGCGGGACTTGTAGACGCGTACCTTCTTGGCGCTCATGTCCAGCTTGGCCCGGGCGGCCACCGCGTCCCACGCCTTCTGCGGGACCCAGTTCCGGGGATATGGGGTCCGCGCCTCGGCGGTCCCGGTGAAGCCGGCCATCAGGATGGCGCCGGCGAACATGACGACGGTTGCGGTCCCCACTCTGGGGGCGGTCAGTGCGAGCGGGTACATTGGCTTTCTCCTTGCTCTCTGGCTGTTTTTTCCACTCGGTTTCTGCCCCCCGGCAAAAGCAAACCTGGTGCCAAAAAAATGGCCGGTTTTTGGCGTGGATCCGGGGCAAATGGAAAGTGCAGGAGCTATCGCGTCTGGGGGCGACAGGCCCCATGGGATGAGCTGTTGGCAGCTCAACTATTTGAAATCATGAACGTACGGGCCGGTTGCCTTGAATCGGAGGCTCGCTCCAGAATTCAAATAGACCATTTGTGCGCCCTCCGGGCGCGAATGCCAGAGTGCCAGAACGCCGGAGCGCCGGAATGCCAGAATGGGTGTTTCGGCCGATGGCTTACGGCTGAGCCGGTGCGGGTTCAGTCCGAGGTCGATGCCTGCTGCGGGTTGCCAACAGAGCCAGGGCGATGATCAGAAACCAGGCGCCCCCGGGCGTCGGGGACGACCCCATCGCGCAGCCGCTGGACTCGCTCCCCTTCAGCTCGCAGACGCCCGCCTGGCAGGTGCCCGCGCCGCCTCGGCACGGCTCGCCGTCGGGCACGGCGGAGTCCACCACGCACCAGTATGCGTAGCCGAGGCACTTGCCCACGATGTTGCACTCGCCCGTGGCGGCGCGGCAGGACGCGCCGGCGGGCTGCAGCGCATCCGCCGGGCATCGCGGGCTCTTGCCGTCGCACTTCTCCACCGGATCGCAGCCCCCCCGGGATGATCTGCAGCTGCCTCCCGCCGGCAGGACCGCGTCCGCCGTACAGCTGCGCGACACGCCATCGCACCGGTCCACCGCATCACACTCCCCCGCCACGGGCCGGCAGATGGCGCCGGACGGCAAGGTGGCGCAGGTGCCATCGGCCAGCCCCCCCGCTGACACGCTGCACACCTGGCAGTCGCCGTCATTGCCACCGCCACAGGCCGTGGCGCAGCACACGCCGTCGACGCAGTGCCCGCTGGCGCAGCGGGAGGCGTCGGTACAGGTGGCGCCGTCCAGCAGCAGGATGTCCTGGGTGCTGCCGCCGACGCAGGTGGAGCAGCAGACCCCGTTGACGCAGCGCTTGCTGACGCAGCGGCTGGCGTCCTTGCACGCCTCGCCGTCCTGCTTGAGGCAGGTGAAGCAGCCGCTGTGCAGGTAGACAGCCCCGGCGTACTTGGCCTTGCTCGAGTCACCATGGGCGCCCGCCGCTGCCCACCCCTTGCCCAGGGCCACCGCGTCTCCCAGCGAGCCCTTTTTCTGGCCGCCGGCGACCACCAGCTTTTGGCGCTGGTACCACGTGCCGCCGTTGCGGAAGAAGATGTAAGCGGCGCCGCTATATCGGCCGTTGGTGCGATTTTCAGGGTCGCCCACCAGGGCGGCGTCACCGCGCAGCGCCACCCTCGCGCCGAACTCCCGCGCCAGCGCCCCGTCGCCAGGAGCGACCTGCTGGTGGAACTTCCAGGTCTTCCCGGAGCGCTGATAGAACAGCGCCGAGCCGGACCAGTTTCCCCGGTACATGGATTCCGGACAGCCGGCCAGCAGGGCGTCCCCGCTCAGGGCCACCGCCCCGCCCAGCTCCGAGCACGCCACGCCGCCGCGGGCTGTCACCTTCTGCTCCAGGCTCCACTTGGTGCCGCTGCGGACATAGATATAGATGGCGCCGGCGTCCTTCCAGTGGTCGTCGTCGCCCGGAGCTCCCACCAGCACCCTGCCCTCCTTGATGGCCACCGCGCTGCCGAAGAAGTCCTCGTGCTTGGGCGACGGCGCCACCAGCTTTGCCTGCTGGCTCCAGGTCTGGCCCGATCGCGCCATGATGTACGCCACGCCGGCGTCCCACTTGTACCCCGGTGCCTCGGGCGGCATGCCCACCACCGCCGTGGCGCCGTCCATGGCGATGGAGGGCAACGGGTCATTGGAAGAGCTGTGCTGCAGGAGGACGAGCTGCTGTGTCTGCTTCCAGCTGCCCCCCTTGCGCGCGAAGGCGTACAGCTCTTCTTCATCGCCGTAGTTGCTGGCGAGGACCAGGGCGTGGTCGCCGCTCAGGGCCAGGTCCACGCCGAAGTAAGCGCCCGAATAAGCCTTCGCGGCCATGAGCTTGGCCTGTTGGCTCCAGGTGGACCCCGCGCGCACGAACACGTAGGCCGCCCCCACGGCCCAGCCGCCCCCTGCCCAGGGTGCCCCCGCCAGGATGGTGTCGCCGTCCATGGCCAGCGAGTAGCCCAGCTCGTGGTTCTTCTTGGCGTCGGCGGCTGTGACCTTGTGGGTCAACTTGACGGTGGCGCCTTGCTCGAGCGTGGCCAGGGTCGGTGCGTCCGGACGGTCCCGCGGGGCGCACCCCACCAGAGGCAGACAGACCAGGGCTGCCGCCAGGCCCGCGCCGTGGCGCGAGCGGTGCACCTTCGTCCCCCATAAATCCCTGGCTGTCATCCCCGGCACCCCATGAAGCGATCCTACAATACTCGGTTGCCGGGGTGCGGGGATCCGTTCAGCTGTCCCCCTCTACTCGCAGACGTCCATGTAGCGCGACCAGCCGTACTTCAGCCCCACGTTGTGGCGGCAGGTCAGTTCTTGCGCGCCTTCCGCCGACCCTTGCCTTTCTTCGCCGCGTGCTCCGCCCTGGCCTTGAACGCGGCGTCCATCTCGGGGCAGGTCTGCGGGTCGCGGTGTCCAGGCGGGCCGGAGGCGAACAGCCCGGAGAGGGCCGCGCTGATGGCGTCGGCGTCGGGGATCATGACCCACTTGCCGTCGGCCATGGTCACCGGTTTGGCCTGCTTGCGCCCGATGGACAGGCCGTGGATATGCTCCGGCTTGACCTTGCCGGCCCTGCCCAGCAGCCGCAGGATCTGGCCCGCCTGCATGTCGGTGAACAGGGTCTTTTGCACTGCGGGGATCAGCGCCCGGATCCGCCGCGCCCCCAGCGCCCGCGCGCGCTCGCGCAGGGCCATCAGCACCCCCTGCTGGCGCCGCGCCCGGTCGGCCAGGCCGCGGCCGTGGCGCGAGCGCACGAACATCAGCACGGTGCGGCCGTCCATGTGGTGGACGCCCGTGTCCAGCTTCAGCTCCAGCTTGCCGCCGGGCCCGCGCGGGTCGATGAACCGGTCGTGGATCGGGCAGATCACCTGCACCGACACGCCGCCCAGCTGGTCCACCACGCCCTCGAACCCGGCGTGATCCACGAACAGCACCTGCGCGATGTCCAGCCCCAGGGTGTGCCTGATCACCCCCTTGAGCCGCCGCACCCCCTCGTCCGGGCCGCCGGCGCGCACGCCGCTGGCGTAGACCGTGTTGATCCGGTTCGGGTCCTCGCCGGGCACCACCACCAGCATGTCCCGCGGGATGCTCACCAGCCCCACGTGGCCGCTCTTGCGATGCATCACCAGCACCAGCAGCGCGTCGGTCCGTCCCCCGTGGGCCCAGGGCCGCGAGTCGATGCCCGCCAGCAGGTAGTTGTCGGTCTCGGTCAGCGGCGGCGTGGGGACGCCGCGGGTGATGGCCGCCATGTAGGGCCGCAGGGATTCCTGGTCCAGCACCTCGATGCCCGCCGCCCGCCCCGGGCCGAGCCGGGGCCGCACGGCCTCCGGCGCTGGCACCAGGTCCGGCGCGGTGGAAAATGGCTTGTAGGTCAGGGCGGCGCTGCCCACGGCGGCCAGGGAACCCATGCCCGCGAGCAGGATGCATATGGTGACGAGTCGGCGCATACGGCGATCAAGAGCAAGACCGGGGCCATGAAGGCTGGCCAGCCGGACTGTTCAAGCATTACAGATCGTTGCGCGACTCACAAAAAAGCGCCAGTGGACCAGGATACACAGGGGTTGTGGCGCCGGACTCCACCCCCGAGGGGGCGGCGGCCAGGGTGTTCGGGTTGCGTACCCCCGTGGGTGCGAGCCCCCGCCCAACACCCGCCCCCCCCACAGGCCCCCCACCCCGTTCATCACCTCGCGGCCCATGCGCACGTTGATCTGGGCCACCATGCGCTGGCCGTGGCGCACCAGCTGCACCCCCGCGGCCGCGCCCTGGCCGGTGCCGCCCACCAGCGACAGGAAGAACTGCTCCAGCGATGCCTTGATCTCCTCGACGCCCTTGCCCGACACCAGCGCGGCCTTGTGCCGGCCCAGCTGGTCGGCCAGCCGGGCCACCAGCAGCTGGTAGCCGAGGCTGGCCATCTGGCGCGCGTTTTCGGTGGCGCCCTGCTCGGTGAACCGCCCGGGCGGGAAGAGCACCGACGCCCGCAGCAGGTAGGCGATGTCGCCCTCGGGCTGACAGGTCAGCGCCATGAACCCCTGGCGGGCCAGGTCCTCGCCCAGCGGCTGTGAGACAAAGGCCTCCAGCGGGATGTGCATCTGGCGCCCGCCCGGCCCGGCGAAGGGCTGGTACGGGAGGTCATCCACCGAGCCAGCGTCCACCCCGGTGACCTCGGTGGGCCAGCCCACGCTGGCGTGGCTGCGCGCCACAAGCCCGGCCACCAGGTAGGCGGGCGAGCCCCACAGCAGGTTGGCGCTGTCCGCGGTGGGCTCGGCCATTCCCCCGGCGCCCCGGGTGCCTGCCGCGTAGGGCGCCCGCAACAGGAAGCGGCCCGCGGTCAGGCCGATCCAGCGGGCGCACGACCGATCGCGCAGGGCGCGAAACTTGGTGTACTGCGGCTCGTCCAGCAGGCTCGACACCAGCCGCAGCCCGTTGATGTCGCCGGGCGCCTCCAGGCCGAGGAAGCCGAGCTCGATGGAGCCGAGCAGCATGACCTGGATCTCTTCGGCCTTTTCGGCCATGGCCTGCAGCTGCTCCAGGTGGCCGGCACGATCCGGGTCGTCCAGCGGGTAGTCCAGCACCACCAGCGCCGGGGTCACATCCAGGGTGCCCGCCATCTCCGGCTCATGGATCTGGCGCTCGAACGCCGCCACCGCGTCGGCGCGCGGCACGTCGATGAGCTGCAGCTGCACGCCCTTGCGGAAGTTGCACATGCGCACCAGAAAGCGCAGCCCGCGCCAGGATGCCTCGGCGCGCTGGAACGCGGGGTGGTGCATCACGGCCCAGAGCAGCCGCGCTTGCGGACCGTCCGCTTCCCCCGACGCGGGGGCCGCCGCGGTCCCTGCCGCGGGCTGGCTGCCCTTGCCGGCGCCCACCACGCCGCTGATGAGCGCGCCCACGGCGGACTTGGCCGCCTGCTGGCCCTGGTCCTGTGGGACCTCGGCCGCGCCGCCGCCCATGTCCACCATGCCCAGGATCCGGTCCAGTGCGTCGCCCTGCTCGCCGTCCTTTGGGGCCGCCGAGGCTGCTTCAGGCGCGGGAGCGGGAGCGGGGGCAGGGGCGGGAGCAGGAGCCTCGATCCGGGGCAGGTGCCGCAGCACGGCCTCGGGGGTGAAGTCACCCGGACCGGCCACCGGTATCTTGACGAAGGTTGTGCGGTCGGGCCTCCCATCCGGATAATCGGGCACCTCCAGCACCAGCTCCCTGGAGAGCCCCACGAACACCTGCTCCAGATCCTCGGCGGTGACCTCCACCGGGCCGAGATCCGGGCTGCCCGTCCCGCTGAAATCGCCCATCACCACCAGGCGCAACGGCGGCTGCTCCATCGGGGGCGGCGCCCCCACCGAGAATGAAAAGCCGAGCCCTCCCTTGAGCTCTGGTGGCTGGGTCATGACCTCCCTCCGTGGCAGAAGTTTGCCCCCGCAGGATAGCTCATGATGGATCCAGTTTTTAGGACAATGCCCGGGCGGACGATATAATGCAGAGAAACAGAGAAAACCGGCTTAGGCGAGGACAAAACATGACCCGCGTCAAAGAGATCGAACTGCCCAAGATGGCCCCCTTGCGGGAGGTCTCGCAGAAGATCGCGCAGTTCCTGCAGCAGACCCTCAGCGCTTACATCCAGCCCATGTCGCCGCTGCTGGCCGCGCACCGGATCCTCGGCGAAAACCTCGAGGGGTTTCAGCGCGAGCGCGTGCCAGGCGCCACCAAGGCGTACGCCCAGCTGGAGGAGCAGTTCGTCAAGCTCTGCCGCAGCACATTCAAGTTCCCGCACAAGCTGCGCAAGCCGCTGCCCGCCATCAAGAACAAGCTCGAGGTCTACCCGTGGGAGTACCTGTACGAGGTGGGCGGGGACCCGGACAACACCATCACCATCTCCTCGCCGGTGCGATGGGTGCTGGCCTACGACTACTCGTACACGCTGTCGAGCCTGATCAAGGCCAAGCTCGCTGGCGAAAAGCCCCAGATGGACGAGACCAAGCAGCTGATCCTCAACAGCGTGACCCTGGCCATGATGATGGAGCGCTCCGAGGGCATTAAACAGATCCTCGAGGACCTGCGCTTCCCGGTCTCGGTGGCCACGTCCCCGGTCAGCGGCGACCTGCCCTACGTGGTGGTGGACGCCCCGGTGGAGTCCTACCGCCCCCAGGATGACCTGATCACCACTGTGATCCAGCTCTCGGGTCGCCCGGTCTTCGAGGAGCTCGTGGACCTGGACGAGGTGGATGCCATCCGTGACACCCTGGTGGAAAAGATCAAGGATCTGGCTCCCTAGGAGCGTGTCGCGGATAGAGAATCGAGCCAGGCGAAGTCATTGGAATCACTGGCGCGGCGCGAGGAAGGCGCTTGCTGGCGGCAAGCAACTGACGAGCAACAAAGCCAGTGATTTCAAGGACAAGCCTGGCGAAGCGTTAATCTATGCGCGACAGGCTGCTAGCCAACTCTTCCTGCTGCTGCTGTTGGGCTCGCCGGGCTGCCGCTGCTCGGACCGCCCGGTTGCGCCCCCTCCCCCGCCGCCGCCAGACCTCGCGACCCCGGGCCCGGACCGGGCCGCGCCAGGGGCAGAGCTGTTTCACCTGATCCCTGACCTCGTCTACCGTCGCGTGGGGCAGCGCGAGCTGCTGCTCGATCTGTACCTGCCGCGCCAGGAGCCGGGGCCCTACCGGGTCGTGCTGTTCGTTCACGGCGGCGGCTGGCACTCGGGCAACAAGCAGATCTGTCCGGTGCATGGGCTGCTGGCCCGGGGCCTGGCTGCGGCCTGCTTCAACTACACCCTGAGCACCGTGGCCCACTTCCCGGCCCAGCTGCACGACGTCAAGGCCGCGGCGCGATGGATCCGCGATGAGGGGGCGCGGCACCGGCTGAATCCGGCGCGGGTTGGGGTGTGGGGCATGTCCGCCGGGGCACACCTGGCGGCCATGCTGGGCACCACCGGAGGCGTGGCGCGCCTGGAGGGTTCGTCCAACGCGGCAGTGGATGGTTCACGGGTCCAGGCCGTGGTGGCCTGGTACCCGCCCACCGACTTTTTGGCCATGAAGGAGTGGGAGCGCTGGCCACAATACGCCGAGGCCGTGCGGCTGCTGCTGAGCCTGCCGAATATCGCAAGCCTCGACAGCGCCCCTCGCCGGGCCACGGCCGCGTCTCCGCTGACCTACATCACCGCCGACGATCCGCCGTTCCTCATCATGCATGGCGCGCAGGATCGGGTGGTGCCAGTGGAGCAGAGCCGGCTGCTGCACCGGGCGCTGAAGAAGAAGGGCGTGGACTCCACCCTCGAGGTGCTACCCGAAGCCAACCACGGCGGCGGCTTCACCCTGGAGCACGCCGCGAAGGTGGCGGAGTTCTTCCACAAGCACCTGTAGCGAGGCCGCCTCCTACCCCTTCTCTCAACGCCTGAAAACAGCTGGCTTTTCAGGCCATATTCACACCTGCGGAGGTTGACTTTTTCTGCCCCTGAACTATGCTTAAGCTTCCGAAATAAATCACAAAAAGGCCCGCCCATGACCCTCGAAACATCCCTCGAGAACGCGCCCAATCTGTCTCCTGATTCAACCGACAGACTGGCCGACGAGATCGCCATCCTGTCCGCCCACATCCAGGCCGCCACCTGCCGCCTGCTGCTGCTCATCGCGGAGATGGACCGGCGCGAGGGGTGGGCCGACCTGGGCTTCGTGTCGTGCGCCCACTGGCTCTCCTACCGCACCGGAGACCGCCTGCCAACGGCTCGCCAGAAAGTCCGCGTGGCCCGCAAGCTCGTGGACTGTCC
>CAZEFW010000217.1:0-11142 GCA_964511535.1 uncultured Myxococcales bacterium | reverse complement strand
AGTGCCAGAGCGCCGGAATGCCAGAATGCCAGAATGGGTTGGGGTCGGGAGCGGGGTCGGGATCGGGAGCGGGGTCGGGAGCGGGGTCGGGATCGGGGTCGGGAGTGGGAGCGGGAGCGGGAGCGGGGTTGGGAGCGCGGGCTGTCGACTGTCGACTACAAACTACCGCCGCGGACGGCAGTACCTCGAGCGCTTTTCGGTGTACCAGCCGCCCACGCCGATGGCGGCGTTGTGCTTCTGGCAGCGCTCCACCAGGCCGGGGAAGTCCTTCCAGGTCAGGCCGGCCGGGGGCTTGGTGGCGCCGGTCCACTCGGTGGGGCGGCCGGTGTCGCCGGGCACCACCAGCGAGCCGACGTAGTCGCCGGAGCTGTAGACCTTCTTGATCTGCTTGGCGAAGCCTTCCATGTTCTGCGCGCTGACCACGCCGTTGCTGGTGGCCTGGTAGAACTGCACCGTGACCCGCACCGGGAAGCGGGGGTCGCGTTCGATGGTCAGGCCGTCGAGCTCGGTGTAGGGGCCCTCGGTCTTGCCGTGGCCCAGCACCGCCGCCTCCACGTCGGAGCCGCCCCTGCGGCGGGCCGACTTCTTGGGAACCGGCGCCGCCATGGGCGCGGCCTCTGCCGCCATGCCGCCCAGCCCGCCGGCGCCCCAGGAGCGGCGCGGGCGCTTCACCTTCAGCGGCACCTGGATCAGCATCAGCAGGTTGGCGTCGGCGCCGACGCTGGCGGCGGACTCGCCGTTCTGGGTCACGCCCTTGGCCATCACCTGGCTCAGCCGCTCGGCGGTCAGCGGGGCGCGCTCGCCGCCCTTGTTGAAGAACAGGCGCTGGCCCCAGGAGCGGCCGGACGCGCTGTCTCGGGCGTTGTCGATGATGGTCATGCTGGTGCCCTGGCGGGTGACCAGCAGGGTGAGCACCGCCGGGTGGCCCTTGGTGGACTGGTAGTTGAAGATCACCGGCCAGAAGGTGGCCTTGCCCCGCTTCTTGATGGGTAAGAACGCCGCCTGGGCGCTGACCAGCACATGCTTGTCCCGTGGAGAGAGCAGGGTGCCGCCCTTGATGGTGCCCTTGTTGGGCAGGCTCATGTAGCGGGTGGGCGAGGCGAGGAAGTCGCGCAGCTTGATGGTGTACGGCCGCACGCCTTCGCGCTCATTACCCACGCGGATGCGAAAGGCGTCGAGCTTGATGTCCGCGGTCTTGTCGTGGAAGTTGGGGAACCGGATCACCGGCATCAGCGCCGAGCGCGACCGCCCCTGGCGGTCCTCGGTCTGCACCGCGATGGTGACATCGCTGATGTTGGGCCCCACCGAGCTGCCCTTGTAGCGGCCGGTGTCCTCCCACAGCACGTTGAGGATGCTCAGGCCGTACTTGCTGGCCAGGGACCGGGCCTGGTGGTCGCCCACCATGCCCGCGGTCTGCTGCACCACCTGGTTGTAAGACTTGGTCCTGTCGGCGCTCGCCGGCATGGCGAGGCAGAGCGACAGGGTGGCGACGATGGCGATGGTCGATCTCTTCATGGCGTCTCTCCGCTGGGTGGGTCTCGTTTGCCTGCTCATGAACAGACCAAACGCGCGGGACGGCCGATGGGTCTATCGACAGCTCATTTTGGATCAGCGCAGCAGCGAAATCCGGTGGAGTAATCGTGGTACCCCACGGCATGAGCGGTGGTCTTGTACAGGCAGCCGCTGCCGTTGATCTTGGCGTCAGCGTAGAACCCGCCGCGGAAGGTGCCGGCGGTGTCGGCCACCCACTCGTGCAGGTTGCCGTGCATGTCGAACACCCCGGCCGGCGTCTTGCAGCCGGAGAACGCGCCGCCCTTGGCCACGGTCCCGGGCTGCTTGTTGATGCCCGGATCGTTCATGTGCTTGGCGTCCCAGATCCCGGAGCTGGTGCCGAAGTAATCCACCACCGGGTGGCCGCCCTTGTACTTGTCGTTGCACACCCCCGGCTTGTGGGCGTGGCCGCCGTAAGGGTAGGTGCTCTGCTGCGCCCCCTGGCACGCCGCGAGCCACTCGGTCGAGCTGCACAGCCGCTTGCCCGCCGCGGCGCAGGCCTTCTGCGCCTCGGTCCCCGAGATGTAGCCCTGGGGGGTCATGCCCTTTGCAGGGGTCGCCCGCACCACGCGCGTGCCCACGGTCTTGTAGGGTGAGGCCGCCTTCCAGACACCGGCGGCGTCCTTCTCCTGCAGCGCCGCCTCGTAGCGGTCCACGCAGATGTTGACGCCGCTGTGCTTGATCAGCGCCATCAGCGCAGGGCAGGGGGCCGGCGGGCCCGCGTCGGGGCGGCCCCGGTCCGGCGGCGGGGCAGTGGTGTCACGGCGGCCTCGGTCAGGCCGCGGCGGGCGGGCGTCGGCCGCCAGGGCGTCCGCGCTGCGCGTATCCACCCGCGCGGCGGCGTCCCGCTCCCCGGTCAGCTCGCCAGGTGAGCAGGCCAGCGCAGCCGCCGCCCCGAGCAGCGCGAAGCGGGGCGCTACTCGCCGGCCCAAAGCTGACCGGCCAGCGACGACTCAGGCTTCATCTTCTTGATGGCCGGGTCGGCGCACCGGGCGCGGTAGGCAGGGTCGAGCAGGTCTCGCAGCTGGTGGCGCGTCTGGCGGTGCTTCAGGGTTCCGAGCGATGGCTTGACCGGCGCGCGGGGTCCCTCGCAGCCCACGGCCAGGGCGCAGGCCAGCGCCGCTGATAGAAGAAGTATTCGCAGGGTCATGACTGGATCAGTATAGCGCAACCATGCAAAGCTCCGCCCGGTCAAGGAGTGGTACATGAACCGAAGCGCACCCCACTTGCTCCCCCTGCTGTCTGCCCTGCTCGTGCTGGCCTGCGGCCCCGAGCCGGGCGCCCCACCGCTGGCCGCCACGGCCCGCCCCATCATCAACGGCAAGGCGTGCACCGCCGCTGATCAGCAGACCGCCGTGGGGGTGATCACCGACGCCACCATGAACATCTGGGGCTACAAGCTGCCGGTGCGCACCATCTCCTGCACCGGCACGCTCATCGCGCCCGACGTGGTGCTCACCGCCGCCCACTGCGTCACGCCCTCCATGCTCACCATGGGCATGGGCACGGTGGAGAGCGCGAAGTACTACGTCTCGTTTTCACCAGACCTCACCGGGCTGGTGATGGACCAGGCCTCCATCATGAGCGGCAAGAAGCCCGCGCTGCCTGCCGACGCCGTGGAGGGCAGCGCGTACCTGCCCCACCCCGGCTTCAGCCCCTCGCTGCTCGCTGGCTTCAAGGGCGGGCTGTCCAACCTGTACGACGTGGCGCTGATCTTCCTCAAGAAGGAGGTGACCGCCGTCAAGCCGGCGGTGGTGATCACCGCCGACGAGGCCAAGCAGATCGCGGTGAACAAGGCGGTGAACATCTCCGGCTGGGGCCAGCAGACCGCCGCCAAGCAGAACCCCTTCGCGCCGCCGGCCAAGGGCACGGTGGGCAAGAAGGTGTGCGCGGCCAGCTTCATCAACGAGATCGGCAAGCACGAGATGCAGATCGGCAGCGACGAGCAGTCCTCGCGCAAGTGCCACGGCGACTCGGGCGGCCCGAGCTTCATGACTGTGGCCACCAGCCACGCGCGCACCGAGCGGGTGGTGGGCATCACCTCCCACGCCTACGACAAGACCGACTGCAAGAAGGGGGGCGTGGACACCCGGGTGGACGCCTGGCTCACCTGGATCGACGCCGAGATGAAGAAGCGCTGCCAGGACGGCTCCCGGGTCTGGTGCGAGGTGCAGGGCATCATCCCGCCGTCGTACTACGACCCGAAGCCGGACCTCGGGGTGGACGCCGGCCCGGAGGCGGGCTCGGCCGCGGACGGCGGCGCCGAGCCCCCGGCCGAGCAGGACGAGGGGTGCGAGTGCCGGCTGCGCGCCGGCGCTGACCGCGCGGCCTCGCCGGTTCCGCTGCTGCTGCTGCTGTTGGCGGCGACGCTGACGCTGCGCCTGCGCCGCAGAAAGTAAAAGGGCCGGGCTTTCGGCCCGGCCCAGAGGGTTCACCCTTCGTCCCTGACAGTTATTTTAGGTAAGGCATTTAGGAGAGAGTTAAGCAGTGCCAGGGACGAGGGCGGTGGGGAGAGAGGGGTTAAGCTAAGCTAACGTTCCTCTTTATTGTGAAACCGTCCGGTACACCTCGAGCAAAGGGGTTATTAGCGGACGATGACGCCGAAGGTCGGGGTCCCGCTGACGATGCGCACCCGGTCCAGGCCCTTGGGCTGGCCGTCGAACTTCTGCCGCACGAAGCCGTTGGCGTTGTAGGAGCTGCCGCCGGTCTGCTTGACCTTGGCGGTGAAGCCCACGTACCGCTCGCCGCCCTTGTAGCTGATGCGGTTGTTGTTGATCTTGACGTTGGTCACGCGCAGGCGCTTGCCGTTGAGGAAGTAGTTCTTGTTGGCCTGCTTGTGCAGCGAGCGGGAGATGTAAGCGCGGGTGGTGCTCGGCTTGATGGCGGTCTTCTTGACGACCGGCTTGATCGGTTTGATCGGCTTGATGCTGGTGCGAGACTTCTTGAGGGCCTGGCGCTTGTTGTACTTGGCGGTGAGCTTGCGCTGGCTGGCGAGGCTCTTGGCGCGCATCTTCTTGCCCTGCTTCGCCTTGTAGACGGTGGAGGTCTTGGCGTACTTGGGCACCTGGTAACGCGCCTCGGCCACGGTGGGCAGGGCGATCATCGGCAGGGCCAGCAGGGAGAGGGTCAGCATCGCGCTCTTGAAGGTCCTCATTTTGTATCTCCTTATCGTTTGAATCGTTTGGGTCATGAGTTGCGCCGTTAATAAGCAGCATCCGTGCCAAGGATCGGTGTTGTTTGATTTCAGTGGGTTAGGGATATTTCGTCTCCCGGAGGGGTGGCCACTCTCCTAGTTTCGGAAAGCGCGCCTTCCGAAAAAGCGGCAAGTGTGGGATCCGCTTTCCCCGGGACAGCTAAATCGAGATGATCAGAAGCGCAGGGCGCCCGAGACCGTGGCGCCGCCGGCGGTGGGCTGGATCCACAGGCGCGCCTGGCTGGCAGCGGCCTCGTCCGGGCCGCTCATATAATAGAGGACAAAGCTCGTGCCCGCGGCGGCCGCGCAGACGCCGGCCAGCACATGCCCGGCGATGGTCAGGCTCCGGTAAGTGTCGTACTCCGGCTCGTGCGTGAAGTGCTGGTTGGCCTGGCTGTACGACACCCAGGCGCCCACCTCGAAGCCCACGGCCAGCGCAGCGGTGGCGATGCCGGTGGCGAGCCACAAGACGCTGCGTCCGGCAGGCTGCTCGCCCGGCGGATCCTGCGCGGCTGGCGTGGCCAGGGCGGGCTGACGCGATGGCTCGGCCTGCCCGGGAGTCGCCGCTCCGCTGTCCACCGACCGCCTCAGCTGCTCCAGCCGGTCGATGGTCCGCTCGATCTGCTCGTGATCCGTCGGCAGGTGATTCGGGTGGTCCTGCTTCCAGTCGGACAGGACCTTGCGTCGCTCCGCCAGGGTGGCGTCGATGACGGTCAGGGCCCGGCTGCGCTGGCCCAGCTGCTTGTGACACAGGGCGATGCCCACCCGGATCCGGGGCCAGCTGTTCTGCTGGTTGGCCGCCTGAAACACGGGCAGCGCCGCGGCCGGGTTGCCTTCCTGCAGCAGCGCCTCGCCGCGCCGCACCAGCTCCACGATGGTCTTCATGTGGCTGATGTGGCTCTCCACCACCTGTTGGTAGGGTGAGGGCTTCTGGTGGTTGGCCCGGCGCCAGCCGGCGAGGTACTCGCGGTAGTGGGCCAGCGCCCGGTCCGGGTGCTGCAGCTGGCGGTAGCAGTTGGCGATCATCATCACGATGCTCGGCCGGTCAGAAACTGAGCGCGCCTGCTGAAAGGAGCGCAGCGCTTCCAGGTAGCGCTTGGCCCGGTAGTGTTTTTTGCCGTCGAGGAACATCGCCTTGGCGTTATGCCCTGGCGCGGGCTCGGCGTGGGTGGGGCAGGGCAGGGTCCAGGCCGGGCGACCATGACGAGCGCGGCGATGAGCTTGGTGCGGGGCATCATGAGAGGTCCATTCTAGAGGGGGCCGGCATCACCACTCAACATCTTCCGGGTTGGGCGGCTTGTGCGGGCGCGGCGCTTCGGGCGGGGGCTCCGGCGCGGCGCGCCGCGGCTTGCGCGGCGTCCGCTTGCGCCCGGCGGGCGCGGGGCGGGTGCGCTTGGCAGGCCTGGCGCCTGGCGTGGCCCGGTCGGGTGCCAGGTCGGGGGCAGCGGACGTGGCGCCCGGGCCATCCACCCCCGCGTCGTCGGACGCCGGAGCCAGCGGAGCCGCCACGGCCGCTGGCTTGGGCGGCGGCTGCTCCGGGGCAGGCTGCGCCGGGCTGCGCACGGGCGGCGCAGCCTCCCGGCTGCCGAGCCAGAACATCGTCAGGGCGAGCGCCAGCGTGGCTGCCGCCGCTGCGGCCATCGGCAGCAGCCTGCGGCCGGTCGACTGCTGCAGCGGCGCCTGGGTGGAGGCCCGCTCGCCAGCGGCGTGCGAGGCGGTGCTGTCGGTGACGGTGGGCCCCATGTCGATCTCTTGTGGGCCCCCTGGCGGCGCGCCGGAGTTGCCGTCCATCCAGCCGTCGAACACCGTGGTGCTCGTCACATCAGCAGAGGCCTCGCTGGCCTGCTCCGGCGGGGCGTCCACCAGGGTCCCGCCCGGCCCCCTGGATCCGCCCGGCCCCCGGGTCCCGCCCGGCCCCGGGGGCTGCCCCATGAACCGCCGGGTGTGCTCCATCTGCTCGGCGAAGGACGCCTGCATCCATTCGGCCAGCTGCCGGCGCCCGTAGGCCGCGTCGAAGCAGAACCGCTCCAGCTCGGCCTGCATCTCGCCCGCCTCGGGGAAGCGATCCTCGGGCGCCTGGGCCAGCGCGCGCAGGCAGATCTGCTCCAGCTCCGGCGGGACCTGCGCGGTCTTCGAGCTGGGCGGCGTCACGTGGGCAGTGCGCACGCGCTCCAGCGTGCCCATGTCGGAGCTGCCGCGAAACGGGTTGCTGCCCGTGAGCAGCTCGTAGAGCACGATGCCGCAGCCGAAGATGTCCGAGCGTCGGTCCAGCGCCTTGCCCCGGGCCTGCTCCGGCGACATGTAGGAGAACTTGCCCTTGAGCGAGCTGCCGCTGGTCTCGTGCAGCCGCTGGGTCGCCCTGGCGATGCCGAAGTCGATGAGCTTGACCTCGCCCTCGAAGCTCACCAGCACGTTGCTCGGGCTGACGTCCCGGTGCACGATGCCCAGGCTTTCGCCGCGGCTGTCTCGCCGGCTGTGGGCGTACTGCAGCGCGCCGCAAACGTCGGCCGCCAAAAATGCTGCCATGGCGTGGGGCGGAAGCGACCCGAGCTTGCCGAAGTGACGGTAGATGGTGCGCAGGTCCACGCCCTGGATGTACTCCATGGCGATGAAGTAGGCGTCGCCCTCGCGGCCGAACTCGAACACCTGGCCGATGTTGCTGTGGTGCAGCTCGGCGAGGATGCGCGCCTCGTCGGCGAACATGGCCACGAACTCCTCGGTCTCGGCCAGGTGGGGCAGGATGCGCTTGAGCGTCACCAGCCGCTGAAAGCCGCCCTCGCCGCGGGCGCGCGCCAGGAACACCTCGGCCATGCCTCCCCGCGCGATGGGCGCGACGATCTCGTAGCGGCCGATCTGCTTCGGGTGCTCGATCTGATGCCCGTTCCCCATGGCGCCATCATACCTCACGGCGGGGCCACGCCGCAGTTCGGCCGGTGCCGGCGGGGGTCTGGTATCCTGGTCCGGGCCCATCACTTCAGGAGGTCGTCATGTCCAGGGCGCCGCTGCTGCTCTCGTTGCTCTCGTTGCTCATGTTTGGCTGCCCCTCCGGCAAGGAAGCCCTGCCGGATCAGGGCGCCGCGGACCAGAAGGTCACCAAGAAAGACGGCGGCAAGAAGCCTCCCGACCAGAAGGTCACCAAGAAGGACGGCGGCAAGAAGCCTCTCGACCAGAAGGTCACCAAGAAGGACAGCGGCAAGAAGCCGCCGGACCAGAAGCTCACCAAGAAGGACAGCGGCAAGAAGCCGCCGGACCAGAAGCTCAAGCTGGACCAGAAGCCCAAGCCGGACCAGAAGCTCAAGTCGGACCTGCCCAAGCCGGACCAGAAGCTCAAGTCGGACCTGCCCAAGCCGGACCAGAAGCCGCTGCCGGACATCGCGCCCCAGAGCAAGTTCGGCACCTACTGCACCAACAAGAGTCAGTGCAGCACTGGACAGATCTGCCTGGCGGTGGTGCCCCCGGGCCCGGGCGGTTACTGCACCAAGAAGTGCACCAAGCAGGCCAGCATTTGCACGGGCGCGCCGGCTGGCATGAGGGCCAGGTGCACATGGCAGGGGGGCCCCGGGATCTACTACTGCGCCTTCATCTGCAAGGACGGCCCGTTCAGCTTCGCCTGCCCGCCCAATCACAAGTGCAACGGCAGCAGCTGCACGCCGCTATAACAAACTCAGCCCCAGCAGCCCCAGCCCCACCAGCGTGATCCCCGACTCCACCAGCCCCTTGTAGCCCGTGGTGAAGTAGTGCTTCACCGTCTTCGGGTCATGGCTGCCGGTGAGGCCCACGCCGAACTGTCGCTTCGTCAGGGGCCAGAGGTAGGGGATGCCGTCCCCGCCGCCGAACCAGTCGGTGCCCAGGTGGATCAGGGCGCAGGCGCCCAGGTGGATCCCCCAGCGGGGCGACACCAGCAGGCTGACCAGCGCGCCGCACAGCAGCCAGAACGCCGGGGTGTGGGTCACCCACCGGTGGTGGCGGTGGCGCGCCTTGTCGAACCGCCCGGCAGCGATGAGCAGCGCCACCGGCACATCGGGCAGCGTGCCCATGACCAGCGCCGCGCCCAGGGAGACGGGTGAGCCGAGCTCGGGCCAGGGGCCCAGGGTCGCGGCGCCCCAGGTGCCGATCACCGCGGCGAAGCCGTGCGTGGAGATGAACACCTGAAAAGGGTGACCTACAAGTCGAGCCAGATCACGGTGGCGTCGCTGTCCACCGGACTCCTCCGGCGCCTGATCTCCAGCCGCTCTTGCTCGGTGCGGCCCACGGTGTCGCCGCTGGGGAACTGCTTGTCCGGGTCGGTGAGCATCCAGCGCACCATGAGCGAGGCCAGCTCGAAGGCGTCGGCGCCAGCCTGGCGCGGGCAGCTGATGTACAGGTCCTCGCGCCCGTGGCGTGGCATGCCGTGGGTCAAAAAGGAGAGGCCTTCGTCCGGCTCATGGGCCAGGGTCAGGTCCACGCACACGCCGATGGGCAGCTCGCCCGGCTCGCAGGCCATGACGGTCTGGCTGAACACCTCCGCCTTGTGAAACATCACCCCGAAGCCGAGCATGGCCGCCACCGCTTCGGAGGCCTGCAGCACCGCGCAGGTCAGCCGCGCCAGGCGCTCGTCGCGCTGCGCGGCATCGCCCTGCAGCCCCAGGGCGGTGATGACATAGTGCGCCGGGGCGGCCTCTGCCTCGCCGGCGCCAGGCGACGACAGCCCCCGCGGCATGGTCGGGGCGTCGGGGTGCGGGGCATCCACCAGCAGCACCATCAGGGCGGGCACCCCGGCCGCGGTCCAGGACTGCAGCTGGGGATCGTCCTGCTCGGGATCCGGCTCCAGCTCCATGCCCAGCAGGTCCCGGGCCGCGGCGGCCAGCCGGGAAGGGTCCGGCAGGGTGGCCTGGCTCACCAGCGCGAAGGCGAGGCCGATGTCGTCGGACTGCCGGTCATCTCGTGTCATGGGCTCTCCTTGTCCTTGTTGCGCAGGCGGTATTTCTGCACCCGGGCGATTTCACCCAGGCCCTGGCGCGCGGCGGCCTCGATGTCGGCCGAGGGCCCGGCGTCCAGCACGTCCAGCAGGTACTGATACGCCGCGGTGGGCCGGCCCTTGTGGTGCAGCAGCGTCAGCCCGATGCCGAGCAGGATCCGGTCCATGTGCTCACTGCTCGCATGATCCACCCGCAGCCGGCCGTAGATGGCGAGGGCCGCGTCGGCGTTGCCGGACGCGGCCACCCAGTCGGCCAGGCGCGCGGCCACGTACACCGGCACCCGGGCCCGCTCGGAAGGGGGCAGGGCGGTCAGCAGCTGCAGCGCCCGGGCGGGCTGGTCCCGGGCCATGAGCTGGCTGACCGTCTCCGCCGTGCCGTCGAGGGCCGCGCCGGCGTCCGCCGGCGGCCCCTGCTGCTGCCCCAGGTCCTGCACCGTGCGGCGGCAGCGGTAGTCGAACCACATGTTGAGCAACAGGGCGCCGCCGAGGCCCGCGACGAACCCGCCGATGTGCGCGCCGTACGCCACGCCGCCGCCCGACTGATCGGCGAACAAGAACGGCAGCAGGTTCTCCACCAGCAGGTAGAAGCCGAGCACCAGCCGCGCGTTGATGTGCCACACGTCGAAGAAGACGATGATCACCACCAGGATGCGCACCTTGTTGCGCGGGAACCAGATGAAGTAGAAGCCGAGCACCCCGCTGATGGCCCCCGACGCCCCCACCATGGGGGTATCGCCCGCCCCCTCCGGCGCGAACAGCCCGTAGAGGGCCGCGGCCAACATGCCGGTGAGCAGGTAGCCGGCCAGGTAGCCGGCGCGGCCCAGGCGGTGCTCCACGTTGTCGCCGTAGATCCAGAGGAACAGCATGTTGCCCAACAGGTGCATCCAGCCGCCGTGCAGGAACATGGAGGAGACCAGGGTGACGAAGGAGGGGTCGGCAGGGCGGAAGCCCCAGCGCATGAGGAACAGGTCGTAGGAGGTGGCCTGGCCCAGCGCGGCGCGCATCACCTCCTCGATGGAGGCGCCGGGGTTCTGGGCCAGCAGGTCCGACAGCAGGTCCTGCAGGTACGGGTCGTTGGGATCCGGCGCCTGGTCCATCAGCGGCAGGGTGACCAGGAAGAACACCACCGCGTTGACCGCCATCAGGCCGTAGTTGACCCAGGGAGTGCCCTTTGGATTGGGTTCGTCTCCGATGGGCAGGAACAAGGGACCTCGCGCGGTTGTTTATACTGCTCAGGCATCACGAGGTTAGGCCGGAGCGGGGGATCATTCAACGGAGAACGAGGGAGCTGCCATGCGATACGCGATGATGCTGATGCTGACGATGGCCCTGGGCGCTGGATGCGGCGGCCGCTCGGGGGGGCTGCCCGGGGCAGGGGGCGGCGGAGGGGGCGCAGCGGATCTGGGCGCCGCCGTCCCACTGGACGGGTGCGTGCGACCGC
>CAZEFW010000216.1:0-11365 GCA_964511535.1 uncultured Myxococcales bacterium | reverse complement strand
GGAAACTAGCGTGGGACTTTCTCAACCGATCTACCAACTGAGTTAGTCCCGCACAGGTTCAACAGCAGATCTGATTACACTTCGTACTGGCAGAAATCAAGTCCCGAATACCGGGCCCTCCTGGCAAGAGGTCCGGGAGCTGCCTCTTCCTTCGTAGTTCAACAATCTCGCAGGACGTCCGTGGGGCGGGGACCCGGGAGCGATTCATCTCAACCATGTGCGCTGCCAGGGCTCGCCGGCTTTCGGGCACGGCTGGCGCTGGCGCCGGCGTCCGGCTAGCCTTGCAGATGACCGACGCCAACAGTTACAGCAAGACCATCACCGTCACCGCACCGCCGGCGGTGGCGTACCGCGCCATCACCGAGGGGTTCGAGCACTGGTGGACCGCCTGCGGCGCCGCGTTCCGCCAGGTGGGCGACCGAGGCAAGATAGCATTCGACGGGCTCGAGTCGTACTGGGTGTTCGAGGCCGTCCGCCTGGAGCAGGGCCGCCTGGTGGAGCTGCGCTGCGTGGAGTCCAACATGATCATGCTGGACCTGCCCGACGCCCCGCCCGAGGAGTGGGAAGGTACCACCGTGCGCTGGCAACTATCGGCCAGCGGCGACGGCACCGAGGTCCGGCTGGAGCACCACGGCCTGACGCCCCGGCTGGACTGTTTCGACATGTGCAGCGCGGGCTGGGATCTCTTCTTCGCTGACAGCCTCAAGGCCTACCTCGACGGAGGCCAGGGCAAGCCCTGGTCGGCAGAGACGCAGCTACAGGGCTGAGCGGCGCCGGCTCAGGGGCACTTGATCTTCATCTTGCAGTCCTCCGTGGGATGGGAGAGGACCTCGCCGTCGGCCACCTTGGTGAAGTCGGAGCCGTACTTCTTGTAGATCATGTAGCAGAGCCCCATCTTCTTGTCGCAGTTGCTGTACTTGCCCGAGTTGGAAAGGGTGGTCCAGGTGACACCCGTGTCGTTGCAGGTGCACTTCTTGCCGCCGGAGCCGTCCTTGGTTCCGCCGCCGCTGTCGCCGGTTCCCGTCGAGCCGGTGTCCTTGCCTGCCGCGCCCTTGTCGCTGGCAGCGCCGGAGTCCTTGCGCGGATCGCAGTCAACGGTGATCTCGAGGTAGTAGGTCTTGCCGCGCACCTGGCCGGCCGGGCCGTCCTTGGCGAAGCGGATGAAGACTTTGAGCAACACCTCCCCCTTGAACGGCGGATCCGGTGGCGTGAACGTGAACTTCTCTCCCAGGGTGACCAGCTTGAAGCCCGGCGGGTCGCCGATGATCTGCTTGTTGATCGTGTCCGGGATTTTCTTTTTGACGTACAGCACCGGCACCCCGGAGCTTTGGTCCACGCCCTGGTGGAGCGTGATGGATGAGACGTTGCCCGGCTCGGTATAGAGCCCCGGGTAGGTCAGCAGGTCGACGGTCCTCGGCGGGCCGCCGCACTTGACGGTTGCCGCCGGGATCGGATCCCCCTCCGACCCGTAGTCCGCTATTGACTCTTCATCAGGGCAGGTGGAGGCGAGGTTGGCCATGGCCAGCGCCATGATCAGGATCAGGGCGCTGTGCGCCGGACGGGACTTTGGCTTCGGCTTGTTGTGACTCGACATGGCGGCAGTTTCGCCCCCGGCTCATGTGCCGGTCAAGGCGCTCCGCGCTTACTCGAACAGCAGCTTGACCATCCGGTTGGTGATCAACTCGAAGTCTCTGATGCCGGCCTCGTGCGCTTTATCCTCGACGCCTCTCATTTTCTCCACCAGGACATCCTTGGGCACCAGGATGAGCCAGCTCTTGAGCTGAGCGTTGCCGCACAGCGCGATGGCGATGTCCACGCCGGACAGCTGGGGCACCAGGGACCTGCCCTCGCCCAGGATGGCCTTGGCCGCCGCGTCGAACTTCGCCTCGAGCGGTGATTTCGAGCGCCAGGGCAGCAGCTTCTTCCAGCCCGGATCCGATGGCACGCTGTTGACGGTCCGCTCCACGAGCTGCTGGATTACCGCGATGCGGCCGCGCTTCTTCATGGCCGGCGGCGACACCAGGTTGAACTCCAGCGAGCCGATGGGCCTGGCTTTCTTGCCCTGTCCGCGCGCCTCCAGGATGAAGCTCCGCCCCGGGACCAGCAGGTCCGCCTGGCCGAAGCGTCCGAGGTTGCCGCGGAGCTGGCTCGGGGCGAGGGAGATGTTCTTGTAGGTGAGGGTCAGGAAGATGGAGCCGTTCCCGTTCCACTGCGCGTCCAGCGCCGCCTCCTCGAGGTTGACCTCCACGGCAAGCTTCTTGCCCTGGGCACCGCCGACATGCGTCACCTTCACCTCCAGGGCCTGAGGAAGCTCGGGCTCCGGCGTCGGGGTTTCGTACAGGTCAGAGATGGTCATTTCTATAATCATAGACCACATCGCTTCGCATGCTGCACCGTTTTTGCAAGGTATGGCAAAAAAACACGTATGCCAGCTTTGGCCAGCCGTGGTATTGACCGGGGATAACCCCAAAGGAGTCCCCTGCCATGTCCGTCCTGATCGAGTTTTCAATGACCCCCCTGGACAAGGGGGAGTCGGTGAGCAAGTACGTCGCCCGCAGCCTCGACATCATCGACAGCAGCGGCGTGCCGTATCGCCTGGGCCCCATGGGCACCTGCCTGGAGGGTGAGTGGGACGAGGTGTTCGGCGTGGTGCGACAGTGCTACGAGCGCATGAGCCAGGACTGCGACCGGGTCAGCTGCATGATCAAGGTGGACGCGCGGAAGGGGAGGGCGGGCGCTCTTTCAGGTAAGACCGACAAGGTGCAGCGCCTGGTGGGCCGGGATCTGAACCAGGGGTGATCAGGGGATGTGGCGGTAGCCGCCACGGCCGCTGGGGGAGTAGGAGCTCTTGATCAGCCCGCCGGTCAGAGCGCGCGAGTAGGTCTCTGCGTTGTAGCGCGTGCCGCCTCCGCTGCTGGAGCGCACGGTGCGGGTGTTGCTGCTGGCCACGGGTTTGGGCTGGGCCTTGGGCTTGGCAGTGGGGGTGGCCTTGGGGGTCGCGGGGCGATTGGGCACCAGCAGCTTGGTCAGGCGAATCTTGAGCGTCTTGACGGACTGCATGGCCAGCCGAGACTCGCCGGTTTTGCGGTCGGTCACCTTGAAGATGCGCGTCTTGCCAGTGCGCGTGACCCGCAGCGCCTTGACCCTCAATCTGGAGGTGGACCAGCCACGCTTCTGGTACGCCTTGACCACACCCGAACGCGCCTTGTGTCCGGTGAAGCCGAGTGCTCCCGGTACGGCTCGGGCGTCGGCGATGGAGGGCAGGATGAAGGTCAGAAGGGCGGCAACTGCGAGCATGGTCCGGGTCATATTCTCTCTCTTTTGTAAGTTGCTCCCCACAAAGCAAGCTCCATGCCGACATGTAGTTTCTTGAAATCATGCAGTAAGTTCGGTTCTTTCCCTTTCCTGTACGCTCCGATAGCCGGAGCTTTGTTTGATTTCCGGTTGCCGTATGATGTTTGTTGTAACTGAATAATGTTTGAACATACTAAGTCATGTACGCCAAAGGAGACCGACATGACCCAAACGATCATCTTGACCACAGGAATCGCGCTCGCGGCCTTCATCTTCTCCGGCTGCAGTACCATCCCCCGCCGCAACCCGGTGGGCGAAACCTTCCCGGCCGTCCAGGGCAAATCCCTCGACGGCAAGCAGTGGAACCTGCCGGCGGATCTGCGCGGCGAGCCGACGCTGCTGCTCGTGGGCTACAAGCAGGACAGCCAGTTCGACATCGACCGCTGGCTCATCGGCCTGGAGATGGCCGAGGTCGGGGTCAAGGCCATCGAGCTGCCCACCATCTCGGGCATGTTCCCGCGCATGTTCTCCACCCGCATCGACAGTGGCATGAGGACAGGCATCCCCAAGGAGCTCTGGGGCGGGGTGATCACGCTCTATCGTGACGCAGCGGCGGTGGAGTCTTTCACCGGCACGGACAACAAGCTGCCCGCCCGGGTGCTGCTGCTGGACGGCGAGGGCAAGGTGATCTACTTCCACGACGAGGGCTTCTCTCCCCTCGAGTTGAAGAGGCTCCGCGAGGCCCTGGCCGGTCCCGCTCGCGTTGCGGCAGCAGCGCGCTGACGGAGTAGGGCCAAGGCCGCGGGCGGGGCCGCTGCTACTTGCAGTGTGTGTTGAAGCACACCGTCCCGCACGAGAAGTACGATGTGCACTTGCCCGGGGTCTTGGGCAGGCAAGCGCAGTTGCACTTGACGTAGGCGGCCAGGCCACCGGCCTTGCAGGTGGTCTTCTTTGGGTCGTAGAACTCCATGCACTTGGCCATGGTGATGGTGGCGCACTTCTCGTTGACGGTGTAGGCGCACAGCTCCGTGCCGCCGCAGGTGGTCGTACCGCCGCTGTCGCTCCCGCTGGCCATGTCGCCGCCCTTGGCCATGTCGCCGCCCTTGGCCATGTCGCCGCCCTTGGCCATGTCGCCGCCCTTGGCCATGTCAGCAGCGGTGCCCTTGTCAGCCTTGGGCACCCCGTTGTCGTCGTCGCTACAGGCCGAGGCCATCAGCGCCGCGACCACCAATACTGCGATCATCCCATTTCTCACGATTATCCTCCTGCACCCCGTTTGATGAATGTCTCTTCAACCTCATGACATGCGCCGGGTGGTTGGGCACGGGGAATTTCTGCAAAAGTCCCTGTGATTGCATGGGGTTTGGGGGATGGGCGTTGCGTGGATGTCCCGGGCATGGCACGTCATTGCATGGGACGTGGGCCCCTCGTTTTTGCATGCATGTTTGCGTTGGCCGGATGCGGCAGGAGCCCGAACCTCGCCGGGAGCCCGGACGGCGGCTCGCGCTCGGATGGCCGCGGCGCTGCCGGGAGTTCGCCTCGCCGCCTCGTCTCCGGCCTGAACACCATCTCGAGCCTGACCATGGACGCCTCCCACGTTTATTGGACTGGCGCCTTCGACGGTGATGTGCGGCGGGTGCCCCGCTCCGGGGGCAAGGTGCAGGTGATCTCCACTGGCGAGAGCTACACCCACGGGGCCTCACTCGTGGCGGGGCATGTCTACTGGCTCTCCTCGCTGGGCAGCCAGTACAGGCTGCGCCGGGCCCGGCCAGACGGCAGCGGATCGGAGGTGCTGGCCACCTGGAAGCCGGAGCTCGGCGACAGCACCTATTTCTGCATGCAGCGCGTGCTGCCCGCGGGCGGGGGAGCGGTGATTTGGCCCGCTGGCAAGGAGGTCAAGCGTTGGTCCCCAACCGCGGGCTCGATGGCCCTGGCCAGGCAGGACGACAACGCAGTACAGGCGCTGGTGTCGGCGAACGGGGAGCTGTTCTGGGCCACGCATCAGGGCGGCGGCGTTCAGCGCACCGAGCCCGGGCAAGTGGTGTGGCATCGTGGCGGCGCGGTGAAGGACAGGGTGCTGGTCCCCACGGGGGTCCGTGGCAACCTGACCCGGGCTGGCCAGCGCCTGATCTACGCGGCCGCGGGCTTGTGGATCCTGGAGCTCCCCGGTCAGCCGCGGGACCGGCGCGCGCTTGATCCCCTCGGGCAGCCCTGGGGCCTGGCCGTTGTTGGTCGCGAGGTGCTCTGGACCGACCGGCAGCGCGGGATTATCAGGGCCGCGGATCCGGCCACGGGTGGGCCGCGCACCCTCGCCGCGGGGCAGCCGGACGCCCTGTGCATCGCCGCGGACAGCGGGGCCGTCGCCTGGAGCACCGGGGACGACCTGGCCACCTCGGCGCGGGACGGCGCGATCCACGTGCTGGCCCTCCCGGCGCATTGAAAGCTTCTCTGGCAGCAGGTCCCTGACCGCGCGAGCCTTGCCACCGGGTGCCCGCTCTGCGAACAATCGAGGCACCTGGGAGGCACCGCATGCTGAAAAACACCGGACGGTATCTGGGGGTCATGGTCCTGTTCTCTCTGGCGCTGGGGGCGTGCGCACGCACGACAGCGCCGCCGCCTGCTTCGTCACCGAAGGTGAGCCGCCCGGCGGCTCCGGCCGCGCCGAAGGAGCAGCCCTTGCCGCCGCGCCATGCGCTCATCCGGTCGGTGCTGAAGCGCATCCCAGCCGGGCCCGAGCTGGCGCTGGTCTCTCACCCGGAGAAGATCCTGAACCTGCTCATGGACCTGGTGGACGCGGCCAAGCAGACCGGCGTCTGGGACAAGGATCTGGACGCCTTCCGCTCGGTGGTCGAGACCGACAAGCTCAAGATCCCCACCAGTGCGGTGGAACTGGACGGATTCGGGGTGGAGCCGAAGGAGCCGGTGTTCTTCTGGCAGCTCGACGGCGAACGCACCATGACCCAGGCGGGCATCTGCGACGCCAAGCGGCTGCTGCACAACCTGGCGTTGAACCGCGGCCTGAAGCCGGGCGACTGGAAGGCCGTGGAGATGGGGTCATGGGCGATAAAGGAGAACAAGGGTTACTTCTGCCACGAGGGCCAGGGTCGGATGACCTGCGCAGAACACAAGCAGGACCTCAAACGGTTCCTCGACGCCAGACCGTTGAAGCGGTCGACCTGGAGCGCGCTGAGCGCCCGCGAGCAAAAGGCGCTGCTGAAGTCCCACGCCTTCATCGCGGGGCCGAGGGCCAGCAAGGGCGGGGATGGTCATCTGCTTGCCATGGTGGACGACGGCGGCGTCACCCTGCGCATGGACATGCCGCTCAAGGAGATGATCCAGCAGCTTCCGGTGATGTTCGCCCCGCGCGGTCCGCGAAGCATCATCGGGTTGGCGCGCGGCGCGAGGCACCTGACCCACGTGAAGTACGACGTGGAGGGAATGTACGCCCAGGGCAAGGACAGCACGGTGTGGAAGGCCATGGGGTGGGTCGGCCTCTCGCCGGAGATGCTGCGCAATGGCGCCACCGGGGAGCTCCTGCTGGTTGAGCGCGAAGGTGGGCAGGCGGCCCTGGTCGTGGGTGCCACCGACCCCACCGTGGCCTCGTCCATGGCCTCTGCGACGGTGCTGTTCGCCACGGTGATGGCCAGCCAGCTGCGCCCCGGCGCCATGAAGGTGGAGGCCGCCGGGGTGATCAACAACGGCATGGGGCACTACGATCTGACCCTCCAGCTCGACACCGAGGTGTACCGCGGAGACCTGAAGCTGAGGGTCGAGGTGGGCAAGCCAGGGCTGGTGGTGGGCACGCCGGCGCTGGTCAAGGAGCTGGTCTCCCGCGGGCCGGATGCGGCAGGGCTGACTGCGAGCCTCGACCCGGCCAGCGCCGCGGCCACTGGCCCGGACGCGTTTCTCAGCTTTCGGGTGACCCTGGGTGACGCGCTGGAGCGCTTCCCGGAGCTGAGGCGGCTGTACCGCGGCGTCAAGATGGGCAAGAAGGCGCGGGATCTGCTGGAGCTTGGCCTGTTCCTGCAGGCTCAGCTGGACAGCCTGACCATGGGCTTCTTCCGCCACGGAAAGGAGCGGGTGGGGTTCACCGTTCGCGTCAATACCCTGTTCCGCCGGGGCGACCCGCAGCACCGAGAGGCGCGCAAGCTGTGGAGCCAGGCGATGAAGGCGGCGCGGCTGGGCAAGGACGCCGAGGCCCTCGCGGCGCTGCAGCAGATCCGCGCGCGGTACCCGAAGACCAGCTACGCCAACAAGGTGAACCCGGTGAAGCAGGGCGGCCTTCAGCCGCTGCGTCTGTTCATGCGCTGGTGGGCCACCTTCTACCTGCGGGGTATGAGCCTGATCACCACGCCGCAGGCGCCACCAAGGAAGTAGCGAGTCGGTAGAAGCGGCGTCTCGCCGCTTTGGGCGCCCGTGCCACGCGGCAGGATGCCGCGTCTACGTCCGGCTCAAGGGGTGGCCGGGCCCGAGGCTGTGCTGTCCAGGCAATAGCCCTTGGTGTCGAACTTGTCCTTGAGCAGCTTGCCCGAGAGGTCACGGCAGGCCATGGCAGTGGGGTTGCTCGGCTTGAGCCCCAGCAGCGAGCAGTCATACCCGGTGTTCTTGAAGTTGACGCAGGGCGCGGACGAGCCGAAGTCGCAAACCGGGGCGGAGGTGATACTCGGCCCTCCCTTGAACTGCACCACGTTGTTCCAGGCGCGGCACTCAAGGTCGCCCAGCTTGTCCGCCTTGTGGCCGCGGCAGGTCTGCGCCTTGGTCAGGTCGCAAGCCTTCTGGCACAGGCCGCCCGGGTACAGGGGGTTGCACAGGGCGCCCGCCTTGCAGGCGGCGTGGGTCAGGGTCTTGGCGAAGGCGCAGCCGCGGGTGACGCAGTAGCGGCCCGCGCCGCCGCGCGAGTCGCAGGACATCTCGCCGGCGCAGTCGAGGTCGCTCTTGCACGGGTCGCCCACCTTTGCCGTGACCTTGCCGTGGCCGTGCGGGGCGCACAGGCCGCTGTTCGTATCGCACTTGCCGGCGCGCGCGCAGGCGCCGTGAGGCATGCCCGGGACCGCTGGCAGGCATGTCTCCGCCGCCGGGCAAGGCAGCTGCTTCGAGCAGATCGAGCCGGTCAAGACCCGGCACTCCTTGTCCGCCGTGCAGGCCGCGCCGAGGCACAGGGGCAGGCTGTAGTTCTGGGTCAGCACCAGCGACAGCGGCTGGCAGGACCGCCCCGGCTGGCAGTCGCTGGCGCCCAGACGCGGCTTGCACGACCGGACGCAGACGTTGGTTCGTTTGCCGGAGCCGACCTTGATCCCCCTGCACACCGAGGTTTGCTGGGTGGTGGCCCCGGGGCATGTGTCCTCGTTGATCAGCGGGGTGCCGCGGTTATCCGGCGTGCAGAGGCAGGTGCAGTAGCCCTTGGCCTCGCCAGCCACCTTGAGGCAGCGTTCGTCGCTGCCGCCGCAGTCGGATTGCTTTGTGCACGGCTTGTCCAGCATGGACAGGTTGCAGGGGAACTTGTCCACGTGGCCGTGCGGGTCGTGGTAGGTCCGCCGGTCCGGCAGGCTGTCGGGGCGAATGTCTGGCACCGCAAGGTCCGGCGCTGCCGCGTCCAGCGGGGCCATGTCCGCCGCCGCGTCGTGCCCCGCCGGCGCCGGCGTGGAGCAGCCCACCACCAGCAACGCCAGCGCCGAGATGATCCCCCCCTGCCTCATGGGCTCCTCCTTACATCTGCGGGTCCACGATGATGAAGTCGACCCGGCGGTTCTTGGCCCGGCCCGCCCGGGTGCGGTTCGTCGCGATGGGCTGGGTCTCGCCGTGCCCCTCGCTGATGAGCCGCGAGGCGTCGATGCCGAACTCCACCAGGTAGCGCATGACGCTGGCCGCGCGCCGCTCGGAGAGGTCGAGGTTGTACGCCTCGTCGCCCTGAGCGTCGGTGTGCCCGTCCACGCGGATCTTCTTGACCCACTTGTTCTTCATCAGCAGGTCTGCCACCTGGTTCAGCGTGACGTGGCTCCTGCTCAGGATCACGTCCTTGTTGGTGGCGAAGTAGACCGGCGGCACGGTGATGCGCTCCGGCGTGATCTGAACCTTCGCCTTGGGCGCCAGGTCGGGGCAGCCGTCCTTGTCCTCGAAGCCGTTGAACGCCTCGGGCTTGAGCGGGCACTTGTCCTGCCCGTCGAGGATGCCGTCGTTGTCGTTGTCCAGGTCGGGGCAGCCGTCCTCGTCCTGGAACCCGTCCTTGTCCTCCGGGTTGAGCGGACACTTGTCCTTGGCGTCGAGGATGCCGTCCTTGTCATTGTCCGGATCGGGGCAGCCGTCCTCGTCCATGTAGGTGTCCTTGTCCTCGGGCTTGAGCGGGCACTGGTCCGCCTTGTCCGGGACGCCGTCGTTGTCGTTGTCCTTGTCGGGGCAGCCATCTTTGTCCTCGAAGCCGTCCTTGTCCTCGGGCTCGTCGGGGCACTTGTCCGCCGGGTCGAGGATGCCGTCCTTGTCGCGGTCACCCGGCGAGGCGGGCGGCGGGGGCTCCTCGTCCTTCTCCAGCGCCCAGCCGAGGCCGGCGAAGGCCCGGAAGATGGGCGTGCCCACGCCGCGGGTCAGGCCGGGCCCGGCCCCGACGTTGGCCACCAGGCCGTGGGGCAGGAAGAAGCGCAGCCCCCCCAGCAGCTCCACCGGCAGCTCCTCCTTGTCCTGCTGCTCCACGGCCATGGCCATGTACGCGTCCGCGATGAAGTCGATCTTGTCCCGCCACAGGTGGACCTTGAGCCCGGCGGACATGACCACCTCGTCGTCGATGACCACCGGCCCCTGCTGAGGCGAGACGGTGGTGGTGGACGCGCCGCGCACGCGGTAGCCGGCGTTGAGGCCCACGTCCACCCAGCGGGTGTTGACCGCCAGGGCCACCTTGGGGGTGAAGGTCACGGTGCGGTCTCCGAGGAAGTGGTCGGTGTTGCCGGTGGGGAACGACACCGGCAGGGCCACGCCCATGGAAAACGGGCCCACGGTGAACAGGCGCACCTTGGGGATCAGCCGCACGTCGCCGATGCCGGTGCCCACCGATGTGCCCGCCTCGCCGCCCACCACGCCCAGGTCGTCGGAGTCCTGGGTCAACGTCACGGGCAGGGCCACGCCGAGCTCCACCCGATCCCACAGGCCGAAGGCGGCCGTGACGTCCATGTTCAGCTGCCACGACACCAGCTCGCGCCACACCTCGTCGTTGACCGTGTCGTACAGCACCAGCGGCTTGTGGGCGTAGGAGAGCAGCACGCCAACCGACGGCGTCAGGTGAGGCAGCGTGCGGCCGTCCTCGGTGGCGTAGTAGTTCATGTTGGTGGCCGCCGTGGGGCGGAAGGTGAGCACCGTGAGCTGCGGGGTCTGGGTCGCGGCCAGCGCGGGCGCCAGCAGCAGGGCCAGGCCGAGCAGCGATGCCGCGATGGAACGCGCGCGGCCGCGCCGCCGCCGGCGGAGCATCAGGCCCAGCAGCAGCAGCGCCGGCAGCAGCCAGGCGCCGCGATGGCCACCCGCCACCTCGCAGCCCGCCCCGCCGTACATGTAGACCCCCGGCGGGATGGCCACGCTGTCAGCGCCCATGTCCCCGGAGCCGGCGCCGGCGTCCGGAGAACCGGTCCCGGCGTCAGGCTTGCCGGTGCCCGCGTCCTTCTTCGGCAGGTCGTCCTTCGGGTCGAGCGGGTCGGTGCCCCGCTTGACCTCGGTGCCGTCGTCAACGCTGCCGCCGTCAGTGTCCTTCTTGGTCGGGTCGGTCTCCTTCGGGTCCTTCTGGCCGTTCTTGTTCTTGTCCTCCACGCCGTCGTCCAGGCCGTCACCGTCGGAGTCCTTCTTCAGCGGGTCGGTCTCCCCCGGGTCGACCTTGCCGTTCTTGTTGCCGTCCTCGACCCCGTCGCTCAGGCCGTCGCCGTCGGTGTCCTTCTTCAGCGGGTCGGTCTCGCCCGGATCCCGCTTGCCGTTCTTGTTGCCGTCCTCGACGCCGTCATCCAGGCCATCGCCGTCGGTGTCCTTCTTGGTCGGGTCGGTCTCCCACGGGTCGCGCTTGCCGATGAAGTTCTTCTAGTAGGGGAAGTCGGGAAAGCCG
>CAZEFW010000215.1:0-11410 GCA_964511535.1 uncultured Myxococcales bacterium | reverse complement strand
GGCAAGGTCGCACTCTACCACTGAGTTACTCCCGCGCAGCGACTGAGGTTTTTAGTGGATTCGGAGGGGGCTGTCAAGTGTTTGGATCGGGGTTTTTGGATCCGTGGCGGATGGGGTCAAATCAGGGCGGTTAGAAGCAGGTAGGCGCAGACGGCGTAGCCGGCGGCGCGGGTGGCGTGGGTCAGGCCGGCGCTCCGGCGCAGGGGCTCGAGGAATGCCAGGGGCAGGGTCAGCAGGGCGGTCCCTGCGAACAGCGCCAGGAAGAGCAGTATGGCGTGGCTCGGCGAGGCCGCGGCCAGCGCCATTCCCAGGGCGGTGAGGAAGGGCGGGCACGGGCTCAGCCCCTGCAGCAATCCCAGGGTCAGGGCGCCGCCCGCCAGCGGCCGCTGCCCCGGGCAACGGTGCGCCCGTCGACCGGTCCAGATCAGCGCCGCCGCCAGGGTCACGGCCGCCAGCCCTCGCGCCACCCGCGATACGGGCTCCGGAAGCTCCGCCCCGGCACCGGCCAGCCCCGCCACCAGCACCCCCGCGGCCAGGTAAGCCAGCAGCCTTCCGAGGTGGTACCAGCCCAGGGTCTTGAGGTTCCCCGGCAGCGTGGACCAGCGCGGCCGCGCGCCCGGGTCCTCGCCCGTGGCCACCAGGTACGGCGCCATCACCGACGCGCAGGTCCAGAAGCATGTTGCCCCCGCGGCCAGCCCCAGCGACAGGCCGGCCAGCAGGGCAGCGCCCGCGGTCACCGCCCTGCCCCGCTCTGCTCGGCCCCCACCGGCGCCGCGCCAGCCGCCCCCGGCGCCCCGGTGCGCGGCACAGCCATGGGCGGCATCTCCATGGGCGTGCGCCCGTCCCTCGCCCGGGCGTTGATGTCCGCCCCACGGTCGATGAGCAGCTCGGCCACTTTCTTGTTGGGTGCGGTGTGCAGCGGCGTGAACCCGTCCACGTCCCGCGCCTTGAGGTCAGCCCCAGCCTCCAGCAGCAGCTCGGCCACGTTCTCCCGGCTCGCCTCGTGCAGCGGCGTCATGTCGAACTTGTTCAGCGCCGCCACGTCGGCCCCGGCCTCCAGCAGCAGCTCCACCATGTCGGTGTTGCCCCGCCGCGCCGCCCAGTGCAGCGGCGTCATGCTCACGCCATCCAGCGCGTTGACGTTGGCCCTCAGCTCCAGCAGCTTCCTGGCCACGGCCGGCTGATCACCGATGGCCGCCAGGTGCAACCCGGTCCAGCCGTACGGCCCTCGCGCGTCGGGATCGGCCTTGCCCAGCCGGGTCACGGCCGCCGCGTCGCCCACCACCACCGCCCGGTGCAGCGCGGGCGCATCCTTGGGCAGCACCACCCGCAGCCCCGCATCCTGGCACGCCCCCAGCGCCACAGCGGCCACCACCGCCCAGGTTGACACCCGGCCCAGGGTGCGGCCTATTTGACGGGTGTCGTGGCTCCGCTCCATCTCGCTTTCGCTCCTCGTGATCCAGGCCGCCGGCTGCCAGTCCCGCGACCGGATCGACATCTCGCGCTGGGTCAGGATCTACCCGGCTGCCTCCATCGTACACCTCCCCGGCAAGACCGCCAGCCTGCCGGTGGTGGTGCGCAATGTCTCCTCCCAAAGACTTACGGAGGTGAAACTGGAGGTCAAGACGGCCTGCTGCCAGGCGGAGGTGGTCCCGAGCGCCATCCCGGGCATCAACCCGGGCGACCGCCGCACCTTCGCGGTGACCCTGACGCGCAAGCCGGGCACCGACCCCAAGCAGCGCGACCCGGTCTACCTGACGGTGCGCGGCGACGGTCTGCCGGTCCCCGCCGGCATGGACCTGATGGTGGACCCGAGCGTCGCCCGCGGCGGCACCTGGATGGACGTGGGCCAGGTCAAGCTGATCCCCCGCGACGACGCCCGCACCATGTACTACCTGCTGGCCGGCGCCCCACTGCTGATCCTAATCGGCTACCTGCTCTGGCGCTTCAGCCGCACCCCACGCCGCAAAGAAGAAGAGTAGACCCCTTAAGCGATGAAGGCCTCAGGCTTCGGACTTCAGGCTTCAGGAGAAATAGCCCCCGGGGCAGCTTGCCCTGAAGCCTGATGCCTGAAGTCTGAAGCCAGGCGAGCGAAGCGAGCCTAATAAGCCTTGCCCACCACCACGCGCCGGGGCGACGCCTCGCCGCATACAATACACTCGCCCGCGCCGCCGTACCGGTCCTCCAGGGGCACGCAGCGGATGGTGGCCTTGGTGCGCTTGATGTGCTCCTCGCACGCGGCGGACCCGCACCAGTGGGCCATGACGAACTTGCCGCCGCCCTTCTCCGCGGTCACCGGCTTCATCAGCGCCTCGAACTCCTCGAGGCTGTCGAGCACCACGGTGTTGTCCTCCAGCCGCTTGCGCGCCGCGGCCAGCAGGTCCGCCTGGATGGTGTCCATCAGCCCGGCCACCACGTCGCCCAGCTCCGCGAACGGCACGGTCTGCTTGTCGCCCGTGTCCCGCCGCTTGAGCATCACATGCCCCGCCGCCAGGTCCCGCGGCCCCAGCTCCAGCCGCACCGGCACGCCCCGCTGCTCCCAGTGGAAGAACTTGGCCCCCGGCTTCATCTCCTCGCGCTGGTCCAGCTCCACGGCCAGCCCCCTGTCCCGCAGGTCAGCCGCCAGCTCCTCGCCCTTGGCGTACACCCCCTCCTTCTCGTCGTCCTTGCGGTAGATCGGCACGATGGCCACCTGCACCGGCGCCATCTTCGGCGGCAGCACCAGCCCGTTGTCGTCGGAGTGGCTCATGATCAGCCCCCCCACCAGCCGCGTGCTCACGCCCCAGCTGGTCTGCCACACGTACTCCAGCTCCTTGTTCTTGTTCTGGAACTTGACGTCGAACGCCTTGCCGAAGTTCTGGCCCAGGTCATGGCTGGTGCCCGCCTGCAGCGCGTAGCCGTTCTGCATCATCGCCTCGATGCAGTAGCTGCTCTCCGCCCCGGCGAACTTCTCGCTGTCGGTCTTGATCCCCTTGATCACCGGCATGGCCATGTGCCCCTCGGCGAACTCGGCGTACACGTCGAGCATCTTGAGGGTCTCCTCGACGGCCTCGTCGTGGGTCGCGTGTGCGGTGTGCCCCTCCTGCCACAGAAACTCGCTGGTGCGCAGGAACAGCCGGGTGCGCATCTCCCAGCGCACCACGTTGGCCCACTGGTTGATCAGCAGCGGCAGGTCGCGCCAGCTGTTGATCCACTTGGCGAAGAAGTGCCCGATGATGGTCTCCGACGTGGGCCGCACCACGTACGGCTCCTCCAGCTCCTTGCCGCCGCCGATGGTGACCACCGCCAGCTCAGGCGAGAACCCCTCAACATGCTGCGCTTCCTTCTCCAGGAAGCTCTTGGGGATGAAGATCGGGAAGTAGGCGTTCTTGTGCCCCGTCTCCTTGAAGCGCCGGTCCAGCTCGTCGCGGGTCTTCTCCCACACGGCGTAGCCGTGCGGCTTGATCACCATGCACCCCTTTACCACCTCGGCCGCCTCGGCCAGATCGCCGTACCGGATCACGTCCTGGTACCACTTGGCGAAGTCCTTGTCCCGGGGTGTAATCGTCGCGCGCTTGCCCACTTGTAGCTCCTGTCAGGTCAGAAGCAATAGGGTATAGGGTGAGTGCCTCCAGGATTCAAGACTTCCGTGATAGTTGACCGCGCAAGTTCCAGGCGCGATGCTGGAGGACGAATCATGTCCTCCGCGAAACACCCACTGGTCGCTGTCGCGCTGATCCTTTGCATCTCCCCTCCAGCGCTGGCAGGCCCGAACCCTGACATGGAAAAGGGCGTCGCCCTGCTCAACGACATGGAGGACAAGAAGGCCCTGACCTCTTTCCGCAAGGCGTTGCAGTCGGTCTCCGACGACAAGGAGAAGGCGGCCCTCTACATGTACATGGGCATCGCCCACTTCAACCTGCTGGACAAGGACTCGGCCAGCCAGAGCTTCCAGCAAGCCCTGCTCATGGACCCCAAGCTCGCGCTGCCCGGATCCGTGTCGCCCAAGATCCGCGAGTTCTTCGAGGGCGTGAAGGCGAAGCTCCCCAAAAAGAAGGTCGAAAAGCCGAAGCCCAAGACCAAGCCGAAACCGAATCTGAAGCCGAAGCCCAAGCCGGAGCCCGAGCCCTCGGGCCAGGGAATCTACCGCATCACCGGCTTCACCTTGCTCGGCGTGGCCGTGGCCGCGGCCGGGGCGGGAATTGGCATGGGCGTGTGGGGCGGCTCCATGGAGGACGACGCCGGGGACCTGAGCAAGTCATACGCCGAGGCCAGCGACCTGCATGACAAGGCCAGCACGCGCTACCTGGTGGCGAACATCCTGTACGGCGTGGCAGGCGCGGCTGCAGTGACCTCAGCCGTGATGCTCTATTTCGGCTACCGGTCGGTCCCCGAAACCACAGTGTCGCTGATCCCCCTCCCTGGCGGCGGCATGGTCCAGGTTGGCGGGGTACGGTGGTGATGAAGCGCGCGCTGTTCCCCCTGCTCCTGCTCATTTTCGCTGGCGGACCGGGCTGCCTCACCGGTGATCTAACCGCTACCGGGCGACCGTGTACGAACAACAGCTCATGCGGGCCGGACACGGTCTGCGACAAACAGCTGAAGATCTGCGTCCCTGCCGGCGCGGTGCGCAAGGACGGCGGCGGCTCCAAGGACGCCCCGCGTCTGGACAAGAAGGTCACGGACAAGAAGGTCTCTGCCCCGGACAAGGGCAAGCCGAAGAAGGACCAGCCGCGCCCGCCAGACAAGAAGGTCTCTGCCCCGGACAAGAAGGTCTCTGCCCCGGACAAGAAGATCGCCCCGGACAAGAAGATCGCGCTGGACAAGAAGATCACCCCGGACAAGGCCAGCACGGGCGGCATCACGGTGACCAGCATGGTGCCGTACAAGACCTTCAACTATCCCAGGGACGTGCTGGCCACCGGGTGGAACACGGTCTACATCGCCGATCTGTTCGGCCACTCCATCAAGACCGTCACCGGCTCCACCTACAGCACCCTGGCCGGCACCCACAAGGTGGCGGGCCATGTGGACGGCCCCAGCGCTTCAGCGAAGTTCAACCAGCCGTACCAGATCTGCCGGTCCGGCCTGTACGAAATCTACGTGGCAGATCGCGACAACCACAGGATCCGCAAGATCAGCACCTCGGCCAACAAGGTGGCGACCTACGCGGGCAGCGGCTCCAAGGGGTCCAGCGACGGCACCACCATGGCGGCCAGCTTCAACCTCCCCTCCGGAGTGGCCTGTGGCGCCACAGGGCTGTACGTGGCCGACACGTTCAACCACACCATCCGCCGCATCTACAAGGGCCTGGTGAGCACCATCGCGGGCTCCCCTGGCGCTCAAGGATCCACAGACGGCGCCGGGGCCCTGGCCCGCTTCAGGTACCCAACAGGGATCCAACTGTACAACGGCAAGCTGTACGTGGCCGACATGTACAACCACAAGATCCGGGTCATCGATCCCAAGTCGGCCAATTATACGGTCACCACCCTGGCCGGCGCGGGCACCGCCGGCTTCCAGGACGGACCGGCCAACATTGCCAGGTTCAACCAGCCCGCTGACATCGCCATCGGCGCCACGGGAAAGGTCTACGTGGCCGACTACCAGAACTACCGGGTGCGGCTGATCCGCAAGGGCGTGGTCTCCACCCTGGCGGGGGACGGCACCAACGGCTACAAGGATGGCCCTGCCCTGCAGGCCAAGTTCCGTTACCCGGCGGGCATTTCGCTGCGCAGCTTCCTGGGCAAGGGGCGGGTGTTCGTGGCCGACTACAACAACCACACAATCCGGGTCATTCACCTGCCCTACCCCCCATAATTTTCCATATTTGCCGCTGTTGGAGTAGACTCGCCCCATGGCCCTACTAGAGGCCGGGACCGTCCTTTCCCGCTACACCATCCTGGGCAAGCTCGCCACGGGTGGAATGGCCGAGGTTTACCTCTCGCGCCAGTCGGGTCCGTCCGGCTTCCAGAAGCTGCTGGTGCTCAAGGTGATCCTGCCCCACCTGGCCGAGGATCCCGAGTTCCTCAACATGTTTCACAACGAGGCCAAGCTGGCCGCTCTGCTCAACCACCCCAACGTGGTGCAGATCTTCGACTTCGGCGTGGATCGCGCGGATGACGAAGAGATCCAGTACATGGCCATGGAGTATATCGACGGGCTGAACCTGCGGCGAATCATGCTCACCCTGGAGGATGAGGACAAGACCCTGCCCCAGCCCATCGCCATCCGGATCATCAGCGACGCCTGCTCCGCGCTGGAGTACGCCCACAGCCTCACCGGTCCCCAGGGCAACAACCTCGAGGTGATCCACCGGGACGTGTCGCTGGAGAACATCCTGCTGACCTACACCGGGCAGGTGAAGCTGGTGGACTTCGGCATCGCCAAGGCCCGCCACCTGGAGAGCCACACCAGCGTGGGCGCGCTGCGGGGCAAGTACCGCTACATGTCCCCGGAGCAGATCCGCGGCGAGAAGCTGGACAGCCGCGCTGACATCTTCAGCCTCGGCATTGTTCTCTTTCGGCTCCTGCTCGGCATGCTGCCCTTCAAGGGCGACAATCACGCGCAGCTCATCGATCGCATCGTCAACCTCCCGCCGCCGCGCCCCACCGAGATCGTGCCCGACCTGCCCGAGGAGCTTGAGCGGATCATCCTCAAGGCGCTGCACAAGGACCGGGACCAGCGCTACCAGAGCGCTGCCGAGCTGCAGATCGACCTGGAGGGGCATCTGCTGGCCACGGGCACCGCGGTGATGCCGTACAACCTGGCGCGGTTCATGGATGAGGCCTTCCCGCCGGGCAAGGACGAGCTGCGCGACAGGTACCAGGCGCTGTCGGGCGTCAGCACCGGGACGCCTCCCGAAGCGCGCAAGATCGGCGAACAGGTCGACGGGGAAGCCGACGCGAGCAGCTCGCCCTCCGGCGAGCTCTCAGCCCCGCGCACGGGGCCCATCCCGCGCGTGCCGACCCCCGCCATCGGGACCGCCGGCACGCCAGACGGCCCGGAGATGTTCAAGGAGACGGTGGTCGGGGAGGAGCTGCCGGACGAGGAGGAGCCCGGGGCGGAGACGACCGACGACGCGGGTGAGCAACAGGAGGGGGTGCTCGAGGAGACCATCATCGCGGACGAAGGCGTGCCGGAGCTGGAGCCCGACGAGGTCCTCGAGGAGGAGGACGACGAGGCGGCCAGCACGCCGGCCAAGCCACCGCCGGTTCCCGGCGAGCCGAAAGAGGCTCCCCCGGAGATGGAAGACGACGCCGAGGTGGGCTTTCGAACCGACCAGGCCACCGACCCGGACGGCGAGATGGGCGGGCCGCTGGAGAACCAGATCACCGAGCCGCGCATGTCCACCCCCTCCGCCGGCACGGACGAACCCGCCATCGTCCCGGGGACCACCGACGAAAACGACTTCGACGGCCTCGACGTGGCCGAGACCAACGTCCGGCCCATGGAGGGCGTGACGCCTCCGCTGAAGCCCGCCCCACAGCGCAAGAGCCGCGCGGGCCTCTGGGTGGCGCTGCTGGTGCTGGTTGTGGGCGGCGGTGCGGCCGCCTATTTCCTGGGGCTGACCCCCACCGAGCAGCCCGGCACCGGCGTGCCGGTGGCCGCTGCTGACCAGGGCCCCGGCGCTGCCCCCGGGGCGGCGGCCGCGGACCAGGGGGCAGACGAGCCAGCCGTCGATCAGCAGGCAGCGCCGCCGGCCGACCAGGCCCCGCCAACGCTGGCCGACGTCGGCAGCGGCGCCAAGCCGGACAGGGCCGCGCCCAAGCCCACCCCGGCGCCCAAGCCCGCCCCGACGCCCAAGCCCACACCGGCGCCCAAGCCCACACCGGCGCCCAAGCCCACTCCAGCGCCCAAGCCCACCCCGGCGCCCAAGCCCACCCCGGCGCCCAAGCCCACCCCCACCCCTGCCCCGAAGCAGGCCGGCCAGAGCGCCCGGCTCAGCGTGGCATGCACGCCGGCGGGGGAGGTGCTGCTGGGCCGGAAGCTGCTGGGCAAGACCCCGCTGCGGGACAAAGAGATCCCGGCCGGCAAGCACCGGGTCATCATCCGCAACCGCAAGCTCGGCTTCCGCGTGGCGCGCACGTTCACGGTGGCCCCGGGCGGACACCAGCGGCTCAACATCGAGCCGCGCCAGGGCACCATCCGCATCATGGTGCGGCCGTGGGCCAAGGTCAGCCTGAACGGCAAGGTGCTCGGCACCACGCCCCTGAAGCCCGTGGAGGCGTACGAGGGCCGGCACCGACTGGTACTGGAGAACGCCGATCTGAAGGTGACCAAAAAGATGAACGTCACGGTGCGGGCGGGCAAGGAGGCCGTGGTCAAGGTGCGGCTTGAGCAGTAGCGCCGGCGCGCGAGAAGGGTAAGCTTCATACCAACGACCATGCCTGACCTCGAGGGCCGAGATCCCCTGACCGGTGCCACCATCGGACGGTACGCCGAGGCGTCCCCGACGGACATCCGCGCGGCCATGGCCCGGGCGCGCGAGTCGCAGGCCGCCTACGCGGCGGCCGGGATCCCTGCCCGGGTGGCCCTGCTGGCCGCCCTGCGCAAGACCATGGCCGGGGCCGTGGAGGAGATCACCGAGGCGGTGGTGCGGGCCACGGGCAAGGTCCATGTCGAGGCGCTCGCTGGGGACTTGATGGTCACCCTGGAGATGCTGGCCTACTGCGAGAGCCGCTGCCCCGAGGTGCTGGCGCCGCAGGAGCGCCCCTCGCCGCTGCTGTACCGCGGCTGTCGGTCGTGGGTGGAGTACCGCCCGTTCGGCGTGGTGGCGGTCATCGCGCCGTGGAACTTCCCGCTGCAGCTCTCCCTGGTGCCGGCGCTGTTCGCCCTGGCCGCGGGGAACGCCGTGCTGCTCAAGCCGTCCGAGGTCACCCCATCGGTGGGGGCGCTGATCCAGGACCTCTGGTCCCGGGCGGGCGGCCCGCCCGGCCTGCTGCAGGTGCTCCAGGGCGGGCCGGAGGTGGGCCGGGCTTTGGTGGCCGAGGGGCCGGACAAGGTGTTCTTCACCGGCAGCGTGGCCACCGGCCGCCAGGTCATGGCCGCGGCGGCCGAGCGGCTGATCCCGGTGGAGCTGGAGCTCGGGGGCAAGGACCCGATGCTCGTCTTCGACGACGCGCCCATGCCGCGCGCGGTCAACGCGGCGCTGTACGGCGCGATGTCCAACGCGGGGCAGACCTGCGTGTCGGTGGAGCGCTGCTACGTGCAGCGGCCGCTGTACCGGGATTTCTGTCAGCAGGCAGCAGCCGGCGCGCAGCGGCTGCGCCTGGGCCAGGGCGTCGACGCGGACCTCGGGCCGCTCATCCGCCCGGAGCAGGTCGACACGGTCATGGACCACCTGGACGACGCCCTGGCCCGGGGCGCGCGGCTGCTCACCCCGCGCCGGGTGGAGGGGAACCGGGTCCACCCCATGGTCCTGGCAGACGTGACCCACGAGATGAAGGTGATGCGCCACGAGACCTTCGGGCCGCTGCTGCCGGTGATGGCCTTCGACGATGAGCAGCAAGCGGTGGCCCTTGCCAACGACAGCCGCTACGGCCTGAACGCCGCGGTGTTCAGCGGCGACGCCGAGCGGTGCCGCAGGGTCGCCGCGCGGCTCCAGGTGGGCAACGTGGCCATCAACGACGTGCTCAAGAACATCGGGAACCCGCACCTCCCGTTCGGGGGCGTCAAGCAGAGCGGCATGGGCCGCTACCACGGCCCCGAGGGGCTGCTCGCCTTCTCCGAGCCGGTGGCGCTGGTGCAGAGCGCCGGCACCGCCGACCGCGAGGTGAACTGGTTTCCTTACGGACGCACCGCCATCCGCGCGGTGGAGGCATTCATCGCGGCCCGCCACGGCGGCGGGCTCGTGGACCGGGGCCGGCAGCTGCTCGGCGCGCTCTTCCGGTCCTGAACCACACGGGAGGGGACAACATGAATCCAACTCGAAACCAACGCATCGCCGTGGTGGGCGGCGGCCTGGGCGGCATCTCCGCGGCGGCGTCCCTGGCCGCCGAGGGCTTCCCGGTGGCGCTGTTCGAGAAGAACGCCCACCTCGGCGGCAAGCTGAACCAGCTGGAGCTGGCCGGCTTCCGCTTCGACCTCGGCCCATCCATCCTGATCCTGCCGCAGATCTTTCGCGCCCTGTTCGAGCGGGTGGGCAAGAAGATGGAGGACTACGTGCCGCTGGAGCCGGTGGAGCCCCAGTGGCGCTCCTTCTTCGAGGACGGCACGGTCATCGACCTGTGGGGCGACTTCATCAACACCGAGCGCGAGCTGAGCCGGTTCGACGACGACCTGGTGGAGGGGTACTACGACTTCGTGGAGTACTCCCGCCGGCTGTACAAGTTCTCCGGCGAGACCATCTTCGACCGCGGCGACGACTCCGCGCTGGAGATCATCAGGGGGCACAACCCGCTGGCCGTGCTGCACCGGCTCGACTTCACCCGGTCCATGCAGCGGGGGGTCAACAAGTACATCCAGGAGCCGCACTGGCGCCAGATGCTCGGCTTCTTCATCAAGTATGTCGGCTCGTCGTCCTACGACGCGCCGGCGGTGCTCAACCTGATGCTCTACTCCCAGATCGGCTGGGGCCTGTGGTACGTCACCGGCGGCATGTACAACCTGGCCCGGGGGCTGCAGAAGCTGCTGGAGGAGCTGGGCGTGGAGGTGAACCTCGCCACCGAGGTCACCGGGCTGAACCGCGGCGACGGGCGGGTCACCGGCCTGCGGCTTGCCGACGGCACCACCACCGAGGCCGACCTGGTGGTCTCCAACATGGAGGTGATCCCGGCCTACGACCGCCTGCTCGGCGAGGACAGCGCCTTCCTCAAGCGGTACGAGAAGTTCGAGCCGGCCTGCTCGGGGCTGGTGATCCACCTCGGCGTGGACCGCGAGTACGAGCAGCTGCGCCACCACTGCTTCTTCTTCGCCGAGGACCAGCAGGAGCACTACGACGCGGTGTTCAAGAAGAAGGTGCTGCCCCGGGACCCCACCATCTACCTGGTCAACGCCACCCACTCCGACCGCTCCATCGCGCCGGAGGGGCACCACATCATCAAGATCCTGCCCCACATCCCGCACATCCAGGACCCGCCCTTTTCCGAGGGAGACTACCTGGCCCTCAAGGAGCGGGTGTACGACAAGCTGGAGCGCATGGGGCTGACCGACCTGCGCAAGCACATCGTGGTGGAGCACATGCTCACCCCCGACGACATCCAGCGCATGTACCTGAGCAACAAGGGCGCCATCTACGGCGTGGTGGCGGACCGGTTCAAGAACCTCGGGCTCAAGGCGCCCAAGCGGAGCGAGAAGTACGACAACCTCTACTTCGTCGGAGGCAGCGTGAACCCCGGAGGCGGTATGCCGATGGTGATACTCTCCGGCCAGCAAGTGCGGGACAAGATCCTGGCAGACCTGAAGCAGGGGAGGTAATCGATGAACACCA
>CAZEFW010000214.1:0-11499 GCA_964511535.1 uncultured Myxococcales bacterium | reverse complement strand
GCGAGTTCATCCGGGTCTCTCTGGGCGGCGTGCGCGCCGAGGCCGAGATCCGTGGCCACCGGCGCACCTACGTGGGCTCGCTGCCGGGGCGCATCATTCAGAACATGAAGAAGGCCGGCACCATCAACCCGGTGTTCATGCTCGACGAGATCGACAAGCTCGGCCATGACTTTCGCGGCGACCCGGCCTCGGCGCTGCTGGAGGTGCTGGATCCGGAGCAGAACTACGCCTTCTCGGACCACTACCTCGAGGTGCCCTACGACCTGTCCCGCGTGATGTTCATCGCCACGGCCAACTTCATGGATCCGGTGCCGCCCGCCCTGCGCGACCGGCTGGAGATCCTGGAGTTGCCAGGCTACACCCGCGACGAGAAGATGCAGATCGCCAAGCAGTTCCTGGTTCCCAAGCAGCTGGAGGAGCATGGCCTGACCCCGGAGCAGCTGGCGTTCGAGGACGACGCGCTGGCCGAGATCATCGAGTCGCACACGCGCGAAGCCGGCGTGCGTAACCTGGAGCGCGAGGTGGCTAACGTCATCCGCGGCTGCGCGGTGAAGGTGGCCGAGGAGCAGGAGGACGCCCTGGCGCCCATCACCAAGGACAACCTGGGCGACTTCCTCGGGCCGCAGAAGTTCCTGTCCGAGGTTGCTGACCGTACCGCGGAGCCGGGCGTGGCCACTGGCCTGGCCTGGACGCCGGTGGGCGGCGACATCATCTTCGTGGAGGCGACCCAGATGCCGGGCAAGGGCAACATGGTGCTCACCGGCCAGCTGGGCGATGTGATGAAGGAGTCGGCCCAGGCGGCGCTGAGCTACGTGCGCTCACGGTCCGAGGAGCTCGGTATTCGCGAGGGCTTCCTCGACAAGCATGACGTGCACATTCATATCCCGGCCGGGGCCATCCCCAAGGACGGCCCATCTGCCGGCATCACCCTGTTCATCGCCATCGCCTCGCTGCTGCGCAACGAGTGCGTGCGTGCGGACGTGGCGGTCACCGGGGAGATCACCCTTCGCGGGGCGGTGCTGCCGGTGGGAGGCATCAAGGAGAAGGTGCTGGCGGCCCACCGGGCGGGGATCCGCAGCGTCCTGCTTCCCGAGCGAAACAGAAAGGATCTCGTGGACATCCCGGATCAGGCAAAGGATGAGATGGAGATCCGGTTCGTCAAGCGGGTGGACGAGGTGCTCGAAATGGTGCTGAGCGGCGAGAAGGCGGATCCGCTGCCCGACGAGGTGGGCGAGCCCCCAGCCGGCTACCAGCCCGGCCCCAGCTTCTAAAACCTCCCCGCTCCCCCCCAATCCGGCAAAAATCCTAAAACCCACGGTGTTGACAGCCCCGGCAGCGTGCTTACGTTTTTGGCCGGACGACAAACGGCGCAGCGCGTCAAACACACATACCCAAGAACGCCGCCCAGGGCTGAGCCACTGGATAGCCGGCACCACATATACCGGAGGCTGACAAATGGCCAAGATGATTGGAATCGACCTGGGCACCACCAACTCGGTGGTGGCCGTCATGGAAGGTAAGGAGCCCAAGATCATCACCAACGAGGAGGGCGGCAGGCTGACCCCCTCGGTGGTGGCGTTCGACGACAAGGGCGAGATCCTGGTGGGGCAGATCGCCCGGCGCCAGGCCATCACCAACCCCGAGAACACCGTCTTCTCCATCAAGCGCTTCATGGGCATGAAGTTCGACGAGGCGGGCACCGAGGTGGATCGCGTGCCCTACAACGTCGTGCGCGCCCCCAACGGCGATGCCCACGTTGAGATCAACGACAAGCGCTACAGCCCGCCGGAGATCTCGGCCAAGGTGCTGCAGAAGCTCAAGCGCGCCGCCGAGGACTACCTGGGCGAGGAGGTCAGCGAGGCCGTCATCACCGTGCCGGCGTACTTCAACGACTCCCAGCGTCAGGCCACCAAGGACGCGGGCCGCATCGCCGGCCTGCAGGTCAAGCGCATCGTCAACGAGCCCACCGCGGCGGCCCTGGCCTACGGTCTGGACAAGAAGCGGGACGAGCTCATCGCGGTCTACGACTTCGGCGGCGGCACCTTCGACATCTCCATCCTGGAGGTAGGCGAGAACGTGGTGCAGGTGGTCAGCACCAACGGCGACACCCACCTGGGCGGCGATGACATCGACGACCGGATCATGAACTGGCTGGCCGAGGAGTTCCAGAAGGACCAGGGCATCGACGTCTCCAAGGACAAGATGGTCCTGCAGCGCCTCAAGGAGGCCGCCGAGAAGGCCAAGATCGAGCTGAGCTCGGTGTCGGAGACCGAGATCAACCTGCCGTTCCTCACCGCTGACGCCTCGGGGCCCAAGCACCTGCTGATGAAGCTGAGTCGGTCCCAGTTCGAGCGCATGGTGGGCGACATCATCGACCGCACCATCGAGCCGTGCCGCAAGGCGCTGGCCGACGCGGGCAAGAGCCCGGCGGACATCCACGAGGCCGTGCTGGTGGGCGGCTCCACGCGCATCCCGCTTGTGGGCCAGCGCGTGGAGGAGTTCTTCGGCAAGGAGCCCCACCGCGGCGTGAACCCGGACGAGGTGGTCGCCCTGGGCGCGGCCGTGCAGGCCGGCGTACTGGGCGGCGACGTGAGCGACATCCTGCTGCTGGACGTGACCCCGCTGAGCCTCGGCATCGAGACTCTGGGCGGCGTCATGACCACGCTCATCCCGCGCAACACCACCATCCCCACCAAGAAGAGCGAGATCTTTTCCACGGCGGCGGACAGCCAGCCTTCGGTGGAGGTGCACGTGCTGCAGGGCGAGCGGCCCATGGCCAACGCCAACCGCACCCTCGGCCGTTTCCACCTGGACGGCATCCCGCCGGCCCCGCGCGGCGTGCCCCAGATCGAGGTCACCTTCGACATCGACGCCAACGGCATCGTCAACGTGACGGCGGTGGACAAGGCGACCAGTAAGAAGCAGACCATCACCATCACCGCCTCCTCCGGCCTGGACGACGGCGAGATCGAGCAGATGGTCGCCGAGGCGTCGGAGCACGAGGCCGAGGACAAGGCGCGCAAGGAGGAGATCGAGGCCAAGAACAAGCTCGACTCAATGGTCTACCAGACCGAGAAGCTGCTTGAGGAGAACAAGGACAAGGTCAGCGCCGAGGACAAGACCAGCCTGGAGTCCGCCATGGAGCAGGGCCGCAAGGCGCTGGAGAGCGGTGACGTGGGCGAGATCAACGCGGCCATCGACAACCTGACCAAGGCCTCACACAAGATGGCCGAGGCCATGTACCGCGCCGCCGGCGGCGCCGCTCCGGGCGGTGCCCCGGGCGAGGCTCCCGGCGCCGAGCCCCCGCCGCCCGCCGATGGCGGCAACGGCGAAGGCAACAAGGACGGCGTCATCGACGCGGAGTTCGAGGAGTCGAAGTAGAGGGTTCGCTTCGCTCACCCGGGCTTGAGGCTTGAGGTGGTGAGGCTTGAGGGGTAACGCCCCAAGCCCAAGCCTCAAGTCTCACAAGCTATCCGTTCTGGCAGTTCGGCGTTCTGGCACTCTGGCATTCGGGGGCCCCATCCCCGACCCAAGCCAGGGCCGCGAAGCGGCCCAACACTTTCCCCTCAAGCCTCAAGCCCCAAGCCCCAAGTCCCAAGCCTCAAGCCCCAAGTCTCAAGTCTCAAGCCGTTTACAGCAGCGGCATCGGGCTCAACATCAGCTCAGACACATCCTTCGGCAGCTCCACCCGGTAGGGGGGCTGGTCCACATACTTCAGGTCCTTCTTGAACCAGCGCGGCGGCCCCCGGTCGATGCAGCCGAGGCGCCGATCCGGCAGGGAGCAGTAGATTCGCAGGTGGATGTGATCCATGTGTGACAGGGAGTCGGAGGGCTGGTGCAGCAGCACCTCGGCCCGGGAGATGATCGCCTCGGGCTCCTTCTTCTTCTTGGCGTAAGCCACGAGCATGCGCGCGATGGGCTTGCCGAGGAAGATCCACTGCACCGGCACCTCGGGATCGGTGATCAGCGCCTTGACCAGGGCCCAGTTGCGCGGCAGGTCGAACTTCTTCGGTTCGTGCTTCTCCTCGGTGGCGTCCTCGGCCTTCTTCTCCTGCTCCTTCGGCGCCTTCTTCTTCGCGCCGTAGCCGCCGTCCTGCTGCCCGGGCGGGAGGGTCAGCCCCTCCTTGTCGTAGTAGAGCATGGCCCGGGGCACCTGGGGCTTCCCCTTCATGTCGGTGAGGTAGAAGATCAGGTCCACGTCGCGCCCGTTCTGGTGAGACCGATGTTCGGGTGTGGACCCGCCGCCCCTGGGGCTCAGGTCTGCCACGCCGAGGGTGCCGCCCGGGTGTTGCCGATCCACAGACCGCGCCGCGCGCACGATCAGGTGCACCAGCTCCTCGGTGCCGTAGTTTCGCTTGCGCTCCTGCCATCGCCTCGGGATGAAGTAACCGTCACCCCTGAAGGGCAGGGTGGCGCCGTTGCGCAGCACGCCGCGCGAGTGGGTCCCCACGGCCACCGAGCTGCCGTCGGTGAGCATGCCGGGTCCGACGCAGCTAATGACGAGAGGGCAAAGCAGGAGCAACGACCGACGCATGTTCATGATCGTACCCCGGGCAGCGGTCGGAGCAAGTTTCGCGCCTGGCGCCAGCGCTACAGCTCGGGGAGGTCTTCAGGCGGGGGCGCGTCCTGCTCCTTGAGCGGGGCGGTCTCCAGCTCAGGGAGCGGCGGGCCGGCGCCGTCCTGGGAGTCGTCCCCGGGCTTGCCGGGTTTCTCCTCCGGCTTCTCGCCGGCGCGCGCCTTGCTGCTGGTGGCCCGGATGACGTCGGGCTGAGCCTTGTCAATGTCCCGGGGCGCTATGACCAGGGAGTCGAGCACCCGCCAGAGGGCAGACGAGCGGGGGCCCCACTTGCCGCGCGAGGGCGCCGAGAGGGTGAGGATCACGGTCTTGCCCGAGACCGCGCGGTAGAGCTGCTCCACCCGCCGCGCCGGCGACAGGGCGCGGGCCTCCAGCACCAGCCACCCGGGGTGGGCCTTGGCCGGCACCCCACACCTGACGGCCTGGAGCCCCACCTGGCCCAGGGCGATGCAGTTCTCCTTGACGTATTTGGCGAGGGTCTGGCCCGGTCGCAGGTGCCCCACGGTGAGGCTGATGGTTGATACGCCGTCTCTGGACACCAGCAGGGCCCTGAGGTTCGGGTAGCCGTTCTGGCGGTGCAGGTGCCAACCGTACGGGGCATGAAGCGTGATGCCGTGGAGCCGGTCCCGCAGGATCGCGTCGTCTCCGTAGGCGGCAGCGGGCGCCGGAGGAAGCGAGAGCAGGGCCGTGACGCCCAGGGCGAGCAGCAGGGAGGCGCGTGGCATGGACCTCAGGTTAGCACAGGGTTTCTGGCCCACCTGGGCCCCGACCCCTTAAAATGCCCACATCACCATGAGTGAGACCTTTGGAAACTATGAGCTCGTTCGCCGCATCGGCGTCGGTGGTATGGCCGAGGTGTTCGAGGCGCGGGTCCACGGCGCGGCCGGCTTCGTCAAGGAGGTGGTGATCAAGCGGATCCTGCCGGTGTTCAACGAGGATCCAGAGTTCGTGGGCCTGTTCATCAAGGAGGCCCGCCTGGCGGCCCGGCTCCAGCACGCCAACATCGTCCAGATCTTCGACTTCAACCATGTGGACGACGTCTATTTCATCGCCATGGAGTATGTACACGGCCAGGACCTCCACCGCGCGATCCACGCGGCCCACCGACGAGAGATACCGCTGCCGTCGAGCCTCTGCCGCCACGTGGGCGCCGAGATCCTCAAGGGGCTGCACTACGCGCACACGCGCACCGAGCGCGGGCAGCCCATGGGGCTGGTGCATCGGGACATCTCGCCGCACAACTCCCTCATCTCGTTCACCGGTGAGGTGAAGATCGCCGACTTCGGCATCGCCAAGGTGGCGGCCCTGGCCTCCACGTTTCGCACCGGCTCGGTCAAGGGGAAGCTGCCCTACATGTCCCCGGAGCAGATCAGCGGCGAGCCGGTGGACGCGCGCTCGGATCTGTTCAGCCTCGGGATAATCCTCTGGGAGCTGATCACCGGCCGGAGGCTCTATCAGGGGGACACCCAGGCCGAGCTGTTCGCCAAGGTCCAGCGGGCCAACGTGCCGCGCCCCTCGACGTTCGTCCCCGGGGTGGACCGTGACCTCGAGACCATCGTGATGACCCTGCTGGCGGCCAGCCCCGGGGCGCGCTACGCCGGGGCCATGGACGCCCTGTCCGATCTGAGCCGCATGACGGATGTCTCGGACGCCACCACCACCGGGGAGTTCATGCGCCGCCTCTTCCCGGAGGAAGCCCAGCGAGAGCGCAGGGGGGAGACTGTCCCCGGCGCAGACGCCGCCGCCGAGTCCCCCACCGAGCCCGCCACCTCGCCGGCGGACGTCGCCGGCGAAGTGCGCCCGGCACCTCCTGCGCCACCATCCACACCAGCGCCGCAGGAGGAGCAGCTCCAGCGCGCGGCGCCGCGACCGCGCCGCCGCCCCGGGGCCCTGGCGGCGGGCGCCACGGGCGCGGCCGCTGTGGCAGGCGTGGCCGCGTGGTGGCTGCTGGCGAGCCCCGGCACGGGGCCGGCCTCCATGCAGGATGCCGTTGAGCTGGCCGTTCGAACCGATCCTCCCGGGGCGACCGTCGCGGCGGAGGGGTTCCCCCTGGGCCGCGCGCCGCTGACCCTTCGCGGCGCCAGCGGCAGCAAGGTGCGGGTTCGCGCAGGGGAGGGCCCCAGGGCGGTGACCGAGGACGTGGTGCTCGGCAAGACGACGGCGGTGCGGCTGGTCCTCGGAACAACCCCGAGCGCGGCCGCGGCCCGGACCGCACCCCCGGACGCGGGTCCAGACCTCTCCCCTCCCGCTGACCCCGCCCAGGCCAAACAGCGGGGCCAGGACGGGGCAGGGCGACCCCCACGGCCCGACGCACGCCGGGAGCGCCCCGACGCGCGGACGCGGCGCAAGCCGCGGACGCCGGCCGCGCCTCCTGTGGCCCGCCGACGACGCGGCAAGCTCAACGTCTTCGTCTCCCCCTGGGCGCGGGTCAAGGTGGACGGCAAGGCCGTCGGCGTGACGCCGGTCACCGGGCTGCAGCTTCGGTCGGGCGCGCACAGGGTGGAGCTCCACAACCCGGAGTTGGGGCGGCGAGAGCGGGTCAACGTGGAGGTTCGGCCGGGGCCGGAGCCGGCCACCATCAGGCGCCGCTGGGACCCCTGAGAAGCCCTCGCCAGGGGAGGCGGCAGCGGGCGGGCCGACGGCGCGCAATGGATCCAGCGCGTCGGATCCAAAATGACCACGAGGATCCAGGTGCATGGATCCAGCGCCAGCGGATCCGGCGGCCGATATGCGCGATTTCTGTCAGCATTCGTGAATCCACTGAACAAGCGAACAGCGTAAGTGCTTGATCTTGTTATTTTTTTGGTTGACAGTCTTATATTGATTGGAATATCCTCGATATATTCAATCAGATAGATAGTACTTAATTTAAGCAATATAGTGGCCTCCAATTTCTGTATTCGGTACCGGGGGAAGGCAGACCGGGAGACCACGACAGGGCAGGTGCGTCCAGAGGCCGCCACAGGGGCGGCGCGCGCATGACCTGGGACGGAGGCGAGGAGAAGCCCCCAGGCGGGGCCAAGAGGAGCAAGGGTTGCCGGGGACCAAAAAAAGCATCCTCACCGAGCGTGAAATCCTCCGTATCGAGCGGGCCCACCCGGAGGGCCTGACCTCTGCTCAAATCCTTCAGATATTTCAAAAGAGCGGCGCCCGGCTCTCCGAGGCCACCTTCAGGAAGTATGTGCAGCTCGGCCTGGTGCCTCGCTGCCGCCGCGTCGGCTCCAAGGGGAAGCACAAGGGCTCCAGGGGCATCTACCCCTGCGCTGCGGTGCGCCGCATCAACACCATCAAGCGGCTGATGCGCAGCTCCTACACCATCGAGGAGATTCAGCGCAGCTTCAGTAACTACAAGGAGCAGATCGAGCAGATCGAGGCCGCCGTCGAGGACCTGTTCAACGGGTTCCTCCGGGAGGCCGCCAACCCGCGCTTCGACCGGTCACAGCAGGCCGGCCTCGAGCAGGACATCACCCAGGCCAGGCGCACCGCCGGCGACCTGATCCGCCAGGTTCAGCAGCTGGAGACCCGCCTGGTCTGGCCCGAGAAAGACCTGAACGTCGTCGGGGGCGGAGGTCTGACCAGCCGCCGCTCCCTCAAGAGATAGATGAAAGCCAAAGCCGCCACCGCCAGCCAGCAGGAGACCACAATGGAAGCCAAGAACCCGTCCAGCGCCACCAAGAAGGCCCAGCCCGACGAGCCGACCAAGGGGATCGCTGCCGCCCCTGCCGGTGAGGAGACCCCCGAGCCGGTGCCGGCCAAGAGCCACAAGCGCCGCCGGCCGCGTCGTCGGGACAGGCCCCGGAGCCGCACCATCGCGATGAAGCGCCTGACCCGCGAAGAGATGCGCCAGGGCGCCGAGCTGCAGAAGTACATGCACTACCGCCGCCCCCAGTGCCGTGAAGAGTGCGCCACCGGCCCCCGGCCGTGCCCCTTCGTCTCCTGCAAGTACCACCTGTACCTCGACGTGAACCCCGAGACCGGGTCGATCAAGCTGAACTTCCCCCACCTCCAGGTGGACGAGATGGCCCAGACCTGCTCGCTGGACGTGGCAGCCAAGGGCGGCATCACCCTGGAGGAGGTCGGGGAGATCATGAACCTCACCCGGGAGCGCATCAGGCAGGTTGAGGTGCGCGGGCTGCTCAAGATGAAGATGCTCGCCGCCGCGGACGGTTCCCTGGGTTAAGAAGTCGGTAGTCGGTAGTCGGTAGTCGGTAGTCGGTAGTCGGTAGCTGTTAGTCGAAGGATCCCCCCACAGTTTCGAGTAGGATTCAGGGATGGACGCCCTGCCACAGGTCATCGCCGCCGACGAGGAGGGGCTGGCGCGCGCCGCGACCGCCATCCTCGACGGGGCAGTGGTGGCTGGCCCCACGGAGACGCTCTATGGGTTGTTGGCGCTGGCCACCGAGGAGCAGGCGGTGGAGGCGGTGGCTGCCATCAAGGGCCGACCGCGAGGGCAACCGATCCCGGTGCTGGTGCGAGACCTCGGCATGGCCGGGGAGCTGGTGACCGATATCCCGTCGGCGGCCGTTGGGCTCGCAGAGCGCCACTGGCCCGGAGCGCTGACTCTGGTGCTGCAGGCGCGCGCCGACTTGAACCCCTGGTTGCTGGGCCCCGGCGGCGGCGTCGGGGTCCGCGTCTCCTCCGACCCTGTGGTGGCGGGCCTGATTGAGCGGGTGCAATCCCCGCTCACGGCCACCAGCGCCAACCTGAGCGGCGCGGCGGCGGCCACCACCGCCGGCCAGGCGCGCCTCGCCGGCGTGGCGCTGGTGCTGGACGACGGCGTCCGGGATGCCCCTGCGAGCACGGTGGTCTCCTTCGTGGGCGGCCAGCAGCGGCTGCTGCGCCAGGGGGCGATCCAGGTTTGAACCACACGACGGACCAGATCTGCCGCGGGGAGCTGATGCTGAGGCAGCCGGCGCGGGGCTACCGGTTCAACGTGGACGCGCTGATCCTCGCGCACTTCGCCGGGCGCTTCCTCGACGAGGGTGGGGGCCCCATCTGCGATCTGGGCGCCGGGTGCGGGGTTGTGGGGCTCCTGCTCGCCGCGCGCAACGAAGGCTGCGCTGTCACGCTGGTGGAGCTGCAGGCGGAGCTGGCCGCCCTGGCGCGGCAGAACATCATGCTCAACGGCCTGTCGCAGCGCGCGCGCCTGGTGGAGCAGGACCTGCGCGCCCTGCAGGCCGCGGACGCGGGCGCCCCGGCGCGGCTGGTGGTGAGCAACCCGCCCTTTTTCAGGCTGGACCGCGGGCGCCCAAGCCCGGATCCCCAGCTCGCCATGGCGCGCCACGAGGTGGCCCTGAGCCTCCAGGAGCTGGTGGCTGCAGCTGCGCGGCTGCTGGAGGGCGGCGCCGGGCAGCTGGCGATGATCCACGCCGCGGACCGGCGGACGGAGGTCCTGACCGAGCTGAGGCTGGCCGGCCTGGAGCCGCGGTTGGTCAGGGACGTGGCGCCTTCACCCGAGGGCGAGCCGGTGCGGTTCCTGGTGCTCGCTGGCGGCCAGCGCTCCGCCGGCCCGCCGCAGCAGGAGCCCGCGCTGGTCATCCATGACGCGCCAGGGGTCTACAGCGCCGAGATGAAGAGGGTGCTCAGGGAGCCGGCTTGAGGCCGTCGAAGGTGACGGTGGTGACCGTGTCCGGAAGGACCGAGACCTGGATCACGCCGGCAGAGACCTGCTTGCCGCCCACCTTGCCCACGGCCGACACCGTCACCTTGCCCGGCACGATGTCGAGCGCCGAGAAGATGCCGTCCACGTTGGTGCCGAAGGTCATACGAGACAGGTCGGGCAGGGTCTTGATCGGGTTGCCGTTGAAGTAGGCCAGCACCGTGGGGCTGGGGTAGGTGCCCACCTGAAAGCTGGAGAGCTTGATGTCGTCGCAGTCGTGGACCTCCCCCGCCCCCGCGCCCGGGCCCGCCCGCCCGCCCCCCCCGCGGCCGGCCGGGGGGGGGGGGGGGGTGCGGGCCCCGCCGCCCCCGGCGCGGGTGGCATGCGGCGCGCCCGATTTCGTCGTGCGACAGGGTGCGCGCACCATCGGCTACATCGAGGCCAAGGACGTGGGCGCCAATTTAACCGAGGCGGGGAAGAGCGAGCAGTTGAAGCGCTATCGCAAAGCGCTGCCGAACCTGATTTTCACCGATTTCCTGGAGTTCCGCTGGTACGTCGATGGCGAGTTCCGGGGCCGCGCGGAGCTGGGCTACCACACCGACGGCAAGATCAAGCCCAGCGGCAAAAGTGACGACGTGCGCGAGCTGCTGGCGCAGTTCCTCGCGCACCGCATGGTCATATCGAGCCGCCCCGAAGCGCTTGCGAAGCGCATGGCGCAGTTGAGCCGGATGATTCACGATTTGACGCTGGAAGCGCTTGAGGCCGAAGAGAAAGAGGGGCCGCTGCACGGAATGCTTGAACTGTTCCGGCGCGTGCTGATACCCGATTTGGAGTCGGCGCAGTTCGCCGACATGTACACGCAGACTATCGCCTACGGTCTCTTCGTGGCGCGGTGCGAACTACTCCCCCATGAGGGCGAGTTCACGCGCCGCCGCGCGGCGGAGTTGATACCGCGTTCGAGCCCGCTGCTGCGCGAAGTGTTCCACACCATCACCGGCGTCAATCTCGACTCGCGCCTCCGCTGGCTAGTGAACGACCTGACCGCGCTGCTGGGGCAGGTGGACCGCGACGAACTGGTGGCGAACATCCGCAAGCGCAGCGGCGACCCGGTGGTGCACTTCTACGAGAGTTTCCTGAAGGCCTACGACCCGAAGCTGCGCGAGACACGCGGCGTCTATTACACCCCCGAGCCGGTGGTGTCGTACATCGTCCGCTCGGTGGATTGGCTGCTGCGCGAGAAGCTCGGGCTGAAAGAGGGCCTGCGAGACCGGCAGGCGATCATCCTCGACCCCGCCACCGGCACCGGGACGTTCCCCTACACGAT
>CAZEFW010000213.1:0-11848 GCA_964511535.1 uncultured Myxococcales bacterium | reverse complement strand
GACGGCGCTGTAGCGGCCGTCGGCACTAGCCTGGCGCAGCCAGGCGGAAGAACATGGCGAGGCGAAGCCTCGCATCGGGCTAGCGCGGGCGGCAGGCCCGTGATCGCCCGATAACCAGAACGACGAGATGACAAAATGACAAATTGCGGACGGCGCTGTAGCGGCCGTCGGCACTAGCCTGGCGCAGCCAGGCGGAAGAACATGGCGAGGCGAAGCCTCGCATCGGGCTAGCGCGGGCGGCAGGCCCGTGATCGCCCGATAACCAGAACGACGAGATGACAAAATGACAAATTGCGGACGGCGCTGTAGCGGCCGTCGGCACTAGCCTGGCGCAGCCAGGCGGAAGAACATGGCGAGGCGTAGCCTCGCATCGGGCTGACGCGGGCCGCAGGCCCGTGACTGCCCGATAACCAGAATGCCAGAATGGTAGATTGAGAATTTTCCGATGGGCGAGACTTCTTGCTGATGCCTGGCCGCTGAAGTAGATCTTAGGGGCTTGTCTGGCACCACTTGCCTGACCTGAATCGCTCATGGATCCCGCTGACATACAGGGCACGACCGACGAGGAGCTGCTCGCTTTCTGCCGCCCGACCCGGGTGGAGCAGCTGCTGCCGCGGCTCCTGATCCCTGCGGTGAGCGCGCTGGCGCTCGGGCTGGTGGCGGCGGTGGCGTACGCCACCTTCACCGACGGCAGCGAGGGCGCGGGCGCATTGGTGGTGGGCGTCGTGATCATCGTGGTCGCCCTGGGCCTGGGCGTCTTCGGGGTCCTCGCCGGCGCCAGCTACCTGGTGGGATTGACCGAGCGGCGCTCGGCAGGGCAACGCGCCGAGCTGCTGCGACGCTACGGTCAGGCCGGGTTCGACGCCGACCTGCGCCAGGCGAGCGAGCGAGGGGAGCAGGACGGCTCGCCCGACTACACCATCTACCTCAGCGGGACCGAGGTGCCTGCCGGGCGGATCTTCTGGGGCAAGCTGGAGCTGAACCTCGGCGCCGATGCCGCCCCGGGCGTGGCCATGGTGGAGTCGCGGGTCGGGCCGCCCATCGATTTCCTCCACGACGATCAACCCCTGGGGCGGGTGGCCCGACGGCAGGCGACCTACCAGCTCGCCCGTGACGCCGAGCTGCTCACCTTCCTCGAGGATCTGGAACTGGATCGGCTGCGCAGCGTCAAGTCATGCTACATCAATGGCATGCCGTGTGAGATCGCGCTGATCCGCAGAGGCGGAGGCCGAGTCTACCGGGGCGGGTGCAACTACATGGAGCAGGACGACCGGGTGGAGACAGCGCCGGTCATGAGGTTGGTCGGCATCATGCTCAACTTGATGCGGGTCCAGACCAGGGAGGCTTGATCATGGAACCTGGAGCAGGGGGAAATCAGCCCGGCGCCCCCGGTGCGTTGATGGAGGAGGAGCACCTCGATTGCCTGCTGGCCATGTGCCCGCCGTGGGATACGACCCAGCCGCCCATCAACATCGCCTACCTCGCGTCCTACGCGCGCAATCAGGGCTTCCGGGTGGCCGCCTGGGACCTGAACATCAAGCTGCACAAGCTGGCCCGCACCACCGAGCTCCAGGAGCTGTGGGACGCAGGCAACCAGAACATCGTCACCGGTGAGGAGGTGGCGCAGCGGTACTTCGACCGTGCCGGCGCCATCGTCAAGGGGTTCGTGCGGCGCATCACCACGGCGGGGGCGCCGGTGGTGGGCTTCAGCGTGCACAGCCGCAACGTGCACTTCACCGTGAGGCTGGTGGAGGAGCTGCGCGCGGCGCGGCCCGAGCTGAAGATCATCTTCGGCGGGCCCGAGATCTCCATCTCCCATATGCTGGGCAGCCTCGGGCGGCTCAACGCTGACGCCTACGCGGTGGGCGACGGAGAGCAGACCCTGGTGGACGCGCTGGCCGCCTGGCGGGAGCATGGCGAGCTCAGGGCGGTGCCGGGGATGATCCTGGCACACGACGACTCGCAGGAGCTGGAGCTCCGGAAGAAGCTGCTCGATCTGGACGACCTGCCCTTCCCGTCGTGGGACGAGTTCGACCTGACCTGGTACGACCAGCAGCAGATCGACCCCACGCTGCCGTTCCTCTTCTCCCGGGGGTGCACCGGGCAGTGTCGCTTCTGCATGGACTTCCACATCTCTGGACGGTTCCGCAGCCGCTCGGCCAAGAACGCCGTGGACGAGATGGAGGCCGTTATCCGTCGCCACGGCGTGAACCACTTCTACTTCAGCGACCTGATCTGCAACGGCAACCCGAAGCGGCTCAAGGAGTTCGCCGAGCTCGTGGTTCAGCGCGGGCTGGACATCGGCTGGTGGTCCTACGCGGTGGTTCGGCGCGGGCTCGACCTGGAGTTCTTCGCCGCGCTGAAGAAGAGCGGCTGCAGCGCCCTGGTCTTCGGCCTGGAGAGCGGCTCCAGCACCACGCTGAAGCTGATGAACAAGTACTACAACGCCGAGCAGGCCGAGGAGGTGCTCGCGGCGTGCGCCGGCGCGGGGATAAACACCGGCATCAACATCATCGTCGGCTTCCCCGGCGAGACCCGCGTGGAGCACGAGGAGACCCTCGCCTTCGTGGAGCGCAACCGGGCCAACATCCACCGGGTGGTCAACCTCGGCACCTGCCTGGTGTCGCCGGGCACGGCGCTGCACCTGCGCCCCGAGGACTTCGGCCTCCTGCAAGACGAGGAGCGGGGCACCTGGTACACCGAGGACGGCAACACCATCGAGGAGCGCAACCGCCGCCTCAACGAGGTGGAGGCGCTGCTGACCCGGCTGGGCATCCCCCGCATCGTGATCAACCGCGAGCTCGGCCTGGACGCCTACACCGTCGAGGAGGGGGAGACCAGCGAGACCCGGTCGGTGGAGCAGCCGGTGCGCATCTACGACGTGCGGTTCCTGGACATCGCGGAGGAGGAGCGGCAGGAGTTCGAGACCGGGGAGTACATGACCGTGCTGATGCGCTTCCGCATCGCGGAGCCGGTGGAGAACCCGCTGGTGCGGTTTCAGATCTTCAATGACCAGAACCCGGAGGGGCGCAACTTCTGGCTGTTCGGCATGAACAACGACCGGGTCAACGTGCACTTCGGCAAGCTGGAGCCCGGCAAGCTGGAGATCCGGCTGAACATCTACGAGCTGAACCTGCTGCCCGGGCGCTACAAGGTGACCCTCGGCATCTGGCCATCGGACGACGCGCCGGTGGCTTTCGACGTGCGGCACGGATCAACCGTCTTCGACGTGGCGGGCGCGCTCAAGGACCGCAGCGGGGCCAAGGCCGCCATGAACTGCAGCTGGCGGCGCCTGGGGGAGGTCACCGCCGACGCCGGGCAGCAGCCCCGCCTGGGCGAGATCATCCTCACCGACCGTGAGGGGGTGGACCTGGAGGCGTTCATGACCCGGGATCGGGTCTGCGCCCGCTTCGACTGCGCGCTGGCCAACCCGTCGGGCATTGAGCTGCGCGTGACTCTGGAGCAGGACGGGGTCCCGGTGCACAGGGCCTTCATGGAGGACACCGAGCTGGCTCCCGGGCGGCAGACCCTGGAGCTGACCTATGACGCCCTCCTGCTGCTCAAGGGGGACTACATGCTCGCCGCCGAGCTGGTGCAGCGGGGCACGGGAGAGGTGGTGGCGCGGCAGGACCGGCCCCTGCGGCTCGACAGCGTGGGCGGCAATGGCGCAGGCATCATCCACATGCCCACCTCCTGGGAGATCGCGGCCAAGCCGTTCGCCAAGTAGACCGGCTCACTCCTCTTCGGAGTCTTCGGGGTCCTTCTCGCGCGGGACGGCCGCCGCGCGCTGCTCGCTCAGGAAGCGCTTGATCCGGTCGGAGTCCCCCTCGGAGAGCTCCAGGAACTGCAGCCCCATGCCGGACGGCCGCGACTTGCTCATGTCCACACCGGGGTGGAAGGCGGGCAGCTCCATGGTGGCGGTGACCCACTGGACCTCGCCAAGCGCCGTGATCGGCTCCTGGCTGTCGGGCAGGGTGAACTGGAAGCGCAGCCGGGCGCCCACAGGCTGGGGGCGATGGGCGCTGATGAAGATGCCACCCTCGGAGATGTCCCAGGTGAAGACCTTGTCACTCGGGTGCTTGTAGAAGGTGTGGGCGGAGTCCACCGTCACTTCCACCATGATGGGCCAGCGGTTGAAATCTCTTCGTTCGGACATGGGCTATGGGGAGATGTTACCGCACAGCGGCGAGCCGGGGCCAGAATCTGATTCATGCCCGGAGCGGGCGAAGGGACGAAGAGGGCGGGGCTACCTGCGGTGGCCCAGGCCGTTGCCGAGGATGGCCATGGCGCGTCGCACCGCGCGGCCGTTCTTGCGGAACTGGCGCTCGGTGGAGCGCATCACCTTGCGGCCGGCCTTGATGCGGGCGCGCTGGGCCTTGCGCGACTCGCCCGGGCGGCGGCTTGTCACCTTGGTGATGGTCTTCTGGACCATCTTGTCGTCCGCCACCACCACCGAGTTGGCGGGCTTGCCAGGGGCGGGCTTGCGGAACGCCTGGCCCACCAGCTTGATCACGTTGCGGGCGATGCCCGGAGTGGAGAGGCGGGACCAGGCCCGCCGCTTGGCCACACCCTCCACCGTCTTGGGGGCGAACTTGCGTGACAACCAGCCGCCGTCCTTGCCGTTGCCCTTGACCGCGGCGGCCAGCTTCTTGCCGCGCGCGCCGGTGTACACCCGGTCCACCAGGTGCTCGTACAGGAAGTGGTAGTTGGCGTTGATCTGGCTGGAGCCCTTGACCAGGTCGCCGACGAACTGGCGGTTGAAGCGCTTCTTGCCGTCCGCGCCAGGCTTGCGGACCATGCCCTTGATGCGGATGTATTTCAGGGTCGGGAGCATGTTGGTGTGAACCGGGGTGCCCATGTCCTCGAGGTAGTGCACGCCCCAGGCCACCATGCGGAAGCCCCAGTACGGGTGTCCCTTCTGGATCGCCTTCTTGCCCAGGTTGAAGAACAGCTGGGCGCGCTTGGGCGATTCGCCGTACTTGCCCAGCAGGAAGCTCATGTGGCGGAACCCCTGGGAGGAGGTCTGCTTCGGATCCGTGCCGCCCATCAGGCCCTGATGTTTGGAGATGTCGAGGCCCTTGTCCATGCCCCAGTCGGGCTCGCCGCTGTAGCCTGCCAGGACCTGGCGGGCGTCCAGGCCGCGCTTCTGCTCCCCCATGGCGAACTTGAACCCGGTCTGGTTGGAGAGCAGCAGGTTGCGGGCGAAGGCGCGCACCGTGGGGTCCTTGAGGGACGCGGTGTCGCTCATGTACTTGGCGTGCTTCGAGGCGCGGGTCTTGCCGTCCTTGAAGTTCATCGCGCCCGGGCCGGCGGGTGAGGCATCGCCAAGCACGTCCCGCACCATGGAAGAGAAGGACGTCGGCTTCAGGTTCCGGTACTTGCCGAGCCAGTTGACCCCGCCCACGGCGTCCGCGGTCATCTTCTGGTGAGTGTTTTCGCTCCAGCCCCAGGCAGGCGTGGTGAACAGGAGCAGGGTGGCGCCGATCATGAAATGGGTTGCTTTCATCTTTTCCTCCGCCACCGAGAAACTGCAGGGAGCGTGCCAGTTGGCTTCCCTTGAAATGATGGGGAAAAATCCGAAGGAGCCGCCGTGATACTTCGGGAATCGAAGCACCGGGTGGCAAGATCAGTAGTACAATTGGGGGATGGACACCACGGAGCGGCAGTGGGATTACCTGATCATCGGATCAGGTTTCGGTGGGAGTGTCAGCGCGCTCAGGCTGGTGGAGAAGGGCTACAACGTGCTGATGCTGGAGCAGGGGTCGCGGCTTGGACCGGACGACTTCCCCAGGAGCAACTGGAACCTCTGGCGGTGGCTCTGGATGCCGGCGCTCGGCATGCGCGGGCTGTTCAAGATGACCTTCTTCCGGCACCTGACCGCGCTGACGGGAGTGGGGGTGGGCGGCGGATCCCTGGTGTACGCCAACACCCTGCCGGTGCCGAAGCCGGAGTTCTTCTCGGCGGCGTCCTGGTCCCACCTGGCGGACTGGGAGGCGGAGCTGGGGCCGCACTACGAGACGGCGAGGCAGATGCTGGGCGCGTGTACCAACCAGATCGAGCGGGATCCAGAGGAGGTGCTGCGCAAGGTGGCCGAGGCCCGGGGGCAGGCGGATCAGCTGGAGCCCACGCAGGTGGGCGTATTCCAGGGAGAGGCCGACGTCACGGTGGACGACCCGTACTTCGGCGGCGAGGGGCCGGACCGGACCGGGTGTATCGCCTGCGGCGGCTGTATGATCGGCTGTCGCAACAACGCCAAGAATACGCTCGATTATAACTACCTGTACCTGGCGGAGCAGAAAGGGCTGGTGCTGGAGCCCGACACGAAGGCGACCTGGATCAGGGCGCTGCCCGAGGGGGGATACCGGGTGACGGCGACACGGGGGCGCTCCATCTTCACCCGCAAGGAGCGGACCTACCTCGCGCACCGGGTGATCCTGGCCGGGGGCGTGGTGGGGACCGTGCCGCTGCTGCTCAAGCTGCAGGAGCATCGCGCGGGGCTGCCCCACCTTTCGTCGCGGCTGGGGTACCAGGTGCGCACCAACTCCGAGGCGCTCATCGGGGTGGTGAGCGAGCGGCGGGATCTGAACCTGTCGGAGGGCGTGGCCATCGGGGCGATCCTGGAGACCGATGAGCACTCGCACCTGGAGCTGGTGCGTTACCAGGAGGGCTCGGGGTTCTTCAGGACCCTGATGATGCCCCACGTGCCGGGCACCGGGCCGCTGATCCGCACCGCGCGGGCGCTGTGGTCGATGGTCAAGGACCCGCTCGGCATGCTCAAGACCTTCTTCGTGCCGGACTGGGCCAAGTTCACCACCATCCTGCTGTACATGCGCACGCTGGAGGGCACGCTGCGGTTGCGGCTGGGGCGGGACTGGAGCACGGGGCTCTTCAAGGGGTTGGTGTCGGGGCAGGACGAGGGTGAGGCGCCGGTGGCGTCGATCCCGGAGGCCACGGAGCTTGCGCAGCAGGTGGCGGACGAGGTGAAGGGGCACCCGATGAGCCTGATCAACGAGACCCTGCTGGATGTGCCGACCACGGCGCATATCCTGGGTGGCTGCTGCATGGGGGCGACGCCGGAGGACGGGGTGATCGACAGCGAGCACCAGGTCTACGGGTACCCGGGGCTGTATGTGGTGGACGGATCAGCGGTGTCAGCGAACCCGGGGGTGAACCCTTCGCTGACCATCACGGCCCTGGCGGAGCGGGCGATGTCGCTGATTCCGGAAAAGGGGTAGAGGGGCGGGGCGGCCCGGACCTGCCTGAAATCCCCCAGGACAGGAGCCCCTTGGACATCCCCGCGCTGATTGGCGACAATGGGCTCATGGTTCTCGGGCATTCGCTTATCAGATCTGTACTGTGGGTCGGGGTCTGCGCCGCGCTGGTATCGGGGCTCGGCTGCACCGAATTGAACCCAACCTTCCTGCAAGAGGCAGGTGTTCAGGGGGACGGCGCCGTGGGCGTCGAGGCTGGCACCGACGGCGCGCCAGATGACACGGGGGGCGTCGTCACCGACGGCCCGAAGCGGCCGCCCGCGGACGGATCCCTCCCGCCGGACAAGGGGCCGCCGCCGCCGCCGCCGACAACGTCCAGCCTGGTTGCTGTGCCCCGCGCCCTGTCCTTCGGCGCAGTGGGGGTCGGCTGCGAGGGCACCCTGGCCCGCGCGTTTCAGATCGCCAACCCCACCAACGGCGGCCGCTCCGTCGTCAAGGCCCAGCTCACGGGCTGCAGCAAGGAGTTCAGCCTCAAGCCGGTCACCAAGGGGACCATCCCGTCTGGCAAGAGCGTGTCCTCGGCGGTGACCTTCACCGGCGCGTCGGTTGGGTTCAAGAGCTGCTACATCAAGGTCACCACCAGCGATGGCCAGCTGATCATCCCGATCACGGCCCAGGTGTCGGCCAAGACGACCCAGAGCGATGTCTTCAAGCAGCACCTCAACCGCAAGGTCGACTTCATCTTCGTGCTCGATCCGAGCGGCAGCATGACCGACGAGAAGCCGCGCCTCAAGGCGACCGCCTCCACCTTCGCCGCCGCCGCGGGCAGCAACAAGCTCGACTTCCACCTCGGCTTCATCTCCATGGTCAAGGGGTACGGCTCCAAGGCCCCACCCCTCGGCGCGCTGCACGGCTACCCGCCCTACCTCACGGGCGCCATGAAGAACCTGACCAGCGAGTTCCAAAAGCGCATCGACATGCCCCAGGGCGGCGGCCAGGAGACCGGCTTCGACGCCATCATCGCCTCGCTGACGCCGCCCCTCGCCTCGGTGATAAACCCCAAGTCATGCGCCGGCTGCGCGCTGCCGCTGGTATGCCACAAGAGCCGCTGCATCGGCCCCAACGAGGGCTTCCATCGCCCGGACGCCTCGCTGGAGCTGCTGGTGTTCACCGACGAGGACGACGGCTCCAAGGCCTCTCTCAGCGCGGTCAAATCGTTCTTGCTGTGGCAGGTGGATCCGCTCAAGGGACAGTTCGTCAGGGTGCACGCGCTGCTCCCCTCATCCAAGTGCGCCTACGGCGGCGTCACCTTCAGCCGCTGGAAGGGGCTGATCAACAGCACCGGCGGCCAGATCTCCGATCTGTGCGCGGCTGATTACCGGCCCGCCATCAAGGCGCTGACCAGCCGCATCTTCGGCCTGCAGGACCAGTTCCACCTGACGCGCAAGGCGGTGGCGAGCAGCATCAAGGTCTCGGTCAACGGCAAGGCGGTCACCGGCTACAAGTATCACTCCGCCTCCCGCAGCCTCACCTTCAACACCGCCCCCGCGGACAAGTCCACCGTGCGCATCACCTATACCGTGAGCTGCAAATAGCCGCCGAGCAGGTGCCTCCCCCGGACCGCGCTACACTTGAGGCAGGACCGAGGATCATGAGCCACTTGCCCTTCTCCCATTCGGCGCTGCACCAGGCCACAGCGGCACCCCTCCTGGCCGCGGCCCTGCTGTTCGCCTGGCCCACTCCGGCGGTCGCCGTCACGCCCAAGTGCAAGAGCGACTCGGACATGCTCATCGTGCTCGACGCCTCGGGCAGCATGACCGGGACCAAGTGGACCAGCGCCAGCACCGCGGTGGGCAGCCTGTTGAGCAAGTTCGGCGGCAAGGTCCGGTTCGGCCTGATGCTCTTCCCTGGCCCGGGGGACAAGTGCGGGGCGGGCAAGGTCGAGGTGAAGATGGGCAAGGGGAACAAGGCCGCGATGCTCGCCGCGTTGAAGAAGCGAACCCCGGCCGGGCAGACACCCATGGGCGCCACGCTCAAGGCGGCCAGGACCTACCTCGGCTCCATCGACCCCAAGAAGACCAAGTACGTGGTGATCATCAGCGATGGCGGCGAGACCTGCACCGGCGACCCGGTGTCGGCGGTCAAGGCGCTGGCAAAGGCGAAGGTGACCACCTTCGTGGTGGGCTTCGGCGCCGCGGTCAACAGCGCCACCCTCAAGGCCATGGCCGTCGCTGGCGGAGCCCCGTTGAAGACCGCGGCCAAGTACTACCAGGCCACCTCCTCGGCCCAGCTCGTCGCCGCGCTGCAGAAGATCGGCGCGGTGACCGACTGCTGCGGCAACGGCGTGCTCGACGTGGGGGAGAAGTGCGACACCGCCATCAAGGCGGGCAAGAAGGGCGCCTGCCCGACGGTGTGCAAGGACGCTGATCCCTGCACCAAGGACGCCATCGTGGGCCTCAAGTGCGATGCGGTTTGCAAGCACAGCCCGGTGATGAAGCTGGTCAACGGCGACGGCTGCTGTCCGCCAGGCGCCCACTACCTGCTCGACACCGACTGCCCCAACAACTGCGGCGACGGCAAGCTGAGCCCGGGCGAGTACTGCGACACGGCCATCACCGCTGGCAGCCCGGGCGCCTGCCCCACCAGCTGCGACGACGGCAAGCCGTGCACTGCTGACGCCCTGGTGGGCACGCTCTGCTGGACCCGGTGCGTGTATGTGCCGATCACCCTCGCCCAGGCAGGGGACGGCTGCTGCCCTCCCGGGGCCACCGAGTACACCGACGCCGACTGCCCCAGGCTGTGCGGAAACGGCAAGCTCGATCCGGGTGAGGCGTGCGACACCCTGATCACCTCCGGCGCTGGCAGCTGCCCAACCCTGGCCGACTGTGATGACGGCGAACCCTGTACGAAGGACACCCTCTCCGGCGCGACCTGTCTGGCGAAGTGCGTCAACGCCACGCTCCCGCCGAGCGACGAGAACAAGGACGGCTGCTGCCCCAAGGGCATGACCCGGCTGCTGGACGCAGACTGCCCGCCCGCGTGCGGTCCGGATCGCCAGAAGGACTGCATCGACCTGTGCAAGGGCATCGAGTGCTCCCCGGGGTTCGTTTGCAGCTACGGCAAGTGCGTTCCTGCGCCGCAGGGTGGCCCTGGACAGGACGGTGGATCCGCTCCACCGGGGCCCAACCTGGACGGACCAGAGTCGGGCTGCAGCTGCACGGCCGGCGGCTCAGTGGATCCATTTGGGCCGTTGTTGCTGCTCGTTGTGGTCGTGTTGGGCCGGCGCCTGCGCGCCACTCGTCGTCGATGACCCGACTGTAATCCCTTTAAATTACAGGCAAGTAGAATATTCCCATGGAACAGGTCCACTTTCTCCTTGAAAACCCGACCATATAGGTAGTATTTAATGTCTATACATAGCGATAACGCTATGTGTGGCAGACGGTTCGCAGGAGTCCTCATGCCCGGTGACATTACAAGAAGACAGTTCATCAAGATTGGCGCTGGCGGCGCGGGTGCTGTGGCCGCGGGCACAGCCCTGACCACGGATCTCTACGGCCTCGCCCCCCCCCCGTCCCGCTCCGGATCCAGGCACCGAGGGTGATCGCATCGTGCCCACCTTCTGCGAGATCTGCTTCTGGAAATGCGGGGTGCTGGCTCATGTCAAGGGTGGGCGGGTGACCAAGATCACCGGTAACCCGGATCACCCCCTGTCTCGGGGGCGGCTCTGCCCGCGGGGCACGGGCGGCACCGGCCTGCTCTACGACCCCGACCGGCTGAAGAAGCCGCTGGTCCGGCGCAAAAAGCGCGGCGAGGAGGTGTTCGAGGAGGTCTCGTGGGACGCGGCGCTCAACCGGGTGGCCGAGGGCATGCAGGCCATCAAGAAGAAGTTCGGCCCCGAGGCCATGGCCCTGTTCACCCATGGCTACGGCGGCTCCTGGTTCAAGCACCTGATCAAGGCCTACGGCTCGCCCAACATCGGCGCGCCCTCCTACGCCCAGTGCCGCGGCCCCCGGGAGGTCGCCTTCAGCATCACCTACGGCCAGGGCATCGGCTCCCCCCGAGGCCATCGACATCGAAAACGCCCGCTGCCTCACCCTGCTCGGCAGCCACCTGGGTGAGAACATGCACAACACCCAGGTGCAGGAGCTCGCCGACTCCCTGGACCGCGGCATGGGGCTGGTGGTGGTGGACCCGCGCTACTCCGTGGCGGCGTCCAAGGCCAAGTTCTGGCTGCCCATCAAGCCGGGCACCGACATCGCCCTGCTGCTGGCCTGGATGAACGTCATCATCGGAGAACGGCTGTACGACGCGGAGTATGTGGCCAGGTATACCCACGGGTTCGACAAGCTGCAGCAGCATGTCAATGACAGGACCCCGGAGTGGGCTTACCCGCTCACCGGGCTGCGCCCGGATCTGATCCGCGACAGCGCGCGCTTCATCGCCGCCTCCCGGCCCGCGTCGCTGGTGCACCCCGGCCGCCGGGCCACCTGGTACGGCGACGACACCCAGCTGCCCAGCAAGGCGGCGTGGCCATCCTCGCCGCCTTGCTGGGCAGCTGGGGCCGCCGCGGGGGCTACCTGCTGCCCTCCAACCTGACCCTGCCCAAGTACGAGTACACGCCCTACGACAAGTCG
>CAZEFW010000212.1:6453-11950 GCA_964511535.1 uncultured Myxococcales bacterium | reverse complement strand
AGGTCTCCTTGCCGTCACACTTGTTGTTGCCGCAGGTGGGCGGGCAGGCGCCGCAATCCTTGGGGCAGGTGGTGCAGGTCTCGCCCAGGGAGGCCTCGCACTTGCTGTTGCCGCAGCAGGCGCCACAATCCGCCGGGCAGGTCTGGCAGGTCTCCTTGCCGTCACACTTGTTGTTGCCGCAGGTGGGCGGGCAGGCGCCGCAGTCCGTGGGGCAGCTCTTGCAGGTCTCGCCGTAGGCCGCATCGCAGGTGCCGTTGCCGCAGCAGGACCCGCAATCCTTGGGGCAGCTGGAGCAGCTCTCGGCGCCCTGGCACTTGCCGTCGCCGCAGCCGGGCGGCGGCGGGCACTTGCCGCAGTCGCCGGGGCAGGACTTGCAGTCCTCGCCGAACAGCGTGTCGCAGGCGCCGTTGCCGCAGCACTTGCCGCAGTCGCCGGGGCAGCTGTTGCACTCCTCGTTCGGGTCGCACTTGCCGTCGCCGCAGCTGGGCGGGCACTTGCCGCAGTCGGGCGCGCAGGTCTTGCAGCTCTCGCCCCCGGCCTTGTCGCAGAACCCGTCGCCGCAGGTGGCCGGGCACTTGCCGCAATCCTTGGGGCAGGCCTTGCAATCCTCACCGGCGGCCTTGTCGCACTTGCCGTCGCCGCACTTGTCAGGGCACTTGCCGCAGTCCGCCGAGCAGGAGCTGCAGGTCTCGCCCGGATCGCAGGTGCCGTCGCCGCAGGCGGCGTTGCACTTGCCGCAGTCTCCGGGGCAGGTGGTGCACGACTCCTGCCCATCGCACAGCAGGTTGCCGCACCAGGTGCAGTCCCCCGCAACATCGCACTCGCACATGGTGCTGCCTGCGGGGCAGTACCCGCTCATGGTGGTGCGCCCGCAGCCGTGGAGGTACAGGGCGGCCGGCAGCAACAAAAGCGCCATGACGGCGAAGGTCATCAGCCCGCGCTCCATCCTGCGGTGAGAGCGGCTGGGGCCGGAGTGGGTCTCGTTCATGGGAGATCTCCTGGAGTGGACCTCCTATGGTCTCCCAACGGCTGGCGGCGAGTCAAACGGGCCCGGCCGCGACCCCCCTCTCTCTACCCTCAAGTCCCCTGCCTCCCGACTCCCTGCTCGTGCCCCTCTGACCCCCGACTCTCAACGCCCCTTCGCGCCGCGGCCCCACCCGTTGTATAAAATAGGGCCTACCTGAACCGTGCGAGACATGCCAATGGCCAACCGGTCCACCGTCAACCTGATAGATGCCGAACAGCTCAAAGAGCTTCAGCGAGAGAACCCGGAAGGGGATGTCCTGCTGGTGGACGTGCGCGAGGCCGCCGAATACGAGGGAGGACATATCCCGGGGGCCCAGCTGATCCCGCTGCTGCAGCTCGAGGAGCGGGTCCAGGATCTGCGCCCGGCGCCGCACACGGTGTTCTATTGCCACTCCGGGCAGCGCTCCCTGCGCGCCGCGGCCCACGTGGTGATGGCCCGCAGCCTGCCCAACATCTACAGCCTCGAGAGCGGGATCAGCGGCTGGGAGGGGCGGCAGCTTCCTGACTTCCCCAACCTCACCGCGTTCGACGGTACCGGCACCCTGGTGGACGTGCTCAAGCGCGCCATGGAGTTGGAGAAGGGCGCCATGCGGCTGTACGAGTCGCTGCTGGTGCAGTTCGTGGGGACCGCGCTGGACGCCCCGCTCATGGAGCTGGTGAGCGCGGAGCTGGCCCATGTGCGGGCGCTGTACAAGCTGCTCTGCCGTCAGATCGGAGACGCGGCGCCCACATTCGAGCAGCTGTACGGCCACATGAAGGGGGACATCCTGGAGAGCGGCGAGGACCTGAAGGTCGTGATGGCCCGCATGTCCGACCTGGACCAGTCGGGGCGCCTGACCCTGCTGGAGATGGCGCTGGAGCTGGAGCTGCGCGCCTACGACCTGTACAGCAAGATGGCCCACAGGGAGCAAGACGACGAGGTGCGGCAGGCGTTCAAGAACCTGGCGACCCAGGAGCGGCGTCACGCCAAGGTCGTGCTGCGCGGCATCGAGTCGCTGGTGGCCTCTCGCCCCACCCTGGTGGGGTACAACCGGCCAGAGAAGTAGCGGGGGAACGGCGCATCGGCCATGGCTACGCTGATCCAGGATAGATACGGCAACACCTACCAGCTGAGCGATGCGCCCCGCGGCGCCGCCGGGGCGGCGGACGGCGCCTTCGTCGACGCCCAGTCGGCGGCGCAGTTCCTGCACCGCTTCGTGGACGCGCCAGAGGCCATGGAGACGCTGCGGCGGGTGCTCCTGGACGAGGGGCTGCCGTCGGACCGGCTGGACGACGACGCGGTGGTGAGGCGCCTGGCAGGACAGCTCGCCGCCAGGGGGCTGCGCCTGGTGCGCCCGTCCGGCGACGAGGACATTGAGGCGCCGTCCGTCAAGGGCGCCGACCCGGCGGCCGCGGCGGAAGACCCCGGGGCCGAGGACGCCGAGGAGGAGCGCCCCGAGAAGAAGAAGACCCTCACCGCGCGCTGGTCTCCGCTGGAGGCGTACTGCGCCGATCAGGTCAACCTGCTCGGCACGGCCACCAACATGGATCCTGGCACCGCGGCCACGGGGCAGGGCGCCGTGGCCAAGCAGGGCAACGTGGCCTCCCTCAAGGGGACGGGCCACAACAGCTTCACCCTGCAGTGGCGCGTCAAGGACGTGGTCTTCTCCGGCAAGAGCCTGCCCCCCAACAAGCAGGTGCAGGGCAAGCTCAGCGCGGGCGGGTTGACGGCCACGGCGCCCCAGCCGCTGTCGGTCAAGCGGGTGCCGGATCGGGCCGCCGCCCCCATCAGCTTCGCGCGCGCCGCGGGAAAATACAGCTGGACCGCGGCGTTCCGCCTGGGCGTCAAGGACGACGTGCTGCAGGTGGATCAGACGCTGCAGATCACGCCGGCGTGGCTCGGCAAGTGGGTCTCCTTCGACAAGGACGAGGACGGGCGCGAGGGCTGGGGCTTCGTCAAGAAGGACGCCGCCACCTGGATGTTCTGGGACACCGCCGCCTCGCCGCCCGCGTGGACCGCGCTGCCCCGGGGGATCTCCGAGAACACGGTCAACAACCTGATCTTCATCAAGCAGGGAGCCGAGTACGTGGCCCGGGATCAGGCGACCTTCAAGTGGCCCGAGGCGTTCGCCGCGCCGGCCGGCTACGCCGAAAAGAAGGCCGCCTGGCTGGCCAACATCCACCAGGTGTGGGACGACAAGTTCTCGCTGAAGCACAAGGAGTGCGTCAGCGGCGCCGCGGCGTGCTGCTCATGGCGCATCCGGGTCAAGGTGCAGTGGAGCGATGGGGCGGGGGACAAGCAGGTGTACGCGGTGTCGGCCCAGGAGTGGGAGCGGTCCAACGCCAAGGATTGGTACCTGACCGAGCACCGGGTGGGGGTCGCGGCGCACGAGTGCGGCCACCTGTTGGGCGCGTACGACGAATACGAGGGCGGCGCGGTGGACCCCGCCACCAACAAGATCGAGGATGCCAGCGTCATGGGCAGCGACCTGGCCACCCCCCACGCCCGGCACCTGGACGGCCTGCGGGACGAGGCGAAGAAGCTGATCAACGCGGCCATCGGGCGCAGCTGGACGTTCGAGGTCAAGTAGGGCCCGGGCGCGGACGCCGCCCCACGGAGGAGTGACCATGAGCCAACAAGCCCACGGCATAGCGCTGGCGAGCATCGCGGCAGGCGCCGATCCGGGCGCCCCCTTCGCGGTGGAGCGGTCCCAGACGGCAGGCACCCCCGCGCTGTGGCACGAGGTCATCTCGGTGGAGGCGGGGGAGTCCCAGCATTACCTGCGCGTTCGCAGCCAGGCCGACGAGGGCGGCGCGCCCATCGGGCGGTGGTCCGCTCCGGCCATGGGTGAGCAGGTCCAGGCGCTGGCCCAGGCGCTGTGTGACGCTGCCATCTGGACCCTGGCCAGCGAGCCGGTGGCGCCGGGCGAGGAGCTGATCACCTGGCGCTGGGTCACGGCGGCCGGGGTGGGCAGCCTCTCGGTGCCGGCCGGCTCGGGGCTGCTATCGCAGCTCGCACCGCTGGATCTGGTCATCCGCAAGGTGGCCAACGCCCTGGTGCGGATTCACGCCGGCGCGGAGCTCTCCTGTCAGGTGAGCCTGGTGGAGCGGGACGGCGCCACCGAGGGATCGGTGTGGTTGGTCAACGAGGGGGACCGGGACTGCCTGGTGCTGAACCCGCTACACCCCACCGGGCGCGGCAGCGACTTCTTCCGGCTGGAGATGGGCCACCTGCCCGACGAGCAGCCGGGGGTCACCGGGCTCGGGATCCAGTACGCGGCCATGCCGATGGTTCAGCTCGACGCGCCCCCACCTCCCTGGGACAACCCTTACCTGCTGTTGCGGTCCGGCGACATGCTCGAGTGCCCCACCGGCGCGCCCCTGAGTCCGCCGCGCAAGGGCCGGCACTTCCTGCGCGCGGTCTATTCGCGCTACGGCGACGAGCATGAGATCGGCGGCGTACCGGTGATCCGGGGGCGGGCGTTCTCCGAGGAGCACGAGCTGCAGCAGGTGGACGGCGCGGTGCAGATCAAGGGCGCGCCCGGCGCCGCCCGCCGGGAGGGGGACCGCTCGACCCTCTGGTCGACCCCCGAAGGTGTGGGTGGCCCGCAGGAACCCGACCTGCTACGAACCGCAGTGGAGGGTGCGCCTGCCCTGGACCTGCCGCCGCCGGAGGCGGGGCCGCCCCCCCGTACCGAGGAGAGCAGCGAGCCGCCCGCGCCGGCGGACGAGCTGCTCAAGACGCGGCTGGACGAGTGATGAAGACCTTCAAGACCGGGATGTTGGGCCTCGCGGTGGTGATGATGCTGGCGGGGAGCCCCGGCAGGGCCTCGGCGGAGATCCCCGAGATCCTGGGCGAGGCCGAGGGGCGGGCCTTCTGGGCCAGCCTGGCCATGGGCCCCGCCATCGGCATGTACGGCGTGGGCACGCAGTTCAAGCTGATCCAGACCTTCGGCTGGCACTTCTCGGGAGGCGCCACCGGGCCGGCGCTGGCCTTCGACATCTCCGAGGCGTTCGCCGGCGGCTACTTCACCCTCGACATGGTGCCGCGGTTCGTCTGGGACATTCACATCATCGAGGACCTGGGGCTCTACCTGTCGCCCAGCGGGGGCCTCGGCTTCAGCTACAGCACCTTCGGCGCCTGCAAGACGACCACCGGCGGCGGGGTCATCTGCCCCTACAGCAGCTGGGTGGCGTTTCACGCCACCATGGCCTTCGACGGCAAGCTGATCCTGCAGAACCGCTGGCTCGTCTTCTTCAGACCCCTGGGCCTCGACTTCTACGCCCACGGCAACGGCACCGCCATGCGGTTCTCGGTGATGTTCGGCGGCGGGGCGATCTTCTAGAGAGCGGCGTCCCGCCGCGTCCTTTGCCCGTCGACTCAAAGCGGCGAGACGCCGCTTCTACCCGTTCGGTCCTCGTGCGGCGTGTGTAGACGCGGCGTCCCGCCGCGTCCTTTGCCCGTCGACTCAAAGCGGCGAGACGCCGCTTC
>CAZEFW010000212.1:0-6353 GCA_964511535.1 uncultured Myxococcales bacterium | reverse complement strand
CCCGTTCGGTCCTCGTGCGGCGTGTGTAGACGCGGCGTCCCGCCGCGTCCTTTGCTATTTCAGCGAGGTCTTGCCGTCGCGGTCCACGCGCAGGTTGGTTTGGGCGTCGATGAAGGTGATCATGGCGGCGGGGACGGCGGGGCGCAGGTCCCAGCTGGTCACCTTGCCCTGGCTGGTGACGCAGATGAGGCTCGCGCCGTCGGCGGCGAAGCCGAGGTCGGCGCAGGGGCCCGCGGCAGTGGCCAGCGAGCGTGGGCGCGGCTTCCTGCTGGCCAGGTCCCACAGGACCAGCTTGCGGTCCTCGCCCGCGGTGGCCATGAGGGTCTCGTCGGTGGAAAAGGCGATGGCGTTGATGCGCCCCGTGTGCGCCCGGGGCGCTCGCCGGATCAGGGTCGCCTTGTGGGAGTCCCAAAACGCCACCCGCCCGCTGCGCTCGCCCACCACCATCTGCTCGTCGTCCAGGGTGAAGGTGGGCAGGTCGGGGGGCTGGACGCCGCCCATGATGGCGCGGCCCACCAGGGACAGGTCGTTGGCCTTCCACATCTGCACCGAGCCGTCTCGGCGCGCGGTGACCAGGCGCGTGCCGTTGGGGGAGTAAGTCACGCCGTAGACCTCCTGCAGCCTCGAGCCGGGGTGCAGGTCGCGGCTACGACGGATCTCGGCGGCGGTGGCGGTGGTGCGCAGCATCAGCTCGCCGTCGTAGGTGGAGAGGGCCAGGGTGTCGCCCTTGGGGGAGATCGCGGCCAGCTCGTCGAGCTCCACGGCGACGCTGCGCAGGCTGCCGGAGGAGAGGCTCCAGACGCTGGCGCGGTTGCCGCTGCGCACCAGCAGCCACTTGCCGTCGCGGCTGGCGCCGAGCTTGACCTGGCGCTTGCCGCGCCTCTTATTGGGCAAGCACCTCCGGCTCTTGCCCGCGGGGTCATGCACGCAGACCTTGCCCTTGCGATGCATGACCACCACCCCGCCGCCGTCTCCGGTGATCAGGGCCGCGCGCACATCGCCGCCCGCGAGGGTCACTGTCCGCTCCAGCGCGTCGCCGCCCACGCGCCAGAGCCGGACCTCGCCGCCCAGGCCCGCGGACGCGAGCCAGTGGCCATCAGGGGACGCCGCGCTGATCCCGGGGCGCCCCTTGTGGCCACGGAGGGTCAGCTGACGCGCGGGCGCGCCGCTGCCCTGACTGGCCACCTCGAGCGCGCCGTCTTCGCGCGCGGTGATCTGCCACGACGGCGCCGGCGCAGACGCTGGCGCGCGCGGCGGCTTGCCCGCAGGGGTGGACGCGTCGGGCCCACCGGCGCCAGAGACCGAGAGCGCGCGTGGCCCCTCGGGCAGGTGAACCCAGAGCCAGGCGCTGTCGGCTGAAAAGGAGAGGCGGGTGGCTTCGCCGCCAGGGCGCAGCTCACGAGGGCGGGGGCCGTCATCGCCCAGGTTCCAGAGCAGCACCAGCCCGCCGGGCTGCGCCGCGGCGAGGGTCTGCCTGTCCGGGGAAAAGGTGAGGGCCGAGATCGCCTTGCTCTTGCCCGCGTCCGAGGAGAGCTGCCCGTGGGCGACCCGCGCCCCTCGCCGCCAAAGGCGCACGACCCCCCCACCGTCACCCGACGCGAGCAGCTTACCGTCGCCGCTGAATGCCAGCGCAGTGACCTGCTGTTCATGGCCTCGCAGCAGCGCCGCACCACGGCCCCTGGCGTGCAGCTGCGCGAGCATGATCCAGGCGTCCAGCAGCTCCAGCCTGTGGGCTTCTGGATCACCCTTTACCCGCTCGGCGAACCTGCGCAGCCAGGCCATGGCGAGGGTCGGGTCCCGGTCCAGCACCAGGCCGGCGCGGGCCAGCACCTCGCCAGGGACCTCCGGCTTCGGCTTCGGCTTGACCGGCTTCGGCTTCGCTTTTTGAGGGGGAGGCGCTTCCTTGCTGCAGGAGAAAGCGAGCGAGACCACAACGGAGAGCGCGACCAGCCATGTTCGGGACATGGCTTCAGGCTAGCAGAAACTGTCGACTGTCGACTGTCGACTGTCGACTAATGCCCCCCGGTCACCGGAGCGAGCTTGACGCCGGACTCCATGGCGGCCTTGGCCTTGATCAGGATGTCATCCGGGAACCCCACCATCTCCCAGACGCCGAAGAAGCACAGTCCCCAGACCACCACCAGCGACAGCACCCACAGCAGGAACCCGTACTTGACGAAGTCAGACGGCGCGATGGCGCGCTTGCCCGAGTCCTGGAAGGTGCCCAGACCGTAGACGATGGCGTTGTTGGGCGTGCCCACGATGAGGAAGTGAGCGAAGGAGGTGGCGAAGGCCACCGACAGGCCCGAAGCCCAGGGCTCGGCCGCGTTGCCCGACATGATGGAGAGCGGGATGATGATCGGGCCGAGCAGGGCGGTGGTGCCCGCGTCGGACATGAAGTTGGTCATCAGGCCAGAGAAGGCGTTGAGGCCCATCCAGAGCCCCTTGCCCTCGCTGATGCCCATGGCGGTGAGCAGCGCCAGCACCTGCTGGGCGATCCAGAGCGCCGCGCCCGATTCCTTGAGCAGCGCGCCCATGGTCAGCGCGCCGCAGTACATCAGCCACGCGTCCCAGGAGATGCCGTTGAGGATCTTCTCCCACTTGGTGACGCGGAAGATAACCGGGATCAGCAGAGCCAACAGCGACGGGCCGCCCAGGCCGAGCACCTTGCTGAACTGCACCCAGAGCACCAGGATGGCCACCAGCATGGCCATGGTCACCCACTCGCCGTACTTGATGGAGCCCATCTTGGCGTTCTCGTCCTTGATCGCCTTGAGGCCTGGGGTGAGGTCCTTGTACTTAATCTTGCGGCCGAACACGAGCAGCATGTAGATGGCGACCATGGCGCCGAGGGCGGGCACGGCGGGCAGGCCGTACTTCATCCAGGTGAAGAAGTCCATGGGCACGTTGTAGCCTTCCCAGAACCCCATCATGATGACGTTTCGACCGCCGGCCGCCGGCGACCCCACGCCGCCCACGTTCAGGGCGAAGCAGAGGGAGAAGAGCAGGAACTTGGCCAGGATCGGATCGTGGTTCACCTCGCCCGGCTTGCTGTTGGCGGCCACCACGCCGGCGTACACCGCCATGATCACCGGGGTCATGAACGCGCACATGGCGTGGGCAGAGATGAAGCTGCCGATGAGCGCCATGCTGATGCAGAGCACGAAGATCGGTACGAGGAAGCCGCTGGTCCAGCCCAGAATCCACGCGGCCAGGCGCTTGTGGAAGCCGACGTCCACCACCACCACGCCCATGGCGAGCACGCCGAGCAGGAACATGGGGGCGTCGCCAGCGAAGGACTTGCCGATCTCCGCCTTGGGCATTAGCTGGAGGAAGTAGGCCAGCAGCGGCATCAGGATGCCGGTGAGGCCGATGGGGATCGCCTCGGTGGCGAAGAAGATCACCGCCATCGGGATGATGCCCAGCACAAGCATCGTCTTGTCCGCCGCGTGGGCGACCTGCTCCGGGGTGGCGCCCTTGCCGAGGACCGTCTCCTTGACGATCTGGATCAGGCTCTCCGGTGTGGGCAAGAAGAAGCCAATCAAGAGAAAAACCCCCACGCCGATGCCCAGCCAGAGGGTCTTGTTGGCCATGATTCCGTCGCCACCGCCAAGATCGATGTCGTGGCTCATTCTGTTTCGTCCTTTCCCTGCGCAAACCGGGTTGTGAGTTCGAGGACGGAGCAATGGGCTCCTGTAAATCGCGCGCACGTTATCGGTATCCCGTGGGGTTGTAAAGATCCATAATGAGCAGGTCCAAATGGCTGATTTCGAGCAGGTAATACTCAGGGGGGTGCGCAAGCGGTTCGGAAGGAACGTGGCGCTGGCTGGTGTTGACGCTGTATTCGCGCGGGGTGAGCCTTCCCTGGTAATGGGCCCCAACGGCGCAGGTAAGTCCACCCTGTTGTCGATCCTTGCCACCCTGAGCCGCCCCACTTCGGGAGAGGTGCTGTTCGACGACATGGACCACCTCACCGTCGAGAAGCACCACCGCGGCGCCATCTCGCTGGTGGCTCATGACACCATGCTCTACCCGCAGATGTCAGGCCGGGAGAACCTGCTCTTCTTCGCCCGGCTGCACGGGGTCTCCGGCGCAGCGGAGCAGGTCGCCCGCTGGCTGGATCAGGTTGGCATGGCGGCGGCGGCAGACCGCCCGGTGCAGGAGCTGTCCCGGGGCATGACCCAGCGCATCACCCTGGCGCGTGCGTTGATGCCCGACCCCGGACTGCTGCTGCTGGACGAGCCGTTCACGGGCCTGGACCGCGACGGGGTGGAGCTGCTGCGTCGGGAGGTGGACGCGGCGGCGCGCCGGGGGGCGGTGGTGATCATCGTGAGCCATGACCTGGACGCGGTGGACGGGCTGTGCGGCAACCTGCTGGTGCTGCGCCGCGGCAAGGCGGCAGACGAGCTGCGCGGCGAAAAGCTGACCGCGGGCCAGCTGGAGGAGCGCTACCATGCCGCCTGCTGATGGGGCCCCGCGCGCGGTGCCCTTCGCGCGGCATGTGCGGCTGGTGGTGGCCAAGGACCTGCTGGTGGAGTGGCGCTCGCGCGAGGTGATCTACACCATGCTGTTCTTCGCGGTGCTGGTGGTGGTGATCTTCTCCTTCGCCTTCGCCCGTGACGGCCAGCCCATGCACCAGGTGGCCGGGGGCATCCTGTGGGTGGTGGTGGTCTTCGCGGGCACGCTGGGGCTCGGGCGCGTGTTTCACCGGGAGCTGGAGGGCAACACGCGTGTGGCGCTGATGCTCAGTCCAGCGCCGCCAGCGGCGATCTATCTGGGCAAGCTGCTGGGCGTGGTGCTCCTCATGGCGCTGGTGGAGGTGGTGGTGGTGGGGCTCTTGCTGCTGTTGTTCGGCCTGGCGGTCTCCAGCTTCGGGCTGCTGCTGGCGTTGCTGGCCGCCGGCACGGTGGGGTTCGCCGCCGTGGGGTGTCTTTTCGCCGCGACGCTGATGCAGAGCCGCGCACGGGACATGCTGCTCGGCCTGATCACCTACCCCATCGTGATCCCGGTGGTGGTGGCGGGCGCCAAGGGCACCGCCGCCCTGCTGGCCTCGCCGGGCGATGCCGCCAGCGCGCTGGTCTGGCTCAAGGTGCTGGCCATGTTCGATATCACCTTTGTCACCCTGTCGCTGTGGGCCTTTGGGCCGCTGACCCGGGGAGAATAGCCGCATCTTGGCAGAACGATTTCACTTCGCCTCGGGATTCTTGGCACCCGACTGGGGGGAGGGTATAACGTACTGAGCCCAGTTGTAGGGGGACACCAGCCAAGCGGGCGCGTCAGCCATGGGCGCGCGTGCATAGATCAGGAGCAAGCGGCGCACATGCACCTGCAGTGGATCAGCACCGGCTTCGCCTCCTCCCCCGGGGACGTGGGGTTCCTGGTGCGCGGAGGGAAACATGCCCACGGCACACACCAGGGCGCCGCCGCGGACATCGGGTTGAGCGCGGAGGAGCGAGACGGCAGCACGCTGCTGGTGGATTGCGGCGCGTCGGTGCCCAACTCGCTCATTCGGCTGGACGTTATCAACCAGCTGACCGACATCGTGGTCACTGACATCCGGCACGCGGGTGGCCTGGCCCGCCTGGCCCTGATCTATTACATCCAGGGCAGAGCCGGCACCAAGATCAAGCCGACGCTCCACCTGGCCCAGCGGACGACCGGCGCCCTGTGGGACGCGTTCCAGAAGGCCGACATCGGCAAGATCCCTGCCTTCCTCGGGCCACGCGAGGGCGTACGCGCCGAGCTGTGGCAGCGCATCGCCGACGAGCGGCTGCGCCAGATCCCGGGCGGGATGGGCGAGCCGCGTGAGGCCAGCCTGGACGACTTCTTCCGCATCAAGGAGTTCCCCCCGGGCCGCGAATCCATCACCCTGGAGAGCCTGCCGGAGCTGAAGCTGATCCGGAACCTGGGCGGCACCAACGTGCGCTACCCGTCGTACGGCGGCTTCTTCCGGGGCGGCGGGTTCTACTTTTCGGGCAACACGGGGAGGCTGCCTCCGTTCCTCAAGCCGGACATCTCGGTCTTCTTCCAGTACTGCCGGGTCTGCAAGGACGACACGGCCGAGCGCGACGTGCATGACTTCAACGCGCTACAGGAGAAGATCCCGACCAAGTTCAAGGGCAAGACCTACCTGGTGCCCATCGACGGCGTGTTCGACGACGACGATCCAAAGGACATGGGGTTCGCGGGGGACGTGTTCCCGTTTCAGGAGTTCATGTTCCTCGGGGAAAGCTTCCACGAGATCCCGCTGGTCATCGACGACAGCTGAGCGCTGCTTCGCAGCGCGGCTTCAGGCTTCAGGCTTCAGGCTTCAGGGGTGATGGCTCTGGGGGGCTACCAGATGGGGACGGGTT
>CAZEFW010000211.1:0-12019 GCA_964511535.1 uncultured Myxococcales bacterium | reverse complement strand
CCGGGGGAGCGCGCCGTGCTCGGCCCGCTTCGCGGCCCTCCGCGATGAAGCGGCGGGCTACTCCGGTGGGTACATGGAGTCGATGATCTCCTTGTACTTGTCGTCGATGATGCGGCGCTTGAGCTTCAGGGTCGGGGTCAGCTCGCCGGTCTCCTGGCTCATCTCGGCGGGCAGCAGGTAGAACCGCTTGATCGTCTCCCATGAGCCGAGGTCCGCGTTGACGCCGTCCACGGCCGCCTGGTAGAGGCTGCGCACCTGGGGATCGTCGTTCAGCTCGGTCAGGTCGATGGGCAGCGACTTGCCCAGGGCGGCCTCGAGGCTCTCGAAGGCAGGAACTATGAGGGCCACGCAGTACTTGCGCCGGTCGCCGATGACCACCGCCTGCTCCACCAGGCCGTGCACCTTGAGCTGGTTCTCGATGGGCTGGGGCGCCACATACTTTCCGCCCGCGGTCTTGAGCAGCTCCTTTTTGCGGTCGGTGATGTGCAGGAACCCCTCGTCGTCGACATAGCCGATGTCGCCGGTGTGGAACCAGCCGTCCTCCTCGAGCACCTCGGCGGTCTGGTCCGGCTTGTTGAAGTACCCGAGCATGATGCCGGGGCCGCGGCCGAGGATCTCGCCGTCGCGCTCGCGGTCAGGCTCGGGCGCGATCTTGATCTCCACGTCGGGCCACGGCTTGCCCACCGTGCCCACCTTGATGGCGCCGGGCTGGTTGGCGCACAGCACCGGGGAGGTCTCGCTCAGTCCGTAGCCCTCGAACACCGTCATCCCCACGGCGTTGAGGAACTCGGCGATCTCCGGCGCCAGCGGCGCGCCGCCGCTGATGGCGTACTTCAACCGACCGCCGAGCTTCTCGTGCAGCTTGGAGAACACCAGCTTGGTGGCGATGCCGTAGCGGAAGTTGAGCCACCACGGCGCCGTCCTGCCCTTGAGCCGGTACTCGGCGTGCTGCTTGCCCACGCAGATGGACCAGAGCACCAGCTTGCGCTTCAGCCCGCTCTGGGCGCCCGCCATCACCTTGCCGTACAGCTTCTCGTAGATGCGCGGCACGCTCACCAGCACGGTGGGGCTCACCTCGCCCATGTTGTCCACCAGCTGGGGCACGCCCTCGGCGAAGGCCACGCAGAAGCCGTAATGGATGGCGGCGTAATACCCGGCGGTGCGCTCGAAGGAGTGGGACAGCGGCAAGAAGGAGAGCATCTGCTTTTCAGGCAGGTCGATATTCTCCAGCACCACCGCGGCGCCCAGGCAGTTGGACACCAGGTTCCAGTGGCTCAGCATCACGCCCTTGGGCTCGCCGGTGGTGCCCGAGGTGTAGATCAGGGTGGCCAGCTTGTCCTTGTCGATGCCCGCCATGCGGGCCGGCACTGGATCCTCGATGTCGGCGTTACGCGCCATCACCTCGGACAGGGGGAAGATCCAGTCCTCCGGCGTGGCCACGTCGTCGAACACCACGACCCGCTCGAGGCCCGGGATCTTGTCCTCCGCCTTGAGCTTGCGGATCTTGTCCAGCTGCTCGCCGGTGGAGACCAGGATCAGCTTACAGCCGCAATCGTTGATGATGTAGGCCACGTCCTTGGGCGGGTTGGTGGCGTAGATCGGCGCGCTGGCGCCGGCCAGGGACAGGGTGGCCAGGTCGGCCATCCACCACTCCAGCCGGTTTTCGCTCAGGATGCACACGATCTCTTCGGGCTCCACCCAGTCCGCGATGCCACGGGCCAGGGTGCGGACCTTGTCCTCCACCGCCTTCCAGCTGGTGGGGTTCCAGCGCCCGCCCGCCTTGATCTTGACGGCGGGAGCGTCGGGAGTGGCGGCGGTCCGGTTGTAGAACATCTCGGGGATGGTGCGGGGATCGGTGCCCGTGGTCACGTGTACCTCCTGGGGGAGCCTGTGGATGGAAAGCGTGAGTTTAGGAGCGCCGGTGGCGCCAGGTCAATATCCAGGGAAAGAAATAGACAGCGACGGACAACTCGTTCTATGGAGGGGTCTGGAGTACTTGCCTTGGACACCCCCGTCGACATGATCCGCCGCCTGCTTTCAAAGGAGCAGCGGCGGTTCGTCAAGTTCTGTCTGGTGGGCGCGAGCGGGGTGCCGGTCAACCTGCTGTTCGTGTGGATCGGGTACAACTTCATGTTCGTCAGCATGGGGGGGCGGCTGCAGGTGACCCTCGCCTCTGCGCTGGGATTTCTGGTCTCCGTGTTCACGAACTTCCTGCTCAACGACATCTGGACCTGGTCCGACCGCCCCAAGGGCGCCAGCGGGTTCTTCGGCCGCTGCGGACGGTTCTACCTGGTCTGCTCGGCCGGCGGCGTGATTCAGATGGGCGCGTCCAACCTGGTCACCTGGCTCGGCGGCGAGAGCTCGCACATGGCCATGCTGGGCCAGCTGGCCGGCATCGCCCTGGCCACGGTGATCAACTACGTGATCAACAACGTCTGGACGTTCAGGAAGCGGGAGTAGGTTGGGTTCGGGGCGGCCCTGAACTATCAACTGATAACTGTTAACAGTTGACGGTTGAGGTTCGGGGAGTCGGAACCTGGTCTAGGGGGTCGGGACCAAGGCGCAGTGGCCCCGGGTCGACGAAAGCGAACTGGTTGTTCGGTGAGGCGGCACGGGCGCTGCTGCGCCGCCGGTAACGGCCCCCTAGCGGCCGCGCTTCAGTTCGGTTGGTTGTTCGGTGAGGCGGCACGGGCGCTGCTGCGCCGCCGGTAACGGCCCCCTAGCGGCCGCGCTTGAGTTCGGTGAGGACTAGCTTCGCCACAGACTTGAGCGTGTTGAACACGCCCTGGCCGGTGGTGGCCACGGCCTCGAACTCCGGCACGCCCTTGTGGTTGAGCAGCCGGCGCAGCTCCTCGACGGGCGTGCAGTTGGGCAGGTCGCGCTTGTTGTACTGGATGACGTACGGGACCTTGTCCAGCTCGTAGCCCTGCTCCTCGAGGTTGTACTCGAGGTTCTCGAAGCTCTCGATGTTCGCCTCGTACCGCTCCATCTGCGAGTCGGCCACGAACACGATGCCGTCCACGCCCTTGAGGATCAGCTTTCGGCTGGCGTCGTAGAACACCTGGCCCGGGACCGTGTAGAGGTGGAAGCGAGTCTTGAACCCGCGGATCTCACCCAGCGACAGCGGCAGAAAGTCGAAAAAGAGCGTCCGCTCCGTCTCCGTGGCCAGGGAGATCATCTTGCCCTTGGCCTCGGGATTGGTGCGCGCGTAAATGTACTGCAAGTTTGTCGTCTTACCGCACAGGCCTGGCCCGTAATAGACGATCTTGCAGTTGATCTCCCTCGAGGAGTAGTTGATGAATGACATTCGGGCTAATCCTTGAACAGGTTGTCGATGTCCTCATCCGTGATTTCGGCAAAGATGGAGGGCGCCTCGGGCTCCCTGGTCTTGTCCATCATATTGTCGAAGATGTTTGCGAGCTCGTCGCTGGCCTTGCGTACGCGCAGACGGACCAGCCCAAGCGAAGAGCGCTCATCGAAGATGATGACCAGGATGACCCGCTGGGCCACCAGGGAGATGTGAATGCTGGTGCGTTCCCCCTCATGAAACTGCCCGGTGAACTCCTTCTCTTTGAGCAGGCTGGCGATGCCCCCGGTGGCCGCGACGTTACCCGCGGTAAGGCTGGACAGAGAGGTGGTGTCCAGGGCCTCCGTTTCGCCTGACTCCGCGATGAGCTGACCGTTCTTGTCAATGAGGAGTACCGCAAGGGAGTTGGCGTCACGATGCAGGCGTCCACAGACCGCCTGGATCTGCTGGAACTCCTGTTCGAACATCACCATATCGGGGTTCATTCAGAACTCCTTGGGAGTACAGACCAATCCTGAATGCCTTGGGATATCAGAACCTTTCTGGTAATTCAAGTCATATTCCGCCTGTTTTGCCCCCATCATCATGCGTGCCCCAAGAGGTTTAGTCGCTGGGTCCGCCGTTGCTCCGCCTCGCCATGAGCCTTGCGCTCCTCCTCGGTCTGCGGACAAACCCCCGGTACGGGCCGCGGGCGGCCCTCTTCGTCGATCGCCACGAAGGTGAGAAATGCGCTCACTGCGTGGCGATCCTCACCGCCGTCAATGCCATCACAATCCACCGAGACGTAGATCTCCATGCTGGTGCGCCACGCCCGGGTGAGGGTCGCGCGCAGCACCACGATGTCTCCCAACAACACCGGCTGCTTGAACTGGACGCTGTCGATGGAGGCCGTGACGGCGACGCCGCCAGCATGCCGCCGCGCTGCCACGCCGGCGGCGATGTCTATCCATTGCAGGATCTTGCCGCCGAAGGCATTGCCGAGGGTGTTGGCGTCCCCCGGGAGCACCAGCTGTGTCATCTCAACCCTGGAGCACTCCGGCGGCCGGCTCTCTTCTGTGGGCATGGGGATTACTATAGCAGCCCTTGGGCCCGCTGCCGTAGCAACCGGCGCAAGTTCATCGGCATCGGGTGGCGTGCTGACGGCAGACGCGCTTGCGACGGCAGACCCGATCCCACGACACGCACCTGCCCATGGGGCCGCGCAGGCGGCAGCGACGGAAGCAGCGCCGCTTGACCTTCCAGCGCACGCACTCCGACCTGCAGTGCTTGTGGCGATGGTAGCGATAATGTTGCCGGTGGGGCGGCGGAGGAGGAGGAGGAGGCACGCATGACACCACGAACATCACCGCCAGCGAAGCCCCGATGATAATTATCTTCATCCGCATCTTACCCATAACCATTTGTCCTCAAGCCTCAAGCCTCAAGCCTCAAGTCTCAAGCCTCGAGCCTCAAGTCTCAAGCCTCAAGTCTCAAGCCGGCGAGCGAAGCGAGCCCATCACACCTCGAGCCGCCCCTCGAGCGCCCGCCCCAGGGTCACCCCGTCGGCGAACTCCAGGTCGCCGCCGATGGGCACGCCACTGGCGATACGGGTCACCCTCACCCCGAGCGGCTTGATGAGGCGCGCCAGGTACATGGCCGTGGCGTCCCCCTCCACGTTGGGGCTGGTTGCGAGGATGACCTCGCTGACCTGCTCGTCGCCCTGCTGCCCCAGCCGGGCCAGCAGCGGCTTGATGTACAGCTCGTCCGGGCCGATGCCGTCCAGCGGAGAGAGCACGCCGTGCAGCACATGGTACCGGCCCCGGTAGCCGCCGGTGCGCTCGATGGCCAGCAGGTCCTGAGGCTGGGCCACCACGCAGATCTGTCCTGCCTCACGGCGAGCGTCGGCGCACAGGGCGCAGGGATCGTCATCCGTGAGGTTGTAGCAGCTGCTGCAGTGGCGCAGCTTCTCCTTGACCTCGAGCAGCGCCTGCGCCAGCTCCTGCGCGTACTCCTCGGGCGCACGCAGGATGTAGAACGCCAGCCGCGCGGCGGTCTTTTCACCCACGCCCGGAAGCTGCGCCAGCCGCTGAATCAACAGGCCGAGTGGATCTGACATGGCCGCGCGCTCCTGGCCTCAGAAACCCATGCCGGGCAGGTTGAGCCCCATCCCCCCCGTCGCCTTGGACATCTCTTGCTGGGCCCGCTCGGCTGCTCGAGCCAGCGCCTGGTTCACGGCCGCCACCACCAGATCTTGCAGCATGCCGATCTCCTGGCGATCCACCACGTCGGGGTCGATCTTGACGGCCAGCAGCTGCTGGCGACCGTTGACCGTGGCCTCCACCATTCCGCCGCCAGCCACGCCCTGAACGGTGACCCGAGACAGATCCTCCTGGACCTGCTGGATCTGATCCCGTACCCGCTGGGCGGTCTCGAGGATCTTGCCAAAGTTGGGAGGGGAAGATTCGTTGTCGCTCATTTCTTGTCCGCGTCTGTTGTGATCTTGACGATTTGTGCGTCGAAGACCTCGATGATGCGCTGGGTCAGCTCATGCTCCCGTGCCTCGTTGCGCAGCTGGAGCTGGCGATCCCGACGCTGGATCTCCTGCTGCTCCAGCGCCGATCGGCCAGGGCCCCCCTCGGCCAGGGGCTTCTCCCCCGGGGCCATTTCGCGCACCTCAACCCGCATGGGCCCCGCTGTCTGACGGGCGCACTCCGCCTGGAACGGTCCCAGGCGCTCGGGCATCTTCGCCTGGCCCATCTCGAACGAGCCGTTGGCATAACCCAGCTTCACCGTGCGCCCCTTGAAGGCCAGCAGCTTGCCGGAGAAGAACGGCGCGGACGCCACCGGCTCGACGGCCTCGACCCGCTTGAGCAGCTCCTGCCAGCGGGCCATCTCCTGGCCCGGCTCCGGCAGCTGCAACGGATCCGCCACGGGCCGGGGCGCCGGCGCGGCGGCCTCGGCCACGGCCGCACCTTGACGCGCGGTTGCGGGCGCTGGCGCCTCGGCGCGCGGGCCTCCCGAGGGACCGCCGCCGCTGCCACCGCCCGTGGGCACAGGCCTGCCTCTGCCTCCGCGGCCCGGCCCCTTGTCTCCCGCGGAGGGCCCCGCCGGCGACGGGCCGCCAGGCCCCAGGCGGGCCTCAAGCTGCTGCAGCCGATCCAGCAGATCCCCCAGGGGCAGCAGCGGCTCGGCGTGCACCATCTCGATGATCACCATCTCGAGGATCAGCCGCGGGAACGCCGACCGGGCGACCTCCTCGGCCGCGCGGGCGAAGCGATCGAAGTGCTGGGGCAGCAGCTCTCCCCCCTCGCCCTTGGCCTGCGCCGCCAGGTCCTTGAGTTCGGCCTCGGTGGCGTCCACCAGCTCCGCCGGGTCCTTGCACGTGCGCGCCACGGTCAGGTCCCGCAGGTGCCCCAAAAACGCCTGGGCAAACTGCGACAGGTCGATCCCCCCGTCGAACAGCCGCGCCACCTGCTGCAGGGCCACGGTGGCGTCCCGCGCCAGCAGCGCCGCGGACAGGTCGAACAGCACCCGCCGATCCGCCACGCCGAGCACCTCCGAGACCAGGGCGCTTTGGATGGTCTCATCGCCGGGACAGTAGGCGAACACCTGGTCCAGCAGGCTCAGGCTGTCGCGAACGGATCCCTCGGAGGCCCGCGCCAGCAGCGCCAGCCCCTCGGGCGCAACGGCGATGCCCTCGTGGTCGCAGATGTTCGACAGGTGAGCCACCAGGTCGCCGGGCGACACCCGCCTGAAGCCGAACCGCTGGCAACGCGACAGGATGGTGGCCGGGATCTTGTGCGGCTCGGTGGTGGCGAAGATGAACACCACGTGCGGTGGCGGCTCCTCCAGGGTCTTGAGCAGCGCGTTGAAGGCGCTGGTGGAGAGCATGTGCACTTCGTCGATGATGTAGATCTTGTGCCGGCTGCGCGCGGGCATGTAGCGCACGCTCTCGCGCAGCTCGCGCACGTCGTCCACGCCGGTGTGGCTCGCCCCGTCGATCTCGTAGACGTCCACCGACCGGCCCTCGCGGATGTCCACGCACGAGTCGCAGGTGTCGCACGGATCGGAGGTGGTGCCCTGCTCGCAATTGAGCGCCTTGGCCATGATGCGCGCCACGGTGGTCTTGCCCACCCCGCGCGAACCGGTGAACAGGTAGGCGTGGTGGACCCGGTTGTCAGCGATGGCGTTGCGCAGGGTGCGGGTCACGGCCTGCTGGCCGATCACCTCGTCAAACTGCGACGGGCGGAAGCGGCGGGCGAGGACCACATAGCCGTCCTCGGGCTGCTGCTCGCCCCCCTCCGGCTTCTCCGGAGGGGATGTGGGCTTCTTCGGACTCATGCGCTGTCCCCTGAGGAGAGAGGGGTTACTTGACGTTCAACTTGGAGGAAGAAAAAAAGTGGCTCCGGGTACCCGATCGTCCCACTACCGTTGCTCCCTTCCGGGCCTGGCGGGGTTCATGGGATTCCCGTCACCCGGAGCCATAATGACCGCTTGCTGCACGCCGGAGCGTACCATGCAATTGGCCGATTGTTCGATCCGAACCGCGGCCGGGAACCCGACCTGACGGTCCTTCGCGGAGAGGGAGGGATTCGAACCCTCGGTACCTTGCGGTACACACGATTTCCAATCGTGCACCTTCGGCCTCTCGGTCACCTCTCCAGGTCCATGGACCGAACAACCAACTTCGCGGAGAGAGAGGGATTCGAACCCCCGGTACGGCAAGCCGTACACCTGATTTCGAATCAGGCGCCTTCGACCAACTCGGCCATCTCTCCCAAAAGCGCTGCTCTGCTATTTTTTGTCCGGCCTCCTTGACTCCCCCTCGTCGTTGACCGACGGAGGATAGTCCCTCGTGCTGGACGGGTCAACACCCCTCTGCCCGGGAATCCAGCCCATGGTTTTTCCCTGTTCCTGGCCTGGTTCGGGCAGCTCATCCGTCAGCCAGCCCAGGGTATCCCCCGAGCTGTCGTCAGGCCCGCCGCGCTCCCCCGGCGGCTCGTCGATGGTGACCTCGAGCTTGTCCTGCGTCACCTCTTCCACCGGAATGAGGCGCGGCTCCTGCGGCCGGGTCGCGGCCGCCCTTGCAGGGGCCCGGGGAGCCACCGGCGCCCGGGGCGCGCGCGGGGGCGCCGCCGGCGGCCGGGACGACACGTGGGCGGGCTCCGGCGCCGGCGCCGGCTCCTCCCGCTCCCGGGGAGGCGGCGCTGTTGTGAAGATGGCCGGGTTCTTCCCGGTGGGCCGGTCAGGAGCCGGGGGCTTCTTGCCCTTGCCATGGGCCGAACGGGCGCGCAGCTGGGCGAAGAACTCGCTCAGGATGGCCGAGCACTGCTCGGACAGCACGCCCCGGACCACCTCCACGCGATGGTTCAGGCGCGGGTCCTCGCACAGGGCGTACAGGGTGCGCACCGCGCCAGCCTTGGGATCCGCGCACCCGTAGACCACCCGGTCCACCCGCGCGTTGATCAGCGCGCCGGCGCACATGGGGCAGGGCTCGAGGGTGACGTACAGGGTCGCCCCGGTCAGGCGCCAGGTCTCCATGGCCTTGGCGGCACGACTGAGGCAGAGGATCTCGGCGTGGGCCAGGGGATCCTGGGCGATCTCTCGACGGTTATGAGCGCGGGCCACCACGTTGCCGTCGTGCACGAGGACCGCCCCCACGGGCACCTCGCCCAGGCGGGCCGCGGCCTCGGCCTGTTCAAGCGCCAGCTTCATATACTGCTCGTGCTGCGACCCTCTGGACATGAGCTGTTCCAGTCGGGGCGAGAGGATTTGAACCTCCGACATCCTGCTCCCAAAGCAGGCGCGCTGACCAGACTGCGCTACGCCCCGTAAAAGGTTCCACTGCTGAACCGATGGCGATTATGCGGGTGAAGTCGGGGTCACGCAATGCAGGCGGCATGAATTTTTTTTGCATGCACACATGTATTCCAGTATGTGTACATGTAGGATAAGAACTTACAGCCCCGTACAGGAGCCTGAATCATGATCATCCAGGAGTGTTTCGAGGACCGTCGCAACGAGCGCAGCAAATTCACCAGCCAGGCGCTGCACTATCAACTCAAACAGGCCTCGGATCAGTTTGGCCTGGATGCGCTGGTGCTCTCGGATGACCAGGGCAACCTCTGGTCCTCGTCCCATTACAACTCTGTCACCGAGGGGCTGGCCTTCTCGCTGGCGGGCGTGGGTCAGCTGTCCGATGACGAGGGCTACTGCCAGGTCCAGGGGCCCAGCCGGGGCGTGATGCTCAAGAAGATCTCCATGGAGCAGGCGACGCTCTACCTGGCCGCGCAGGGCGAGGGCAACGACTTCCGCAACGCCCTGAGCCACACCGCCGAGGGTGTGCAACGCATCCTGGCGGCAGCGTAAGCCTCTCCCCTCCGGGCAGAACCCCTACCGCCCTGACAGGCGGGACATCAGCCAGAGCAACGCCTCGATCTCGGAGGCAACCGAGCCGCGCTCCCGCGGCTGCCGGCGCCGCCGAAACCATCCGCTTCGTGCCCTCGTCTCCGGCGGCGGATCGGCCGGGCGTGGGTGAGCGTAAGCCCGGCTCACGCTCACCGGGTCGGCGCAGCCGCAATCTCCCTGGCTGATGCTGCGGTACGCCTCGGTGAGACGACTGAATTCGTTGGCAGAGCGAGGATCGCCCGTGGCGTCGGGGTGGCAGCGACGAGCCTGCTGCAAAAAGGCGCGGCGGGTCTCCTGCGCAGATGCCCCATGCGGAACGCCGAGTATCTCGTGAGGGTCTTGCATGATCTGGCCTGTGCAATTAAGTATAGCCACCCTCCGGGGCGGCGCACGCGCCCGGTTGTGACGAAGAGGTGACATATGAAGGTCGGCATCGTGGGTCGCGTGGGTAGCGGTCGCTCATCGCTCTTTTCCGCCCTGACCGGGCAACAGCTCGGCCCTGGCGCGGCGGCCAAGACCCGCCTCGGGGTGGCCCGCGTGGCCGACCAGCGGGTGGACCGCCTGGTGGAGATCTACAAGCCGCGCTCCACGGTGTACGCCGAGGTGAACCTGGCGCTGCCCCCCAACACCACCGCCGCGTCCCTGGACGCCACGACGCTGCGGGAGATGCGCGACCTGTCCGCCTACGCGCATGTTGTGGGCGCCTTCGGCGGCGAGGATCCCGCGGAGAAGGTGCTGGCCGAGCTGCTGGAGCTGACCACCGAGATGGTGCTGGCTGACATGGAGCGGGTGGAGAAGCGCATCGCCAACATCAAAAAGGCGCGCTCGGCACGGCCCGGAGAGGAGGCGCTGCTGGAGCGCGCCGACGCCCAGCTGGCCGGCGAGCAGCCCCTGCGGCTGGCGGACTGGAGCGAGGAGGAGCGCGGCCTGCTCACCGAGCTGGGCCTGCTGAGCCAGCGTCCGGTGGTGGTGGTGGCCAACGTGACCGAGGACGCCGTGGCCGACGGGGCGCCCGAGGCCGTGACCGCCGCGGCCGACGACGCCGGCCTCGCCCTGCTCTGGCTCAGCGTGCCGCTGGAGGTGGAGCTGGCCGGCCTGGACGACGAGAGCCGCGCCGACTTCCTCGAGGCGTACGGCCTGAGCAGCCCGGCGGCGGACCGCTTCGTCATGAGCTGCCTGGCGCTGCTGGATCAGATCTGCTTCTTCACCGTTGGCGCTGACGAGGTCCGCGCCTGGCCCCTGTCCCGCGGCGCCCACGCCCGCCGCGCCGCGCGCACCATCCACTCCGACCTGGAGAAGGGCTTCATCCGCGCTGAGCTCTTCACCTACGACGACCTGATGGAGCACAAAACCGAGGCCGCCGTGAAGGCCGCCGGCAAGCTGCGTATGGAGGGCAAAGAGTACATCGTGCAGGACGGCGACGTGATCAACGTGAGGTTCAACGTGTAGGGCAGCGCGCGGAAGCCCGACTCTTCGGGTGCTCGCGGCGAAGTCGGCGTCCTGAATCCCGTCGAGCTCGCCTGGCTTCACATGGCGCGCGCGAGACGCCGAAGAAAACGAGCGGCCATGTCCAGGTCCCCGTCAATCACGAGATGATGCGCAAACTCATCGGACGTGATTCGCCCGTCTGCGTGAGCGATCATCGGCTCATACGGCACCTCTACGACGGCCTGAGGTTCCTTGGCCGCCCCGTACCGGACGCGGACATGACCTCCGTCGGTCTGAATGTCCAGAGGCGTCCCGTCGATACGCAGTTCGACGTGAAATCCGGCGTCGTCCGGCACCCGCGAGAGGGCCTCCTTGAGCGTAACGACCGCGAGCCGCAGGTTACCTGGGGGCCGGGGCTCTGGCTCGGCCGGGAACTTCACTCCGAGCCTCGACAGCTCGAATAGCAGGGGGCCGGTGGCCTCGCCGAGCTCGGTGAGCGCATAGAGCGGGACGCCGTGCTCGCCCTTCGTCTTCTGAATCAGCCCATCTGCCACCAACTCCTTGAGTCGGGTGGCCAGGAGGTTTGACGAGATCCCTGTCAACCCGTCCGCCAGATCCCGGTGGCGTACCGGACCGGCATGGAGATCCCGGAGGATCAAGAGAGTCCAGCGATCTCCGATGTAGTCGAGCGCCCGCGATATGGGGCAGAGCAAGCGGTAGCGGCGGTTGGACATCGGACTCCCATGTCTTGCGGCTGCTACGGAGTCGCCACCTGCCCGCCCTCATCCCGACGGATCGCTTTCCTCGACCCCGCAACACCGGCTCCACTTCTATCTATCACAAGTCGCCGGCTGGCAGGCCGAAGGACGTACGACACAAAGGCGAGGGTGAGGATCG
>CAZEFW010000210.1:0-12159 GCA_964511535.1 uncultured Myxococcales bacterium | reverse complement strand
CCCCCCCCCCCCCCCCCCCCCCCCCCCCCCCCCCCCCCCCCCCCCCGCCCCGGCCGCGCTGCTCGGAATGCTCAACTCCTGCGCCACCGGGGTGGCGGTGGTGAACATCGACAACGGCTTCGGCGCGGCGGCCATGGCCGCACTGATTAATAGGAAATGAGACCGGGATTACTTACCCCGGCCTCAAAATCCGTTTAACCTCACCAGACCATGAGTTCGCCCCGGGGAAAGCACCTCTACCTCGACTGCTTCGCAGGCATCGCCGGTGACATGTTTATCGGCGCCATGCTCGATCTGGGCGTGCCGGAGGCGGTGCTGCGTGGGGGCCTCGACCTGCTGCCGTGGGGGGGCTACGAGCTCACCATCGAGCCGACCCTGCGCAAGGGAATCAGCGGGATCGACTTGAAGGTGGTCCCTGGCGGCGAGCCCGAACATGGTCACCGTGCGTGGCGAGAGATCCGCGACGGCATCCAGGGTTGCGGCCTCTCCGAGGGGGTGCAGCGGCGCGCGCTGGACATCTTCGGCCGCATCGCCAGGGCCGAGGCGTCTGTTCACGGCGTGGCAGAAGAGGAGGTTCACTTCCACGAGGTGGGCGCCCTGGACAGCATCGTCGACGTTGTGGGCGCGGCCATCTGCCTCGAGCACCTGGCGCCTGCCGCGGTGACCTCGCGCGCCATCCCGCTGGGTCAGGGCACCGTGCGGTGCGCCCACGGAGTGCTGCCCGTGCCGCCGCCGGCCACGGTGGAGATCCTGAAGGGCGCCCGCGTGGAGCATGGCGGGGCCGAGATGGAGCTCTGCACCCCCACCGGCGCGGCCATCGTTCAGGCGTGCGAGCCCCGGTTTGGCGGCGTCCCCACCGGCACGCTGCTGGGATGGGGCTACGGCGCGGGCGATCGATCCCTGCCGGACCGGCCCAACCTGCTGCGCGTGCTGTTGCTTGAGCCGGACCAGCCCGACGAGGCAGACGCCGAGGCGACCCTGCTGGAGGCCAACGTGGACGACATGTCCCCGGAGGGCTCGGGGTACCTGATGGAGCGGCTGTTCGAGGCTGGCGCGCGGGATGTCTGGTTCACCCCCATCGTGATGAAGAAGGGCCGCCCCGCGCTCACCATCTCGGCGCTCTGCCCCGCGTCCGCGGCCGGGGCCGTGGGGGACGCGCTGTTCGTCGAGTCCACCACCATCGGCCTGCGCTACCAGCAGGTGGGGCGGCGCACCCTGGCGCGGGAGACCGTGACGGTGCCCACGCCCTACGGTGAGGTGCCGGTGAAGGTGGCACGGGACGGCGAGCGGGTGCGCAACGCCGCGCCGGAGTTCGACGCCTGCCGTGACCTGGCGCGGGCCACTGGCGCGCCCCTCAAGCAGATCCAGACCGCTGCCATGGCGGCGTTCTGGCTGAAAGGGGAGGCGTGATGGCCGAATGGTTCGACACCCTCACGCCGACCCCGGTTGGGGGCGAGTCTCTGCGGGTCCTGCTGCTGGAGATCGGCCCGGAGATGGAGCAGGTGGGCATGACGCTCATGAGCACCAAGGTCCACCTGCGCTGCAAGGATGTGATCGAGGAGGCGGCTGATCCGCGCTCGGCCCAGCCTGGGGAGGTCCTGGTGGTTCCCGAGACGGCCCTGGCCCGGCTGGCCCAGCTGCCCAAGGGGCATGGCTGGGACGGGGCCCGCCCGGTGATGGCCATCTGCCCCGAGGCGTCCGCCGGTGACCTGACCGCGGCGCTGAACCTGGCCGACGACGCGCTCCCCTGGCCCGAGGGCAAGGAGCTGCTGGTGCCCCGGCTGCGGCGGCTGGCCGCCCGCGCCCTGGCGAGCAAGGACGCCGTCCAGGTCAAGCGGCAGGTGGGGGCCGTCCAGGAGCTCGCCGTGCACCTGACGAGCCGGGTCGAGCGCGAGCTGCTGCACCTCGAGGCGCTGGACAAGATCAAGACCTGGGTCGGCGGCGACCGGGTGATGATGCTCTCCATCCAGGATAACGACACCCTGATCAAGATGGCGGACACCGACGATCGGGGGGCGTGCGGGCTGCAGCTGTTCATGAACGATCACCCGGAGGTGATCAGGGTCAAGGAGGAGGACAAGACGCTGCTCTATCTCGGCCCTCAGGCGGAGGCCGGTCCCGACGAGCTCTCCCGCTGCCTCGGGGACGGCACGGTCAAGGCGGTGCTGGTCATCCCCCTGCGCTGGGAAGGTGAGGTCGCCGGCGTGCTGGAGACCTGGTTCGACGCAGAGGATCGCGCCGACGCGGTCAACCGCACGTTGCTCAAGCGCCTGGCCGGCGTCCTGGCGGTGAGCCTGAGCGGCGGCTGGAGCCAGGAACCGAAGACGGGGCAGACCAACGTCAACCGGGCCATCCCCGCCGACAAGCTGGACCAGCGCTCGGTCATGGAGCAGTTCGGCGAGTACTTCCAGCGCACCCTCGACGGCATCCTGATGCTCGACGCCGAGAATCGCGTGATGCACCTGAACGAGGCCGGAGAGCAGATCACCGGCTACTCCCGGGTCGCGCTGCAGCCCCGGACGCTGCTGGATATCGTGGCCGAGGCGGGGCGGCCGAGGGTGGACCGGGTGCTGGCCCGGCTGCGCGAGGACGGAGACGCGCCCTCGTTCGACCTGGACCTGATCACAACCAGCGGCGATCCCATCACCATCGCCGTGTCGCCCAACGCCGTGATCCAGGAGGAGGGCGTGGTGGTGCTCTCCTTCCGCGACGTCACCGAGGCGCGCGCCCTGGAGGAAGACCTGCGCTCCACCAAGGAGTTCCTGGAGCGGCTCATCGACAGCACCGCCGACGGCATCATCGTCACCGGCACCCGCGGGGAGATCGTGCTGTTCAACAAGGGCGCCGAGCGAATCTTCGGGCTGGATCCGGCGGAGGTGCGCGGGGCGGGGCTGGCCGCGGTGATGGCGGACCCGGGCCTGCTCAAGCAGTTCGACGACGCCCTGGCAGGCCGCGCCGGCACCGAGGGGCGGCTGGAGGCCAGGCGCGCCACCATCCAGGACGCCTCTGGCAAGGAGGTGCCGGTGAGCATCTCCGCGTCTCCCATCGCCGGCGAGGGGCAGGAGGTTGGCCTCGTCATCTCCATCCGCGATCTGAGCGAGCGGGTGATGATGGCCGAGAGCCTGGCCCAGGCCGAGGAGAAGCTGGCGGAGACTGAGAAGCAGGTGCTCATCGCCGAGCTCGCGGGCACCACGGCCCACGAGCTGAACCAGCCGCTCACCTCCATCATGGGTTACGCCGAGCTGCTCAAGCGGCGCATGGAGGAGGAGGACCCGAACCTGCGGCCGGTGGGCATCATCATGAGCGAGGCCGAGCGCATGGCCGACATCGTCCGCAAGGTGGGCAAGATCACCCGCTACGAGACCAAGTCGTACGTCGGCGAGGCGAACATCCTGGACCTGGACAAGGCCTCCGAAGAGGAGTGAAGAGGGGCGAATCATGGACGCCAAAGCCGGCATGGAAGAGCTGGAAGCCCTGGCCCTGAAGCTGGACGTCAAGGTGAGCTACGAGAACTTCACGGGGGAGGGGATGAGCTCGGGCGGGCTGTGCAAGCTGCGCGGTCAGTGGCGGGTGCTCATCGACCGGCGCCTGGCGCCCAGTGAGCGGCTCGGCGTGCTGGCCGAGGCGCTCAGCGGCTTCGACCTGGAGGAGCACTTCCTGTCGCCCAAGCTGCGGCAGATGATGGAGCGGATCCAGGCGAGCAAGAAAGACCAATAAAGGGCACGCTATTCATGAGTCAAGAGACGCTCGCGCTTCTTGACTACTGAGTCACGTCCCCCGGTCCCTCAGTTGCTCAACGTCACGCAGCGGAAGTTCTCCGCGCAGCTTCGGCTGTCGGGCCAGAGCACGCCGGCGGTGACGGCGCCGGCGACCACCACGCCAACCGCGGTCCAGAACCACCAGGTGGCGTAGAAGGGCGTGCGCTTGGGCGGGGGCGGCGGCTCCGGCTCCTCGGGCGCCTCGAGGGTCCCGTCGTAGCGCACGTTGGTGTAGATGGAGCGGCTCAGATCTTTCAGGTTGCCAAGCTGCGCCACGGCCATGGTGCGGCTCGCCTGGTTCAGCCGCATCCGGGAGCGCAGGTCGTACAGGTACGCCTTGACGGCCACGGCGCCGGTCTCGGCCGGCAGCACCCGGGCGAACACCACCTGGTCGATGAACAGGAAGCTGCGCAGGTCCACCATGGCCGCGCTGGCCTCGGCCTGGCCCAGCTCCTTCTTGAGCGTGTTGAGGGTCTGCTTGAGCAGCAAGAACTTGTCGCTTCGCTTCAGCTCCTTCTTGTAGCGGGCCTGGGCTCGACTGTTGACCTTCACCACCTGGGCCGCCTTGACGTACCCGGCCATCTTGTAGGTCGCGTAGTGCTTGCCTGCCCGCAGGCCGAAGGCGGTGGTGGGGGTCACGCCCACGAAGCGTCCGTCGACGTACGCCTTGGCTCCAGGCGGCGTCGACGTCAGCTCCACCGAGCCCTTGGGGCGCTTCTTGACCGCATCCTGGGCGCTGATCCAGATGGGCAGGTACCGGTTGGGGAAGCGTTTGGTGTCGTAGTTCAGCCGAGGGCGCCAGGTGAGCAGGGCGCGGAAGGTCCGCGCCGCCGCCGACTTCTTCCCCTGGCGCGCCTGGGCCACGCCCAGGGCCATGGCGGCCCGGGCCAGGGTGCTCTTCTTGATGAACGCCAGGGTCGGCTCCAGCCCCGAGATGGCCTGCTGCAGCGCGGACGCCGCCTCCTCGGCCCGCCGCGCCTTGAGCAGCTTCAACCCCCGCTCCAGCTCGTCCTTGGCGTCAGCGATGGCCGCCGACGGCACCTCGCCGGCGAACTCCACCAGCAGCTTGTCCGGATCCTTCACCACGAGGTTCTCGTTGTCCCTCAGCGCCCGGATGAAGGCGTGTGAGATGCGCGCGGTGTCCTGCTGGCTCACCGTCTTGTCAGGCAGGATGAACACCGTCATCCGCGCCTTGTTCGGCTTCGCCCCGGCGATGCCGCTGGTGAGGACCAGGGCCGCGGCCAGCGGCAGGAACAGGGTGATGATCTTGAGTCTGTGCAAGCGACTTTCCTCCGCTATGCCAGCTTCCCGAGCTGCTGAGAGAGCAGCGGGTCTTCCTCCAGCAATCGCAGGAGCTCTCCCCTGAGTGACTCGGCCTGGGCCGGGCTCAGGGCGCTCCCCTGTTGTCGGACCACCGCATCCACCAGGGCCTCGGCCGCGCCTGCGCCAGACAGCTCACCGGCCTCCACCAGCCGCCCCAGCTCTGCCAGGGCGCCCACCGGCGCCGCGTCCGCCGCCTCCACCGCCGCGCTATCCGCCGCCACCTCCTCGAACGTCGCGCCCTCCACCTGTTCACCCTCTCCCGGTGCCCCTGCCTCGGTCGCCGCCCCCGGGTCGAGACCGTCTGTGCCCTTGATCTTCATCCTCGGTGCTCCTGCGCTGATTGTACCCTAACATCCTGAAAGTAGGGCACGCCATAGCCATCCTTGTGGCCCGAACCACCGCCCGGTCCGCAGCCAATGATCAGGTTATCGGCAGAAGCCCCCGGATGTTGCGTCGTGGTAACCTACCGCCGTGGAACAGAACGGCACCAATGCTGATCCGCGCCGGGGGTTCTTTCTCTCGCGCCTGGTTCGGGGAGCGGGGTATCTGATGCGCGGCTACCGGTTCGTCTTCCGCGAACACCCCACGCTGCTGCGCCTGTGTGTGGCGCCCCTCATCATCAACCTGCTGCTCTTCGTGGGGCTCGCGGCGGGGCTCGGCTACTACTGGAACGACATCATCGCCTGGATCTGGCCGCGGCCCGACGGCGCCGCGTGGAGGGCGCTGTGGTACCTGCTGTACGGCTTCATGGTGATCATCGTGCTGCTCATGGGGTACATGCTCTTCTTCGCGCTGCAGGGGGTGCTCAGCGCCCCGTTCAACGACGTGATCAGCGAGCGGGTGGAGAAGCTGGCATACGGCCTCGAGCCGCCACCCTTCACCGTGGCGCGCTTCAGCAAGGGTATCGCCTCGGCGGTGTTCAACGAGGTGCGCAAGCAGGGGGTCTACCTGCTCGCCATGGGCGCGCTGCTGGTGCTCAAGATCCTCGTCCCGGTGGTGGGCCCGGTGCTGTTCCTGGTGGGCGGCTTCCTCGTGAGCGCCAACTTCTTCTGTTACGACTTCATGGACTTCTCCATGGCGCGGCGCGAGCTGCCCTGGAAGGCCAAGATGGGGCTGCTCAGGGGCAACCGGTCGCTCACCATCGGCTTCGGCGGGCTCCTGGCAGGGGCCATGGCGGTGCCGGTGCTCGGCAGCGTGACCATGCCCATGGCGGCGGTCGGCGGCACGCTATTGTTTTGTGATCTCCACCGCGCCGGCGCCCTGGAGTCTGTGGTAGAAGTTCCCCGGCATGGCTGAACCGATCATCAAGCTGCGGGGCGTGACCAAGTCCTACCGCGAGGTCAAGGTGCTGCACGACATCGACCTCGACGTTGAGCGCGGCGAGCTGTTGGCGGTGGTTGGCACCAGCGGCTCTGGCAAGTCGACCCTGCTCAACGTCATCGGCGGGCTCGACACCGGCTTCCAGGGCAGCGCGCTGGTGGCCGGAGAAGACGTGGGGCGCATGGGCGACGCCGCCCTGAGCGCCTTCCGCAACCAGAAGGTCGGCTTCATCTTCCAGCAGTTCAACCTGCTGGACCACCTGAGCTGCGCCGAGAACGTGGCGGTGCCCGCCACCTTCGCCGCCATGGGCGACGCCGAGAGCCGCGAGCGGGCCGTCACCGCCCTGGATCGGGTGGGCATGGCGGACCGCGCCGACGATCTTCCGGGTAACCTCTCGGGCGGGCAGAAGCAGCGCATCGCCATCGCCCGCGCCCTGTTCAACCGCCCGGAGCTGCTGCTGTGCGACGAGCCAACCGGCAACCTGGACCAGGAGACCGGGCGCCAGATCATCGAGCTGTTCCGTCGCCTCAACGAGGACGACGGGCGCACCCTGATCATCGTGACCCACGAGGCGCGGGTCTCTGACGTGGCCCACCGGGTCAAGCGACTGGAGGACGGCCAGTTCGTGGCAGGGGAGGGGGCGCTGGCCGGCGTGGACGAGGCGGTAAGCTGATGGCCGCCGCGCGCCTGGGGCGGCTGATCCGCCAGAACCTGCGCCGCAACCTGCGACACAACCTGCTGTCTGCCATCGGCATCGTGGTGGGGATCGGCGCCTTCTGCTTCTTCCTCGCCCTGGACGGCGGCGTGCGGCGGGTCGTGCTGGGGGAGATCTTCCCGGTGGACCGCCTGGAGGTGGTCCCGCCCAAGTCCACCCTGTTCGGCTCGGCCCGCGTACTGGACGACGCGGTGGTCGCGCGGCTCAAGCAGCCGCCTGCAGAGGTGGGCGCCCAGCCCAAAGCGGTCTACCCGCGCATGAAGCTGGCCTTCCCCGCCCGGGGCTGGGGCGGCAAGAACCTCCTGCGCTCCGGCAGGGACATGTACTTCGAGGTGAGCGGCTTCCTCGACGGCGTCGACGACGAGATAATGGCGGGCGAGGTGGGCGAGCCGTTCCACTTCGATGACTGGCTCGGGAAGAACGAGCCGAAGAAGTGCGGCGAGGGCAACACCTGCCCCGAGGGGTTCTTCTGCGCCTGGGACAAGTACCAGTGCCACCGGTACATCCCGGTGGTCATCTCGCGCCACATGATCGAGATCTACAACGGCTCCATCGCGCCCACCAACCCCGGGCTGCCAAAGATCCCGGACTTCATCACCTCCATCTTCAGGGGCAAGACCATGACCCTGGAGCTCGGGCGCTCGTACCTCGGCACCGTGGCCCCCCTGGCAAAAGGCGAGTTCCTGCAGCGGCGGCTGCAGCTGGTGGGGGTGAGCAACCGCGCCATCCCTCTGGGGCTCACCGTGCCGCTGGGCTACGTCAAGCGCTGGAACAAGCGCTACGCCGGCGAGCAGCAGGCGAGCCGCTATTCCAGCGTGGTGGTGGTGGTGAACTCCAAGCAGGACATCACGCCCCTGGCGGCTTACATCAAGGACATCGGCTTCGACCTGGCCGCGAGCGAGGGGGAGAAGGTCGGCCTGTTCATCACTCTGGCCACGGTGCTGTTCACCCTGATCAGCGTCATCATCATCACCATCGCCGCCATCAACATCAGCCACACCTTCATGATGCTCATCTCCGAGCGGCGCTGGGAGATGGGCGTGCTCCGGGCGGTGGGAGCCTCGCGGCAGCACATCCGCATGGTGGTGCTCGGCGAGGCCGCCGTGGTGGGGCTCGTCAGCGGGATCCTGGGGGTGCTGCTGGCGCTGGGCGCGGCGTGGGCGTGCGACTGGTATTCGGCCGCCAGGATTCCTGATTTTCCTTTCAAGCCGGATACATATTTTGTGTTCGCGCCCTGGCTGATGGCGGCCTCCGTCGGGTTCGCGGTGCTCTTTTCGTTGGTGGGCGCGTTCCTGCCGGCCCATCGCGCCGCGCGCATGGAGCCTGCCGCTGCCCTGACGAGCCGGTGAGCGGATCCCCGCCCCTGGCCGGCTGGCGCCTGGCCTTCGCCTGGACCATCTTCCCGCTCACCTTCGGCTGCGCCATGGCCGGGGCCCGGGCGCTCCACGGCGCCGGGACCGACCCCCGGCTGGCCACCCTGTTCATGTCCCTGTCCGCGGCCCTGGTGGTGATCATCTCCGAGCGGATCCAGCCCCACGCCGAGCGTTGGACCGTGCCCCGGGGTGACCTGCCCACCGACGCGGCGCACATGATCCTGTCGCAGATGGCGCCGCCCCAGCTGGTGGACGCGCTGTGGCACAGCGCCATGGCGTCAGCGGCCATCACCCTGGCGGCGGCTGCGGGCACGGCGGGGCAGGGGATCTGGCCCGCGGGCTGGAACATCTGGGCGCAGCTCGCCCTGGCCATGGCGCTGTCGGAGGCGGGGCAGTATGCCTGGCATCGGCTGTGCCACGAGCACGGGTGGTTCTGGCGCTTTCACGCGGTTCACCACAGCTCCGAGCGGCTCTACTGGCTCAACGCGGGCCGGTTCCACCCCCTGGATACGATGATCTCCTATGCCCTGCACACCGCGCCGCTGCTGCTGCTCGGGGCGCCGGTGCAGGTGCTGGCGCTGTTCAGCCTGTTCACCGCAGTGCACGGCATGTTCCAGCACGCCAACGTGGAGCTGCGCCTGGGCCCGTTGAACTGGATCTTCTCCATGGCCGAGCTGCACCGATGGCATCACTCCCATGACCTGGACGACGCCAACCGGAACTACGGCGCCAACATCATCCTGTGGGATGTGGTGTTCGGCACCCGGCACCTGCCGCGGGACCGCCAGCATGATCCCGAGGACGTCGGCTTCTCGGGGATGCCCAACTTCCCCCGCGGGTACTGGGCACAGCTGGCGTCGCTGTTCCGGTGGGCGACGCTGGAGCGGGAGGCGAAGGAGCTGTCCGGCGCCGAAGGACGGGAGGCGTGAGGGTGAGCGCCCGCGGGGGGACCAGGGCAGCCAAGGCGTACTGCCACTCCGGTGTCCTACTAATAGCCTTGACTATGGGTTGCCTGTAAAATACTGTCCCTCACTGATTTTTAACCACAATTGCGCAGAGGGCCTAGAAGGTGAAGAGGCCGATACCATTCGGAAAATACTACCTCCTCGAGCGGATCAACGTTGGAGGTATGGCCGAAGTCTTTCGCTCCAAGACGTACGGGGTCGAGGGATTTGAGCGTTTTGTAGCGGTCAAGAAGATCCTCCCCAACATCGCCGAAGATGAAGAGTTCATCTCCATGTTCATCGACGAGGCGAAGATCGCGGTTCAGCTGAACCACGCCAATATCGCGCAGATCTTCGATCTCGGGAAGGTGGACGGCTCCTACTTCATCGCGCTGGAGTACGTCAACGGCAAGGACGTCCGGGCGATCTTCGATCGTTGCCAGGGCATGGGCGAGATCATGCCCATCTCCCAGGCCTGCTTCATCATCATGAAGGTGTGCGAGGGGCTGGATTACGCGCACAACAAGCGGGACAACACTGGCCGCGAGATGCACCTGGTGCACCGGGACGTGAGCCCCCAGAACATCCTCATCTCCTACGAGGGTGAGGTGAAGCTGGTGGACTTCGGCATCGCCAAGGCGGTGGGCAAGGCCTCCAAGACACAGGCCGGCATCCTCAAGGGCAAGTTCGGCTACATGTCGCCGGAGCAGGTGCGCGGCATGCCGCTGGATCGCCGCTCCGACATCTTCTCCGTCGGGATCGTGCTCTACGAGCTGATCACTGGCGAGCGTCTGTTCCACGGCGAGAGCGACTTCTCCACCCTGGAGAAGGTGCGCAACGTGGAGATCCTGCCTCCGAGCACCTACAACCGGAAGATCCCCGAGGAGCTGGAGCAGATCGTGCTCCGGACACTGTCCAAGGACGCCGAGGATCGCTACGAGTACGCCATCGACCTGCACGACGACCTGCAGGCCTTCATGTACAGCTCCGGCTCTTTTTACTCTCGCAAGGACCTGGCGGCCTGGATGAAGCAGACCTTCTCCAAGGAGCTGGGCGACGAGAGCAGGAAGATGGAAGAGTTCCGCCGGCTGGCGCCGCCGCCCACCTCGCCCTCCTCGGAGGAGGCGCCTGGCGCAGGCGCGGCCCTGACCGCCGAGGACACCGGCGGCCCGCTGCCCAAGCCGCCGCCCCTGCCCGGTGGAGCCAAGCCGCCGCCGCCTTTGCCGCCGGGAGGTAATGGCCAGGGCGCCGTGGCCAAGACGCTGCCGCCGCCGCTGCCGCCCCCTCCAGGCTTGCCGTCCCTGCCTGACAGCGGTAACGACGCGCTGCTATCGGGGTTGCCGGGTGACAGCGATCAGACCATCGAGGACATGCCCGCCATGCGCCCCGACGGCGAGCTCGCGCCCTCGCTGACCTGGGACGACGACGAGGTCGAGACGCAGATCTGGGACGGCTACGACGAGCCGCCCGACGATCCGCTGGCGGCCCTGGCGGGCGCCTCCACCGGCGCGCGCCAGGAGAAGGGGACGCCCCCGCCGCCGCCCGCCGGGCCGAAGCCGGACAAGGAGATCCTGGCGCCCATCCCCACCGGGCCGGCGCCGTCCGCCACCGACGAGGAGCCCGGCCCCGCCCTGGACATGCCCGAGCCGCCGCCGGCGGACATGCCGCCGACGATCAAGGACGAGCCGGAGCCGGAGCCCGAGAAGGATGTGCTCGAGTCTCTGGCGCCGGTGGACACCGGACCGCCGCCGGCGCGGGCCACCATCTCGGTGCCGCCCCTGGACCGCTACGCGCCGCCGCCGCTGGTGGCGCACAAGAAGAAGAGCGGGACCGGCATCTGGATCGGCTTGACGATCCTGGTGCTGGCGCTGTGTGGTGGCGCTCTGTATTACTTCCTCGTGCTGGCGCGCCAGCCAGGGGCCATCGAGATCACCGCCACGCCCTCGGACGTGACCGTCTCCCTCGACGGCAACGAGCAACCCAGCGCGGGCACGCCCCTCACCATCAACCGGCTCAAACCGGGTTTCTATGTGGTCAGCGCCTTCAAGCCTGGCCTCGACCGCTGGACCAAGACGGTGGAGGTGCAGGGGGGCAAGACCACACGGGTCCGGCCGAAGCTGCTGGCGCAGACCAGCATCAAGCTCTACTCCAACATCCCCAAGGCCGAGGCGTTCCTCAACGGCCGCAAGCTGCCCGGCTTGACCCCCATGCGGATTACCCGCGTGGCGCCCGGGACCAACAAGCTGGAGGTCCGCAAGCCACCGCTCCGGACCTGGGTGCACGAGTTCGAGATCAAGCAGGGCGACACCATGGAGCTGCACGCGGCGCTTGTAAACGCGGAGCTCGCCGTGGACGTCAAGAGCCAGCCAGAGGGCGAGGTCTTCCTGGTCACCGACGGACGCAGAGAGTCCAAGGGGATCGCGCCGGTGTCATTCCGCTTCGAGCCCGATCCCAAGTCGGCGTACTCGGTGGTTGTGGTCAAGGATGGTTTCGCGGACCACGTGACCAAGCTAGATTTCGCAGGCAAGGAGCAGGTCGCCGTGGAGGCGGCGCTGCAGAAGCCGGTCAAGGTGGCCGTGGCGCCGCCGGTGGCGGAGAAGCCCAAGCCCGAGCCTGCTGTGGAGCCGCCCAAGCCGGAGCCCAAGCCCGAGCCCAAGCCGGAGCCCAAGCCGGAGCCCAAGCCCGAGCCGGTGGCCAAGCCGAAGCCCAAGCCGGTGGTCAAGCCG
>CAZEFW010000209.1:0-12203 GCA_964511535.1 uncultured Myxococcales bacterium | reverse complement strand
AGCCTCAAGCCTCAAGCCGGGCCGCGGAGCGGCCCTACAGGCGGCCCACCAGCAGGACCTTCACGCCGCTGAACGCCGGGAAGAAGCGGCAGTTGCCGTTGCGGCACTTGATGCCCGGCTTGTTCTGCCCGCCCCACACCTCGACGTAGTTGCTCGGGTTGATGAAGAACCGCCCGCCCCCGCCGAAGTAGTTCTCCCGCCCCTCCTGGCTGGCGTTGCGCTCGTAGGAGAAGGTGAGCGACATCCAGGGCGAGAAGCGGTAGTCGAGGGTCAGCTCCACTTCGGTCCAGTCCTTGTAGACCACGTTCCCCAGCAGGTCGACGAAGTCGATCTTGTCCCTCATCAACAGCACGGTGCTCAGCTTCATGCTGTGGCTGTCCACCAGCAGCTGCTCCACGTTGACCTCCAGGAAGACGTCCTGGTGGTACAGCCGGTCGGCGTCCATATCGATCTCGCGGCGAACGCCCACGGTCACGTCGCCGTTGCCGTCGCCATCGAGCCACTCCAGCTCCACGCCGCCGAACGGGTTGTGGATCTCGCTGTCGCCGAGGCCCTCGTTGTGCACCGGCCGAAAGTAGCCGTAGTTGAGGAAGGCGGTCAGCTCCACCGGCCCCAGCTCGCCGAAGTTGTACTCCGGCCGCACCCGGAAGCCGGTGATGGAGTAGTTGTTGTTGATCTCGGCGCGGATCCACTCCAGCGTCGGCGGCTGGTGGTAGCGCAGCTTGTAGCTCTCATCCCGGCCCGTGGGCGCGGACAGATCAAAGTTGTCGTACCACTTGAACTCGCCGAGCACGTTGAAGTCGCCCACGGCGCCGATGACCGAGCCGTACAGCGCGTAGCCGAGGGTCGCCTCGTCGTCGAACACGGTCTCCTTGACGTTGAACTCGGCGTAGAACGCCAGCGCGCCGTCCAGCAGGTCGGGCACGTCCACGTTCACGCCGCCCACCAGGTCGCGGTCCACCCGGCTCACCGACGAGCTCTTGTCGTCGCACAGATCGCCACACTCTCGCAGGATCAGCACCCCGTGGGCCCCGACGCCCACGGTCTCCAGGATCCGGTACTCCACGCGCCCGGCCACCACCGGCTCGCTGTCCCAGGGCGCGCTCCACCCCTCGGCCTCCTCCAGATCCAGGGCGTTGAACTGACCGCCCAGCAGGGTGACGTCCAGCGGCCCGTGGTGGATGCTGATCTTGCCGCCGCGCACCGCGTTGTCCTGCCCCAGCTCGCTCAGCTTGACCACCGACAGGGCGATGCCCTTGGCGAAGCAGACATAAAAGTCGCCCAGGGTGACGTCGAACGCCTCCTCGGCCACGGTGAAGAAGAGCCGCTCGGCGGAGAAGGTGTCCTGGTAGCGCCGCCCGTCCGCCTCCTGGTTGCACCACGGCTCGCCGGGGCAGAAGTCGCTGGACCCGCGGTCCGCGAACAGGTTCAGGTCGAAGCGCCCACCCACACGGAACACGCCGCTGCTGAGGGAGAAGTTGAGGGTGTCGAGGAACTGGTGACGGATCCGCTGGATCTTCACCTCGTTGGGCTGGCCCTTGTTCTTCACCACCGTGTGGGCGCCCAGGTCGTCGGCGATGTGGTAGGTGTACTTGAAGGTGTTGGTCAGCTCGATGCTGACGTCGCGGCCGAAAATCTCGAAGTCGAGGGTCGGGAACTCCCAGCTGGCCAGCGCCGTGCCCGGCGTCAGCAACAGGATCCCGACCAGGGCGGCCCGGGCCGCCTGGGTTAAGCCTCTTGAGTGTGTTGGGAGTACAGGTGGCATGCCGGGATGGTAGCCCAGAATGCCGGCCCCACGCTACTTGAGGAGTTCCTTGATCTCCTTCTCGATCTCCTTCTTCTCGCTCACCTGGAACCCCTCCCGCTTCTTGATGATCTTGCCCTTCTTGATCACCACGCTGAACGGCGCCGCGTTCTTGGGGTTGTAAAGCTTGGTGACGCGCTTCTCCTTGTCGATGGCCACCCTGAACTTGAGCTTCTTGGAGCGCACCAGGGAGGGGACCCGCGCCTGGGTCTCGGGCCCGTCGATGGAGATGGCCAGCACCTCGAAGCCCTTGCTCTTGTACTTCTTGTGCATCTTGTTGAGGAACTTGAGCTCCTTGAGGCACGGCTTGCACCAGACGGCCCAGAACGCCATGTAGACCGTCTTGTCCTTGTAGTCGCTCAGCTTGAGCGACTTGCCCTTGATGTCCCTCAGGGTGAAGTTGGTGGCCTTGCTGCCCTTGGCCTGGGCCACGCCGGCGCCGCCCACGAGCAGCGCGGTGATGAGCAGGATGGTCCTCGCGTAGAGCTTCATTTCATGTCCCTCCTACTTGAAAAAGTCGGCGACCTTATTCTCGAGGTTGGTCAGGTCAGCGCCGGTGCTGCGGTACTTGATCTTCATGGTGGAGGTGTCCACCAGCATGTTGAACGGCGCCGCCTTCTTGCTGAAGTAGGCGCCCATCTTGAAGCTCGGGTCCATCAGCACCGGGTAGGACAGCTTGAACCCGTCGGCCCACTGCTTGATGAACGCCGCGTCGGCCGGCACGTTGTTCTTGGTGGTCTCGAACACCACGTTGATGATGCCGAGGCGCTCGTCGTACGCGGCCTTCTCGTACTTGGCCTGCACCTTCTTCACCTCATCCTGGCACGGCGCGCACCAGCCCGCCGAGACCATGACCCACAGCAGGGTGCGCTTCATGGACGCGCAGGAGCTGTCGCCCAGGTGGTAGTCCTTGAAGGAGGCCTTGCGCAGGGCGGCGGTGTCCTGCTTCTTGTCCTTGTGGTCCAGGCAGTGTTCCTTGGCGTCCATGTACCCCTGCAGCTCCATGTTGGCCACCACCGAGTCCACGGCGGTGCCGTACGGTCCGCAGGGGTAGACCCCGGCGCCGCAGCTGGTATTCATGTCGCCTGTGACGGTCATGTCCCCCTGGGTGTTGTTGTTGCCGGTGTCGTCGGAGCAGGCCACGCACAGCGCGGCCGCCGCCAGGGTGCAGATCAGGTTCTTGAACATGTACAGGATCCCTCCTCAGCGTGTTTGGATGGCTAGAGCGAGTTGGCGTAGCCGACAGCCTTCTTGCCGATGCCCTGCAGGTCCGCGCCGGTCTTGCGGTGCAGCACCTTCATGGTCTTGAGGTCGATGAGCATGTTGAACGGCACCGCCTTGCGGTCGAAGAAGGCGCCCATCTTGAACGACGGATCCATCACCACCGGCAGGCTAAGCTTGTAAGTGTTGATCCAGGTCTTGATGAACGCCTCGGTGGCCGGCACCGTGCCCTTTTCGGTCTCGAACAGGATGTTGAACAGGGCGATGCGCTCGTCCACCTGGCCGTTTTTGAGCCAGCCCTGCACTGTGGCCACCTCGTACTTGCACGGCCCGCACCAGCCCGCCGAGACCATTACCCACAGCACCTTCGGCTTGGTGGCCGCGCACCCGGCGCCGCCCAGGTGGAAGTCCTTGAACGAGATCTTCCGCAGGGCGGTGGTGTCCATCACCTTGTCCTTGTGCTTGGTGCACAGGTCCTTCGGGTCGGAGAATCCCTGGAACTCCAGGTTCTCCACCACGTTCCCCACGGACGTGCCGTAGGGGCCGCACGGGTAGATTCCGGTGCCGCAGCTGGCGCCGCTGTCACCCCCGGCCGAGGTTGTAAAGTCGCTCACCGAGATGTCGGGGGTGGCGGCCTTGTCGTCGTCTGAACAGCCGGCCACCAGGGCCAGCGCCAGGGCGAGAGTCAGGGTGATGCGGGTCATGGTCTTCTCCTCCTCCAGATCCCCGAAGAATACTGTACTATATCCCGATAACCATTCATCCAGGCGGTGAACCGCATGAAAAGATTCACGCTCCCCACTCTCCCGCTCCTCTTCGCCCTGGCGCTGGGCTGCTCCGATGACAGCGGCGGGGATAACACGCCGGACGCGTCGACTCTCAAACGTTACGGGCAGGCGTGCACGGCGGACAAGGATTGCAACACCGGGCTGTGCGCCGCCAAGACCTGCTCGGTGACCTGCACCAAACCCACGGAATGTCCGACGGTTGACGGCAAGCGGTTCTACTGTGGCGAGGTGTCCACGGGCAAGACCGCCTGCTACCCGCAGGTGTGGGACGGCAAGAAGGCGGGCACCATGGGCACCAGCTGCGCGTCCACTGGCAAGTGCGAGGCGGATCATTTCTGCACCGGGCAGCCGGGGGACGCCGACCGCTACTGCGCGGGCAAGTGCACCACGGACACCGACTGCCCGCCCGAGTACCGCTGCGCCACCACGCGCACCGGCAAGGACGCGGCCTCCACCACCAGCTACTGCTACAAGCGCCAGTTCTGCCACCCGTGCACGGGAGACTGGCAGTGCGCGGGCGCCGGCTGGAAATGCCTCAAGGACAAGCTGGGCAACGGCTTCTGCAGCAAGCCATGCTCTGCCGGGGCAGCCGCCCCCGACGCGGGCACCGGCGACGCGGCGCCGGGCGGCACCTGCCCGACCTACGCCACCTGTGAGAAGGAAGGTTCGGCTTACTTCTGCAAGCACAAGGCCGGCTTCTGCACGCGGGGCTTCAAGTCCGAGGGCGGGCATTGCGATCCGTGCATCGTGCACGGCTGGCTCGGCACGGGCGTGTCGTCCGACCCTGTCTCAACGGTGGCCGAGGCCAAACAGTGCAAGGGCAGCGCGTTCTGCGTCATGTACGACCGGTACTACGGCGAGAGCGCTTGCCTGAAGACCTGCACCGACGACGCCTCGTGCGGGGACTCCAAGCTCAAGTGCTACAAGTACACCACGTCCCTCGGCACCAGCGTCTGCCGGCCATGGGAGAACTACACCACCGGCGGCAAGACCTACCAGGTGCCAGCGAGCTGCAAGTTCAAATAGGGACGCCCCCTGCGGGGGCGTCGACTTGAGGCTTGAGGCTGTAAGGCTTGAGGGGAAATAGCCTGGACCATTCAACCTCAAGCCTCAAGTCTCAAGCCCCAAGCCTGGGCCGCGCAGCGGCCCTCCCTAACTGTCCAGGTAGCGCGTCACGGCGTTGGTCACGGCCGACAGGTTCGGCTTGACCCGCTCGAGCACGAAGCTCTCCACCTTGGGCGCCAGGCGGTGCAGCAACCTAGGCACGCCCCGCATCTTGGCCAGGTCCACCGTCAACGTGCCGGTGAGCTGCACCTCGGTGGCGCCGTCGCCCGAGGGCATGAAGTAGTTGGTGCCCCGGCAATCCACCGCCTCGGGGAAGGCGCCGATCTCGAAGAACCAGTGGACCACACGCTCGGCCTCGACCCAGTGTGCGTGGTCGGCGTAGGAGAGCATATTGTCGCTGAAAAAGGGCCTCACGGCGCGAGGGATGGATCCGCTGACCTTCCAGCGGTTGACCAGCTTCACCTCACCTTCCATGTCCTCCCGGCTCTCCACCACGATGTCGTCCACGTTGGGCATGTAGGGGACCAGGTCCGGCAGCTTGTCCCGGTAAGTCTCGTACACCTTCTCCAGCGGATGGTTGATGATCTCGGATACTTTGAAGTCCATGGTTATCCTCGTGGCCGCGCCCGGGTAGCCAGCACAAAGCCCCCATTTACCAAACCACCCGCCCAATAAAAAGTACCATCCAACATTGTTGGCAGGCGCGGTGCAACCTGAATGATGTAGGCCTCAGCCCCCACCCGGGGGGTGCAGCCCCGGTCACCGGGGAGCTTGCTTGTCAGGGCGATGCGGTTCAAGGTAGCATCATTGTTCGGATAATGCGCCGCATGGCCCCTGGCGACGCCCGGCCACGGTGGGTGGCATACCCGTTGCTTCTAATGGGAAGCATGTCATCTGCTCACTCACTTGCCAAAGCCACGGGCCGCTACCCGGCTGCTGGAGGCCACTTGGTCGGTAAGATCCTTGGCAAACGGTACGTGCTGCTCGAGGAGCTCGGTTCAGCGGACCAGGGCGACGACGTCTGCTTCCTTGCCTACGACATGAACAGCCTCGCCCGGGTCAAGGTGCGGGTTGAGAAGGACGACCAGGGAGAGCTGGATCCCGAGCGGTTCCACCTGCTCGACGAGTCGAAGCAGGATCCAGCGCCAGAGAAGGCCTCCGGGCCGGCCCCGGCGGAGAAGAAGCCTGCCGCAACGCCGGAGAAGAAGCCCGCGGCCCCGGCGACGGCCGCCAAAACCATGCCCCTGCCCGCCCTGGGACAGGCTCCCGCGCCGGACAGGACCTCTGAAGTCGCGCCGCCCGACCAGGACGCGGGCAAGACAGTGCCCATGCCCCAGCCCCCGGCGGTCACGGCCTCCGCGGACGAGGCCAAGACCGTCCCCATGCCCCAGCCCCCGGCGGCCACGGCCTCCGCGGACGAGGCCAAGACCGTCCCCATGCCCCAGCCCCCGGCGGCCACGGCCTCCGCGGACGAGGCCAGGACGGTGCCCATGCCCCAGCCCCCGGCGGCGCCGGAGCCCGAGGGCAAGACCATCCCCATGCGCCGGCCACCGGAGGAACCGGGCCCGGCGCAGAAGCAGGAGCAGGAGGTGGAGGAAGCGCCACCGCCCCCGCTGCGTGTGGTGCCGCTGACAACGCCCCGCAAGGACCCCACTGGCAAGCTGGAAGGCGCCCTGGACAAGGCCTTCGGCACCGATCGGGAGCCGCCCATCCCCGCGGACTCCACCGAGCCCATCGCGCTGACCGACCTGGAAGAGGTGGAGCAGCGCCTGCGGGTGGAGCCCTCCAAGCAGGCCAAGGACCTGGGCAAGGGTCGGCCCGAGACCCGCCGCATCGAGGCCGCCTGGTTCGCCATGGGCGCGGAGATGGGAGAGGACGAGGAGGAGCCGCCGCCCCCGGAGGTACCCAACGACCGGGACGCGGCCCAGCTGTGGGATCAGGCCGATTCCCTCAGCCGGGACGAATACCAGCGCTTCAACCTGGACCTCTCGCCGCCGGTTCCGCCGCCCCCACCGGCAGGGGCGGAGCCTGGCGCTCCCCCCGCGGGGCCCGAGATCACCGAGGTCGCTGGCGAGATCACCACCAGCGACCAGAGCGACGCGGCCGCCGAGGCGGTTGCAGAGGCGGACGAGGTGCCCAAGGTGCAGACGCCGCTCGAGCCGCTGCCGCCCGAGCTGCGGTCACCGCCGCCGCCCGAGTTGCGGTCACCGCTGCCGCCCGAGCTGCGGTCGCCGCCGCCGCCCGAGTTGCGATCGCCGCCGCCCGCGCCCGAGCCAGAGCCCGCGCCCGCGCCCGAGCCCGAGCCCGAGCCCGCAACCGCGTCCGAGCCTGCGCCGGCCCCCGAGCCAGAGCCCGAGCCAGCGGCCGCCCCGGTCCCGCCGGCTGTCATCGAGCCCGCCGTCGAACTTGCCACGCCCACCACGCCCATGGACTCCACCCAGTACATCCAGCAGGAGATCGGCGTGGTCAGCCCGGTGGACCGGGTCAAACAGAACATGGGCAAGGTGAGCAGCCTGCCCGCGGTTCAGTGGGCGGTGAGCACCCGCGTACACACCTTCGCCCTCGGGCTCGCCCTGGGGGCCTGCTGGTGGCGTTGATAGCTTCCTGCTGAAGCGCTGGCCCTTCCCTGCCCATTTTGTGACAATGGGCGCACCATACGATTCACAAAGGAGGCCCCATGCGCCTGAACTGCATTGCAGCATCTGCCGCGTTCCTGTTCATCACCGCCGGCTGCGGCGACGACGAGGACACCGCCACAGCTGACCTGAACACCTTCGTCACCTTCAACGCCGGGCTCACCGAGGCCGTGGCGCTCAAGACGCAGCGCAAGGCGCCGGTCATCGCGGCGTTCAAGCAGCTCACCGCCGACGCGATCTGCCTCAACGAGGTGTGGACGGACGCCGACGCCAAGGAAGTGATGGACGCCATGAAGGCGACCCACCCGTACACCTTCCGCGAGAAGACCGTGGACACATCCAAGCTGACCATCCCGTGCAAGGACGGCGCCCTGGTGGTCTACCTGGACCAGTGCTTCAAGACCAAGTGCAAGCCCAAGGGGATCGGGGCCAGCGCCTGCACCGCCAAGAGCGGGCCGTGCAAGCCCGAGTACGACAAGCTCACCGACGACTGCAAGTACTGCCTGGCGGCCAACGTGGTGCAGCCCATGGCGTGCCTGGGCGGGGCGAGGCTCTACACCGACGAGGGGCGCAACGGGCTGCTCCTGTTGAGCCGCAAGCCGCTGACGGAGAAGAAGTACGTGGCCATGGACACCATGCTGGTCAAGCGCGGCGTGCTCACCGCCAAGGTCGGGCAGACCAAGCTGCTGTGCACGCACCTGCCCGCCGACCTGTCCGTGGTGCCCTACCCCAAGGGCCGCCCGTTCAAGAGCTGGGGCGAGGAGCAGGCGGCGGCCATCACCACCCTGCTGAAGACTCCCCAGGCCAGCGGGTGCAACGTGCTCATCGGCGACACCAACTCCGGCCCCAAGTCCGGCACCATCGACGCCGAGTGGGGCGACAACTACAAGATCCTCACCAGCGCCGGGTTCAGCGAGCCCTGGACCGATCCCAAGTGCACCTGGTGCAAGGAGAACCCGGTGACCGGCGGCAAGGCGAACACCTGGATCGACCACGTGATGTTCAAGGGGTGCTCCTACTCCAAGTACACCTACAAGCGCATCCTGGATCAGGAGATCTCGGTGACCTCCGGCGGCGCCAGCCTCAAGACTCGCCTGTCTGACCACTACGGCGTGGAGGTCAAGGCGGAGTAGCGCTTGCGGCGGCGGCGCCGCAAGCGAATGCCAGAGTGCCAGGATGCCAGGATGCCAGAACGCCGGAATGAGCTGGTCTTCCTGGCGGGCGCTCTGGCTCCTTTGCTCGCCCCTCCCAGGGCCAGAATGCCAGGATGCCAGGATGCCAGAACGCCGGAATGAGCTGGTCTACCTGGCTAGCGCTCTGGCTCTTTAGCGCGCGCCTCCCAGGATGACCTTCAGCATGTAGGGCGCCGCCCGCTTCTGGCTCCGTGGCGCCACCACCCGAACGAACCGGTCGCCCCGGTTGTTTCGCGCCAGCGGGACTCGGTAGGAGAAGCCGCTGCGGCCCCTGGCCACGGTGCTGATGGCGCGGATGCCGTACAGCTCGGCGCGCAGCTTGCTGCCGTGTTGCAGCTCGAGGCGGACCTTATCGCCCCCCTGCAGCTCCAGCGCGTACCAGTGATCCACGCCGCCGCATATTCGGTCCCGGGCTTTGGCGCCCACGGTGATCCGGCGCAGCCGGCGCGCGCCCACCGCGGCCTCGGGGCAGCTCGCCACGCGCGCCGGGCGCCGGTCGGGCTTCACCGCGGCCCCGTCCACGCGGTCCATGCCCCTGATCACCGTCACCGGCATGGACGGGTGACGCGCGGCGAAGCGGTAAAGCGCCCTGATGTGCGCGGCTGCCATGCGCACGCAGCCCCTGGAGGCCCGGCCCCAGATCAGGGTCGGCGTCACCGGTCCGTGCAGCCCGAACGGGTAGTGCTTGACGCCCGGCGGCGACGGCCGGCGCAGGTTGAGCCGCAGGGCGGGCAGCCCGCGATGGAACGCGGGCTCGGTGCGCTTCGCGATGTAGAGGTTGGTGTCTCCGGGGTCAGGCCCGGTGTACAGGGTGCCCAGCGGGGTGGACTCCTCGCCGCCTTCCAGGCGGCCCACGGACACGGGGAAGACGACCCTGCCCTTGCGGGCGCCGCGCTCCAGGCGCAGGGTGGCGCCCTCGATGGAGACCACCACCCGGGGCCCCCGGTCCGCGCCGAGGGAGGCGGGCACCAGCGCCAGCGCGACCGCGGCCAGGGCGCCGCTCATGAGGGGGCGGGACGACATGACGATTGATTATACGCGGGGTGAAGCGGGACTGTGGCTCAGGTCTCGCAATCGAAGGTAGCGATGAGGTCGACGAAGCTGTTGAGCGCGCCGCCGGTGTAATCCTTGGAGTCGGAGGAGGCCCAGAGCATCACGCAGTCGATGGTGCCGTGGTAGCGGGTCCCGGAGGTCTTATCCTCCTCCTTGATGTCCACGGTGCACTTGCTCGGGTAGGTCTTGGTGATGTCCGTGCGCAGGTGCTGGAAGTACTCGTACTGGTAGCCCTTGTCGGTGCCCTTGGTGGCGTCCGGATCCTCGAAGCCGACCTTGAGCGAGAAGGACAGCGAGGTGGGCGAGTAGACGAAGTCGTAGGTCTTGGGGACCGTATACTCCTTGATGGTGAACTTGAGGAACTTGCCCAGCTCCTTGCCGCTGGAGGTCGCGGCCTCGAACTCGAACTCGCCCAGGCCGGGCTTCGGCTTGCACACCACCGACAGCGCGCTCTCGGATATGGAGAAGAGCTGGTACTGCGAGCCGATGACCTCCACGAAGGGGCCCTCCATCTTTCGGCTGTCGCTGCCGCACCCGGCGCCGAGCCCGAGGGCCAGCGCCAGGATGGTCAATGAGCGGATGAGCTTACTTTGCATCATTTTCATCCAATGGTTCGTCCAACCGGTCAATGTATAGCACTATCCCCAGCAAGGGTATGCTCCAGTTCATCTCAGGCGTCACCGGCGGCCGCAACCTGATCCCTTTCATCGGGGTCTCGCTCTGCCTCCACGCCCTGCCCGCCGCCCTGATCTGGGGGTTCGACCTCGAACTGCGGGTGCCGAGGCCCGAGATCACCTGGCTCGATCTGGATAACACGCTGGGCGCGCCCATCGCAAACCCCAAGCCGCCGCCGCCGCCGCCCCCCGCCCCTGCCCCGGAGCCGCCCAAGGTGGAGGAGCCCACCGCCACGCCCGAGCCGCCGAAGAAGAAAAAGAAGAAGCCTAAAAAGAAGAAGAAGAAAAAGAAGCCAGCGCCCGAGGGCCCCGAGGAGCCGTTCACCACCGACAAGGTGGCCTTGGGGGACCTCGCCGCGGGGGACGCCGCGTTGATGCTCCTGCTGCGCATGGACCGGCTGCGCGGCTCGCCCTACGAGGGGGCGGTGCGCAGCCTGCTGGAGGTCTTCTACGATCACAAGACCCTGCTCTGGTCCTCGGGGCTGGATATCGTCAAGGACTTCGACGCGGTGCTCATCGCCACCCCCAACCCGTACCGCGTGACCCGCACCTTGCTGGCCGTGCGCCACAGCATGTCAGAGCGGAAGCTGCGGCGGGCCCTGGCGCGGGCGGCGCGTTACGACGGCAAGCGCCTGCGCTGGCGGCGCAAGGCCCGGGGTTACCGCGGCGTGATCCCCACGCCGCCGCGCCTGCCCCATGACCCACGGGTGGTGGTGACGCGCCCGGGGCTGGCCCTGCTGGTGGATCCGGGCCTTCTGCCGCGGCTGGACCAGCCGGCGAGCGCCGCGCCGGACGCGGAGCCGGACAGCCCTGCCCCGCCCACCTGGGCAGAGCGCCTGGCGGCCATGCAGACCACGGGCGGCAGGAGTGAGAAGGGCCCGGCCATGCTGCTGCAAGGGGTCAACCTGCCGCGCCTGATCCGGTTGCCGCCGGACATGCCGGTGCCGCAGAACCTGAAGGTGACCATCGAGCCGGTGGCCCCGGCGCGGCCCGAGGCGCTGCTCACCTTCGCAAGCGAGGCCCAGGCGGCCCAATTCCTGAGAGGATTGCCGCCGCGGCTGGAGCGGGCGCGGCGATCCATCCTGCTGCGCCTGCTCGGGGTGGTGGACCTGCTCGACGCCATCAAGTTCAAGCAGGAAGGGCTCCTGGTGCGCGCCACGGTGCAGCTCACCGCTGCCCAGGTGCGCCAGGTGCTCGGCATGTTCCGCGAGATGATCCCCCAGGTGCGCGTGCCGGGCATGCAGCAGCGCCGCCTGCCCGACGCCGGGGTGCCGGACATCACCCCGGCGCCGGACCAGGGCGCGCCGGACCAGGGCGCGCCGGATGCTGGGGTGCCTGCGCCGGAGGAGATCGAGGTGCCGAGCTGGGCAGAAGAGTGAGCGCGGACTTCGGCCGCGAATGACAAAACGACGAAATGACAAAATGACAGATTGATCTGATGCTGTTCGAGTGAGCGACAGGTCAGACAAGGAGCCAGGGCAGGAGCGCGCCAGGACGGCCAGCGGGCCTGATTCGGTCACGGTGCGCGAGGGGGATGAGGGCGTCGGCGCCCACGAGGCCACGGTGTCCGAGGCGGGGGCGGCGGGGGCGCCTGCGGGGGCGGCAGCGGTGGCGCTTCGGCCCGGCGAGATGGTGGACAGCTTCGCCGTGCGGCGGCTCATCGGCGAGGGCGGCATGGGCCGGGTCTACCTGGCCCGGGACACGCAGCTGGGGCGCAAGGTGGCGCTCAAGGTGCTCAGCCCGGAGATCTTCGGCAGCGCCACGGCGCT
>CAZEFW010000208.1:0-12223 GCA_964511535.1 uncultured Myxococcales bacterium | reverse complement strand
GCGGTTCAGCTTGCTGAAGAAGTCGAGGCTCGCCTTGCCCACCTGCATCACCGCCTCCCGCGTGGGCAGGATGGTCCAGGTCCAGGCCTGCTCGTTGGTGCCCGAGGGCGCGGCGATGCCAATCTTGACCAGGTCCTGCAGTATGTCCAGGGGCACCGGGTCGGGCTTGTAGTTGCGGGTGGACCGCCGCGAACGCATGAGCGCCACCAGCCCGGGGGTGTTGTACTTGCCGAACGGCATCCACCGCTGGGGCGCCCTGATCGTGGCAAGCTCCAGGGTGTCGGGATCCAGCGCCTCCACCTTGATCGCCTCGGTGGGGCACACCGCCTGGCAGTGGCCGCAGTGCAGCGAGCGCTCGCCGGTGACGGTGGACTTTCCCTCCACCACCGACAGGGTATCCGCGGGGCAGACCTGCACACAGACCCCGCAGCCGATGCAGCGCTGCTTGTCGATGACCGTCGTGACCGGCTTGTCCATGGGGAGATTGTATAATGGCTGCCATGATCAGGCTCATAACTTCCGCCACCCTGGTGGCGGCGCTGCTGTCTGGCGCCTCATGCACCGAGACCACCTTCGAGCAGGACCCCACCTCCGAGGCGGGCACCGTGTGGCCCGACGGCGGCTACACGCCCACCTCCCCTTGCACGCCGGGCAAGGACACCGACGGCGACAAGATCCCGGACGAGAAGGAGGGGTGCAACCCGGATCAGGACACCGACGGCGACAAGGTGCCCGACTACGCCGACCTGGACAGCGACGGCGACAAGGTGCCCGACTACCTGGAGTCCAAGGGAGACAGCGACGGCGACAAGCGCCCGGACTACAAGGACAAGGACTCTGACGGGGACGGCATCGAGGACGGCGACGAGGACCTCAACTGGGACGGCAAGTTCGGCTGCTGCTTCGACAAGTGCGGCGAGTCACGCAAGGGGTGCCCGCCCACCAAGCCCGGCGCCTGCGGCCTGGGCCAGACCTGCAAGGGGGGCGCCTGCACGCCCAAGGCGAGCTTCCTCTGCTCCAACGGGGAGACCGACCCGAAGAAGAAGTCGACCTACGGCGGCACCGGCGACAAGGCCCTGCCCACGTTCATCTGCCGCAAGGCGGGGGAGATGGGCGGCAAGGGGCTCAAGGAGGTGGACTTCAAGACCTCGTCGGAGGGCACCTGGAAGGTGGCGCTGGAGAAGGGCGCAGGCTACGGCGCGCTGAAGCTGTCGGGCAACCCCGCCAAGGGCGCCGCCGGGGCATTCGACTACAAGGGGGGCAACCAGATCGTGGCCGGGTTCGTGCTCTCTCGGGCGTCCAGCGGTGCCGACGTGACCGTGCTGTCCGCCAAGGTCATCACTGATCTGAAGTCCAAGCTCTCGGGGGCGTCGTCGGTGCTGACGGTGTCGTCGGGCAACAAGGTCACCAGCCACGACAAGTTCCCCACGGTGGTCTCCACCCAGCTGGCGGTAACCGCCAGCGCCGGCAAGACCGTGGGCGCCATGCGCAACGGCGTGGTCTCTGCCCTGCTCGGCGCCGGCTCGGGCAACGGCGGACCCTCGGGCTACGGCTCGAGCACAACCGGCTTCACCATCAAGTTCGCCACCCAGCTGCGCAAGGACGGCCGGATCATCGTCATGGGCGCAGTGGGCATCACCAAGATGGCCAACGACCCGAAGCAGGCCACCGGCTACCTGATGGAGGACCTGTCCAACGGCTCCGGGCTGGCCACCCTGTCCGACTCCGGCACCGTGGAGTGCGACCCGTTCATCCTGTCGCGTAACCCGGTGGCCGACATCATCTGGGTGGTGGACGAGTCGGGCAGCATGAGCGACAACCTGCAGGACATCGTCAACAACGCCAATGACTTCTTCTCCCGGGCGGTCAAGAGCGGGCTCGACTTCCGCATGGGGGTCACCGGCGTGGCCGACCCCAACGACTTCAACCCGTTCCAGCCCAAGGTGATCGTGGGCAAGATGTGCGGCAAGCTGATGCCGGCGCCCATGTTCGACATGGGCGACCCGGGCGGGCCGGACCGGTTCCTGTCGGCCAACGAGCAGAAGATCTTCAAGTCGTGCGTGGCCAACCCGCCCTACCGCGAGGGGAGCTCCGAGTACGGGCTGGCCCACGCCTACGAGGGGGTCACGCGCCACCTGCCGCGCAAGGCGGGGGACAACACCAAGATCCGGCCCAACGCGTCGCTGGCCATCATCATCGCCACCGACGAGGCGCCCAAGGAGCTCAAGGGGGGCAAGTACAAGGGCCAGGGGCCCTATTACAAGGCGAGCGGCTGCTCGCTGACGGCCCAGAGCCAGGCCGAGGTGAACAAGTACCTCGGGCCCTGGTTCACCCTGTTCGGCGGCAAGGACCCCAAGTGGGGCAACCAGGCCCGGGCCATGGTGCACCTCATCGGCGGACTCTGCTCATCGTCCGGCGGCAGCAGCAAGTGCAGCGCCGAGACGGGCCACGGCTACCTGGAGCTGGTCAAGGCCACCGGCGGCATCGCGGCGGACATCTGCCAGAAGAACCTCGGCACCACGCTGCAGATCATCATCGACACCATCACCGGCGCGGCCAGCCCGGCGGTGCTGCAGTACGTGCCCATCAGCGCCTCGCTGGCCGTGGCCCTGGACCAGAAGCAGCTCAAGCGCAGCCGGGTCAGCGGCTTCGACTACGTCGGCTTCTCCAACTCGCTGGTGTTCGTGGGCGTCAAGATCCCCAAGGGCAGCAAGGTGGTGGCGTCATATCGGCGGTGGGTGAAGCAGGCGGTGGTGAAATAGAAGGAAACAAAAAATAAGGAACTAGAAACTAGAAACGAAAAATGAGGTCCACCCTGGCGGGCCAATCTCATTTTGAATTCGGCATCTTTTGTTTCTTGTTTTTTGTTCCGCGCGAAGCGCGGCTAGGTCACAACCCCAGCTTCTCCAGCATCCCTTCATCCCACTCATGATCCCCCACCATCCAGCCGCCCTCTCTGGGCGGGGGGTAGCCGGTGCGGCAGCAGGCCTGCCGGGCTTCGAAGTTCACCACGGCGTGGGGGGAGCGGTTGATGAACAGGGCGGCCACGCGGTGGTCGCCGGACCAGACCACCTCCAGCTTGCAGGGCATGTCCCGGTCGGATAACTGGGCCACGTTGTAGATGTGCAGCGCGTCCACGATGGGGCCCTCTCTGCCCTTGCGTGACAGGTCGAGGCAGTACAGGTAGCCGGTCTCGCCGTCGTCCTCGAACACCACCATGTACGGCGGCTCCTCCGCCGGCGCCTGGAACGCCGCCTCCACCCCGACGGTGAACTGCTCCCGGCATGCCACGTAGGGCGGGGGATGGCCGTTGTCACCCATGGTTCTGGCGTACCACCCGCGGGGCGGCTGCCACAAGGATTAGATCTTCTGCCGGGCTGGCGCGTTTCAAGGGGAGGTCACGGGAGGTGAGAGGATGTTCAGACGAGTGGTATTCCTGGTGGTGGTGTTCATGGGCGCGGCGCTGGACCTGGGCGCGAGGCAGCCGGCGTCGGGAGATCCCGAACCCGCGCCCGAGCCGGGCAAGGCCGAGTATCACGGGCTGAAGCTCGAGGCCTCCGTGGAGGGCAAGCCAGGCCAGGCCGCGGTGCTCTGCTTCAGGGCCCACAACCCCACCGACGAGGCCATGGAGGCCGACATGGAGGTGGCGCTGATGGAGTCGCCCCCCTCGTCGCCCATGGCGCGCATGGTGCCCATGCCGCGGGAGCGGGCCCGGCGCGCGGTGCACGTGGCCCTGGGGCCGGGGGAGCGCATGGAGAAGCGTTTCACCATCGACGACGTGAAGCTGCCGAAGAAGAAGAAGAAGGCGCGCAGGGGGGACAACAAGAGCCCCGTGCTGGCCGCCCTGGCGATGCAGGCCAGCCCCACCCTGTTCGCCGAGGTGCGCAAGGAAGGTCAGCGCGTCGCGGCGCGCGCTGGCCAGGGCTTGCTCGGCGCCCTCGCCCGGCGCTGACCCGGTGCTCCGGGACCTCGCGGTCGCCGCCCTGGCGGCGCTGGTCCTGTACGCCCAGCCGGCGCCCACCGCCCGCTCGGCGATCACGCCCGCCCGGCTGGTCCCCGACAACGGCGGCGCCCTGCGAGACATCGCGCTGCACTTCACGCCCGCCATGGAGCGCGAGGCAGGCCCCAGCTACCGAGACCTGCTGCGCTCGCTGCCCGCCGCGGTGACGGTCCACGTGCTCGTCGAGCGGCGGGAGCACTTCGAGCGCTTCGTCGCCCTGGCCCGCTCCTGGACAGCGCCCGCGGCGCCTCGCCGCCTGATCCCCGCGGTGGTGGGCCGGCCCATCACCACCTGGTCCCGCGACCGCTACACCCTGGCCCGGCGCGGGTCTCGCCGGCTGCTGCTGGTGCGGCCGCGGCCCCAGGACCACGCGCCGGCGCTACGCCGCAACGACTGGCACGCCCCCTTCGCCCTTGCCCGGGCAGCGGGAGCGTCGGTGCGGGTGGCCCCCCGGCCGCTGATCTTCGACGGCGGCGACCTGACCGCCACCTCCCGGCATGTCTTCGCCACCGCCCTGCTGGCCCACCGTAACCGCGGCGGGGCGCTGGGGGATCACCGGACCCTGCGCCGCTGGCTGCGCAGCAACACCGGCCTGGAGCCGGTGCTCATCGGCCGTCACCACCACGAGGTCCCGGGCCACCACGTGGGTATGTTCCTCACGCCTCTGGACGACGAGGTGGTGCTGGTGGGGGACGCCCGGGCGGGCCTGGCCCTGGCGCGCCGCCTGCCCGGCGCGCGGCCGATGCCCCTGGACGCCTCGGCCGCCACCGCGGACAGGTTCGACCATGTGGCCCGGACCCTGGCGCGCCGCGGCTTCCGGGTGGTGCGCACCCCGCTGGTGCCCATGACCGACGGCCTGACCTACATCACCTACAACAACGCCCTGCTGGAGCGGCGGCCCGACGGCGCGCTGCACGCCTACATGCCCACCTTCGGGCTCTCCCTGCTGGACCGCGCTGGCCGCGCCGCCTACGAGGCGCTGGGGGTGACCGTGCACGAGGTGGACGTCTCGCGCATCTTTGGCCACAACGGCACCGTGCGCTGCCTGGTCAACGTGCTGCAGCGGGCGCCCTGATCAGGCAGGCAGCTGGAACCAGAAAGTCGCTCCCTTGCCCTCGTTGTCGAACGCGCCCACCTGCCCGCCGTGCAGCTCCACCAGCTGGCGGCAGATGGCCAGCCCCAGCCCGGAGCCCTTCTCGCTGTTGGCGGGCTTGTTGCCGAGCCGGGTGTACGCCATGAACGCCTGGGAGATGTCCACCCCCTGGAGGCCGGGGCCGTCGTCGATGACCTCCACCCGCACCTCTTCCCCCATCTGCTGCGTCCGGATCTTGATGTCCGCGCCGTGGCCGCAGTAGCGCACCGCGTTGTGCACCATGTTGGACAGCACCTGCAGGGTGCGATCCCTGTCCACCCTGCACGCTGACATCTCGGCCAGCTGAACCCGCGGCTCGATGCCGTAGGCCGCGAACATCTCGGACAGCCGGTCCACCACGTCGGAGACCACATCGCCCATGTCCGTGTCTCGCTTCCTCAGATGAATCCGGCCCTCCTGGAGCATGCGGAAGTCGAGCAGGTCCTCGATGATGCGCTTCATCACCCTTGCGTTGGAGAGGATGCGCTCGTTGATGCGGTTGTGCGGCGTCTCCGAGCCGTCTCCCAGGTCCACCAGGAACGACGCGCCGGCCATGATGGCGGTCAGCGGCGTCTTGAGGTCATGGCTCGCCACCGACATCATGCTCTCCTTGAGGCGCATCACCTGCTCGCGCTCCCGCTCGAGCCGGCGCCGGTGCTGCACCTCCTCATGCAGCCGGGCGTTGGCCTCGGTCAGCTTGCCGTAGGTCCGGCGCACCCCGCGCACCATCGGCATGAAGATGAGCAGCCCCAGCAGGCCGAGCACCACCAGCGTGACCATCAGCAGGACGGTCTGCGTGGCCCCCAGGCCCGCCACCCGGGCAGCCGCCTCACGGTCGTACTGGTGCACCGTGTGGTCCATCCATTCCAGGTAGCTGGCGGTCAACGAGACCACGACCAGCACCTCGGGCGAGGTGGGCCCCAGCTGATCCAGGGCCCGACCTTCCAGGTTGGCCAGGCGTTCGAGCTCCGTGGCCGCGCGCTGGTGCAGGCGGTCCACCTTGGCCAGCAGCGCGTTGACCTCGGGGCTGTTGCCGCCGGGCAAGCGCAGCTTGTCGCTCCCTGCCATCAACCCCAGGTGAACCTCCCGCCAGACCTTGAGGTCGGCCAGGATGTTGGCCCCGAGCCTGCCCTGGAGCTGTGGATCCCGGGCGCTCACCAGCAGCAGCAGGTCCTTGGTGAGCAGCTGGGACAGCATGCGCTGCCGCTCGGACAGGTTGATCACGCGGGCGTCGCTTGCCTGGGTCCGGATCAAGTTTGTGATGATCAGATAGGATCCAACGGCCAGCAGGGCCAGCAGGGTCATGGCGGTGATGCACCCCACGACGAGATGACGAACTCGTGGCTTGCCTCCCATCTTGCACTCCTCGGCCTGGGTGCCCCGCCCTTGTCTACCTTCAATATGGATTTTGAAGACAATGGCCAGTATGTCAACGGCAAATTCCCATAAATCTCATTGAATTTGAACCGTTAAGCTGGATTTTTCCGCCCAAACTGTAGCCCGGGCCAGATTCGTGATCAGCGAGGGGCAAGCTCCACGATACAGTCTCTGGCCAGGCTCAGGGCCTGCTCCGCATGCGCGGGCATCAGGGGCACCTGCTGGCTGGAGGAGGGACAGGACATCACCCCGGGGAGGCTGAACAGGTAGTAGGTGCGCGCACCAACGCCCGGCTCCTCCTCTTCGCGGGCCAGGCGGAAGGCACGGCTCAGCCGGTAGGGCCCGGCGCGTAGATCCCTGCGAAAGTACTTGAAATCCAGGTCGAACAGCAGCACCAGGTCCGGCTTGAGCCGCTTCAACACCTTCAGTCGCGCCGGCGAACGCCCGACCCTGGAGAGCTCGCAGCAGGTGAGGCCCACCAGGTCGTAGGCGCGCAGGCGCGAATAGTACGGGATCATGCCCATCTGCCCCGTGGCCAGCCGGGACGCGGCCGGCACCCGCCGCTCCAGCCACCGGGCCAGGGCAAACTCCAGGCCGCCGGACGGACGCAGCCGTCGGGTCAGGTGGTGCCACAACCCACCGCGGGCGCGAAACTCGTGGGGCGAAAGAGGATCATCAAGCACGCCGAAGGCCACGCCGCTGGGTGATGGGTTGTGAAACTCGGTGAACGCCAGGTTCATGTACACGCCGGGGAGGTGAAAGCTCATGAGCACCACCGTCGCGGCAGCCAGCCAGCCCCTGCCGCGGGTGCTCAGGCGAGGGTGGATCCAGTGCAGGGCGAGGCCGCAGCCCAGGCAGAGCGCGGGCAGCAGCGGGGCGAAGAACCGCCAGTGGGGGAAGTGGGCCGCGTCTCCCCCCTCCAGCACGATGACGCCCGCGCCGGCCAGCCACAGGGCCAGCACCACCCGCGCGCCGCGAGACAGGTGCCGGGCCCAGAGCGCCGGCGCCAGGGCCAGCAGGGCAATGGGCACGGTGGGGTGAGTGCGGAAGAACCCGGCGGCGTACCGCAGCCCGGCCAGCAGGCGAGGGCCTGTGCCCTGGTGCCACTGGAAGAGCTTCACCGTGGCAGGCGACGAGAGCAGGGTGCCGAAGGTGAGGTAGCGCCACAGCGTAAAGAGCGCGTAGCAGCTGACCAGGGCCGCCGCGATGAGCAGCACCCGCTTTCGCTGGCCTGGATCTTCTCCCCGGCCGACCCACGCCGCCGCCAGCAGCACGAGCCCGAGGGCCGGCCCCTCGGGACGGGCCAGGGCCAGCAGCACCAGGCAGAGCAGGTGCAGCCCGAACGCGGCCTTGCCCGGCCGCGGCAGCAGGGTCAGGTGGGTGGCCGCGGCGAGGCAGAGGGTAAACAGCGCCGTCTCCATGCCGCTGGTGGCGTGGTGCACGTGGTGCGCGGACAGGCATAGCAGCAGCGGGGGCAGCCACGGCGTGGACAGCCTCAGCCCCAGGGCCGTGCGATGGACCAGCAGGATGGCCAGCAGGGAGAAGCCGAGGCCCAGGAGCTGCGCCGTCAGCTGGGTCTGGGCCCCCAGCAGCCGGAGCCCGGCCAGCAAAAAGAGCCAGGCGAAGCCGGTGAACCCCTGGCAGGGCGCCTCACCGGCGTTGAAGGCGAAGCCGCCGCCGCTGGCCAGGTTGTCGGCGTAGCGGAAGGTGATGAAGGCGTCCTCCATGGGCTCGGCACCGGCCAGGCTGACCTGGTACAGGAACAGCAAAGTCAGGCCGGCGGGGACCAGCAGCGACCGGAGGAGGGCGGCGGGCATCGCGCCATGGTACCAGCACGAGGCGATTGCGCTATCATGCCCAGCATGAGCGAGACGAGAGCTTACTGGCGGCTGTGCACCAGCTGCGGCAAGGAGTTGCCCTTCGGCGAGATCTACTGGGTTTGCAGCGTCTCCACCTGCAACCGCAAGAAGATGCCGCTCACGTTCTGCTCGGTGCCCTGCTGGGACGCCCACCTGCCCACCATGCGCCATCGCGAGGCGTGGGCCGAGGAGCGGCGGGCCCCCACGCGGGCCCAGTGGGACAGGGAGCAGGCGGACGGGGCCGCGGCGGAGCGGCGGCGAAAGATCGTCAAGCAAGCGGCCAGCGCGCCCCCGGCGCCGGTGCGCACCCCTTCGGTCACCCCCGGGGGACCTCCCCCGGAGATCTCTCTGAATGATGATGATCTGCCGCGCGACATCCTCATCGTGGCCTCCAAGCTGAAGATGTACATCAAGGCGCGCTCGGGCATGAAGACCTCCGACGGCGTGATGCGCGCGCTGAGCGACATCGTGCGCAAGGAATGCGACGAGGCGATCCGGCGCGCGGCGCGCGCGGAGCGCAAGACGGTGATGGACCGGGACTTCTGATCAAGAATCAGAGAATGCAAGGTGGCGAGTGCAGGGGCGGTGGACCATGAGGCGCGATGATTTTCGGGCGGCGTTTCAGGGGCAGGGAGCGCCTCCTGTGCCGCGGTTCTTCATGCGGGGGGCGGCGGTGGCGGTGCCGCTGCGCTTCGCCCCAGGCGGCGTGGACCCGGAGGTGCTGCTCATGCGGCGCATCGAGCAGCGGGGGGATCCCTGGTCGGGGCATGTGTCCCTGCCAGGGGGCCGCGCCGAGGAGGGAGACGGCAGCGCCGCGAACACCGCCATTCGGGAGACCGAGGAGGAGGTGGGCATCGACCTGAGGCGACAGGGCGAGCTGGTGGGCCACCTCCCGCCCCTCAAGCCGCTGGTCTCGGTCTCCTCACGCCCGCTGCATGTCACGCCGGTGGTCTTCTTCGTGGACGGGGCCGCCCGGCCCGAGCCGCGCGAGGAGGCCCAGCGCGTATTCTGGCTGCCCCTGGCGCGCGCAGCCTCCGGCGCCCTGGACAGCAGCTTCCGCTACCGCCTCGGCCCGGTGTCCAAGGCGTTCCCCTGCTGGCGGCATGACGGCGAGGTGATCTGGGGGCTGACTTATCGGATATTGGGCACGCTGATGGGGCGGATCGCGCCCTCCGAGCGCGAATGACAGAACCACGAAATGACGGAATGGACGCGCCGCTGGCTGCCCACTTAAAATGTCATATAGGGGGGTCAGACCCCACCACTTGACATTTTAAGGATGGCGGAATGCCAGCGTGCCTGGAGGCGCTGAAACCCCCGTTGACCTATTTGGCGGCCCTGCTAACCTGGCTCCCTTCATGTCCAGAAAGCTGCGCGTCAAGCTGATCACGATCCCGTGGGAGCTGGAGGTGCCCACGTTGACCCTGGCGTCCATCGCCGCGGTGACGCCCGAGGAGCATTTCGAGGTCTGCATCGTGGACCTGCTGCGGGAGCGGCTGGTGATGGACGAGCCGGTGGACCTGGTGGGGATCACCGCCTCGGTGCCCCGCATCAACGCGGCCTACGCCCTGGCAGACTGGTACCGCGCCCGCGGGGTGAAGGTGGTCATCGGCGGCCACCATGTCACCGCCCTGCCCGAGGAGGGGCTGCAGCACGCCGACGCGGTGGTCATGGGCGAGGGCGAGACCTCCTGGCGGCGCATCTGCGATCAGATGCTGACCAACCCCGCGCTGGTGGAGGGGATCTACAACGACCCGCCGCCCGATCTGGCCGAGCTGCCGCTGCCGCGGATCGACCTGATGAAGCTGAACCGCTACCAGCAGTTCTACTTCCCGCTCATCGCATCGCGCGGCTGCTCCTCCACCTGCGCGTTCTGCTTCGCCAAGCGCATGACCCGCGGCTACCGCACCTACCCGATCCGCCATGTCATCGAGCAGCTGCGCCAGCGCCCGGCCCACTTCCGCGCCATGTACTTCGTCGACGACAACCTGGCGGGGGACATGGACTACACCCGCGAGCTGTTCCGCGAGCTGCGCCGCCACAACGACCTGCCCTTCGGCATGCAGGTGCGCCACGAGTTTGCAATGGATCCGGACCGGGTCCATCTGGCCCAGCAGGCGGGCTGCGGGCTGATCAGCACCGGCTTCGAGTCGGTGTGCCAGGACAGCCTGGACCGCACGGGTAAGGGGGCCCAGGTGGAGCGGTACACCCGCATCATCCAGAACATCCAGGACGCCGGCATCGCGGCCACGGCCAACTGGATGTTCGGCTTCGACTGGGACCCACCCGACATCTTCGAGCAGACCTGGGCGTTCTTGCGCGACTCGGGCATCTACCACAGCACCTTCACCGTGGAGATCCCCTTCCCGGGGACGCCGTCCTACACGCGCTACCTGCGCCAGGGCAGAATCCGCACCACCAACTACGACCACTACATCGGCAAGGACCGCGCCGTGCATCGCCCGGCCAACATGTCCGCCCGGGAGCTGGAGAAGGGCATCCGCTGGCTGATGCGCCGCTACTACTCTCCCGCGCACAGGGCCCGCCTGGGCCGGCACGCCTACGCCAACAAGGCGCTCTTCTCCCAGTTCCAGCCGGTGCTGCGCGCCGCCCTGCTCACGCTGCTCAACGTGCACGAGGTCTACCTGTGGCACTACCGAGCCACCCCCTCGCTGCGGTGGCTCTACGAGCGGCTGTTGCCGTACAACAAGCACCGCTTCCTGCGCGACCTGCTGCGGGGCACCAATTTCTGGAGCCAGCCCTCCCCCGCGCCGCCGCCAGAGCCGCCCGAGCTGGCCACCGCCTCGCCCTTCGCGCTGCGCTCCGGCGCCATGGCGCCCGGCGCCGAGCGGCTCCAGCCGATCTGAAGATCCGGCGTTTGGTAAGCCGGCTGCTTGACCCCTCGCGCGTCCGGCCTCGATACTTGGAGTTCAGGACCACCCCAGGGCAGGCTCGGCGGTGATCTCGCTCTCACGGCACCCGCTCCGCGCTCCCCGTCGCCTCCGGAGCCTGCGAGGATGAAGTCAATGCCGAGCAGAGTGCGTCGATCTCTTTCTGTCCTTATCACCCTCCTGGCCCTGTCCACGCTGTGGGGCTGCGATGCCAACGAGGTGTGGTGCCCCGACGGCGCCAAGGCGTGCAGCGGGGTGTGCGTCAACCTCGACAACGATCCCAAGCACTGCGGCCAGTGCCACGCCAGGTGCCCCGCGGGCAAGGTGTGCGCCAACAGCAAGTGCATCACCAGCTGCCCGGCCGGCCAGGCCCTGTGCAAGGGCTCCGGCGGCGACTACTGCGCGGTGCTCGACACGGATCCGAAGAACTGCGGCAAGTGCGGCAACGCGTGCGCCTCCGGCAAGGAGTGCAGCGGCGGGAGGTGTGAGCTGGCCTGCCCCAAGGGGTTGTCCAAGTGCGGCGGCGGCGACGCGGGCCCGCGGGTGTGCACCAACCTCAAGTCGGACAACAACAACTGCGGCGTCTGCGGCAACAGCTGCAAGCCGGGCGAGGTGTGCTCCAACGGCAAGTGCGCGCTGTCGTGCCAGGCCGGGCTGACAAACTGCAGCGGCAAGTGCGTCAACCTCAACAACGACATCTTCAACTGCGGCGCGTGCGCCACCACCTGCAAGGCGGGCGAGGTGTGCTCGGCGGGACAGTGCGCGCTGTCGTGCCAGGCCGGGCTGACAAACTGCAGCGGGCTGTGCGTCGACCTGAAGGATGATCCGCTCAACTGCGGCACGTGCGCCACCGCGTGCAAGGCGGGCGAGGTGTGCTCGGCCAGCAAGTGCGCGCTGTCATGCCAGGCGGGGCTGACAAACTGCAGCGGGCTGTGCGTGGACCTGTCCAAGGACCCGCTTAATT
>CAZEFW010000207.1:0-12366 GCA_964511535.1 uncultured Myxococcales bacterium | reverse complement strand
GGGCCGGGGGGCGCTGCGGGGGGGGGCCGACGGCGTCTCCCTGATCAACACCATCAAGAGCGTGGTGGGGGTGGACATCCACAAGTTCGTGCCGCGGCCGGCGGTGGGAGGCCGCGCCACCAGCGGCGGGTTCTGCGGCGCCGCAGTCAAGCCCATCGCGCTGCACATGGTGAGCCAGCTCTCGACGGACCATCAGTTCGACCTGCCCATCAGCGGCATCGGCGGCATCACCAACTGGCAGGACGCGGTGGAGTTCATGCTGCTCGGCTCCTCGTCGGTGCAGGTGTGCACCGAGGTGATGCTGCGCGGCTACCGCATCATCGAGGACATGCTCGAGGGGCTCGACGACTACATGACCGAGCACGGCTTCGCGCGGCTCACCGACTTCATCGGCAAGGCGGTGCCGGCCTACGGCGAGTGGGGCGAGCTGGACATGAACTACGAGACCGTGGCCGCCATCGACGCCGAGACATGCATCGGCTGCCAGGTCTGCCTGGTCGCGTGCCACGACGGCGCCCACCAGTGCATCCACCCGGACCCGTCCGGCGAGACGCGGGTGCCGGTGGTGGACGAGGACGAGTGCGTGGGGTGCAACCTGTGCCAGATCGTCTGCCCGGTGCCCGACTGCATCTCCATGGTGGAGGTGGACAACAAATACGAGCCGGTCACCTGGAACGAGCATGTGCAGCAGGGCAAGCCGATCCGGCCCAAGAAGGGGGTGCACCCCTGAGCGACACGCATCGGCGGCAGGGTCTGCAATGGCCGTTGACTGCAGCCACGACCCGTAGCCCCGTGATCTCATGACCCTGGAGATCGGTTTCCTCTTCGCCCTGCTGGCGGTGATGGTGGCGCTGTTCCTCACCGAGAAGCTGCCGGTGGACATCACCGCATTCGCCGGGCTGGTGGTCCTCGTCTTCGCCGGCTATGTCAAGCCGGCGGAGGCCTTCGCCGGCTTCTCCTCCAACGCGGTCATCACCATGTTCTCGGTGTTCTTCGTCAGCGCCGCCCTGCAGTACACCGGCGTGGCGCGCACCATGGGGGGGCAGATCCATCGCGTGGTGGGCAGCCGCGAGGTGCCGCTGATCATCGCCATCATGCTGGTGGCCGGGGTGCTCAGCGCCTTCATGAACAACATCGCCGCCGCCGCGGTGCTGATGCCCGCGGTGGCCAGCCTGGCGCGCCAGGCCGGTCTGGCCCCCTCGCGGCTGATGATGCCGCTGGCCTTCGGCTCGATCCTGGGGGGCACCACCACCCTGGTGGGCACCCCGCCCAACCTGCTGGCCGCCGAGGTGTTGGTGGACAAGGGCCTGGAGCCGTTCACCCTGTTTCAGTTCGCTCCATACGGCCTCGCCCTGCTGGGCCTGGGCACGCTGTTCATGGCCACCGTGGGGCGCAAGCTCCTGCCCGCCGCCAGCGCCAGCATGGCGGAGCAAGAGCGGGCCGACCTGACCAGCCTCTACCGGCTGGAGGAGCGCATGTTCAGCATGAGCATCCCGGAGGGTTCGCCGCTGGCCGGCCAGAGCCTGGGCCAGGCCCGGCTGGCCAACGTGCTCGGGGTGCAGGTGGTGGCCGTGGCGCGCGAGGGTGAGGATCAACTGACCCCCGACGCCACCACCGAGCTGCGCGCGGGCGACCGGCTGGTGGTGCAGGGCCGGCGGGCAGACCTGGAGCGGCGGCTCGAGCTGCAGGCGCTGGAGATCGGCGAGCTGGGCGCGGTGAGCATGGGACGCACCCGCGGCGCCGTCAGCGGCCTGCTCTTCAGCCTGCGCGTGAGCTCACCGCTGCTGGGGCGCTCGCTGAAGACCCTCGGCTTGCGCAAGAAGATGCAGCTGGCCGTGGCGGCCATCTGGCGCGACGGCCAGCGCCTGGAGCACAAGCTGGGCGACCAGTCGCTGCAAGAGGGCGACGAGATCCTGGCCCTGGCCGGCCCCGAGCAGCTGGACGAGCTGGCCGCGCGCTCCGACCTCAAGGTGCTTGCCGAGGGGGCGGAGGCCATGAGCCGGCTGGAGGTGGGGCTGTTCATGCTGCAGGTCCCGCCCGACTCGCACATGGCGGGGGTGGCCATCGCCGACTCGGGCCTCAGGGAGCAGTTCGACATCACCATCGTCGGCTACCTGCGCGACGGCGAGACCGACCTTGTGGTCTCCCCTGACGACGTCATCAACGCGGGGGATCGGCTGCTCATGAGCGGCAGCCCCGGCCACGTCACGCGTCTGCTCAGCCTGGGGCAGCTCGAGGTGGCAGGCGAGGTGCCCGCCGACACCCTGGAGTCGGAGGACGTGGGCCTGGTGGAGGCGGTGGTGGCGCCCCGCTCGGCCGCGGTGGGTCGCACGCTGGAGGAGCTGCACTTCCGCGAGCGCTTCGGCCTGCGCGCCCTGGCCATCTGGCGCGGCGGCCACCCGGTGCGCAGCGGCCTGACCGACCTGAAGCTGCGGCTGGGCGATGGGCTGCTGCTGCACGGCCCGCGGGAGCGCGCCACGCTGCTGCAGGCCAACCCCAGCTTCGTGGTGCTCACCGACGCCGAGGCCCAGGGACCGCACCGGCCGCGCAAGGCCCCCTTCGCCCTGGGCGCGCTGCTGATGATGGTGTTGCTGGTGGTCACCGGCCTGTTCCCGATCCAGGTGGCCGCCTTCGCCGCCGCCACGGCGGTGGTGCTCACCGGCGCGCTCAAGATGCAGGAGGCCTACCGTGCGGTGGAGTGGCGCGCGGTGTTCCTGGTGGCCGCCATCCTGCCGGTGGGCGCGGCCATGGAGCGAACAGGCGCGGCCGAGCTGATGGCGACGAGCGTGGCTGACCTGGCTGGCGGCGCGGGCGCCCACGTAGTGCTGGTGGCCCTGATGGTGCTGTCCAGCCTGCTGTCACAGGGGCTGGATGGCGCCCCCACGGTGGTGCTGCTCGGTCCGGTGGTGGTGGGCACGGCCACGCGCCTGGGCCTCTCCCCCTACCCGCTTATGATGGCCGTGGCCCTGGCCGCCTCCGCCGCTTTCATGACGCCCTTCAGCCACAAGGCCAACCTGCTGGTGATGGGCGCCGGCGGCTACCGGGCGCTGGATTACATGAAGGTCGGCGCCCCGCTCACCCTCGCTGTCTTCGTTCTGCTGGCGTTTATGATTCCGCTGTTGATGCCGCTGACAGCCTGACGCCGCGGCGCCCTTTCCGCCGTATTCTGGTCCTTTTCCGGTGACGCTGCCAAAGCCCTGATGGACCATGGGACCGTTTCCAGATCGCACCCCACATTAAGTGTAATTATCCAATGTGGATGTAATCGTGAAACGAAAACTCGCCTTCCTTTTTGTCATCGCCCTCGGGGCTCCGCTCCTGCTGGAGATCAGCCTGCGGGTCCACCCCCTCGACGAGCAGCTCATCCAGAGCCTGCTCTATTACCAGGGCTCGGATGTCTCCATCCATCGCCCCCTGGAGGACAGCGAGCTGCTCTACGGGCTCAAGCCCAACGCGCAGTACAACGAGTTCGAGATGATGGCCCCGTGGCAGATCCGGGAGCAGCAGAGCTTCCTGAGCGACTACTTCTACCCCCTGAACGAAGGAGAGCGGCCCTACTGCCGTGAGCGCGAGCATCCGCGCCGCATCACCACCGTCAACAACCTGGGCTTCCGTGATCGCTGGCGCGAGCCTGCCAAGGCCCCTGGCGTGTTCCGCATCGTCGTCCTGGGCGGCTCGAACACCTACGGCGCCGAGGTCTCCGACGACGACACCTACCCGATCTTGTTGGAGCGGCAACTCAACCGCCTGGCCCCGGGGCGCTTCGAGGTCTGGAACGCCGGGATCTCGGCGTACGTCCTGAGCCAGAAAGTCCGCCTGGCCCGGCAAATACTGGAGCGCTACGCCCCGGACTTGCTCATCTTCCAGCACTACAACACCGGCAGGAGGGCGTTTCTGGAGGAGCATTTCGACTTTTCGCACCTGCGGCGCAACCCGGCCCTGGCCGAAGAGACCCTGGGCCCCCTGCCCCTCGGGAGCCGATCCATCGGACGCGCCCTGTTCAACGGCTCCGCGCTCTGGCGTACCGCCACCCTGGCCTACAAGGCGGCCCACGGCGAGCCGCAGCCGACGCAGTGCGAAGACTGCCCGACCGAAATCGCCAACCAGCAGCGTTTTCTGGCCTTCGCCAGGCAGGTCAAGGATCGGGTGGAACTGGCCGTGATGCCGTTTCAGGAAACGCAGATCCAGTGGCTCACCGGTTCGGGTGTCAAGGTGATCAACCTGTTCGGCGAGGCCGAGCGCCGCGGTGTGCTCGACGAAGACTTCATGGACGTGCACCCGCCAGCGGAGGTGTACGCTCGCTATGCCGAGATCATGGAGGCGGAGTTGAACCGGCTCGGGCTCCTTCCCGAGGTCATCTCCATGCCCTGAGCATCGGGCTTGATTCGCGGCTTTCCGTGGATGGGACCGCGGTCGGAGGCCGCGGCTACGGGTTGGCGGGGGGCTGCAGGATGCCGAACATGGCGCCGGCGGGGTCCATCAGCCAGCTGAAGCGGCCGATGTCGGGCATCTCGATGGCCGGCATCAGCGCCTTGCCGCCCATGGCCTCGGCCTTGCCCGCCGCGGCGTCATGGTCGGGCACGATGAAGTAGTTGACCCAGGTCGACGGCATGGGGCCGAACTTCTCCTCCTTGGCCATCATGCCCGCCACCTGCTCATCGCCGCGCTTGAACATGTTGTAAGTGGTCTCCCCCATGTTCATCTCCTCGCAGGTCCAGCCGAACAGGTCGCTGAAGAAGGCGCGCGACTTCTCCACGTCGGTGCTCACGAGCTCGCTCCAGCAGCGGGTGCCCGGGGCGAACTCGCCCTGGTCGGCGCCCTTGTGCTTCTTCGGCTGCCACAGCGCGAACATGGCCCCGGACGGATCGAAGCACGCGGCCATGCGACCGGCGTCCATCACATCGCACGCCTTGCCCATCACCTTGCCCCCCAGCTCCTCCACGCGCTTGACCGTCGCGTCAACGTCGTCCGTGCCGATGTACGACAGCCAGAACGGCGGCATCTCGGCGTTGGGCATCTCGGGGGTCAGGCCGTAGATGCCGCACACCACCTTGTCGCCGGCCGAGCCCATGATGTAGGAGCCGCCCTGGGGCATCTCGTCTTCCTGGTAACTCCAGCCCAGCACCTCGCCGTAGAAGCCCCTGATCTGATTTGTGTCCTTGGTCCCCAGCTCCACCCAGGTGAAGGTCCCCACAGGGTTCGTATTATCCGCCATCTCCACTCTCCTTTGCTCACATACAGCTTGTTAGTCGCGGCTAACAAGTCTAATCAACCAGGTCCGAAGATCCACCTCGGACCTGGCAACGCCCAATAGCTGGTATGGTGGGCGGCCATGAGCCGCCCATGACCAGGGACCGAAGCTTCAACATTCTCGCGGTGTCAGCCTGCATCGCCATCTGGAGCACCACCTGGGCAGTGATCCGCATCGGCCTGGAGCATGTGCCGCCATTCACCGGCGCGGCCCTGCGCTTCGCCCTGGCCGGCGCCATCCTGCTGGGCGTGGCCCTCGCGCGGCGGGTGCCCCTGGGCCGCACAGCCCGGGAGCGCTGGCTCTGGCTGGTCAACGGCACGCTCAACTTCGCGGCCTCCTACGGCATCGTCTACTGGGCCGAGCAGTGGGTGCCGTCCGGCCTCACGGCCATCATCTTCTCCAGCTTCCCGCTCTTCCTGGCGCTCATCGCCCACGTGATGTTGCCGGGGGAGCAGCTCAACCCACGCTCCACCGGCGGGGTCATGCTCGGCTTCGCCGGCATCGCGGTGATCTTCTCCGAGGACTTCGCCCTGCTGGGCGGGCCGGGCGTGGCCCGCGGCGCCATCGTGATGCTCGGCTCGCCCGTGGCCTGCGCCATCGCCTCGGCCGCGGTCAAGCGCTGGGGCGCCGACATCCCGCCCCTGTCGCTTACCAGCGTGCCGATGCTCATCTGCGCCGCAATCCTGGGAGCCCTTGCCCTGCTGCTGGAGGGGGCCCGACCCGTCACCTGGACCGGCCAGGCCGTGGGCGCCCTGCTCTACCTCTCCCTGGCCGGCTCGGCCGTGACCTTCATGCTCTACTTCTGGCTGCTCCGCCGCATGGAGGCCACCCGCCTGTCGCTCATCGCCTACGTGGTGCCGGTGCTGGCGCTCTTCGTGGGCATCGTCTTCATGGCCGAGCCCGCCACGCCCCGCACCTACATCGGCGCCGCCGTGGTGGTAGCCGGCGTGGCCCTGGCGTCCCGGGCGAAGCGATGAAGGGGCCCCTGCGAGGTCAAGGCTACCTGCAGAAGGAGCTCATGAAGTTCTTGCCGCAGCCGTTGTTCAGGGACGCCTGGTTGCCGCTGCCGCTGCTCACGGTGACCGACGATTTGACGCACTCGGCGCCGATGAAGGTGCGGGTCTGGTGGTAGCCGGAGGGACAGAGCACCGACTGGTAAACCTTGATCTTGGAGCCGATCACCTTCAACCCGATGCCGCGCACGGCGTTCTTCATCGAGAGCCGCGTGACGGTGGTCCCTGACGCGTCTGTGACCCGCACGCCGAACAGATCCGGGTCCTCCACGGTGACCGCGGTGATGACAGCGTCGGCGCCGAGCACCTCGATCCCGCCGGCGAAACCGCGGATGGTCAGATCGGAGATCCCCACCTCCCTGATGCCCTTGTTGATGCGCACGCCATAAGAGGGCTCGCCGTCCAGATCGCCCGGAGCGGCCATGGCCATCTGCTTCTTGAGCGGGTCCTTGTGAACCAGCGACGGCTTGAGCAGCCCAGCCCCCGTGTTGGCGTAGAGGATCCCGTGCATGCCTTGCCCTGATCCGGAGCCGAGGTAGTGGCTGGCCAGCACGTCGAGATCGCCGTCGTTGTCCATGTCCCGCAGGTCCAGGGAGTGGCCCGCCCCCTTGATATTCCCGCTCCCTACCAGCGCCCAGGTGCCGCCGGTGAGGGTGAACGCGTTGCGGTACACGAGCAGCTGATCCGAGGTGCCGGCGCCCAGCAGGATCGCGTCCGGCTTGCCGTCGCCGGTGACGTCGTGGAACGCCGCCCTGGCGATGCCGCCGGTGTACTTGGGATACAGGCCATTGAGCGGCACCCAGGACTTGCCTACGAGGCGGTAGCTCAGAATCGACGAGAGGTTGCGCTTGGTCGTGGCCTGGAAGACCAGCGCGTCGGTCTTGCCGTCGCCGTTGAGGTCCCGGACCCCGGCAGGCAGGCCGCCGCTGAAGGTGTGCGAACCGCTGAACTTGCCCCCGCCGGCGCCGAAATAAACCATGGCGCTGATGGCGGATGAGCTCTGCTGGGGCACCAGAATGTCGAACTTGCCGTCGCCGTCGAAGTCGCCCACGAAGGTGGGCCCGTGACCGCCACCGGCGCCCAGGGTGCTATTCCAGGATTTGGTGAAGCCAGCGCTGGTCCCGCTCTTGAGTCCCACGTGGCGCTGATAGTCCGAGCCTGAGCTGTAAGCGCTGCCCGTGGCCACGTCGATCTGATCGTCGCTGTCGAAGTGGCCGAGGTCGATGTTCCTGGTATAGAAGCCCCAGCTGAAGCCGATCTTGTAGCTCAAGCCGCCGCTGCTCTTGCCGGTGTAGAAGGCCTCTTTTGTGCCGTTCCCCGCAGCGAACATGTCAGGGTAGCCGTCCCGGTCGAAGTCCACGATGCGGCGGTTTTCCATTTTTTGGCTGGAGGAGAACAACGTCGGCGTGGTCTGGAATTTGCCCTTCCCCAGGTTCTTGTAGATGCGGATATACCCGCCCGAAGTGGATGTGATCAGGTCCAGCCTGCCATCGCCGGTGAGGTCGTGGGCGTCCATGTTGTCCAGGTGCTTTTCACCGAAGACGTTGCCTTGCCATCCCAGCTGCCAGCCCTTGGTACCCAGGTTCTTCCAAACCGTGGGCGGGCTGCTCACCTTGTGGGTGACGACATCCTTCGACGAGGTGCCACGCAGCACGGCCTTGGCGTCGCCCTGGATGAGAACGTTTCGGCTGTCGATCTCCAGGCAGATTTCGGTCTTGGAGGAGAGGGTGCCGCTGACGATGTAGCGGGTGTACGACTTGAAGCCCTTGCGCTTGCAGGCTGTAAGCTTGATCGGGGCGTGGTTCAGGATCCAGGTGGCGGAGACTCCTGTCTTTCCACTGGAATCGATACAGGAGACGTACCAGGGGTGCTTGCCTGCGCTCATGGATTTGTCGGTCCATGCGATGTAGTCGCCAGAGGTCGCGGTCGAGGGGCTGGCCTTGGAGCCCCTGTCCTTGCCGTCGACAAAGAGAGTGCACTTGCTGATTGAGGTACCAGCCGTAGGCGCGACCTTGAATTTCCACCAGTGGCTGTAGGTCGCCAACGAGACGTTGTTATTGGGGGAGATCAGGGCGACAAGCGGCCCACCGGGTGAGGCGTCCGGCTTGGGCGGCAGGTCGGCGGGGGGCTTCTTGTCCGGCGCCTGGCCCGTGTCCTTTATCTGGCCCCGGTCCTTGCTCGGGCCCCTGTCCACGGCCGGGCCCTGATCCATGATCTTGCCGGAATCCGGTTTCTTACCGCCATCCAGCTTGAGCCCCTGGCGTACGCAGCGCTTGGTCTGTCCTGCCAGCACCTGGCACTCATATCCCTCGGGGCAGTCCTCGCCGCCCTGCTTGCAGGCGAATGCCACGTCTCCGTAGTCAGGGGCAAAGCAGCCCCCTGCCAGCAGAGCTAGAGCGACAACGAGAGAAGAACTGCAATTGGTTCTGCGTCGTCCAGTCATGTCAATCCCATTTCGTCCATGGAAATACTGGAATATCAGTATGAGTCAGGATCTATCCAACGCCAGCAAACGAAGCGGATCCCATGGGCCAACGCCCCCGCCAGCCCTGTGGAATCCCCATAAAGAGATCATGGGGACGGTCCAGGTCACACTCTCCGCTGGCCTTCTCGTCTTCCAGTTCTCCGGATTTCGAACGCCTGAATCAAATTTCCCCAATGATCCTGGACGGAATGGATCCTGCATACCACTACTGTATGGCCTCTCTTCGTGCTCGATCTGGACATGCGTCGTTGTTGACCGGGATCGTGGCCGGGGCGCTGTTGCTCCTGACCACCGCCCCCATGGCCGCGCCCGCGCGCCAGGCCCCCGGACCCAAGGCGGTGGCCGAGGCCGGCAAGCTGTACCGTCGGGCCGTCAACCTCCGAACCAACCGCGTGCCCCTGCGGCTCCGAGTGGCCCGGCGTAACATCACCAAGGCCTCCAACCAGCTCAGGCGCATGGGCGTCAAGGTGGACAGGCGGGTGCCGGTGAAGTTCGACACGAGCCAGGAGTACGCCCTGATGCGCCAGACCGCCAAGCTGCTGCGCGGCACGCCCAAGGGGACGGCGGCTTACGACATGCGCCGGGACGCCTTGCTGCGGGCGCGGCAGCTGAAGCGCACCATCTTTGGGCTGCCGCGCAACATGAGAGCCTACGCCAACGGGGCGGGCGGCAAGGCCGAGCTGATCATCAACCTGGACAACGCCTTCTACGCCAAGCCCAACCGCCTCTTGCCCATCCTGGCGCATGAATACCGCCATGTGCGCGATATCAAGCGCGCCCTGCGAATTGAAAAGGTCCTCGCATCCGCCGAGTTGAAAGCCGCGCAGCCCGGGACGCCCCAGGCCGCGCGCAAGGCACGGCTGCAGCAGCGGCTGGACCTGCTCTGGTCTCAGCCCCGGGCCGAGACCCGCGCCTTCGCCGCCCAGGCCCAGGCCCAGGGCATGGCTGGCAAGGCCCTCGGGTCCTGGTGGCGGGCGCCCACGAGTCCACAGATGGACCAGGCCTACCCGCCAGCCCGGCTCAACCGGGCCCTGCTCAAGGGCTACTTCAAGGGGATCTCCAAGAGGATCTCCGCGGCCATGCGCCAGGCGCCTGCCCGAAACCGGGAGCTGGCCCGGCGCTACCTGGTGGGCTACCGCGACGTGCTCAAGAGCCAGTCGAGCGCCTATTATCAGGCGGTGAGAAAGGACGACCAGCGCGACCCGGCGGCCATTGAACGCTACAACGCGGCCAAATCAAAGACGCTCCAGAGGGCCGGCCGGATACTGACCCGCCCCGCGGCCATGACCAGCAGCCGAGCTCACCTGGCGGGCCAGACCGACGCATACCAGGGCACAGCCCCGTTGCAGCGGGTACAGCAGATCCTGGCCCTGGACTGAGCCCGCCTTCCGGTCCAGCGGATGTGTGCAAGGCAGGGCCGGCGGAGAGGAGCGGGGGCTCCTGTGGCCACGGCCGCCCCCGTGCACCCAAAGCTTATTGGCGCCGGGCCAGCTGCTGGCAGCGCTCCGCGAGGCTCTGGTTGATGCGCTCGTAAAAGGCCTCGAACGCACGCCTCACCGCCGGCCAGACCAGCGGCACGGCCAGACCCTCGAAGCGCTCGCCATGGATCACCTCGGTAGCGTCAGGGCCCTGCGCGTGGATCTTGAAGTAGTGGGTCCCGCTCATCAGCTGCGGTGGCCCGCCGCGCCACCTGAGCTCGCGCTCCTCATCCATGGCCTCCATCCGCACAGAGAAGGGAAACGAGCGGCCCATGAGCTGGAGCGTTATCGGCACCCTGGCGCCCAACTCCGGGCGCCCGCGGAACTGAACGCAAGGGTTCCACTGCGGGTAGGCGTCGAAGTCGCTGAGCACCTCCCAGACCACCGCCACCGGAGCGTGGACGATGAACCGGCTCTCCGGGTTCACTGACCTTGACCTTACCAACCCCTTACTCATTTGAGATGCGGTCATTGGCGATCCAGTGCTCCTGACCGTCGGGGAAGGCGATGAGGCACTGGCCGTCGCCGGCCTCCTTGACCTGCCCGACGTACTTCTTGTTGTCGCCCCACAGCACGTAGCAGTTTTCGCCCACGGCCACCGGCGGCAGCGAGGAGATGTTTCCGGCAGCCTGCACCACCTGCTCGGCGGATACGTCCTGGGGCCTGTCGCCCTGGCCAGGGGGCGGCGGGAGCTGGCCCGCGTCCAGCTGCTGGCGCATGGCGCCGGTGGCCTGGCCGAAGCGGCCCGCCAGGTCCTGGTCCCTGGTAAGCTGGTCCACCCAATAGGTCGAGATCTGGCTCCACTGCTGCACGTCTATACCGTAGTAGGCGTACATCTTTTCGAGGCCATGTTGGGGGTGGTTCAACATCACCGACATCCCGCAGTAGTCCTCGAAGCTGGTGGTGGCGATGTCCCCGGTGCGCGCCAGAGCCGCCTGGTAGATCGGCATGTAGGCCAGGGCCACCTCTCCGGCCGTGGCCGGGTTGGCCATGCGCTCGTTCCAGCCGTCCATGGCCGCCTGCCAGGTGGCCCGGTCCACCCCATTTGCCTCGGCGATGCTCGCGCACACCTCCAGATCGCCCCCGCAATCTTTCATCTTGGCGGCCAGGTCGGCGTACTGCTCCAGCGAGATACCTGCGATGGGGTCGAGGGCTCCCATGTTTGCTCCTGTTTGGGTTGAGGTGGGTTGAAGAGGTCTGCAGCGGCGACTTAACGCCCCAGCAGGATCAAGCTCAGCGCCGGGATATACGTCACCGCCAGCAGGGCCAGCAGCATGATCACCGAGTAGGGGAACGACGCGCGGATCACCTGCGTGATGGGCCTGTCCAGGATCGTCGACGAGACGAACAGGTTCAACCCGATGGGCGGCGTGATGTAGCCGATGGAGAGGTTGACGATGAAGATCAGCCCGAAGTGGATCGGGTCGATGCCGTAGCTGATGGCGATGGGCGCCAGCAGCGGGGCCACGATCATGATTGCCGACATGATGTCCATCAGGCAGCCGAGCAGGATCAAGAACACGTTGGCCAGCATCAAGAAGCCGAACTTGCTGGAGACCGAGCCCTTGAGCCACTCGGCCGCCATCTGCGGGATCTCCTCCTCGGTGAGGAACTTGTTGAAGGCGATGGCCAGCACCAGCAGCATGAAGATGGTACCCATCATCCAGGCCGTCTCGATGAACACCTCCGGCGCCTTCTTGATCTTCAACTCACGATGCACCAGCAGGTCCACCACCAGCGCGTAGATCGCCGCCGTGGCCGCGGCCTCGGTCACCGTGAACCAGCCGAGGTAGATGCCGAAGAAGATCAGCGCGATGAGCACCAGCGACAGGATGCCGTCGCGCACGTTCTTCATGAACTCGCCCGGGGCGAGCTTGGCGGCCGGCTGCAGGAACTTCTCCCGGGGCAGCTTGAACACGGCGTAGGCCGCCAGGATGAGCCCCACCAGGATGCCGGGGATGAGCCCCGCGATGAACAGCTCGCGGATGGACAGCGCCTTGCCGTCCACCGGCGCCATGATGGCGTAGATGATCATCGGGATGGAGGGCGGGATCAAAATGCCCAGGGTGCCGGCGGTGGTCACCAGCCCCAGGGACTTGTCCTCGTCGTAGCCGTCCTTGATCAGGGCGGGGAACATGA
>CAZEFW010000206.1:0-12377 GCA_964511535.1 uncultured Myxococcales bacterium | reverse complement strand
CGATGCCGTCCTTGTCCTCGGGCTCGTTGGGGCACTTGTCGTCCTCGTCCAGCAGCCCGTCGCGGTCGTTGTCCGGATCGGGGCAGCCGTCCAGATCCTCGAAGTCGTCGAAGTCCTCGGGATCATCCGGGCACTTGTCCACGTCGTCCTTGAGGCCGTCGCCGTCCCGGTCGCCGATGGAGGGCTCGAAGATGAACGCGCCGAACACCCGCACGTCGGGTGAGCCGTACTGGTGGTTCTTGCTCTGTCCGCGCAGGCCGCGGCCCACGCCCAAGGCGAAGTAGGAGTTGCGGCCCAGGTAGAGCTTGAACCCGGCCAGCAGCTCGTGCGCCGAGTGGTAGGCGGCGGCGTCGAAGATGTTGGACAGGCCGGTCTGGCCGATGATCTCGGCCACCAGGGCGAACCGCCCCTGGACCACCTGGAAGGTGGCGCCGATGCCGTAGGTCAGCAGGTGGTCCCGCTCGATGACGTTGCCGGTGCCGCACTCCAGGGGTGTGCCGCTCTTGTCGTCCCACGGCTTGCACATGCGCTGGTCGGTCCAGGTCTCGCTGTCGTTGGTGATGGAGCCGGCGATGATCCGCGCGCCAACGTTGAGCGCCAGGCCGATGCGACCGCGCAGGAACTCCTTGTCCAGGATGACGCTCGGGTGCAGCGTGATGCCGCCCGAGCCCATGAACTTGTCCGAGGCGCCCGTGGGGAAGTAGGTGGATAGCACCACGCCGAGGCCCACCGGGTGCTTGGACGTGTTCAGGATGCGGCCCTTCATGTGCAGGCCCAGGTCGCCCACCATCTGGGCGCTCACCTCGCCGGTGTTTCCGGCGTCCAGGTTGATGTCCGGGTCCGAGTCGCCGGTCCAGATCACCACGGGCAGGCTGAGGCCCACCTCGAAGTACTTGAACAGTCCGAGGGCGAACTGGAAGTGGCCGCCCACCATGTTGTCGATGTCGTAGGTGTTGGGGATGTGGTCATCGTCCCCCACGGCGCACTGGCCGGTGGCGCTCGTCTTGCACCAGATGCTCCCCGTGGCGCCCGTGTCGGCGTACATGTTGAGCATGCTGTTGGCGTAGTTGATCACCAGGCCGAAGCTGATGTCGAGGTGCCCCAGCGGCTGCGACGCGTTGAGGGTGATGTACCCCTTCGAGTCGATGGCCGGCCTGAAGTTCATGATGTCGATGGGCCCGCCGGACTGCTGAGCGGCCGCAGGGGTCGGGGCCAGGATGAGCAACAACAGGGAAAGCGCCGCAACGACGGGTGTGGAGCGCCTGGGCATCATGTCCTCCAGAATCGGGATCCGTACTGCGCAGTTTGGAACGGATCCCTCGCTATTTCAACGGTGTACAGACTCCGCGAGTTGTGCCCTGATACTACAGGCGCGGCGCCCTTGTCAACGTGAACCTTTGGAATCTCAGGAACTTTGGCCTCATCGGCGCCTGATGTCAGACCACCGAGTGAGCGCCAGATATGGCGGCGCGAACGCCAGCGCGAACAAGATCAGCGCTGGATCATCGCCGCCGTGCAACACCAGCAGCCCGAAGAAGAACAGGGCCGCCGGGATGCGCGTGGCCATGGCCCCCAGGGGGATGAGCTGGCTGGCACGCCGGGCCAGGGCCAGCAGCGCCAGCCCGAGCCCCACTGCCCACGCCACCGCGGCCACGCCCCACGAGGCGAGGGGGACGTTTACCCAGCGCAGGGCTCCCCACCAGGTGACGAGCAGCAGCGCGTGCGCCACGGCAGGGGCGATCAGCAGCACCCACAGGTCCGCGGTGCCGGGCTTGCCGCGGCGGTCGTTGGCGCAGAACAGCGCCATGGCCGCGCCGGAGAAGTAGGCCCACCCGAGCACGCCGATGGGGGGCACGCCGAAGAAGCCCGGCTCGAACCACTTCCAGAGGCCTGCCTTGACCGCCAGCGGCTCCATGAACGACGCGTCCGCCAGCACCAGCGCTGCGCCCACCAGCGGCACCAGGCGCTGGCGCAGCGGCCCGAGCAGGCGCTGGGCGAGCTCCAGCGAGGACATCACCACGCCGGGCCAGATGAGGCACACCATCAGCGGCATGCGGTCCACGTAGGGCACCCAGTCCGGGTGGTAAGCGTAGAAGTCGTACAGGTGCAGGCAGGTGTCCTCGGCGATCCAGCTGGCCGCGGCCACCAGCGCCACGCGGCGCAGGAAGACCCGCGCGTCGGGCGCCCGGGTGGCGGCCACGGTGACATGGATCCCGACGATGGCCAGGCAGAGCAGTTCCAGAGTCAGCATCGGGCGAGACCTTACATGCGGGCGCCGGGCAGATCCAGCGCTACCCAGACATGGTAGACGAACAGCAGCGCGGCGCCGAGCCAGGTCAACCCGATGCAGTCGCCCGAGGTGATGCCGCGGGCCATGGCGCGCTTGTAGAGCACCAGCTGCAGGGCTGGCGCGAAGATCATGATGAACACCCGCCACGGCACCACGCCGGTGATGTAGCTCAGGCCGAGCACGGCCATGGAGGCCAGGATCAGCCCGTCGACGATGCGGGCGGCGCCGCGGACCCCGTGCACCACAGGGTAGGAGCGCACGCCCGCCGCGCGATCCCCGGCCTCGTCGCGCAGGTCGTAGATCACCTCGTAGCTCAGCTCGAACAGGAAGAAGAACAGCCCTGAGGCGATGATGGACAGGGGCGTGATGTCCGGCAGCAGCGCGCCTCCTTTGGAGAACACCCACGCCAGCGGGTAGCCGATCACCGTGAGCATGAACCCGGCGGCCGACGCGGTGTTCTTGAAGAAGTACAGCTCCTTGATCCGCCGCCGCCCTGGCAGCAGCCGCCAGTTGTAGGTCAGCCCGAGCAGGTGGTAGATCACCCGCAGCGGCGTCAGCGCCGGCAGCAGCAGGTGCAGCAGCAGCAGCGAGCCGCCCAGGGTGGCCAGGCCGGCCACGGTGATGCCGCGGCGGTGGCGGCCCACGAAGCCGGCGCCCACGATGGCGTTGGCCCGGTCCTCACGCTGGTCCACCACCCGGTTGAGCAGGTTGACCAGGAACCAGTCGAGGGCGCACACCGCGCTCACCAGCCACGGGTACTGGCCCGTGAAGGCCCAGCCGAAGGTGAAGCAGCCGAGGGCCGCGATGGCCACGATGTGCAGCCTGCTCACGCTCAGTGAGAGCTGGACGCCTCTGATCATGGTTTCGCGTGTGGACGACAAGGGTGAGGCGGGGAGGGGCTACTCCAGGGTGACCCCGTTGCGCTGGCAGATGGTTCGCAGGTAGTTGCGCTGCACCGCCTTGAGCCGGGCGAAGGCCCACTTGGCGCTCTTGGCGTTCTTCAGGTAGCAGGCGGAGGCGCCGATGATCTGAATCGCCATCTGGTTGCCCTTGTTCAGCTTGAGCACCTGGCGGCCCAGGCTCATGGCCCGGGAGTACTTGCCGTGCACGAAGTTCTCCTGGGCCTGCTGCAGCACCGCCTTGGCCTTCTGCAGATCCGCCAGGGTGGGGCCGGTCGGCTCCGGTTTCTTGGGCTCCGGCTTCTTGGGCTCCGGCTTCTTGGTCACCGGCTTGCGGGTGCCGGGGCGCGGCTTGCGGGTGCCGGGGCGCGGCTTCGGCTTGGCCGCCGGCGTGCGCGCGGCGACCACCGCCTCGCGGCAGCGCTTGACCTTGGCGTCAGCGTCGGCGTCCTCGGGAGCCACGGCCTTGATCTCCTTGGCTGTGGCCTCGGCCTTGTCGCAGCTGCGCTTGGCCACCAGGTCATCCAGGGTCTTGTGCGCCTTGGCCAGCCACTTGGTCTTGGCGTCGTTGTAGATCGCCAGGTCGCGAGTCTTGTACACGCTGCCCGCGGCGATCTGGTCATGGAACTGCACCGCGTCGAGGTGCTTGTTCTGGGTGGCCGCGGCGTTGAACTTCTCGAACAGGTCGTAGGCGACCTTCTCCTCTTCAGCCTTCTTGCACGCGTCCGCGGCCTGGGCCGCGTCGTCGGCGCCGAGCTTCTTGCAGGTCTTGAGCGCGTCGTCCCACGCCTCGTCCGCGATGTACTGCTTGATGCGGGCCACCAGCTGCGCGGCCGGAGCCGGGGCGCCGGCGTCCTCCTGGACGGCGACGGCCGGGGCGCCGGTGTCTGGCGTGGCCGCCGGGGCGGGCGTCACCACCGGGCCCTTCTTGGGCGTCGGATCCGGGTTCGGGTCAGGATTGACAGGATCCGGCGTGGTGGTCAGCCGCCAGATCAGCAGGCCCACCACGAGCACGGCCGCGCCGGACAGGACGGCCCAGAGCAGGCCCCTGGAGCCGGACGGCGTGCTGATGTCCACCACGGTGGCGTCGCGCTTGAAGACGAAGTCCTCGCCCGGGGCCACGAACCGGAGCCGCACATGGCCCAGATCCACATGGTCGCCGCGGCGCAGCTCGACCTTGCCGTACTCCTCGCCGTTGACCCGCACCCCGTTGGCGCTCTCCAGGTCGCGGATGGTGTAACGCGAACCCTCGGAGGTCACCCTGGCGTGGTGGCGCGAGATGGAGCGGTGGTTGATGACGATGTCGTTGTCGTCGGTGCGCCCCAGCACCATGGTGTCCTTCTCCAGGAGCCACTCCTTGCCCTGGAAGTTGGACGAGACGCAGACCAGCCGCCCGTGGCGGTCGGTGTCTTTGTCGGCCACCGGCTTTTCGGGGCCAGTGGGCTTGGCAGCGCGGGGCGGGACTCGAGCCGGCGTCGGCTCGTCGACCTCGGGCAGGTCCTCGTCAGGGATCCGCTGGATCTCCATGGTCTGGGCCGCCTCGTAGCTGTCGTCTTCAGCAGTGGCGGTGGCCTCGATCTTGAGCCCCAGGATGTAATCACCGATCTGGATCCGGTCGCCTTCGGTGATGGCGATGCGCCCGTTGACCTTGTTGCCGTTGACCTTGATGCCGTTGTAGCTGGCCAGGTCTTCGATGAAGATCGCGCCGTTCTGCTTGAGCAGCTTGGCGTGGCGCCGGGACACATTCCTCTCCGTCAGGCGGATGGTGTTCCCTTCCTTCCGCCCAATGGTTATCTCGTCTCGGATCAGGGGAACGACGGTGGTTTTGCCTTCGTCGTCCTCAATGATTAGTTTGACCATGTCCGGTCTCGTGACGAGTCGTCAGTGTCCCAGGGTTTCAGCGGTACAAGTTATCAAGATAGTTTAAGTTCCAGTACTTTGCCCTGTAAAGCGACATCCTGTCAACCCACCATTCAGGTGGATCTTGTGATGCCATGGGGCCCCGGTTCGATGCTGCCGGAAGGCTCCCTGGCGGCACGCTGGTTATTATATCTCAACCGGGACGGATTCCTCATTTTTCACTGCCTTCACTTCTGCGGCCGCGATACCCGGTCCACTCAATTAGTACGTTTGGAGGCCCGTACCTCTGTCCCTGAGGGGGTTACGCTACCAAACTGGCGCGCCAGCACGGACAGGGGGACCAGGTGCAGCGGCGGCCTCCGGAGGAAGCGCTCGAGCACCTCCACCGACTCCTGGTGCGGGTGCGCGATGGCCACCGCCCAGCCGCGCTTGCGGGCGCGGGTCACCGCCTTTTCGAGCTGCAGCCGGGCGTGCTGCACGCCCGGTTCATGATCGACGAATATGTCCCGGTCAACGCAAGGGACGCTCTGGCGACGCGCCTCCGCGCACAGGACGCTGCGCAGGCTGGTGCGGGAGTCGAGCGCCCAGAGGTTGCGCTTGCGCACCTCCCGCATCACCCGGGCCATGGCGCCCACCTGCTGGGTGAACTGGGAGCCCATGTGGTTGCTGATGCCCACGGCGCCGGAGACCCGGTTGAGGCACTCCTTGAGCACGGTCTCCAGCGGGCCGTCCATGCCGAGCACCAGCGCCTCGTCGGTGACGGCGTTGGTGTCATTGGGGCGCATGGGCAGGTGGACGATCATCTCGCGGCCCCGGTCGCGGATGAGCCGCACGCTGCGCGCCGTGTGCGCGGCGTGGGGCAGCACCCCGAGGGTCAGCGGGGCCTGCAGCCGCAGGATCCGCTCCAGGGTGGGCACATCACGCCCGATGTCGTCCACCACCAGGGCCAGGCAAGGGGTCGCCGGCGTGCAGCCCGTGCGGGGTGCGCCGTCGGGCCCGAGCTCGCTGCCACCGTCGGTGCGAAGCAGGTAGATTAGCAAGCCGCCGAGGATCAGAACGAGCAGCCAGAAGATGTACGCCAGCGGCCGCAGGCGCGTTATTCGTTTGGGTGGCACGGGGCTAACCATAACGTAGACGTGGACGTAGACCTAGACGGGCGCCGCCTTCGGCGGCGAATGCCAAAATGCCAAATCGCCGAAACGCCGGAGCGCCGGAATGAGCCGGCCCCCGGGCACCAGCAGTTCTGGCATTCTGGCATTCTGGCATTCTGGCACTCTGGCATTCGCGGGCCGCAGGCCCCGCGCCCTCTATCGAACCCGCTGAAAGATCTCTGCCGCCTGCAAATGATCCAGCGCCGTCTGGAGCTGGAAGTCCGCCAGCCGGGCCTCGGGGCTCTTCTTCTTCTTGCCCTCGCTGGGCAGGTGGCCCTTGAGATCCTGCTCGCGCTTGCTCTTGACCTTGCGCGTGGGCGGGGCCACTGCCGGGACCAGGATGTCAGGCGCGATGCCCTTCTCCTGGATCGAGCGCCCCAGCGGCGTGTAGTAGCGCGCCACCGTCAGCTTCAAGCCCGAGCCGTCTTCCAGGTCGATGATGGTCTGTACCGAGCCCTTGCCGAAGGTGCGGCTGCCGAGGATCACGGCCCGGCGATGGTCCTGCAGCGCGCCCGCCACGATCTCCGACGCAGACGCGGAGCCGCCGTTGACCAGGCAGACGATGGGGAACCCGCTGTAGGTGCCCTTGATATGGGCCTTCTCCTCGTCGAGCACGCGCCCGCCCTTGCCCTTGGTGCGCACGATGAGGCCGGCCTTGACGAACAGGTCCACCACCCGCACCGACTGGTCCAGCAGGCCGCCCGGGTTGTTGCGCAGGTCCAGCACCAGCCCGCGCAGCGTCGCCTTGCGCTCCAGCTCCACCAGGGCCTTCTTCAGCTCCGGCTCGGTGGTCTCCTGAAAGTTCTTCAGCCGCACATAGCCGATGCCCGGGCGCAGCATGCGCGAGGAGACGCTGATGATCTTGATGATCTCGCGCTTGATCTTCACCGCGAAGGGCTTGTCCAGCCCTGGCCGGCGGATGGTCAGGGTCACCGTCGCGCCCCGGGGTCCGCGCATGCGCTTGACCGCCTGGTACATGGTGATCCCCTCGGTGGTCTTGCCGTCGATGGCCCGGATCTGGTCGCCCGGCTTGAGCCCCGCCCGCTGGGCAGGCGTGCCCTCCAGCGGCGAGACCACGGTGAGCCAGCCGTCGCGCAGCTCCACCTCCACGCCCACGCCGCCGAACTGGCCCTGGGTCTCGGCCTTGATCTGGCGGTAGATCTCGGGAGGCATGAACACCGAGTGGGGGTCCAACGAGCGGGTCATGCCCTGCAGCGCGCCGTAGATCAGCTTGGTGTCATCCACATGCTCCACATAGTTGTTCTCCACCTGGGTCAGGACCTGGGCGAAGATGTCGAGCTTGCGGTAGGGCGTGTACTTGCGCGGCACCGCGCTGGCCGCCTGGATCAAGATCAGGCAGGCCAGGGCCGCGGCGAAGCCGGCCAGGAATATCGCGAGAGAACGGGGCTTGGGCATCGGGCAGTTCCTCCAGCACAAAGACTAATCCTTAATACGCCGCCCCCAAAGCCCAAAGCCTGGGGAGACTTGAGACTTGAGGCTTGAGACTTGAGGGGGGATGGCCTCGGCGCTTGCCTCTCAAGCCGCCATCCAAATCCCAGAGCCTGGGGAGACTTGAGACTTGAGGCTTGAGACTTGAGGGGGGATGGCCCCGGCGCTTGCCCCTCAAGCCTCAAGCCTTACTGCCTCAAGCCTGGCCGCGAAGCGGCCCTACCGGAGCCAGTCCGCCGGGTTCAGGGCGTGGCGGCCGTGGCGCAGCTCGAAGTAGAGCGCCCGGTCGCCGCTCATGGGGGCGATGCCCGCGGAGCCCAGCTCATGGCCCGGCTGGACGGTTTCACCCGCCGCCACCGCGATCCTGGCCATGTAGCCGTAGATGGAGAAGAAGCCGCCCGGGTGCTCGACGATGACCAGGTTTCCGTATCCGTCCAGGGGCCCGGCCTGGCGCACGACGCCGGCGGCCACTGACCGGACCTTCGCCTCGCGGGACGGGCGATAGGTCAGCCCCTGGTGACGCAGCTCCAGCCCGGAGGCGCTGTCTTTCTGGCTGCCGAAGCGCGCCACCACCGGGCCCGAGACCGGCCGCCTGAGGCTGCCCTTTTGCGCCGCGAACCCGCCGGCCTCGTCCCGGCGCACCTGCAGGGCCACGATGCGCTTGAGCAGCGCCTGCTCGGTGGCGTTCAGGTTTCGGCGCAGCTGCATGCGCTTGCGCCGGTCGTCGCGCAGGATGCTGATCCGGCGGTTCAGCTGCTCCCGGGTGGTCTGCAGCTCGGCGCGGACCCGCTGCAGCCGCTGGCTCGCCAGGGCCTTGCGCTGCCGCTGCGCCTCGAGACGGCGCCGCTCCTCCCGGTGGCGGGCCTGCTCGCGCTGGTACAGCTTCAGCTCGCGGACATCACGCCGCAGCACCATGGCGGCCGACGAGAGCAGGGCGAACAGGTCCTCGCCCTCCCTGGCGTTGAAGGCGAGCCGAAAGAAGCCGCCCCGGCTCGCCTTGTACATCTGACGTACCCGGCTGCGCAGCAGGGTCGAGCGCTCCTCGGCGCGGGTGTCCAGCGCGCCCAGCCGCCGGTCCGCCTCGGCGATCTGGTGCTCCAGCTGGGACATGTCGCGGGAGGCGTTGTCGGCCTCCTGCTCCGACAGCAGGATTCGCTCGGTGATCTTCTCCAGCGGCGCCAGCGCCTCCACCTCTTTTTGCATCAACGCGGCCAGCCCGTCCTCGGCCGCGGCGGCCGGCGCCACGAGCAACGCCGTCAACCCCACGACGAGGCCTGGCCAGCGCATCAGATCTCCAGGTACCGCCCCAGGGCGAGGCGGCTTCCCAGCAGGCCGAGCCCGCCGGCAGCCAGCACTCCGAGGGCCAGCAGCTTCAGCGGCAGGAAGGCGAGCTCCACATGGGAGAAGGCGGCGGTGAGCAGCGACTCCAGCCTCGGCGCACCGGACGAAAAGAGCAGGTAGAGCAGGGCGCAGGCCAGCAGCGCGCCGAGCACGCCCTGAAGGGTGCCCTCGATCATGAACGGCGCCCGGATGAAGCGGTCGGTGGCGCCCACCAGCTTCTGGATGGCGATCTCCTCGCGGCGGGCGTAGACCCCGAGCCGGATGGTGGAGGAGACGATGTACAGGCAGGCCAGCGCCACGGTGAGCGAGAGCCCGGCGGCCAGCAAGTGCAGCAGCGTGACCAGGGACCCGAGGCGGCGAACCCAGTCGCCCATGTAGTCGACCTCCTCCACCAGGGACGAGGAGTTGAGCAGGGCGATGAGCGTGCGCACGCGCTCCGGCTGCTCCTTGCTCAGCCGGATCTCCAGCGAGGCGGGCAAGAAGCTCGCCTCCACGGCTGCCAGCGCGTTCTTGCGGTTGCCGAGGCTGCGGGAGAGGCGCCGGTGGGCCTCGGCGGGAGACACCCAGCGCACAGTCTGTACCTCTGCCCTGCTCTCGAGGAGCCGGCCCAGCGCCTCCACCCGTCCGCCGGCCGCGTCGTGCTTGACGTAGGCGATGACCTGCACGCCGTCTCCCCAGTTGTTGGTCAAGCGATGCAGGTTGATCAGCCCGAGGGCGGCCAGGCCCACCAGCAACAGGCTCAGGGCGATGGAGGTGGTGGAGGCGAGCTGAATCAGCAGCCCCGCTCGCATGCCTCTGAGCGCGTTGGCCAGCCAGTAATATGTGGTGGACAGGCGGCTCATTAAGCTCACGCGATGCTCGGGATATCCTCGTCGTCCTCGTCGCTGTCATCTCCGACGAGCAGGCTCAACAGGTCGGTGGGCAGATCCACCCGCCGCGGACCCTTGATCTCCCGGTCGGCCACCAGGCGCCCGGCGTCCATGAACAGCGCGCGGTTGCACGCGGCGCTCTGGACCACCATCGGATCATGGGTGGCCACCAGCGCCGTGGTCCCCTTGCGCACGATGGAAGCCAGCAGGTCGAGGATGCCGAGGGCCAGCTCCGGGTCCAGGTTGCCGGTGGGCTCGTCGGCCAGCAGGATGGCCGGCTCACCCACCACGGCGCGGGCAATGGCGACACGCTGCTGCTCACCGCCCGACAGCTTGTGCGCCGGGGTGTTCAGCCGATCCGCCAGGCCCACCTCTTCCAGCGCGTGGCAGCTGCGGGACCTCACCTCGGAGCGAGACAGACCGCGAATCTCCAGCGCAAGGGCCACGTTGCCCAGCGCCGAACGCCCGGGCAGCAGCTTGAAGTCCTGGAACACGACCCCGATATTGCGGCGCAGGTAAGGGATCGACCCGCTCTGCAGTCGGGTGACGTTCCAGTCCTTGATATAGACGTCGCCCTCGTCGGGCTGTTCCTGGGCCAGCAGGGTACGCATCAGGGTCGTCTTTCCGGCGCCGCTGGGCCCGGAGAGCAGAACGAACTCGCCCTTGTCGATTTTCAGGCTCACGCCGTCGAGGGCTGAGACCCGACCATACTTCTTGGAGACGTTATCCAGCCTGATCATGTGCGCCTTCAAGCCTTAGCATGGAACCTCCTGGGGGAGCAAAAACATGTTTGAATATCGAAGGGAAGGGGCCATTGGTAGGCGACCAGAACAGCCGCACCAGGCAGCCTCTACAGCAGCAGGGATTCCCCCGGGACGTTGTGATCACTTTTTGTGAGTCTCCGGACCATTTTTTTTGGCCGGGTGACTGACAGATGGGGACACATGATCCGGGGATCAGGGTGGCTGTCTCGGGATCCTCGTGGCGCGGGGCTTCGTGGGAATCAGAATTAATTGTGTTATTGCAACCGGTTGAGGGCCTGGCGTTGGCGGCGGCGCTTCACCCGGAGGATCCCCGCGGCGCGATGTGGCCCAGGGGACGTGGATCCGAGGAGCCCGAAAGTGGCCGGGTTTCTGAAACGCCTCACATATCAGACGGATAGATGTATACTTGTTGCTCCGGAACTGGATCCTGCCACTGGAATGCCACGGTGGCTTCAAAAAAACTTCGCGGGAAGCTCCGAATTTATTCACAGGTGTGGATTACTGGCATAACGCTTCAACCTTTCGGGGGGTTCCGGGCGATGCCCACAAGTTTATCCACAACGGGGACACTAAATCTTGTGGCCTGCAGGTGAGGTGGGTACAACATCTGGTGTGAATTTTCTTGACCGGCAAGGTCGTGGCGGTAACATGAAGAGGTTCGCAAAACACTAGCCTCGGACTTTCGCTAACTAGCCAACACTACTGGTTAATTGGGGGTGGGTTGGAGGGGCGATCTGCGCTCTGAGCGAGAGTACGTGCAAATACGACGTGAGAGCAAGCGGGGAGAAACATGCAGCAGAAGCAGACCGAGATTCCGGCGCTGAAAGACAACAGCGCAACCGAAGAGCCGCAGGGGGAGGGCCGCGACGAGCGCCCGGGCGTGGCCACCATCGCGCAACCCATGGAGCGCCGCAGCCGCGGCATCCCCATGCAACGACACTTCACCGAAGCGGGCGTGGACCCGCTGGATCAGGTGGACTGGGAAAAGAGAGACGCCGTCATCACAGGCGAGGACGGCGAGAAGGTCTTTGAGCAAAAAGATGTAGAGGTGCCGCTGGCCTGGTCACAGATGGCCACCAACGTGGTGTCTCAGAAGTATTTTCGCGGTCTGCTGGGCACCAAGGCTCGGGAGGGCAGCGTTCGGCAGGTGGTGGAGCGGGTCACCAAGACCATCAGCCGCTGGGGCGTGGAGCAGGGATACTTCTCCACCGACGCCGACGCCGAGACCTTCCGGCATGAGCTGAGCTACCTGCTGGTGAACCAGCACGTGGCGTTCAACAGCCCGGTCTGGTTCAACGTGGGCGTGGAGCGTGAGCCCCAGTGCTCGGCCTGCTTCATCAACTCCGTGGACGACACCATGGAGTCGATCCTCGACCTGGCCAAGACCGAGGGCATGCTGTTCAAGTGGGGCTCCGGCACGGGGACCAACTTCTCCAGCCTGCGCAGCTGCAAGGAGCCCCTGGGCGGCGGCGGCACCGCCTCCGGCCCGGTGAGCTTCATGCGCGGCTTCGACGCCTTCGCCGGCGTCATAAAGTCGGGCGGCAAGACCCGGCGCGCGGCCAAGATGGTCATCCTCAACGCCGACCACCCGGACGTGGAGGAGTTCGTCAGCTGCAAGTCCAACGAGGAGAAGAAGGCCTGCGCCCTCATCGACGCCGGCTACGACGGCTCCTTCAACGGCGAGGCGTACGGCTCGGTGTTCTTCCAGAACTCCAACAACTCGGTGCGCGTCACCGACGAGTTCATGGAGGCGG
>CAZEFW010000205.1:0-12456 GCA_964511535.1 uncultured Myxococcales bacterium | reverse complement strand
CTTGGGTCGCCCCTCGTCCAGCGCAAGGTCCTCCCCAAGCTCCCCGGGAACCACCTGCCACAGCTCCTGCTCCGAGAGCAGCGCCCCCGGGTCGTTCAGGTCGAAGAAGCAACCCACGCCCACGGACAGCCAGAACCGCCCGCCCTGCATGAAGGGGGACTGGAGGACCGCCAGGTCGAGAGGCTTGACGATGCGCATGGGCTCAGGAGTAGAGGTTCAGGTTGGCGCTGATGGTGCGCAGCATCCTGCGGTGAAACGCGAGGCTGCCCTTGACCATCACGAGCTCCTGGTTGATGAGCTTCAGCGTGTCCTTCTCGGTGACCACGTCGTTGGAGTCGATGCCGAGCAGCCGCTTCTTCATCTTGATCCCCTCGTCCCGCTCGAAGGAGAACGCGGTCACGCCGATCTTCGCCGTCAGCAGAGACCCCTCGAAGGTGAACTTGAGCAGCCCCAGGTCGATGGTCACGCCCCCCGCGAGGCTCGCCTCGAACGTCGCCGACAGGTTCAGGCAGGTCTTCAGCCCCAGGTACATCTCGTTGTTCACGCCGATCTGCTGGCTCGTGCTCACCCCGATCTGGCGGCTCAGGCTGTCGCCGTGGCGGATGTCCGTGTCGTCGCCCCACGCCTCGCTGTAGGAGTCGGCGTACTGGTAGTCCCGGGTCTCGCCCCAGTTGAAGGTGCGCTGCTTGTTGGCCAGGTAGGTGTCCCCGCCGATGAGGGAGATGGTGTTGCCGCCCACCTCCACGATGTAGTCGCCGCCGGTATACAGGTGGTAGTCGCCGCCCGTGCACGCCCGCATGGCGCCGCCGACCTGCTGCCTCAGGGTGCCCTCCACGCTGGCGTAGTGGTTGCCGCTGCGTTCGTGCAGGTCGCCTGCTTCGAGCACCAGGTTCCCCCTGGGGCTGGTCACCACGCCCTCGCCATCTTTCTGCACGGTGGCGCGATCCGAGGCGCGCAGCAGCAAAGTGTCCACCTCCTCGTCGCACATGGAGATGCAGGTGTCCCCCTTGTCCTCGCCCTCCACCTTGGATCCGGGATAGGTGGCGAAGTGATCGCTCGAGTCGTCGGCCGGCTTCGGCGTCAGAACATACGGAGGGTATGAGTCGGAGTCCTCCGAGAACACACCGGGCGAGGACTTCTCCTGGCCGTCAGGATCGCTCGTGCCGATACCCACGCTGTCTACCCCTGACCAGAACGTGCGCTCGGCCATGGCGCTCTTGACCAGGATCTCGATGCTGGTCTCACCCAGCACGCCGTCCTTGCCCCAGTCGGCGCCCTGGCTCTCGATGATCTGCTCGACCTCGCCTCTCTCGTTGTCGTCCAGCGCCATGGTCTCGATCGCCTCTCCTTAGCGGGTCCTGCCGTCTTGCCGGTTCGGGATGTAGTACACGCCAGCAGTGTGGGCCGGCTGGTACACCGCGCCCAGCAGCACCGGCTGGTCCGGGTTGCCATCCTGGAAGTGAACCAGCACCTCGTCGCCCACCCGCGGGTAGCGCTTGTTGCCCCGGCCCGGACCGCTGGCGATGACCTGGCCGGTGCGCAGGCGGCAGCTCCGGTCCTTGCACCAGTGGAACCGCACCAGCACGCGGCCGTCCGGGTCCAGGTCAGGCTGGTCCAGCTCCAGGCCCACCACGATGGCGGTCTGGATGCCGCGTACAGTCGGCCTGGGCGTCACCCGGGGCGGGCGGTACTGGGTGGCTGCAGGGATCGCCTCGAAGCTGTTCTCGTAGCCGAGGCTGTGCTCCTCGTAGCGGTCGTCGGGCGCGGCGTTCACCGCGTGGTGGCGCACCCGGGTCAGCATCAGCTCCCGGTCCGCGGCCGGGTGCCCTGCGGCTGCCTTGATGGTGTGGGTGTGCCCCGGCACCAGCCCCACGCAGTCGCTCTGCCCCGTGGCGACCAGGGCTTCAGCCCGGGCCTCCTCCAGCCGCGCCGCGGCCTGGGCCTTACCCTGGGCCGCTTCACGGTAGCCCGCGCCCGGCTCGTACAGCCGCAGCTTCGAGTCGGCCTCCCCTGCCAGCTGCTTCAGGTCCAGCGATGGCCGCGCCGGGTTGAAGTCGGACAGCTGCACCGCCTCCGGGGCCATGGTGGCGGCGAGCTCGATGTTCGCGACCTGCTCGCCCAGTTCGAGGCTGGCAGGCGCCCCGTCGGCGTAGTGCTCGGTCTGGTTGCCCAGCCGCAGCTGGTGGCGCCCGTCGGTGTGGGTGAAATAGAAGAAGACGCCGAACTCCTCCATGATGCGGGCCACGAAGTTCCAGTCGGTCTCCTGGTATTGCACCCGGAAGCCGCGCGGCATGTCTCGCGGCCCGCCAGGCCAGGCCAGGGCGCCGGCGGCTTGCAGCGGGATGGCGAAGTCGGTCCCGTCCCGCATGCCGTGGGCGCCCAACACCTCGGCCAGGATGGTGGGCACGTCCTTCTCGTCGAAGATGCGGCACGCGCTGGCCAGGTTCATCCGCCAGACCTTCGGCACCAGGGTCATGCGGTAGACGTTCAGCGGCTTGCCCGCGCTCGTCTCCAGGTTGGAGATGGTGCGCACGAAGGCGAACCGGGCCACCACGCCGTTGATCCGACGCGCCAGCTCGTCCGAATGCCGCAGGGTGACCGTGGCCGAGGCGGCCAGGGGCGCGGACGGGTCGACCCGCTCATGGCTGTACAAGGTGAGGTCGAAGCGGAACAGCTGGGAGATCCCCTCCTCCCCCTCGAGCTCCACCACGTGCAGGGCGTCCCAGGGGGTGTCCCCCTCACCTTGCAAGGTCACCTCAACGGCGGCTCGCTGGCTCATCAGTTCTCTTCCTCCATATCCAGGGGTACGAGCGCCGCGCCGGATGCTGCGGCGCGCTCGAGGCCGTCGGCCAGGGCGCCGGCGTCCGCGGAGGCGATGATCGCCTCCACCGGAACGCTCGCAGGCCGGGGCCTGGCCGGCGGGGTCGGGGTATCCGCAGGTGGGCGGGTGGTTGCGGGTGGTTGTTCGGGGTCGGGGTCGGGAGCGGGGGCGGGAGCGGGAGCGGGAGCGGGGATGGGGTCGGGGTCGGGATCGGGAGCGGGATCGGGAGCGGGCGCGAGCGCCTGGCGATCCAGGGACCGGTGGTGCTCCACCAGCCGCCTCACCTCATCGCCCTCCAGGCGCCACAGCGGCATGTGCGGGGCGATGCTGCGCAGCAGACGTCGCCCGTCAGGATCCGCATCGAGCGGATTCACGCGTACAGCAACGCCTGGGACCACGGGCAAGCTCACCTGCGCACCTCTGAGTCAAGGAACAGGAAAGTATGAGGGGAAATATGGGGGGGGGCCAGGCGGAAGCAAAGCCGCGACAGGACTGCTAGCCTGGATATTGCGCCAGGGGGACGTCACGAGGCGGCCGAGACCGAGGCGTAGCGGGCACGCGACGGCGAAAGCATACTGGTGCGTATGGTGAGGCGGCGCGGGACCCGCTACGCCGACGGCAACGGTCGCCGCAGCAGGTCAACTGGTGCAATATCCAGGCTACCGCTGCGGGTTCGCCAGGCGGGCGTCGATGAGCTGCTGCGGGTCCTGCAGGGCGCCTTCCCGGGCGAAGGTGATCTGCTTGCTGCCCTTGCCCTTGATGAACAGCTGGTTGACCACCACCTGCTCCTGACCGGCCACATTGGAGATCATGCCCAACTCGGTCCAGAAGTTGAGGCCAAGCTGCTTGTCAGCGCGGGCGAACACCTGCGCGCGCTCCTTGGAGGAGCCGGCCGTGCGCAGCTGGTCCACCAGCTTGACCAGGCCGTTGTACTCCTTGTAGGCGGCCGAATCGAAGGCCAGGCTGCGGCCGGTGATGTAGCGGTACTTGGAGTCGCGGGTGATGGTGGTGTGGCGCTTCTTGGAGACGGGCCCGTGCTTGTGCTGGGGGCCCTTCTCCAGCATGCCCATCAGCTCGGCGTGCTTCGGGTGGTCCTTGGCCATCCAGGGGTTCTGCTTCCAGACGCCCTTGTTGCCGCCGAACAGATATTTGATGTCCCAGGGCCGCTCGATCTTGGTGTAGGCGTCGGAGAAGGCCTTCTCCAGCTGGGCCGGGGTGGCCTTGCTGAGCTTCTGCAGGCCAGCGTCGCTGATGTACACGTCCACCACGCGGTCGGTCTTGCCCATCTTCTTGACCCTGACCGCCTTGCCGTCGACGGTCCTGGCGCCGAGGAACTCGGCCAGGTTGACGAAGCGCTGCACGTCCTCTTCTGAGGTCACGCGGTCCTTGTTGACGGTGTAGCGCACGTGGATGTAGTCCTCGGCCTTGGTCTGGCCCGGCATCTTCACGCTCACCAGCTCGCGGCTGATGTTGCGCTTCCCCTGCCAGATGTTGGACAGGATCATGGAGTAGCCGTCGTCCAGCTTGGCGCGGCTGTAGTGGATGGCGCCGTGGTGCGACAGCAGGGTGCCGTGGCGCTCGGTGGCCCGGGACACCGCCGACAGCACGTTGAAGGGGCCGATGTTGGCCTTGAGCGAGTCGCTGCGCACCACCATGTTCTCGTTGAGCCGCGAGCGGTACACGCCGCTCTGGTGCTTGCCCACCAGCGCGTCGGCCTTGCGCGAGTCGAGCCTGAGCATGCGCTGGTACGCCCTGTCGGCGCCCGGCTTGTTCAGCTCGATGACGTAGCTGGAGATCTCCTTTTTTGTGGCCGAGGTGCTGTGGGCCGCGCGGACGCCAGCCTGCAGGTAGCGCTCGAGGGTCTTGTCGATGTTGCGGGTGACCAGCTTGACGCCGCGGTCGGCCAGCTTGTTGTCCAGCTTGACCGGCAGCGCCTTGCCCACGTGGGCGTCCACGCCGGCGTGGGCCCCGGACGACACATGCACGCCCGCGCTCTTGACCTCCGACAGGGTGACCTGCACCTGGTCGCCCTGCAGCCGCTTGATCTTGAGCTGTACGTTGACCTCGGCGGGGATGGAGGTGCTGACACCCACCCGGGTGCCCACCGTGGCGAAGCTGCCCAGGGAGACCACCGTCTCGCTGGCGCCGCCGGAGCCGTGAGCGATGAAGCGGGCCTTGCCCTGGAGCACCACCTCGGTGCCGGGCTTGAGGTCCAGCGCCTTTGCGCGGTTGGTGGGCAGCTCGATGGAGCTCTTCTTCACGGTGTCCACCACCGAGCCGGCCTTGTGCTTGTACGGGGCCAGCACGGTGTAGTTGATCAACGCGTCAGCGGAGAAGCCCACCGAGAAGTTGCCCAGGGGGATGGACAGGCCGCCGCTGGGGTAGACGCCGCCGCCGGTCACGGCCCAGGTCACCGGCTCGCCGGCCCGCTTTGCCGCGTCGGTGACCTGCTTGCGCAGGGTATCCCTGGCCACCAGGGCGTCGCTGGACTTGAGCGGCTCCACGCCGACCCTGAAGCCCACGCCAGTGCGCTCGCCCAGCTTGACGTCGTAAACCTTCAGTTCGTGCTTCTTGTACATCTGCTTCTGGGCGGCGGAGATGAGGTAGCCCCGCACCTGCTCGTACATCTTGGTCACGATGGCCGCGCCGCGGCTCTTGTCCTGGGCGTCGATGACCTCTTTCTGGGGCCGGGCCACCTTGGCCTCCAGCTGCAGCTTCGGCTTGGGAACCTCCTTGAGCACGATCTCGTAGGCGGGCCTGGTCTGGGTCGCGGGGGTGGGCGCGGCGCTGGCGTTTGCGGCCAGGGGGTTGGCCACGAGGCTGAGGCCTATGGCCCCCAGCAGGGTCGCCTTGGCGGCCTTCTTGGTCAGGGACTTCTTGCTGCCGGTCAGAGCCTTTTTGATCTGCCAGTTCGCGGGGTTGAACTTGCGGAACCGCTCGCGACGCATCGCCTTTTCCACCCGCTTGTTGCTCACCACGCGCGACTGGTGCCCACCCGGGGCGGCGCTGGTCGTGCCTGAAGCGCACACGAAGGAGACCATCAGGGCCAAAACCGTGATGGAGCGGAAGATTTTCGCGGACTTGCGGTTAGAACTCGCCAGATTCGTCATGTTCCCGACCTTTTGCATGCCCATTAAATCTGCAAGGGCCAGGCCAGGATCTTAAGTTGACTAATAACGGCGCGTTACATGATCCATCCGCCGGTGACACGGTGCGGCATCTTCGATTTTCATAGGTTCGGCTGTCAGGCGATGGAGTTGGTACAAGCCAGCACCAACAGGACGAGCCCGAAAATGCCCACGCCCGCCGCGCACGCGCGGGCCACGATTATGGAGCGCCTCACGCCCATCATCTGCACGGTCTGGGGCGTGGCAAAGGGCATGAACCAGGTAACCGCACCCAGGCCCAGCAAGGTCACGCCCATGACCAGGACGCCCACGGTCCAGCCCACGGCCAGCCCCAGGATGGTAGAGTTCATCATCAGGAAGACCAGCGCCAACACCAGGCCCACGAAGAGGTTCTTCCGCCGCTCCACCAGCTCCATGAAGCTCACCAGCGGCTGCCGGTGCTCGGCATGGACCGTCCCTTCGCTCTGGCCGTCCAGCTCGGACGGGAGCCCCACATTCTCCAGCGCCCCGCCCCGCTGGTTGCACCAGAGGCAGCGACCGTTCACCTGCGCGCGCATCTGACTCACTGTCCCAGGATGCAGCTGCCGATCATCAGGGCAACCAGGGTGAGGACGAAGAGAGTTCGAAGGATCCGCGACATGGTCCACCTCCTGCGGGGTTTGCCTGACCTGCTAATTTTGGCCGGGTCATACAAGCCAGGGTGGCCGGGGAGCCGAAGATCTCAACGATATTGAGGCTGGAAGAAAGAGCATCCCCCGGGACGAGGGGAGGTGGGGGCCTCGGGTGATTGTGGCTTCCCTGAATCGCTGCTCAAGATTTGGAGCGAGCGCGGTACTTTACGAGCGCCTTGCGCGTCCAGGCCTCGATGCGCTTGTGAGACACCTGCGTGGAGCCCTTGTTGCGCCTGACGAATGCCAGGGTGGGGCATTTGCACCTGTTCTTGATAACGGTCTCGGTGATCTTCTCCCCGGTGTGCCTGTTGAACAGCGCCACCTCCGCGTTCTTGAATTCGATGGTGGCGGGCCCCTTGCTGAACCTGCACTTGCGGGACGCTTCAATGCCAGCCGGCCTCACCAATGTCACCAGGTCGATATCGGAGATCTTCTTCCCTTTGCCCGCCACGAGCTGGACGCTGTGGGACCGCAGCAGGGCGATGGTGTCCAGCTTGCCGTCATGTTCGGCCTCGCCGTTGAACTTGACCGGGCCCGACTCTACCCTGGCGAGGTAGCGGCTGACCGCCCCCGTGAGCGCCACCGGGGGCACCTCGCCCTTCAGCGGCTCGAACCCAGGAACGGTCAGGCCGAACTTGAGCTTCAGGTCGATGCCCGGCGTGCCGCGGCTGAACTTGCGATAGACGGAGGAGATGGGCATCTCGCCCACCCGGTCGCTTATATCCAGCTCCACGCTGTCCATGAAGGAGTCCCTGGTGGTGTGCACCCTGTCCTCCAGTGCGAGCTGTGTCCCTGCGCGGAGTTTCTGCACCCTGAAGGCGAGCATCAGCTTGCCGATATTTGGACGCGAATGAACTCCCCAGGAGAGCTTCGCTCGGGGGAGCTCCTTCAACTCCCAGTAGTGCCGCCCCCTGGACAGGGTCGGCGGTGGCTTGAGCGGGCCCACCGCCTTGTTGGGCGACGAGATCGCAGTAGCGCGCGGCTTCGGCTTGACCGCTTTTCGCTGCTTCCCTGGCGCTGCCCGGCCGCCGGAGCCATCACAACCGCTGACCATCACGCTCAACGAGACTGCCGCCATGACCACTTTCCACGTCATCATCATCACCTCTCCATAGGCGGCTCCCTGGCCGCGCAGTTACCGAACCATGGAGAGGACAGCTGCCGATGAAATCTGTCGCATCCAATACGGATGCTTTCCAACCGGAGCCATCAGTCGTCGGAGATGTGACCAGGGATAAAATGTCAAGTGAGGGGGTCAGACCCCCACACTTGACATTTTATTGATTGAAATGGGGAGGGGTTAGACGTTCATGGTCTTCTTGATCATGGAGCCGATCTTGCCGCGGTTGCACTCCTTGCCGGCCATGTAGTCGCCGGAGATCTTCGCCTGAAGATCCAGCGCGTCGGCCAGCGGAACGGCGCAGGCCTGCTGGATGCAGCCGAAGATCGCCTTGCGGCCGCCGTCGGTGGCAGCGCTGGCCGTGGAGAGCCAGGAGGGCTCCACCGCGGCGGGCAGGCCGGCCACGGCCCCGGTCTCCAGCGGGCGCTTCTGCACGCCGTGATCCCCGCCGCTGGCGATGTTCCACGCCACCTGCAGGGCCTCCTCCATGGGCGCCGCTGCGTCGATGAGCCAGCCCACCGCGTCGCCGGCCTTGACGTTGCCGCCGTTGAGCAGCAGGCCGAACAGATTGTCCCAGCTGTCGGAGCCCACGCGGCGGAACGGCCAGTGGCAGCCCTCCATGCCCGGCACCACCGGCAGGGTCACCTCCGGCATTCCGAACGCCGCGCCCTTGTCGGCCACCAGGTAGTGGCAGTGCATCAGCAGCTCCAGCATGCCGCCCATGCAGCGCTTGCCGTTGACGAAGCCCACGGACACCGAGAACTCGTCGTTGAGCCGCCGCGCGGTCGTGCTCCACCCGCCCGCGATGCGCGCGCCCTCCGCCGCGTCGGACAGGCCCGCGGCGAAGTTGGTGGTGTCGGCGCCCACCATCTGGGTCGACATGTGGAAGTCGCCGGTGACGATGACGCGGTCGATGCTCTGGCCCTTGAGCCAGTCGATGGCCCGGCCCAGCTCCACGTCCACGTCGTCGCTGTAGCTCTCACGGCTGATGGTGATGACCCCCACCGTGCCGTCATGCTCGGCGTTGACGTACAGCTGCTGCCACTCGGGCGTGTCCATGGCTGCGAAGGCCTCGGGGTGCCAGTGGTCCTTCGCCTCTGGGTGCAGCTCGTGGTAGCGGTTGACGTAGTCCACCGCCTTCTCCGGCCCGTAGGCGCGGATGGCGGCGATGATGCCCTGGCGGAACTGCGCGCACAGCTCGCCGATGGCGTTCATCACCGGCAGCTCGGCGCGCTTCTCGTGCAGCATCAGGGCGGTCATCTGGAACATCGGCCCAAGCAGCCGCACGTTGAACTCGTCCTCCTCGGCCTCGGTGAAGCTCCAGTTCACCAGCGGGCGGAAGTGGTTCAGCGGGTACCACGCCAGGCCGGTCTCCTTGCGCTCCTCCATGTCCGAAGACGGCGTGAACAGGTCGCCGTACTCCTTGGCCAGGTGGTGCAGGCAGGACCAGGTCAGGAAGCTGGAGCCCTGGGTGCCGATGGCGTCATGGGCGCGCACCGGGTTGGGCCCGAGCAGCCGCCGCACATACTTGTCCACCTTCCAGTACGGCATGTTGGTCGCCAGGTGGTAGCGGCAGGCGGCCAGGGTGATGCCGCAGAACAGCACGTCCAGCACGAAGGACCAGTCGTCGCTGACAGGCATCGGGATCATGCCGAGGGCCCACATCAGCTTGGTCACGTCCGAGGGCTCCTCCTCGATGATCTCCCACACCTTGTTGATCTGGTGCGGGAACGCCGGGTGGGCCACGCCCACGCCCAGCTGCTTCATCGGGAAGCCCGACGTGACCGAGCGGATCTCGATCTCGGGGAAGTCGGCGCGGAACATGCCGTAGTGCGCCTTCTTCAGCTCCAGGATCTCCGGGATCGCCTCGAGCAGGAAGCGCGGGTTCATCCCCTTGAGCTGCGCCGGCAAGGTCTTGCCGTCGTAGGTCAGCTGGAAGATGTTCTTCATCACGGCGTTGGCCCGGTCGGGACCGAAGGAGTCACGCAGGCCGGCGTACTGCATGCCGATGCCGTCGGGGGCGCCCGGCATGTCCAGGGAGACGATGGGGATGTCGTAGGGCAGCAGGCGGGTGCCGAACTGCATCAGCTTGCCCGCGCCGACGATGCCGTTGCCGCCGGAGATGACCAGCGCGCCGCGGTCGCCCGCGGGGCCGAACACCTTGTCCACCAGGCCAGCTGCGGTGGCGGGCAAGGCGCCGTTCTTGAAGATATCCAGGACGGTGCCGAGGCCCAGGGTAGAGAGGGTCGATTGCCTCAGAGCGTTGGCCATTTTAGTTGCCTCCTTCCGTGACCTTGAAGATGGCGGCGATGCCGACGTCTCCTGCGGCGCAGCCGTTGAGCAGCACGAACCCGCCGCCCAGGTCCACCGCCTCTTCGAAGGCCTCGATGGCCAGGCGGGTCAGGGTCGGCCCCTGGGGATGGCCCCACACCAGGGAGGAGCCGTTGTTGTTCATCTTCTTCCAGTCGTAACCGAGCACCTTGGCGAAGATGGCGTCGTTGACCGCGAAGGGGTTGTGGGTCTTGACCACAGCCAGGTCGTCCAGGGACAGGCCGGTGCGCTCGAGCAGCTTGCCCGTGGCCATGGCCGGCGCCTCGGGCATCAGGCTCGGCTGGGTGCGCAGCTCGCACTTGGCCACCAGCTGGATGTCGATCTCGGGCCGCGGGGAGAGGTCCTTGACCTTCTCCGGCGTGGTGACCAGCAGGCAGGCCATGCCGTCCGACGCGTGGGTCTGGCCGCCGCCGGTGACGCAGGTGTCCAGCTCGAACATCTCCCGCAGGGAGGCGAGGGTCACCTTGCGGATGCCGGCGTCGTTGTCCACCATGCCCAGGGAGCGGCCCTGCATGTTGAGCACCTCCAGGGGCACGCACACGCGCTCGGCCAGCCAGCCCGAGTCGCGGGCGGCGAAGTACTGCTCGTAGCGGTGGTAGGCCAGCTCGTCCACCTCGGCGCGGTCGAGCTTGTACTTGCGCGCGGCCTTGCCGGCGCACTGGATCATGGCGCCGCCGGTGGCCGGGTCGAAGCCGAAGTTGTCCCACACGTCGGCGATGGCCTGGGTGCGCTCGTAGGAGCGGCGCTCGGGGAACACGCCCACGGGCGAGTCGCTGGTGCGGTCGAAGGTGAGCACGCCGACCACATCGTTGGAGCCGGTGTTCACCTCGTTGATGCCGAGCACCATGGCCTGAAGCCCCGTGGCGCAGGCCTGCTCGGTGTGGTAGCCGGGGATCCGGTGGCCCATGCAGCTGGCCACGGTGGGGGCGGTCCAGAACTTGTAGTGCCAGGGGATGGTGGACCCGAGCACCAGATACTCGAGGACGGTAACGGGCACCTTCTTCATGCCCATGATCCTGTTCATGGCCTCACCGGCGAACTGCCCGATGTTGACCTCTGCCAGGGCGGACATCTGCCAGGCGGGGAAGTAGCTCGTCCCCCAGGTGCCGTACGGTATCCGCGCCCCGGAATAAGCTGTTTGGACTTCTTTCACGGTCTCCTCCTTGGATCCCTTGGGTGATCGGTCACCAGCTCAGTCGTAATTTTGCGGGAACGATATGCCAGGCGGGGCAGGGAGATCAACTGTTGGCCGTTGCCAGTCACCTATACATGGGCCTGGAATTGGACGTGGACCTGGAGGCCGGACCGTTCAGCTCCACGAATCCGCCTCTCCAGCCTCAACATTTCCGCCCGGCGGCGAAGGTTGATCTTCGGGGGAAAAATCGGCCCATACCGCTGAAAATTCGACCGATTATTCGGCGCATTTCTATCATTTTGGGATTAAATCCGGCGGCCCTTGTGTTACACTTAAGCACTCGTAATAAATAACCAAAAGGCAAATCATGACCCTCGAAAACTCAGTCGAGAACACGCCCGATCTGTCTCGAGATTCCAACGATGAACTGGGCGACAAGATCGCCGTTTTGTCCGCCCACATTCAGGCTGCCACCTGCCGCCTGCTGCTGCTCTTGGCGGAGATGGACAGGCGTGAATCGTGGGCCGACCTGGGTTTCATATCGTGCGCCCACTGGCTTGCCTGGCGCACCAACGAGAAGCCGGGCACAGCCAGGGAGAAGGTGCGCGTGGCTCGCAAGCTGGTGGACTGCCCACTCGTCCAGGAGGCGTTCTCCCAGGGGCGACTTTCGTATTCGAAGGTGCGAGCCATCACCCGCATCGTCACCCCGGAAAACGAGAGCACCTTGTTGGAGTGGGCGCTGGACGGCTCAACATCACAGCTCGAACGAATCATCCGAACCTACCGCAGAGCCAAGCCGGCCGAGCAGGAGCTGGCGCAGCGTCAGACCGATGAGCGCTACCTGAGCTACCACTATGACGAGGACAATATGTTGGTGCTCAAGGGCCGGCTGCCACCCGAAATGGGCGCGCTGCTGGTCAAGGCTCTGCAGGTTGCTTCCGAGCAGCGATGCGACGACAGCGATGCAGAGCCGGACCAGCGGCTGGCCGACGCCATGGGCGAGGTGGCCGGCTCGGCGCTGGACAGGGGATTGGCTGACCGGGCAGGCAAGGCGCGGCCGAAAAACTACCAGGTGATGGTGCAGGTGGACAAAGAAGTGCTGGAGGAATCGGAGGAGCAGGGCCGCTGTGAAGTGGAAGGCGGCGTTGGCATCTCCGCCGAAACGGCAAGGCGCCTGTGCTGCGACAATCCAGTTCTGGAAATGCCGGTGGAAAAGTTCACCGGGGCGTTTCAGCTGGAACGTTCCCGCC
>CAZEFW010000204.1:3814-12537 GCA_964511535.1 uncultured Myxococcales bacterium | reverse complement strand
GAGCCCGAGGCCGAGGCCGAGCCCGAGCCCGAGGCGGAGGCCGAGGCCAAACCCGAGCCCGAAGCTGAAGCCAAACCCGAGCCCGAGCCCGAGCCCGACGCTGAAGCCGCCGCCAAGCAGGCTGAAGAAGAGGCCGCCGGCAAAAAGGCCGAAGAAGAGGCCGCCGCTAAAAAGGCCGCCGCAGCAGAGAAGAAGAAAAAGGCCGCCGAGGAGAAGAAGCGCAAAAAGGCCGAGGCAAAAGCCAAGAAAGAGGCCGAGGCGAAGAAGAAGGCCGAAGAAGAGGCTGCTCGCAAAAAGGCCGAGGCCGAGGAAGAGGCGCGCAAGGAGAAGGAGCGCCTCGAGGCCCGCGCCGCCAAAAAGGCCGCCAAAGAGGCCAAACGCCAGGCCGAGATCCAGGCAGCAAAGGAAAAGGCAGAGGCCAAGAAGAAGAAGCCCAAACGCACCCGCGCCAAGGGCCGCAAGAAGAAGCGCCAGAAGCGCAAGGCCGCTGCCCAGTCGCAGATTCCGCCCGCCAAGCCGACCAAGAAGGAGAAGCAGGTGGAGCGTGAGCTGTCACAGCCCTCCACTCCCGCGCCCAAGGCCGGTGCCAAGAGCGCCGACCGGCCCTGGCTCATGCCGCTCATCGTGTTCGCCGTGCTGGCGGTGGTGCTGATCCTGGCCCTGGTGGCATCAAACGCGTAACGCCCGCGCAACCTGCGCCTCCCTGCTGGCTCGGATCAGTTGAAGAGAGCGAGGTCCCCCAATGCCGATACATGAGTTCAAGTGCACATCCTGCGAACATGTCTTCGAGGAGTTGATCCTGCGCAGCTCGGACAAGGACGAGCTGGAGTGTCCCGAGTGCGGCACGCCCCGCGTTGACCAGCTGATGTCCAGCTTCTCCTGTGGAAGCAGCAGCCCCGGGGGCGGCGGCCATGTCCACGGCGCCGGCTGCGGCCAGGGTGGCGGCTTTTCGTGAGCGAGCTAAGAGCCTGTCGTGGACAGGAAATCGAGCCAGGCGAAGGAATTGGGATCACTGGCAAGGCGCGAGGAAGGCGCTTGCTGGTGGCAAGCAACTGACGAGCAACGAAGCCAGCGATATCAAGGGCAAGCCTGGCGAAGCGTTAACCTGGGCGCGGCAGGCTCCTAACCCGCGGCTGTCCGTGAGACAGCCTCCTCGAAGGCCTGGTAAGTCTGCCGGTCGAATAGCACGAAGATCACCTGCTTAACCGGCCCCGGTTCGCCCCTCATAAACGCTCCCACCGTCTGCACCGCCACCTCCGCGGCCTCGGCCAGCGGGTAGCCGTACACCCCCGCGCTGATGGCCGGGAACGCCACGCTGGCGCACGCCTCGGTGCCCGCCACCTGCAGGCTGGTCCGGTAGGCGCCGGCCAGCAGAGCTCCCTCGTCGCCTGTACCCCGGTAGATCGGCCCCACCGCATGGATGATGCGCCGCACCCCGCGCGCCTCCAGGTCGAAGGCCGGCGTGGCCACGGCCGATCCGGTGGGGCAGCCGCCGAGCGCCCGGCACGCCTCGAGCAGCCGCGGTCCGCACGCCCGGTGGATCGCCCCGTCCACCCCGCCGCCGCCCTGCAGCCCGGCGTTGGCCGCGGTGACCAGCGCGTCCGCCTGGACCTCGGTGATGTCCCCCTGGACCAGCCGGATCACGCCGCCTCCTGCTCCCGGGCAGCGGCTTCGTACGCCTCGTCCTCTGCCAGGCACTGCTCCTCGCTCTTGAGGTTCTTGAACCAGAAGAAGTAGAGCCCAACGCCGCTGACCAGGGCGACGATGAAGAAGAAGGAGAACTTGGACCACTCGTGCCACATGAAGCTCATGGCGCCCAGCAGCAGGCACAGCTGAAACGGCAGCGAGAAGCAGACCGAGACGATGTCGTTGAGGTTCTCCATGATCCCCTTGAGGTACTCCTTCTCCGTGATCAGGCCGCGCTCCCGCGCCAGGCCCGCCACGCGCCCCCACGGGCCGAACGGGGTGATCTGCTTGTAGAACTTCATCAGCACCTCGTCGTCCACCGGGCTGGTGACCAGGGTGACCAGCACCGCGCCGACGAAGGCGCAGCCCACGATGGTGGGGAAGGAGCTGTAGAGCGGCCAGTCGAGGATCGCCTTGAAGATGATGGCCGCCACGATGCCCGCAGAGGTCCCGGCGGCGAAGCCGTAGCCGTTGAACCGCGGCCAGTACCAGCGCAGGAAGAGCGGCACGAACATGCCCGCGCCGATGCCCATGGTGATCAGCCCCCAGATCTTGTTGATGTTGGGCACGATGGCCGCGAACAGGATGCCGGCCACGCACAGGGCGATGGTGGCCACCCGCGACGCCTTCATCAGCTGCCGGTCGCCGGCGCCGGGGTTGATGTACGCCTGGTACACGTCTCGGGTCAGGTACGACGCCCCGGCGTTGAGCGTGGAGTCGAAGGTGGACATGGCCGCGGCGATGAGCCCCGCGATGACGAACCCCTTGATGCCGGCGGGCAGCATCTGGCTCAGCACGATGGGCAGCACCTGCTCGGCGTCCTTGGCGATGGCCGCCCCCGCCGCGCCGCCGTCGGCCACCAGCTTGTAGCCCATGGTCACCAGCCCGGCGATCATGGTCCAGCGGAACAGGGACAGCACGATGCTCTCGAGAGTCAGCAGGCTCGCCTCGCGCTCGGTGCGGGCGGCGAAGAAGCGCTGGTCTGTGTAGCCGCCCACGCCCCCCATGCCCTCGAGGGTGGTGCGGAAGAACCACATGGCCACGCACAGCCCGAACGCCCCGAGGATCGGCTCCCAGGCGGCGGGGTCCTTGGTCAGCAGGGCCTCGCCGAGCCCGGCCGGCACCTCCAGGTTGAAGTCGAACAGCCCGCTGGGCATCTCCACCAGGGCGCGCATGCCGAAGGCCTGGATCGAGACGTAGATGGCGGTGAAGGTGAGCAGGATCATCTGCACCACGTCGGTGAAGACCACCCCGTACAGCCCGGACATCAGGGTGTAGAACAGGCCGATTACCACCATCACCGAGGTGCAGGTGATCTCCGACAGCGGCAGGAAGTGGGTCAGGAACTTCCCGGCGCCCTTGCTGAAGTAGATGATCATGCCGAGGCAGAGGATGATGTTGGCGCAGGCCGAGATCAGGTGGGCGGCCTTGCCCGGGCTGTCCGTGCCGAAGCGCAGCTTCATCCACTCCGCCGAGGTCATCACCCGGCTGCGGCGCAGCCACTTACCCAGAAAGATCATCAGGAACGCCAGGGAGAGCCCCACGCCACCGCGGATCTCCACCAGGAACCCCTTGAAGCCGAGGGCGAAGACCACGGCGATGTTGATCATCGTCCCGGCCATGTCGAAGTTGGAGGTGGCGGTGGAGATGCCGAGCACGTACCACGGGATCGTCTTGCCCCCGAGGAAGTAGTCGGACATCCCCTTGGACGCCATGTTGGACATCATGTAGCCCACCACGGTCACCACCACCAGAAAGCCGACGATGATGATCGAGTCGACGGTGGCGAGGTTAGCGGTGCTCTCCACGGCCTGGGTTGGATCCATTTATCTCCTCGGATGGAGCGGGGTCATGGCATCTTTGCGGGCTCGGTCTTCATGGGCGACAGGGAGACGGTGCCGTCATCGCCCTCCACCCCCTCGATGGAGAACAGGGTCGGACTGCCCTTGCAGTCCAGATCTCCCCGCGCCTGGACAGAGAAGCTGGCCTTGCCCTTGACCTTGCCCCGGTTGACGAAGCGGTACTGCAACCGGTGGGGGCGGTCCTGGGAGAACTTGAGCAGCTTCCAGGTGGGGGTCATCCAGACCCCGGGCGCCGGCTGGCACTCACCGCCGGAGAAATCGCAGCACGGCTTGGGCGGGGTCCAGTCCGTGGACTTGGGGAAGCTGGGGGGCAGGGCGCGGCCGCCAGGGCCGACCCCCGGGGACCTGAACGAGAACCGCGCGGCCATGGAGAGGCGCGCCAGCGAGGCGTACGCCTCGACCTGCCGGGACCGCATCACGTAGCGCCGGTAGGCGGGCAGGGCGTTGGTGGCCAGCACCGCGGTGAACAGGGCGCCCAGCACCCCGGGCCGCTCGTCCTTCGCGCGGGCGGCGAAGCGGGTCTCGCCGTGGTCCTTGACCAGGTTGCCGAGCAGGCGCTTGGCCTTCTCCAGGTCGCCGTCGGCCCGGGCTGACAGCGCCTTGATCCACAGGGCCCGCGCCGCGTCCGCGCCCTCCTCCCCGCGCTGGTGCAGCGTGGTCCAGCGCAGGTTGACCAGCAACTGATCCTTGCCCGCGCCGGAGACGGTGACGGTCTGGCCATGCATCTGGTCCAGCAGAAAGCGCGCCAGGCGGATATTCTCCACCACCCCCCCGGGCAGGTCAGCGGCCTTGAACAGCGCATCGGTGGCGGGACCCATCAGGCGCAAGGGATCCCCCAGCGGCGTCCGCGCCATGAGCAGGACCCCGGCACTCTCACCCTTGCCCTCGCCCTTGCCCTTGCCCTTGCCCTTCGCCCCTTTCCCCTCGCCCCCCTTGCCGGCCAGCGCCTCCACCGCCTCCTTCGATCCCACCAGGATCCCCTCGGGCCCTGCGGCCAGCCCCAGGGTCAGGTTGATGGGCATCCCCCCGGCCCTCGGCTTCAACTCCACCACATACCGCTTGCGCTCCCCGTCCCCCGAGGCGGTGACCTTCACGGGCGCCGCCCCCTCGGGGCCGCCTTGCTGGGTCAGGCCCTTCAGGGCGCCGGCCAGGGTGTCCACCACCGACTGGGACACCGCCAGGTCGTGACAGCCGAGCACCGCCAGCAGCTGGCGCTCCGCCGTCTCTCGCAGCAGGACCTCGCCGGTGAGGCTGGCCTGCAGCCTGATGGGATCGAGCCCCAGCTTGCGCGGGTCGGGCAGCACCGCGCGCAGGGTGTTCAGGACGGCGCTGACCTGGATCCTGAGGTACACGGCCGTGGGGGCGTCGCCGGCCATCTTCAGCAACGTGCCGCCGCCCTTGCCACCCAGCAGCCGGCTCACCTGACCCACCGCGGGCCCGCCGAGCCGCAGCTGCGCGCTCAGGCCGTCCTCCTCCACTCGCAGCAGCGCTCTGCCCTGGAGCCGCCGCGGGTCGGTGAACCCCACCAGCGCGGTGCCGCGGGCGAGCTCGCGGCGCTCCTCCTCGGTGAGGCTCTGCCACAGCGACCGCGCGGGCCTACCCCTGGCCACCTGCACCAGGGGCTCAGCCTCCGGAGAACAGATGGAGCGCCGATCCATGGGCATGCAGTACAGCTGGCGGGCGCCGCTCAGGTGGCGCAGCTTGAACCCCGCCACGGTGACGTCCTTCCACTTGCCCTTGCCGTAGGCCGTGGCGAGCCGGGCCTGGAACGCCGCAGAATCTTTCAGCGAGAAGATGGCCACCGGCGAGGCGGCGCCGAACACCGCCATCGGCTTGGACGGGTCGAAGCCGAGCTGGGTCATCTCGCGCTCGCCGATGGGCAATGGCACCGGGGCCGAGGCGGAGAAGCCGACGATCCGGTCCAGCAACACCTGGCCGCTGTCCACATGCTTGAGCGTGCCCTGCAGGTCGTCCGACGCCCGCAGCAGGTGTGACCAGTTGGCCACCACCGCCACCGATGGGCTGTCGGACGGGATCATGGAGAGCACCTGCTCGAGCTGCTTGAGCCGCGACTCCGAGGCAGTGGCGGCGCCCCCAGCGGCGCCAGCCGCGGCCCCCGGAGCGGCGGCCTTTTTCTTCTTGTTGCACGCAGGGATGAGACAGAGGGTGAGCGTCAGCAGAAGTGCGAGGCGGACGTACATCGATAGCTCCTGATCAACGAAGCCCTCATGATACCCGACGAGACATATGATGTGGAGGCTGGCTTGACCCCACTTTCACCTCGGTCGATATTCGATCAGGTGGCTTCACGGCCGGTACAATCCATGCGCTTCCATTCCTCTCGGCTCACCCCTCCAGCAACCTGCCGCCCCGGGGCTGATCTCTCATCATGATCGGCAAACGAGAGGCCACGGGAAGCGCGATGGCCCTGCTGGGGGCGGCGCTGCTGCTGGGCCGGGCGCCCTTCTGGTGGCTGGGCATGGCGCTCCTGGCGGCGGGGGCGGTGCTGCTGGAATCCCGCCTGCGCGAGCTGTGGGACCGTGCGGCCGGTCGCGTGGCGCTGGGGCAGCGCAAGGCCGTGGTGGAGGTGCTCTGCCTGGCCCTGCTGGCGGTGGTCGCCTTCGCGGCCATCCCGAAGGTGGCTGGCGGGGACCGGCCCACGAGCAAGGACCACACGGCGCACTACCTGCGCTCGCACGAGACGCGGCATCACTTCCTGCCCCAGTGGCAGGTCCAGGGCTGGAGCCATCGCCTGTTCGCCGGCTACCCGTCTGGGTACAACTACCCCATCGGCTCGGACCTCTGGGTCGCTGCCGTGCACCTGGCGGCCCTCGGAGCGCTGGACTTCAGCCAGGCATACGCGGTGGCGTTCTTCCTGTCGTTCCTGCTGCTCGGGTACGGCGTCTACCGCCTGGGTGAGCGGTTCTTCGGGCGAGGGGCGGGGCTGCTCGCCGGCCTGCTCTATCTGACAGATCCCGGGATCATCGGCTTCGGCTGGGACGCCTTCGAGTGGGGCGTGTGGCCCCAGCGCCTCGCCATGGCCCTGGCGCTGCTGGCCCTGGCGGGGCTGCCCGCGGTGGTGCGCGAACGGCGCATGGGCGCCGTGGCCGTGTTCGGGCTGCTCATGGGCGCCGCGGTGGTGGTCCACCCTGTGGTGCTGCTGCTCCAGCTTGTGGCCCTCGGCGTCACCCTGGCGGTCTGGCTGCGCCGCGTGGACAGCGAGGAGGCAGAGGCTGGGCAGCAGCTGGCCGCGGGTCGCGCGCTGGTGCGGCTGCTGCTGGCCAACGGCCTGGGCTTGATGGTGTCCGCCTTCTGGCTGCTGCCCTTCATCGACGCCCGCCGCTACGCCGACGTCATCGGCCGCGCGGGCTTGCCCATGCTGGAGCTCGGGCGCGGCCTGCTGACCCTGGACCTGATCGAGGGGACCTGGGGCGTGGTGCTGTTGCTGGCGGTGATGGGGCTGGTGCGCACCTTCCGCGGGGGCGATGTGGGCGCGCGGTTCGTCGCCTGGCTCTCGCTGGTGCTCTTCTTCGCCGGCTCCGGCGCCCTGCTGCTGGCGCTCAACCTGCCCGACCACCTGCCCGCGGTGCGCGCCGTGCAGTTCGAGCGGCTGTCGCTGCTGGCCAAGCCCTTCCTGTTCGTGCTGGCCGCCCACACCGGGCTGTGGCTCGCGCGGCAGCTGTGGCAGCGCGCGCCGAAGGTCCCGCGCGGTCCGGTGGCGCGACGCGCCGTGGTGGCCGGCCTGCTGACCCTGATCTGCTTCCCCGTGCTCATCTCGTTCGCCGTCGGCTACTATTCGCAGCATGTGGGGAGGAACGCCAAGCTGCTGTCCCGACGGGCAGACCAGCAGGATCGGGCAGCGCTGGGGGCCTACATCAACGCCCGGCCGCGGCAGGGCCCCCTGGAGCGGGTGGCGTTCATCGGCGGCCGCGACGACCACTCCATCCTGGATCTGGCCACCCGCCTGAATCGCTCCTTTTACAAGTCCGGCTACACCCCGGGCATCAACTTCAAGTACCTGATCCACTCCAACCAACCGGGCGCGCTGGCCGCGCTCAACACGCGCTGGGTCATGTCCCGCCAGCGCCTGGAGGAGGACGACTACCAGCTGGTACGGCGATTCGGCCGCTACTTCCTCTACCGGCACCAGGGCTTCACGCCGGAACCGTTCGCCATCCTGGAGGGCAAGGGCCCTGTTGAGCTGACCCGCTTCTCGCACCAGGAGATAGTGCTGGAGGCCGGCCCCGGGGCGCACGGCGCCATGCAGCTCAACGTGTCCTACTTCCCGCGCTGGAAGCTCACCCGGGACGGCCAGCCCATGGAGATCCGCGTGCAGCGGCACGCCGCCTCTCCCCTGTCGAGCGGCTTCATGGCCGCCGATCTCGCGCCCGGCGTCTACCGCTTCGTCTTTCAGCCCAGCGCCCTGGACCGGGTCGCCAACTGGATCACCCTGGCCGGGCTGCTGCTGGCGTGCCTGCTGCTGTTGGCCGACCTGGAGCGCGGCGCCGCGGCGCCTCCGGTGCGCATGGTGGAGCGCCTGGCGCCGCGGGCGGGCGCCCTGCTCGGCTGGCGCGGGCTGATGCCTGCCGGTGCAGCGCTGACCGCGGCGGCGCTGGGGGGCGCGCTGTGGCTGAGCGCTCGGGCGCCTGGCATCGAGATCGAGGGTACCCGGCGGGTAAAGGAGGTGCGGTACGACTTCCTGCACAACCTGCCCGGCGCCAGCGTCTGGCGCCTGGACGACCGGCTGCCCCCGGCTCGCTGCACCTGGCGGCTGGATCGGTTTTCCTGCGGCGACTCGCCTCACATGGTGCTGCGTCCGCGCTACACCCTCCACTTCGTGCGCTGTATCGAGGCCGATCTACAGCGCACCGATGGCCTGTCGCTGACCTTCAACGATGTGCCGGCCGGGGACGGCATCTTCGGCTACTTCGTCTGCCACCGGGGCGCTGGCAAGCTCTCTCTGATGGTCAACGGCCAGCAGGGCCCCTCGTTCAAGTGCGAGGCCGTGGGCGCTGTCCAGCCCTTCTTCCACCCGGTCCCCTGGCCTGAATCGGGCCGCCACAAGAGCGTCTCGTTCATCATCACCCAGAAGAAGAAAAAGAAGCTCGGCCGCTTCTGCTTCCAGGCCCAGTCAGTCGTCAGAAGCGTCGAGATGGTCCCCAAGCCCGAGTAGCC
>CAZEFW010000204.1:0-3714 GCA_964511535.1 uncultured Myxococcales bacterium | reverse complement strand
TTCTGGCATTCGAGAGAGCCCGCCGACCGGCGGGCGAACGAGCTACTTGCTTCACCCCGCGGCCCCGCACTTGGCGGCGATCTCTGCCTTGAAGTGCTTGTCCAGAAACCCCGGCTCCAGCTCGGTGGCTGCCAGCTCCGGCTCCACCGTCCGCAGCTGGTCCAGCCAGTACTGGGCGATGGACGCCTCGCCATGGTGTTCGGCCAGGGCCCGGATGAGCGGGACCGCCTCCTCGCGCTGGTAACCATCCCACAGGCGCTTGATGGCGCGGTTGAAGGCGGTGGGGCGCCCGGGCTCGGGCCGCTCGAGCAGCAAGGAAACCAGCGAGTCGATGTCCCCGGCCTTTATGGCCCGGTCGATGGGTCCATCCACCGACAGACCGGTCACCTTCCAGACCAGGATCCCTCCGGCCACTGCTCCGATGATCAAAAGTAAGGTCAAGTTCATGGCGTCAACTCCGCGCGGCGGTGTGATTCTACCTCTCCTGGTAAGGAGCCTCCAGACCACCTCGAGGTTTCTTTGTGCCTTGTACCCTCCATGAAGGGCACTATACTCTAGAATGTCTACCAAGATTGTAGACGTTGCGACGCGGAAATCCGCATGGAGGGAATGATGCTCGACGAAGGGATCATCGTTAACAATACGAAGAGTCTAATGAAATCGGAAATGATCCGTCAGATCCAGCGGCTGCGGTCTGCAGATCCTGAGCGGTGGAGCCGCGCGGTGTTCGAGGCCATCACTCAGATGAGCTTCGACGAGGTGGACTGGAGCTTCAAGGATAACCACGCCGGCTTCTACACCTGGGTGCGATCATTTGACCAGCTGATCGGCGAGCTGATCGATGATGGCTACGTCAGAGAGGGCGAGGACGAGGTCACCGGGCACAAGGTGCTCGAGGCCACAAAGACCGACCCGCCCATCGAGTACTCCTACCAGTCTTATCCCAGCAGTTAGCCCGGTCAGGCCGGCGACAGCGCGGGCAGATCACACTGCTCGAGCAACTCCCTCAAATCCGACGAGAGCGCCTGCAGGGGCGGATCATGCGCGGCAGGCGTCATGCAGCGCGGCGCCTTGACCAGCGCCTTGCGCAGCCTCTGGCGGGCCTTGTGGATCCGCCAGGCGATGGTGCCGGCGGAGCAATCCTGGATGATGGCCGCCTCCGCGTGGTTGAAGCCCTGCAGGGTGACCAACACCACCGTCGCGCGCATCTCACGGGGGAGCCGGTCCAGCGCGTGCAGCAGCCGGCGGTAGGTCTCGCGCAGCTGCGCGGCGCGCCTGGGGCTGTCCTGGGCGTCGGCGGCCAGGGCCTTGATCAGCCGGGGATCATCCATGTGGACCTCCCGCCGGCGGGTAGCATCCCGGCGCACGTTGTACGCCCGGTTGACGGCGATGCGGTAGATCCAGGTGAAGAAGTGGCTGCGGCCGGCGAACTTGTTGATCGACCGGTAGGCGCGAAGGAACACCTCCTGGGTGATGTCCTCGGCGTCTGACTCGTTGCCGGTCAGGTGCAGGACCAGGGCGAAGATCCGCGGCTGGTACCGGCGAAACAGCTCGCCAAACGCTGCGTCATCTCCGGCCTTTGCCCGGCGAACCAGCTCTGTGGCCTGTTCCGGGGTATGTACTGAGTGTGTCACTGTATCGATCTGTTGGACGCCGCCGGGGCGCATCTCCTTGGCGTTAATTTCTACGGCCACCGCGAACCCTTGCTCCCCCCGTATGCCATGGCCTACGCTATATTGTACAACCATAGTGGTTCGACTGTTCAGGAGAAGAATGTAATGGGTGTAACGCTTAGAAAGGGGCCCCGGGGGATACGAGCTCTGGTGGCCTCGCTGGTGGCTGGGGCGGCGCTGCTCGGCTGCAGCGAGATCACCCTGCCCGGGCCAGACGCGGGCGTGCTGCTCTCCCTGACGGTGTTGCCCACCTCCGCGCCCACGTTGAAGTTGACCAACGACCAGGTGGTGGCCCAGAAGTTCTATGTCTGCGCGTCGTACTCGGACAGCCACCTCAAGGACGCGGCCGGCTCGGCCAAGGACAAGGGCAAGACCACCAGCTCTAACTGCCCTACGGGCAGCGAAGAGGTCACCGACCTGGCCACCTGGACCGTGGAGCCCAAGACCGTCGGCCGCATGGTGGGCAACGTCTTCAAGACCGAGGTGCTGGACAACGGCAAGGCCAAGGCCGCCACCCACGGCGGCGAGGGGCGCATCACGGCCACGTTTCAGAAGATGACCGCCAGCGCATCGGTGGACATCGTCTACAAGAAGGACTTCCTCGACACCGGCGTGCCGTCGGACGCCACCAAGAAGTTCGGCGGCTCAAAGTCAGGCGTGGTGAAGGTGATCTACCCGCCCAACACCGTGCTGGTGCCGCCGAACCTGGGCCAGATCGAGGTACAGCAGATCTCACCTGGCTTCGCCAACCTCTACCTGCTGGAGTTCGTCAGCTCCAAGAGCACCGTGCGCATCTACACCAAGCAGCGCAACTACAACCTGACCATCGACCAGTGGCGCGCCGTGGGCGTGACCAGCACGGGCCTCGACGTGCGGCTCAAGGTCTACGCCACCAAGTACGCCAACGGCGTGGGCGTGCGGGCCGAGTCGCCCAACGTGGTGATCCGCATCGCCGAGAAGCCGGTGGTGGGCGGGCTGTACTACTGGGTGGTGGACAAGCACGAGCCGGGCAAGACCAAGCCGAAGTACGGCTCCATCTACCGCTACGACTTCGAGAACCCCACGACCAAGGCCGAGGCGTACTACACCAAGAAGGAGGCCAACGACTGCGTGGGCTGCCACTCCCTCAGCCGCGGCGGCAAGTACATCGCGTTCACCCTCACCGGCGGCAACGGTGACGCGGCCATCTTCGACGTGGAGAAGCGGCAGGCGGTGTTCGATACGCGCAAGGGGTACAAGGCTGACCTCCAGACCTTCAACCCCGATGGCACCGAGGTCATCGTGGTCAACCAGGGCGTGCTGACCCGGCGCCGGGTCTCGGACGGCAAGCAGCTGGAGACCGTCCCCACCGGCAGCGGCAAGGCGACCCATCCGGACTGGGGTCCCAAGGGCAACATGCTGGTCTACGTGCTGGTGGCCAACAAGGACTACCACGCCGGCGGCATCAAGGACGACGTGCACTTCCGCAACGGCAGCGTCTACCTGCTGCAGCGCAGCGGCGGCAAGTGGGGCAAGCCAAAGCGGCTGGTCAAGGGCGGCGGCGGCGCCAACTACTACTACCCCACCTTCTCTCCCGAGGGTGACTGGATCGTGTTCAACCGCTCCACCGGCGACTCGTACTCCGACGAGGACGCCAACATCTACATGGTCAAACCCGACGGCAAGGGCCTGCGCGCGCTGTCCGGCATCAACGGCTCGAAGATCTCCAACTCATGGCCGCGCTGGAGCCCCAAGGTCGAGAAGTACAAGACCACCACGCTGTACTGGCTCACCTTCTCCTCGGTGCGCGACTACGGCGTGCGGCTGAAGAACTCCAAGTACAGCTACTACCCCAACAAGGCCCCGCAGATCTGGATGACCGCCTTCGACGTCACCAAGGCCAACAAGGGCCAGGACCCCACCACCAAGCCGTTCTGGCTGCCGTTCCAGGATCTGGCCCACCACAACCACATCGCCCAGTGGACCCAGAAGGTGGTGGAGCTGCAATAGCTCGCTTCGCTCGCTGGCTTGAGGCTTGAGGCTTGAGGCTTGAGGCTTGAGG
>CAZEFW010000203.1:0-12820 GCA_964511535.1 uncultured Myxococcales bacterium | reverse complement strand
CGGGGTCGGGGTCGGGGTCGGGCTCGGGAACGGAGACGGGGGCGGGGTCGGGACCTGGGGCGGATCTGGTCCGGGCTGGATTCAGGGACTCTGGACTGCCTGTGGGATGGATTCGGGCGGGTTTTGGTTTGGGTCAACGTCCACGCTTGCGTCCACGTTTACGTTTTTATTGGTGATGTTTGGGTCTACTTGAGCTTGATGGTCTGGGTGTTGCCGAAGTTGCCCATCTTGCTGGCCGGCGCGCGGAAGTCGGCGAGGATCTCGTCGAGCTTCACCGTCCCGCCGCCCTTGACGCCCGGGCCGATGACGATGCGCATGAAATCCGCGGCAGAGCTGGAGATGCGCTGTTTGCCGTCCAGGTTCTTTGTGGCGGCGAACTGGACCTCGTTGGGGCCCCACTTGAGCCACTTGGTCACCTCGAAGGTGAGCTGGTGTACCCGGTTGCGCACCTTCTTCGCGTGGCGCTTGTTGATATAGACGTCCACGTCGTACTGGGCGACGCCCTTGGTGGTGGGGATGGCCACCAGGAAGTACCGCTGAGTCAGCGGGCCCGTGCGGACCGGCTCAGGCGGCTCCGGCTTGGGCGCCGGCTTGGGCTTCGGCTTGACCACCGGGCGCGGCGGCGGCGCGGATGGGGTCATGGTCACCGGCTGGGTCGGCGTCGGTGGCGCGATGACGGCCGGCCGCGGGGGTGCCACCGGCGCCCGCACCGTTGGCTGGGCCGGGGGCGGCGGCTGGGGCGCCCTGGCCGCGCCAGCCTGGGGGACAGCCTTGATCTTGATGCCCGGCGCGGAGATCTGGACATTGCCGCTGGCATCGAAGACCACGGTGCAACCCTCGAATTTCTGGTTCTTCATACCCGTGACCGGCACCCCGTTGAGGAACACGTATCCAGATGCTCCGGCAGCCGGAGAAAGCAACAGGCAGGCGGCCGCAGTCACGAGTGACAGGACCCGATATTTATGTTTCATTTCGGTTCACCTCAGGTTGTTCAGCGTCTGTACCTCATCAATGCTAATACGATAGGCAGGCGAGACTATTCAACGCAACAAAGCCGACCCCGCAAGGGTAGAATAAAGAGGGGGGCTACAGGAGTTTAACCAGCATGAGCTTCTGCTTCGGCTTCATTTCAAACGACGCGGCCCTTACGCACTGTGCGCTGGGGCCTTTCGAGCGCGCCCTGACTCTCGAGGAGGGTGCGCCTAACGGCTGGGGGCTCGCCTGCTACCAGGTGGGCCAGCCGCTGCTGCGCAAGCAGCCCAAGCCATTCCCCGGGCCCATGGATTTCACCGAGATGGCCGCGAACCTGCGCTCCAACCTGGTTTTGGGCCATATTCGTTGTCCCACCGTGGGCGGCCAACGGACCGAGAACACCCACCCCTTCAGGTTCCGAAACTGGACTTTCTGTCACGTGGGCACCGTGAGCAATTTCGACGCGGTGAAGGAGAGCCTGCTGCGGGCGCTGCCGGACCACATCAAGCGCAACATCCGCGGAAAGACCGACAGCGAGCATATCTTTCACCTGTTCCTCTCCTTCATCAACGACACGGGAAAGCTGGACGACCCCCGCGTGCCGCCGGTGGAGGCGGGCAAGTCTCTGCTCGCCACGTACAGTTACCTGGGCCGGATGCTCGACGAGGCGGCCGGCGGCGGGGACGCTCCCAATATCGGCAGCTGCATGGTGAGCAACGGCCAGTTCATCCTGGCCGCGCGCCATGGTGAGCCGCTCAGCATCCGGCGACAGGGGGCTTACTCCTGTCCGGACGAGACGGGGCGCACCGTGGAGCGGCCCCACCTCAAGACCGTGGTGCTGGTGGCCGGCGAGACCCCGGCCGGCCCCGGGTGGGAGACCGTGGAGGACGGGACCGTGGTGGCGGTGGACACCCGGCTCGAGATCCAGTCGGTCGCCGCGGAGTAGACGGCTCCCATGGCCGCCTGCCTGGCGCTCGCTCTGGCGCTGGCCCTGGCTTGCCTGGCGGGCGCGCGCTTCCTCGAAGCGCCGCACTGGATCTATGCGCTGGTGGGCACCGGCGCCGCGTGCGGGCTCGCGCTGTGCCTGGCCTGCGGCCTGATCCTGCGCCGGCTGCTGGGGAGCGGTAGGTGGCGCATGTGGGCGGCCCTGGGCTCGGCGGCCGGGGCCGTGGTGGCGCGCGAGAGCCTGCTGGCCGAGCTCAACCGGGACCCCGTCGCTGCGGTGACCATCCAGTTCGGCCGCCTGGCCCTGGCCAGCTCGTCCGTGGTCTGGGGCGCCGCGGCGCTGCTCTGGGGGGCAGCCGAGCTGTCAGAGGCCATGGACCCGCCGTCCGCCGAGGGCAAACGCAAGCTGGGCCGGGCTGTGGGCGCGGCCCTGGCGGTCACCGCCGGCCTGTACGCCCTCGGACCCCTGTGGGCGCTGGTCGGCATGCGGCTCAACCACTGGACCCTCATCGGGCTGGTGGGCCTCGCCGGCGTGGCCTGGGGCGCCGGGGCGTTGTACCGTCATGTTTTCCAGCGGTAGACTCGGGCAAATTTTCCCAGGAGATGACATGCGAAGGACCTTGATATGGACAGCGGCGCTGGGGGCAGTGCTGGTGGGCGGCGTGGCTGCGGCGACTCCGCCCGGGCCTCCCGCTGCGGTGGCGGCGCTCAAGCGGCTGGGTCCCGACGTCACGGTCCGGTGGCGCGCGGATAGCGACCGGCCGGCGGTGATCCGCGGGCTGTCCGTGGCAACCACCGGCAAGACGGCCCGGGCCAGGGCCACGGGGTTCGTCTCTCGCCACCCCGAGATATTCCTGCCAGCGGCTCAGCTGCGCGTGGCCGAGGAGCGCGCGGCGGCTGGCGTGACCGTGGTGCGCATGACGCAGGTGACCCCGGCGGGGGTACCTGTGGACGGCGGCGAGCTCACCGTGGCCATGGACGAGCGCGGCCGGGTCACCGCCGTGCACAGCGAGCTGAAGACGCTGGGGGCCGCGGTGCCCAAGGTGAAGATCGACGGCCGGGCGGCCCTCGCCATCGCCCTCGGGCGGCTGGCTGGCATGAAGGGGCCAGCGGCTGTGCCGGCGGAGCTGAGCGGGCTGCGCCCCACCCTGATGGTGATCCCGGGCCGCACCCCGCGGCCGGTGTACAAGGTCACCCTGCCCCTCTACCTGGACATGCTGGGGCGGATCCACCTGGTGGACGCCGTGACCGGCGCGCCCATGGGCTGGCGGCCGGGCATGATCGTTGACGGCCACCACCACGGCAAGGGGGTGCGCCCATGAGGCGGCTCACCATCCTGTGCCTGTCCCTGTCCCTCGCCCTGTCCTGTAGTGACGACCCCGCGGACCTCCTCCCGGACGGGCCGCTGACCGTGTGGGACGGAGGCTTCCCCGACAACGGCACCGGTCCCGACGCCGCGCTCACCGGGCCCTGGGCCAGCGTGTTCAAGTGGAGCCCCACCGCCGAGAACCGCAAGACCACGCAGGTCAAGTTGACCAACATCACCGACCCCGCGGGCAAGCTCACCGGCAAGTACGTCAACGCCTGGAACTGCATCCAGGACGAGAAGGGCCAGAAGATCAACCTCGACCTGGGCGGCATGAAGATCTCCGGCATCATCTGCACCCAGAAGCAGATCGCCGTGCCCGACAAGGACGGGACCTACCTGGCGCACAAGCCGCCGTCGTCGGACATCTCGGGCAAGGACGCCTTCGCCGAGGTGATGATGTACCACCACGTCAACACCTTCCACGACCACCTGAGCAAGACCTTCGCCCTGTCGCACCTGGACAAGCAGTCCCTGCTGGCCATCGTGAACCTGCAGGGCAAGGCGAACATCCTGCCCGGCTGGGTCGGCCTGCCCAACGCCGCCTTCATCCCCAAGTCGTCGTCGAGCCTGCTCAAGCAGTTCGGCGTGGACCTGCTCAAGGGCAAGGACGGGATCGTCTTCGGCTACAACAACCTGATGTCGCCGTACGCCAACTTCGCCTGGGACGCGGGCGTCATCTATCACGAGTACACCCACTACGCCATCGGCAACGCCCTGTGGCGCCCGGCGGCGGACAAGTACGGCGTGGACCCCACGCCCAAGGGGCTCAACGAGGCCATGGCCGACTACATGCCCTGCTCCTTCACGGGCAACTCAAAGATGGGGGAGTACGCCCTGGGCAACTCGGCCCGGGACCTGACCCGCAACGTCAAGTGTCCGGACCACATCGTGGGCGAGGAGCATGTGGACGGCGAGGTGGCCAGCGCCGCGCTGTGGGCCGCGCGGGGCGTGTTGGGCAAGGACATCCTCGACAAGGCGATCTGGAAGGCGGCCATCACCTTCACCATGAGCACCAACTTCGACGAGGCCTCCGCGGCCATCCTGGACGAGGTCAAGAAGCTGGCGCCCACCAAGCATGACGCCGTGAAGAAGATCTTCGTGGACCGCGGCTTCCTCGGCTGCGTGCGCGTCCGCACCCACAAGGACCTCACCGGATCCCGCCGGGGGCCCGGCTACCCCGGCACCTCCAGCGGCGTGACGGCCTACGCGGGCCTGGGCTGGATCCCGGGGTACCTGCAGTATCGGATCAAGGTGCTCGACACCACCAAGGAGCTCACCATCACCTACCGGCCCGAGAGCGGCGGCATGATGGGCGTGGGCGGCACCAAGGGCGATGTCTCGGTGGCGCTCAAGCGGGGCGGCCAGCCCATCACCTACACCTTCAAGAGCGGCACCCTGTCCGCGCAGGACTACGACCAGGTGCTCAAGGGCGGCGACGACGGCAAGGGGGGCTACAAGCTGGTGCTCTCGGGCAAGTGCCTGACCAAGGGCGACCTGATCTACCAGTTCATCAACAACGGGGCCCAGGCGGGCCATGTCTCGTCGCTGAGCGTGACCCAGAGCCCCACCAAGACCAACACCACCGACAACTACGTCACCTGCAAGTAGCGCAGCACGGCGTCCAGGTCGGGCAGCACCGCCTCGGCGCCGGCCGCCCGCATCTCCGCCTCTCCCTCCAGCCTGCCCACCACGCCCACGGCCCGGACCGTTCCGCCGGCCGCCTCGACCTCGGGCCGGGCTGCCGCTGCCATGGCCATGTCTGCCGGGCGATCGCCCACGCAGATCACCTCCGTGGGATCGCCGGGCAGGCGCTCCAGCGCGCGCAGCATCGGCTCGGGGCTCGGCTTGGCCGGTCGGGTCGGCTCGCGGCCCACCACCGCGCGAAGGTCTCCCGGCCTCAGCCCGCAATGCTCGAGCGCCGCGCGGGCCGCCTGGCCGCCGTTGTTGGTCACGATGAGGACCGGGTCATGGGCCAGCGCCTCGAGGAAGCCTCGCGCGCCCGGGCAGGCCTCGGATCCAGCGGCTGCATCCAGTTCGAAGCGCTCGATCTCCTGGTAGGCATCCAGCCTGAGCTGATGCTCCCTGTTGGCATCGCCGCCGCTGGCATCCCGGGCCGCGCGCTCTATTCCTGGCAGCAGCGGCCGCAGCTGCGCCGCCACACCAGCGGCCTGGAACAGCTCGGCCAGGCTCTGGCGCACGCGTTGAATCTCCACCGGCAGGTGGAGCAAAGTCCCGTCCAGGTCCAGCACCCAGGTTCGCATGGCCCACAGCATACCAACCCCGATTCCCCCATCAAAACCTCTTGACGATTAACAAACTCCGCATGCTTTCCCGGAGTGTTGCGACTATTGGACGGGCCCCTGCAAAGAGGGATTAAGTTATGACGACTTACGGTAAATTCCATGGAATCACTTTAATATCGATCTTCCTGCTTTTTGCAGCTCCGGGACGCCGGTGGTGGTGCTGAACAAAGGGCAGCGCCATCGCCTGGAAGGCGGGCAGCAGCGCGGAGATCATCGTGCCGCCCACCGGGTACGTGGACCAGCACCTGCGCTACCACTGGGACCTGCCCACGGGGGTCAAGAAGATCATCACCGTGCTGGAGTGGGAGGAGCGTGACTTCAAGCTGGAACTGGCCATCTGCATGGGGACCTGCCCCGACCATGGGTCCACCGCCACCAGGAAGGATTCCCAGAACTCCCCGTTGGCGGTGCTCTACCCGGACAAGGGCTCGGCGGCGCTCAAGCCGGGCCAGTGGTTCGCCCATGTGCAGCAGATGAACTCCACCAAGGTGCCGGGCAAGGACTGCAAGTTCAAGGTCTTCGGCTAGCTGCTGAAGTAGCCCCGTTGCCCAATGCCGCGGCGCCCTGGCGAGGCGCCACCCTCCCCTCGCGGCAGGGGCGATAGTCCGCAGTCCGCGGTCGACACCGGCTCCTTTCTCGCGGTATCCTCACCGCGCAATTTTGTATTATTTTTCAATGGTGGCGCGCCTGCATGGCTGACGAGCCGAGAGAGGATAAAACCGCCGACATCTCCGGGGACCCTGGCGAGAACCTTGGCCTGGAGAAGACGGACGTGTTGCCGCCGGCGACGGTGGTGGGGGGCAAGTATCGCCTCGGCCGCCTCATCGGCGAGGGCGGGATGGGCGCGGTGTACGAGGCCGAGCACACCGGCCTCGGTGTAAACGTGGCGGTCAAGCTGCTGAACGAGGCGTTCACCAGCGACGAAAAGGCGGTGACCCGGTTCCGCAGGGAGGCGCGCGCTGCTGCCGCCATCCGCCACCCCAACATCGTGGAGGTCACCGACACCGGCACCGACGAGGACGGCATCCCGTTCATCGTCATGGAGCTGCTGGAGGGCGAGTCCCTGAGCGCGCTGCTGCGCCGGGAGCGGGTGCTCGCCCCGCCCACCGCGGTGGTGCTGACCTCGCAGATCCTGGCCGGGCTGGCCGCGGCGCACGCCAAGGGGGTGGTGCACCGCGATCTCAAGCCGGGGAACATCCTGCTGGCTCGCCAGCAGGACGGCAGCTACATGGTCAAGATCCTCGACTTCGGGATCTCCAAGTTCTTCGCCGACAACGTGCCCCAGGACGTGACCGCCGCCGGCGCGGTCATCGGCACGCCGCGGTTCATGGCGCCCGAGCAGGCAGTCGGCCAGCCCGACCTGGACGCGCGGGTGGACCTCTACTCGGCGTCGGTGCTGCTGTACCGTATGGTCACCGGGCGGCTGCCGTTCAACGCCCGCACCCCCGAGGGGATCATCCAGGCGCTGCTGGAAGGCAAGGCCACCGCGCCCACGGAGATCCGCCCCGAGCTCTCCCCCGCCCTGGAGGCGGTGGTGCTCAAGGGCATGGCCACCAACCGGGAACTGCGGTTCCAGGACGCGCGGCAGTTCCTCCAGGCGCTGCAGGAGGCGGTGCCGGAGGCGGCTGGCGTGGTGTTGCAGCTCTCGCTGCCCGTGGGCCGATCCAGCGACTCGGGCGCCAACCCGACCCCCACCGCGTCAGGCACCTACAGCGGCGGCGTGGGGGTGCCCACCTCGTCGACCATGTTCCCGGCGCCGGGCGCCACCGGCCCGCTGCCCCCCGGCAGCATGCCGACCCTGGTCAAGGAGGGCGGCGGCCGCCCGCGGTACGTCGCGCTGGTGCTCGTGCTGCTCATCGCCCTGGGTGGCGGCCTCGGCTGGTACCTGTACGGCAGGAGCGTCCAGTCGGGCGTGCCCCCGGCGGCGGCGGACGCGGGCCCCAAGTATGGCGGGCCCCGGTTCAAGCTCGGCATCACCAAGTACCTGCCTCGGCACCAACTGGAGAAGGAGCACTCCAACCTGGTGCGCTACCTGGCGGACACCCTCGAGCGGGACGTGCAGCTGGTGGTGCACGAGGACTACATCGACCTCGCGGCGGAGCTGTCCGAGGGCAAGCTCGACCTGGCCGCCCTCTCCTCTTACAACTACGTGCGCGCCAAGCGGCGCTGGCCAGAGCTGTACCTGCTGGCGACCCACGTCACCGAGAGCGGCTCCTCTTATGAGGGGTTCGTGGTGACCCGGGCCAACTCCGGCATCAGGGCCCTCGAGGACCTGCGCGGCCGCATCTTCTGCTACGTCAACCCCACCTCCACGTCGGGCTACCTCTACCCGCGGGCCCTGTTCCGTAAAAGCGGCATAGACCCGGACAAGGACCTGAAGGCGGCCCGCTTCACCGGCGATCACATCTCGGCGCTCAAGGCGCTGGCCCAGGGCGCCTGCGACGGCACCGCCGTGTTCACCGGGGTGTTCTTCGAGGCGCGCAAGCACGGGCTCACCCCCGAGAAGTACACGGTGGTGGCCACCACCGACCGGATCCCGTACGACGCCTACTGCGCCTCGCCCACGCTGAAGGACGCCAAGATCAAGGAGATCGGGGACGCCCTGCTCGCCCTGGTGCCCGACTCAAAGCTGGCGCGAAAGGTGCTCGGGCCCAAGAGCCGGATCACGGGCTTCGTCAAGGTTGAGGACAAGGCCTACGACGCGGTGCGGGATATGGAGCCGTACAAGGACAAGCCAGCCAAGCAGAAGCCGCGCCCCGACGAGAAGCCATGAACCTGGGGCAGATGCTGCGCGAGAGCGCGGCGGCCAACGCCGACCGCCCGGTCTTCATCCAGGGCGACTACCAGCACAGCTACCAGGAGCTCGAGCGCCGGGCGGATAGCTTCGCCGCCGGGCTGGCGGGCCAGGGCGTGGCCCCGGGGGACCGGGTGGTGCTGGCCCTGGGCAACAGCCTGCAGTACCTGGTTGCTTACTACGGCGTGCTGCGTGCCGGGGCGGTGGTGGTGCCCCACTACACCGACGCCCGGGCCGAGCCGCTGGCCCATGTGCTGAACCACAGCGGCGCCACGGCGGCCGTGGTGGAGGGGCGGGTGCTCAGGTTGCTCGACGGCCTCGGGGCTGGCGTTCCGGCCCTGCAGCTGGTGGTCCGATGTGGGCGCGGGCCGGTGTTGAAGGACCCCGGCGCGCTGCGCGTGGTGAGCGCGGAGCAGCTGGAGGCTGACGGGGCGGTGGCGGCACCCGGCGAGCTGGTGGCGACGGGCGAGGATGACCTGGCCAGCATCGTCTACACCTCGGGCACCACGGGCCAGCCCAAGGGGGTGATGCTGTCCCACGGCAACCTGCTGGCCAACGTGCGGTCCATCGTGGACTACCTCGGGCTCACGGCGTCGGACCGCATCGCCATGGTGTTGCCGTTCTTCTATGTCTACGGCAACTCGGTGCTGCACACCCACGTGATGGCCGGCGGGTGCATCGCCCAGGTGGGGACCATGGCCTTCCCCGGGGCGGTGCTCGAGGGCATCGCGAAGCACCGCTGCACCGGCCTGTCCGGCGTCCCGTCCACCTTCGAGCGGCTGCGGCGGTTCAGCGGCGTGGGCGACCATGACCTGTCGAGCCTGCGCTACGTCACCCAGGCTGGTGGGCCCATGGGTGTCGAGCTCACCCGGGCCCTGCGCGCCCTGCTGCCCGCGGCGGACATCATCATCATGTACGGGCAGACCGAGGCCTCGGCGCGCCTGTCCTACCTCCCGCCGGCGGACCTGGAGCGCAAGCTCGGCTCGGCGGGCATCGCCATCCCCGGCGTGGAGCTGCGCGTCATGGACGGGGACGGGGAGGAGCTGCCCCGGGGCCAGGTGGGCGAGATCGTGGCTCGCGGACCGAACATCATGGCCGGCTACTGGCAGGACCCGGAGGCCACCGCCCGGGCCCTGCGGCCCGAGGGGCTGCGCACCGGCGACCTGGCGCGCATGGACGAAGAGGGGTTCCTCTTCATCCAGGGGCGCGAGAGCGAGATGATCAAGAGCGGCGCCCACCGCGTGGGCCCCCAGGAGATCGAGGCAGCCGTGGCGCGCCACCCCGGGGTCCAGGAGTGCGCCGTGGTGGGGGTGCCCGATGACCTGCTGGGCGAGGCCATCGCGGCGTTCGTGGTGCCGGCGGAGGGCGCCGAGCCGCTCTCAACCAGGGCGCTGCTCGCCACCTGCCACAGGCACCTGCCGCGGTTCAAGATGCCGGCTCATGTGCGGGTGGTGTCGTCTCTGCCGCGCACACCCTCGGGAAAGGTCCGCAAGGCCGCCCTGCGCGAGCGGTTCTAGGTCGAATCTAGGGGACACCCCACCAGGTCATCAACCCGGATCAGCCGGCGGAGGCTCGAGCGCCTGGAGCCTCTTGGCGAACTCCCGCGCGTCGTAGCCGCCGCCCTCTCCCAGGTGTCCCATCACCACGTCCGCCACCACATCCCCGATGAGGTGGATCGCCTCGTGCCGGGGCATCCCCTGTGATATCAGACGGTTGAGGGCTCTTCTGGTATCCGGGGGCTCCCCTGAAGCCAGCTGGGTCTCCACCACGGTGTGGATCGCCACATGGATCCGCAGCCGCCCGGGGCTCATGCCCCGGTGCGGATCCCGGGCGTGGGTCTCCAGGATGCGCGCCATCAGCGCGGCCTGCTCTTGTTGGCCCGTGTCGGCCGGTGCTTGATCATCGTTCATGATGGGTGCTCGTAACCTTGCCCACCCCGGTGGAGTGGTCTACTATTCTCCCGCAGTATCAACTGATTATTGTGGGAATTTCACGGAAGGTCGATGCTTTTATACGAGTGGCTACTCAGGGTCGTAAAGAAGAAGGGCGGCGCACGGGCGCTGATCTATCGCGACACTTATCTGAGCTGGCGAGGGCTCAAACACCGGGTTAACCGCCGGGCCGACGAGTTTGACGCGGCCGGGGTGCGTCCCGGGGACTGGGTCGGGCTGATGCTGGGAAACGTGCCCGATTTCGTCATCCTCTCTCTGGCGCTGAGCAAGCTGAAGGCGGCCCCCGTTCCGCTGGATCCCACCACCAGCACGCGAGACCTCGAGTTGATCATGGAGGCGGCCCCCCTGCGGGGGTTGATCACGCGGCCCAGGGGCGGTGACGCGCCCCTGTCTGCCATCGGCGGCAAGAAGGGCGGCAAGAAGAAGAGTACGCCCATGAGCCGCAAGCGGCTGCAAGGCACGCTGCTCAGCTGCTCGATCTATGACCAGGACGAGCGTGAGCCGGGCGAGGACGGAGACCGGGTGGCGGCGGTGTTGATCACCGCCGACTCCATGGGCGAGCCCAAGCCGGTAGAGCGCACCGAAGACAACCTCGCCGCCGAGGCGGAGAACCTCACCGGCGCGCTGGAGGTTACGGGCGACGACAAGATCCTGCTGACCCTGCCCCTCTACCATTCTTACGGCTTCGACGTGGGCCTGCTGCCGGCGCTGTCCAACGGCGCGGCCATCTACCTTGAGGACGAGGTGGCGGCCAGCCGCATCAGCAAGCTGGTTCGCGAGCAGAAGATCACCCTGCTGCCCGGGAGCGTGCCGCTGCTGGAGGAGATGGCCAAGCTGCCGACCTCCCGCCCCCTGGCTCACGGGCCGGTGCGGTTCCTCTCAGCTGGTGGCGGGCTCACAGGCGCCACGCTGGAGCAATTCCGCAAGAATTACGGGATGCGGCCCATCTCCTGCTACCACACTACCGAGACCGGCACCGTGGGGCTGGACCTGACGGGCAAGTCCGGGGACACGGTGGGCAAGGTGCTGGATCAGGTGGAGGTTCTGGTCAGCTCCGTCAAGACCGGCAAGAAGGTGGCCGCAGGGCGCAAGGGTCTGCTCAGCGTGCGCAGCGCCGTTATCTCCCCCCTGCAGGTGAGCGGAATGGCCGCCGACGAGGGCGAGGAGGTCTCGCTTGGTGGTCGCGACGCCGACGGGTGGTACCGCACCGGCTACCTCGCGACCCTCGACCGGTCCAGGCGGATCCGGCTGCAGGGCCGCGAGGACGACGTCGTCGTGCTGGACGGCAAGCGGGTCTCCCTGGGTGAAGTGGAGACCTGCATCGAGTCCTTCCCCATCGTGCACAAGGCGCGGGCTCAGCTCATCTCCGACCCGCTGGGCGGCCCGATGGTGGTGGCGAAGGTGGTGCTCAAGGGTGAGGGTGAGCCGGACCCCGAAGAGATCATCGACCACTGCGCCCGAAACCTGTCCCCCTTCAAGGTCCCGCGCCGGATCTCCTACGTCACGTCCCTCAGCTGATCAGCTGCACTAGAGCACCGAACAGGTTAACTCCCGTCGCCAGGCTTGCTCCTGAAACCACAGGCTTTGTCGCTCGTCGGTCACTTGCCTCCAGCAAGCTCCCTCCTCCCTCCGTGCCTGTGATTCCAGTTGCTTCGCCTGGCTCGGTCCCTTTACCTGATCGGTGCTCTACCCGCTCCGCTCCTCAACAAGCTCCTCGACCCGCGCCGCCAGCGCCGGGAGCACCTCGCTGGCCGAGGCGTGGAGCGCGACGTCACATTGCCCTGTCAGCCCGGTGGGCTCGAGGTTGACCTCCACCAGCATGGCGCCCCGGGAGGCCGCGAAGCTCGGCAGGCCGGCGAAGGGGTAGACCGTGGCGCTGGTGCCCACCACCAGCACCACCCTGGCCCGCCGGGCGAAGTCGTGCGCGTCAGCCATGGCCTGGCTCGGGATGGCCTCGCCGAAGAAGACCACGTCCGGCTTGAGGATCTTGCCACACGCGCAGGCGGGCGGTGACCCCAGGGCCTCGGCCTCCGCCGCGTCGTACCGCTTGTGGCAGGACAGGCAGCGCAGGCGGCGGCCGTTGCCATGGAACTCCACCACCGTGGCCGAGCCCGCGCGCTGGTGCAGGTTGTCGATGTTCTGGGTCACGATGCCGGCCAGGGCCCCGGCTTGTTCCAGGTTTGCCAGGGCGGTGTGGGCCGGGTTCGGAGCCGCCTGCACCAGGAGCTCCTCCAGGCCGAGGATCATGCGCCACACCTTCCGGGGGTCCTGCTTGAAGGCGTCGATGGTGGCGTACTCCATCGGGTCGAAGCGCTCCCAGAGGCCGCCGGCCGAGCGGAAGTCGGGGATGCCGGACTCCACGCTGATGCCTGCGCCGGTCAGCGCGATGGGGTGCGCGTCCGGGGCGACGAGGGCCCGGGCGATGGTGTCAATCTTGGTCGGGTCGATCATCCTGGACTCCGGGTTTGGGGTCGGGGTCGGGGTC
>CAZEFW010000202.1:0-13011 GCA_964511535.1 uncultured Myxococcales bacterium | reverse complement strand
GGCTTGAGGCTTGAGGGTAAATGGCTCTTGGCCGCTTCGCGGCCGTGGCCGGAAGAGGAGACAGACATGAGCGAAAAAATGAACTTTGCACTGGTGGGCGCGGGGCGCATCGCGCAGACGCACCTGGACGGACTGGAGCAGGTGGAGGCGGCCAACCTGGCGGCCATCGTGGAGCCGAGGGAAGACGCGGGGCGGTCGGCCGCCGAGCGCTTCTCGGCCAGCTACTACTCCGATCACAAGGATCCGGCGCTGCTCGAGGGCCTGGACGCGGCCATCATCTGCGCGCCGCCAAACCACCACGCGGACATCGCAAACTACTTCCTGGACAACGGCGTGCACGTGCTGTGCGAGAAGCCGCTGACCCCCACCAGCGCCGAGGCGGCCGCCATGGTGGCCAAGGCGCGGGAGAAGGGCCTGACCCTGATGATGGCGTCCAAGTTCCGCTACGTGGACGACGTGATCCGGGCCAAGGCGCTGCTCGACAGCGGGCTGCTGGGCAAGGTGGTGATCTACCAGAACGCTTTCTGCGGCAAGGTGCCCATGGGCGACCGCTGGAACAGCGACGCAAAGGTCAGCGGCGGCGGCGTGCTCATCGACAACGGCTCGCACTCGGTGGACATCGCGCGCTACCTGCTCGGGCCGCTGGAGTCGGTGGAGGCCCAGGCGGGCATCGCCGCCCAGGAGCTCGACGTGGAGGACACGGTGCACATGCACTTCCGCACCGACGCCGGCACCATCGGCTCGGTGGACCTGAGCTGGAGCATCAACAACAACGCCGAGACCTACATCAACATCTACGGCACCGAGGGGATCATCCTCGTGGGCTGGCAGGGGTCGCGCTACAAGCAGGAGGGCTCGCCGCGCTGGACCGAGTTCGGCTCCGGGTACAACAAGGTGGCGGCCTTCAGCGGCCAGATCAACAACTTCATCGGGACCGTGCGCGGTACCGAGCAGCCGCTCATCAGCCCCGAGGCCGCGCTGGCGTCGGTGCAGGTGATCGAGGCGGCCTACCGCTCCATGGGTGGCGGCGAGTGGGTCAAGGTCAACGGAGGTTAGATGCCATGAACGTCTACGACCAGGGCCTGGCGCATCCCACCGCCATCATCGAGAAGGGGGTGCGCCTGGGCGAGGGGACCAAGGTGTGGGACAACGCCCACATCCGCCACGGCGCCCGCATCGGCCATGACTGCATCATCGGCGACAAGACCTACATCGCCTACGACGTGCCGGTGGGCAACTACGTCAAGATGAACACCGCGGTGTACGTGTGCGCCGGCGTGACGGTGGAGGACTTCGTCATGCTCTCGGCCCACACCATCTTCACCAACGACCGGTTCCCCCGCTCGGGCGACGTGGACCTGACCGGGCTGGAGACCTCGGACGTCACCGAGGAGACCGAGGACACGCTGGTCTGCCGCGGGGTGACCACCGGCGCCGGCGCCATCATCGGGCCCGGGCTGACCCTGGGCGAGTTCTCCATGGTGGGCATGGGCTCGGTGGTGACCCGGGACGTGCCGGCCCACGCGCTGGTCATCGGCAGCCCGGCGCGCCACGTGGCCTGGCTCTGCCAGTGCGGGCCGCCGCTGGTGCGGTTGAGCGACAAGCCGAAGTCGGGCTCCAAGCACACCTGCCACCGCTGCGGCCGGGTGTACAAGGTGTACAGCAAGAAGGGGCCGGTGCTGGTGCAGGACAGACCCGTCCCATGAGCCGCTCCACCGCGGTGGTGGGCGGCGGCGTGCTCGGCCTGACCCTGGCGCTGCGCCTGGCCCAGGCCGGCGACCGGGTCACGCTGCTGGAGGCCGCCCCGCAGCTGGGCGGCCTGGCCTGCGCCCATGACTACGGCGCGTTCGTCTGGGACCGGTTCTACCACTGCATCCTGCCCCAGGACACGGCGCTGCTGTCGCTGCTGGATGAGTTGGGGCTGTCGTCGGAGCTGCGCTGGTCCAAGACCGGCACCGGCTACTACGCCGACGGCGTGACCTACGACATGAACGGCAGCGGCGACTGGCTGCGCTTCCCGCTGCTGTCGCTGCTGGACAAGGCGCGGTTGGGCGCGTTGATCATGTACGCCACCCGGGGGGCCGACCCGATGAAGCTGTTCGGGCAGACCGCCGAGGTGTGGCTGAGCAAGATCTGCGGGCGGCGGGGATACGAGGTGTTCTGGCGGCCGCTGCTGCGGGCCAAGTTCGGGCCGTACCACGACAAGGTGGCCGCCGTGTTCATCTGGGCGACGTTGACGCGACTGTTCGGCGCGCGCTCCGGGGCGGACAACGCCGAGAAGCTGGGCTATGTCAGCGGTGGCTACGGGCGGATCCTGGAGCGCTTCGCTGCCGCCATCGAGGCCTCGGGTGGCATGGTGCGGGTGGGCGCGCCGGCGCGGTGGATCGCGCCGGAGGACTCAGGCGGCAGCCGGGTGCGTTTCATGGGCCGCCAGGGGGAGGATGTGGAGGCGACCTTCGACCGGGTGCTGTTCACCGGGCCCACCGGCCTGGCCGCGCGCCTGGCCCGGGGCGCGCACAGCCAGGTGGTGCAGCAGGCGGCGCGAGACTTCCCCACTGCCGAGGCGTACCTGGGCGTGGCGTGCCTGACCCTGGCGCTGCCCGAGCCGCTGACCCCGTACTACGTGCTCAACATCGGCGACGAGCGAGTGCAGCTCACCGGGCTGGTGGAGATGACCAACCTGGTGGACCGAGCTGCCGAGACTGACGGGCTGTCGCTGGTGTACCTGCCGCAGTACATGGACAGCGCCGACGCGCGCTTCGACGCCGACGACGAGGCCCTCATCGGGCCGATGCTCGACCGGGGCCTGAAGCAGCTGTTCCCGCGCTTTCGCCGGCGGGACGCCCGCTACGTGGGCATTCACCGGGCGCGCTTCGTCCAGCCCCTGCCCCTGGTGCGCCACGGCAAAATCGTCCAGCCGCCGCTCCCCTCGCTGGAGGGGCCCTTCACGCTGGTCAACACGTCGATGCTGTCGTGCGCGACGCTGAACAACAACGAGGTGGTCAAGCTGGCGGGGCAGATGGTGGGGCCGCCTGGCGGCGGCCAGGCATGAGACTTGAGGCTTGAGGTGCGACGGTAGACGCGGCGTCTCGCCGCGTGTGTCACGAACGCGGCAGGATGCCGCGTCTACCGCGGGGCGCTACTTACAGAACTTCACCGCGGTCTTGCCGTACTGGTCCCAGCACTCGATGCAGGACTTGGAGCCGGCCTTGTAGGTCTTGCAGCCCGGCTTGACCAGCTTGGGGGTGGTCTTGGTCTTGGCCGATTCGCAGCCCTTCTTCACCACATTGCCCTTTGCGTCCCAGCAGATGTAGCAGTACTTGCCGGTCTTGGCGTCCTTCCACTTCTTGCACTTATTGGCGCCGGTGTCCTTCTTGCCGCTGTCCTTCTTGAAGCAGTACGCCTTGCACTTGGCAGCGTCGACGCCCTTTTTGACGCAGCCGCTGTAGCAGGTCTTCGGGTCGGTCTTGGGCTTGCTCGGGGCGGCCTTCTTGGTGCAGTAGGTCTTGCACTTGGCCTTGTCCACGCCCTTCTTCACGCAGGCGAAGTAGCACTTGTGGTCGAAGCTGCCCTTGCCGTAGCCCTTTTTGCCCTTGCAGCCGCAGTGGCCCTTGCCCTTGTCACAGCCCTTCTTGCCGTGATCCTTGCCGCCGTAGCAGGCCTTCTTGCAGGCCTCGAAGCTGGCGCCCTTGCCGAGGCACGCCTTGTAGCAGCTGGCCGGATCGGGCTTCTTGCCCGGGGTGGTTCCACCCTTGCCCGGGTAGCCCTTGGATCCACTGCCCCCGCCGCTCTTGTTGCCCCACAGGCCTGCGTTGTCGCCGCCCTCGCCGGTATCGTCCATGTCACCGCAGCCGGCGGCGATGAGGGCCAGGACACCAAGGGTGGAGAGCAATAGTCCGAACTTCGTCTTCATGTTGATACCTCCGGTTGCTGCGCCGTGTTTAGTGTACATCCTGACAGTCGGTCCGGCCGGCCGAACTTGAAAAATTTAGTGTGCGTCGGGCAGCTCATGGTCCCGCCGACTTGGCATGACAGGTGTCCTTGTACATGCCCGACTTGTTGGAGCAAATCACGCAGTCCTTCATGGGATTGTCGCTCCACCAGCATGACTTGCACTCGGCGGTCCATGCGTCCACCAGCTGGCAGCCGAGCTTGGCGCACTTGCCCTTGATCCCGGCGTCCACTCCATCCTTGAAGCAGTACTCGCAGCGGAGGCCGAACTGCACCTCGATCATCTTGCAGCCGCTGCTGTCCAGGTCCGACCCGCTGGACGCCTTGACCTCGAAGTCCACCACGTCGGTGCTGCAGCCGGCGGCTGCCAGGCAGAGCAGCCCGGCCAGGGTGACGCGGGCCGCCCTCACTTCTTGCCCACCAGATCGAGGGTGAGCTCCACCGCCTTGCCAGCCAGGGGCGAGGTGGGGAAGCGCTTGCGGAAAGCGCGGAAGCACGCGATGGCCGCCTGGCGCTCGCCGCGGTCCTTCTTGATGCGGCAGCGCAGGAAGCGGGCCGGCTCGTCCAGCCGCTCGCCCTGGATGCCAGCGAGCACCTGCTCGGCGCGGTCGGGCTGAGCCGCCTTGACCAGCAGCAGCGCGAGCTCGTAGCGCGCCGTGTTCGCCAGGGGATCGCCGGGGTGCTTGCTGACCAGCGCGCCGAGGATCTTCCTCGCGCCAACCCGGTCCCCGCGGCTCAACGCCGCCTCGGCCCGTGCATAAAGCGCCGCCGCCGATGCGTCACCCCCCGGCTTCTGTACCTGCTGCTGCTGCTGCGGCTGCTGCTGCTGCTGCGGCTGCACCTGAGGCTGAGGCTGAGGCTGAGGCTGAGGCTGCACCTGAGGCTGAGGCTGCAGCTGGGGCTGAGGCTGAGGCTGAGGCTGCACCTGCTGCTGCGGCTGCACCTGCACCTGAACCTGCTGTCGCTGCCGCGCTGGCCGTGGCTGCCTCTGCCGCCGCAACCGCGGCGGCGGCGTCTCGGCCACCGCGGTCTCGGCGATGGCTGCGCTCACGTGACGCTCCAGCAGCGCGACATAGGCGGCAGGGCTGCTGCTCAGCCGCTTTTCGCCGCTGCTCCAGGTCTGGCCCGGGCCAACCTCCACCGTGGCGCCCCCGCTGCGCACCCGCACCTTGCCCCGCGCCACCGACACCAGCGTCTCGCCCCGCACCACTTCAACTGAAAACAGGGTGCCCACCACCTCGGTGACTGCCCCCGGGGAGATGATGCGCAGCAGCTTGCCCTTGCTCGCGTCGTAGTCCACCACCATCGATCCGCTGGACAGCTTCAACTCGGTGTGGGTCCTGTCCGCCTCCTGCACCCTGAGGTCCAGCGGTCCGCGCAGGGTGATCTTCGCCCCCTGCGCCAGGTTCGCCTGCAGCTCCACCCCGGCGGGCAGCTGCAAGCGGGCCACCTTCTGGCCCAGCGCGGGCCCGTCGGCGGGCCACCTGTCAGATCCTGAGAGGATGGCGCTCGGCTGCAGCTGCGCCGTGCCCTGCTCGGGCTTTGCCGGCGCCCTGGCTAGCTGGCGCTCCGGCGTTGGCTCCGGCGCCGGCGCTCGATCCCAGAGCAGCGCGGCCACCGCCACCAGCGCGGCCACCGCCGCGGCCGCCACGAGGGCCTTGCCCACGCCGCGCGAGCCGCCGGCCGCCGCCCTGGCCTCGGCCTGGCGTGATGCCTGCTCCATGGTCTCGGCCAGCCGCCCCTGAACCCGGGCGCGGGTCAGGTCGTCCAGCCGGTCGTCCGCGGCCAGCACTGCGTCCCGCAGCTCGTCGACGATGCCCTGCTCCTCTCTGCATGTCTCACAGTTCTTCAGGTGCAGCCTCGCCCGCGCCGCCTTGACCTCGTCCTCTGTCCCAAGGTCCAGGATGTCGGCCGTCTCTTTGCATGCTTCTGACGGGTCGTTGTTCATTTCCCGTCCTCCTTGTCCTCGGCCTGCCGCACCATCTCGGTGAGCTCCATGCGGGCGTGACGGATGCGCTGGGCCACGGCGGGCACGCTGGCCTCTGTCTGCATGGAGATCTCCTTGAGGGACAGACCCTCCACCACCCTCAGCACGAAGGCGATGCGCTTCTTCGGTTTCAGCCGGTCCAGACACTGCCACAGCAGCGCTGTCCGCTCGCCGCCCATCATCACGCGCTCGGGGGACGGGCCGCTGCCCGCCACGTCGCCGCTGGTGGACGGCAGGACCTCCCGCTGGCGCCGCTTGATGCTGCGTCGCAGGTGGTCGTAGGCCTTGTTGGCCGCTATTCGTTGGAGATAGGTGTTCAGCTGCGCCTCGCCCCGGTAAGCGTCCAGCCGCTGGAACAGCGCCATGAACACCTCCTGCATCAGGTCCTCGCGCTCGGGCACCGGACCCACCAGCCGGGTCAGCCGGGCGTAGACCGACTGGGCGTGGCGCTGGTAGAGCGCCTGCATGGCCCGCGGATCTCCGCCCCTGGCCGCCCTGATCAGCTCGGCATCGCCGGGTTCGCCTTCGCCGCCGGCGTCCGGCTTCGACGGCTCGGCGCGCGCCAGCAGCGGCGCTGACAGCAGCAGGCGAATGTCCAGGGCCATGGTCGTCATCGTCATCCCCCCTGCCAGCCCGCGCCGACGCCGACCCACGGGACAGCCCAGCTGGTGGTCATCACCGTGTCGCCGTTGACCCGGAACTCCTTGCGCCTCGAGAGGATGTCCACCCCCGCCGAGGCGTGGCCCACCAGCCATCGGGTCAGGCGCGTGCGAAGGCTCAGGCCCAGCCCTCCGCCCACCACGACGCCGCTGTCGTCTCCCGCGCCGCTGACCAGGTACGGTCGCAGCGCCACGCTGGCGCGCGCCTCGAACCAGCGGTAGCGCAGGCCCGCGCCGGCCCGCACCGGGATCTGCATCAGGGTCAGCTTCCTGTCGCCGTCTCCCGCGGCGGTCCAGGTGAAGCCCGCCTCGGCGAACACCAGGAACAGCCGCGAGACCTTCACCGCCAGATCCACGGTGGGCTCGAAGCTCGCCGACCACTCCCGGGCGCCCACCGCCAGGCGCGGCGAGAGGCTCACGGCGACCCTGTCAGACGGCGCGGGCGCCACGGCCGGGGGCTTCGGCTCGGCTGGAACGTTTGATTCACGCAGGTTGGAGGCGAGATCCAACACCAGCAGCGCCACGATGCGGGCCGCGTCCTTGCCGGACAGGCCTCGCAGCGAGACGGTCCGGCTGGATCCCCCCACCATGATGATGGCCTCGCCGGCGTCGCGCCCGAGCACCTCGGCGCGGGTCGCCCGCGGGCCCTTCGGCAGCCGCAGCAGCGGCACGCGGAGATCCACAGCCCGCTGCAAGGTCTCGCGGTCAAAGGGCAGGGCGCCCTGGCAGGACACCCGCACCGCGTGGCTGTCCGCGGCCAGGGCCATGCCGGCCAGGGCCAGGGAGAGCAGGAGCACTATGCATAGCTGCAGCATCACCCTGTACAGTCTGGATCGTGGGGGGCGATTTGAAAAAATGGCGTGGCCTGGCAACAGCACCCTGCGATGGTATTTGAAAATCTATCCCAGGTCGCTCAGCATTCACGCCATGGCGAAAAAGAAAAAGAAGCCCGGCAGGCCCCGGAAACCCCCGTTCCGCGTTGCCATGCCCGCCTGGGAGATCGGCAGGGTCGGCAGCGGCCTGGGCGCCAAGGTGGGCGGCCTGGGGGTCATCGTCGAGGAGCTGCCTGCCGAGCTGGTGGCGGCCGCGGCGCGGCGCGGCGAGCAGCTGGAGGTGGAGGTGCTCTCCCCCTGCTTCGCGCATTACGACCGGTCGCAGCTCACAAAGCGGGATCTGACCCTTCCGGTGACCCTGGACGGCAACACCTTCGAGTTCGAGGTGTACGAGCATCGCTTCGACGATGGCATCAAGGCCGTGTATTTCTGGGACGGCTGGCAGCTGGGCTGGACCGGGCAGGGCAACATCTACCCGGACGACCCGCAGATGGGGCTGCGCCTGTTCGCCGCCGTGTCTCAGGCCATGGCCGGCTACATCCTGCAGGGCGGCTACGACACGGTGCACCTGCACGACTACCACGTGGGCCTGGTGCCGTTCTACCTGGGCGATGCGGCGCTGGCCGACCTGCCACTGCACCTGACGATCCACAACGCCAGCTACCAGGGCATCACCGAGCTGGTGGGCGGCGGCTACAGCTCGCTGGATCGGCTGAACCTGCCCGGCGAGCAGCTGTTTCACCGCTACTTCGACTTCTTCGACAACCTGAACCTGCTCAAGGCCTGCCTGCTCAAGGTGCACGAGCAGGGCGGGCGTATCACCACCGTCAGCGGCGACCTGGAGGGCAGCTGGGGGTACGCCGCCGAGCTGCGCCTGGACCACGCCGCCCTGGTGGCCCGGGCCACCGCCGAAAAGGGGGCGCCTCCCGGCGAGGTGTTCGTGCCCAACCGCCACCTCGACCTGCTGGAGAAGATCCCGGTGGCGGGCATCACCAACGGCATGTCCGCGCGCAACCGGGCCGAGAACCTGCCGGAGCTGCAGGCCGAGACCTTGCAGGCGCTGCAGCAGCGCCGCGGGCCGGACGCGCCGGTGTTTCGCCACCCGGAGGTGCAGCGGGCCATGCTCGCCGAGGATCACAACTTCGACGCGGCCCGCCTGCAGGTGAAGGCCGAGCTCAAGCGGCTGCTGCACATGGAGTGCTTCGGGGACGAGCCCCTGGGCGACCCGATCCTGATCACCGCGGTGGGGCGCCTGGTGGAGCAGAAGAACCTCGGCCTGGTGGCGGACATCGGCGAGCGTTTGCTCGGCCTCGACCCGGGGGTCAAGCTCATCGTGCTCGCCTCGGCGCCGGACGGCGACCCGGGGGGTAAGGCCACCGAGGGCGCCTTCCACCACCTGTCGATGATCCACCCGGGGCGGATCTGGTTCGACAACAGCTTCAACTTGCCCCTGTCCAAGCTGATCCTGGCCGGCGGCGACCTGTGCCTTATCCCGTCACGCTTCGAGCCGTGCGGGCTGGTGGACTACGAGGCGTCCCTGCTGGGCAACGTGGTGGTGGCGCGCCGCACTGGCGGCCTGCCCAAGATCGGCCACTGCGGATACCTGTACGACTGGCAGGACATCGGCGACCGCGCCGGCGAGGCGTGGGCCCTGCTCGACCAGGTGGCCGCGGCGGTGGGCGCCTACCGCCATGATCACGGCAAACACCGCAGGCTGGTGCAGCAGGCCATCGACACCGACGCCAGCTGGGATCGCTCGGCTGGCCAGTACCTCGACCTGTACCGCTTCGGCCAGCTCACCCGGCGCTGGCACGCCGCCCGCGGGCAGCTCACCGAGCAGTTCGCCGGCCAGCTGGGCGAGGAGCGCGACCTGTTCGGGCGGTTCTTTCAGCCGGCGCAGGCCGAATACGCCGACCGGCTGGACTGGATACTCAGGGAGGAGCTGGCGGAGGGTTAGGGGAAAGGGCCGGGCGGAGCGCTGCGCGCTCCTAATCTATTTCTTCCTTGGGCGACAGCACGGCTGCACGGGCCAGGTAGAGCACCTTGTGGCCCGCGGTCACGGCCAGACCGTCGGGTGGGTTGAGGTGATCGGCCCCCTCGGCGTCGCGCAGGCCGATGACCAGGGCGCCGGTGCGCTCCTTGAGGGCGCGGCGAACATGGCCGAAGTCGGTGGGCAGGGCCAGGTCAGCGGGGATGTCGCCGAAGTACAGGCTCTGGGCCCCCACCGTGGCCACCTCGCTCACGATGGCCGCGCTGCCGGGCATTGCGATGGCGTGGGCCAGCAAGAAAAATCCGAGGCGGTTGGTCTCGATCACCTCGTCGGCGCCGGCGGTGCGGGCGTGGTCCACGTTCTCGGCGTCCAGGATCTCGGCCACGATGTACAGCGGCCGCACGCGCCGGTCGTTGGCCGCTTTCTGGCCCAGGTAGCGGCGGATGGTGAACGCCGTGAGGATGGTGATGGCGTCGGCCTGCTGGGGCACCGTGTCGCGTGAGCCGACGATGATCGCCGCCGAGGCGTGGTCCAGGCGCACCTTGTCCAGCTCGCTCTCCTTGGTGGGATCGCCGCTGACCCAGGTGAAGGCGTGGGGCACCCCGTCGGGCCGCTCACCAGCAGCGAAGATCACCGGCCGCGTCTTTTCGGGGTCGATCTCGTGCAGCACCGCGTCGAGCAGCATGCGCGCGCCGGGGTCGTAGCCGCACACAACCAGGTGATCGATATAAGAGCTCATGCGGACCTGTTCCTCCCGGATGGAGAGCACCGTGCGCAGCAGGGTCTGGCCCACGATACCGGCGAAGAGGGCCAGGGTAAACATGCCGGCCACCATCAGGACGCCGCCCACGATCTTGCCCAGGGGCGTCTGGGGCACCACGTCGCCGTAGCCCACGGTGGTCAGGGTGACCAGGGCCCACCACAGGCCGTCGGCCACGGTGGTGATCTTGTCGTTTTCCCGCACCTCGATCAGGTAGATGCTCACGCCGCCCAGCAGCGAGGCGGTGCCGAGCAGCGAAAACGCGAAGGTGTACAGCAGCCGGTTGTCGTCAAAGGAGCGGGCCAGCCCGGCGAAGGGGTTGGCGTAGCGGAACAGCTGCACCGTGCGCAGCAGCCGCAGCAGGCGCAGGGCGCGCAGGCCGCGCATGGCGGGCACCAGCGCGAGCACCGTGAGGATGTCGATCAGGTTCATCGGCCGCGAGCAGTAGCGCAGCCGGCCCAGCACGTGGGCCTTCAGCCTCCCGGTGTGGGTGCGGTGGAAGAACTCCACCCGCGGCGGCTGGAAGGTGCCGATGCGCAGGCCGATCTCCAGGGCGAAGAGCACCAGCACCACGTTGTCGGCCCAGCTGATAACGGGGGCCCATGGGTGGTCCGACCCGAGGACGATATCCGCCACGAACAGGCCGATGGAGACCAGGATCAGCCCCCAGATGACCCCCTCGAGCGGCCGGTAGTACGGCGAGCCCGGCTCGTGGAACGCGGCATGAAGGGTTTTGAAGGGGCGCTTCACTGCAAAGCCAGTTTAGCGCCGACTGCTCAGGCCGGTAACTTTTCCCTCAGCCGCTCCAGCCGCTCGGTGGCCTGCTCGCTCGCCTCGGCCTGCTGCAGCTCCTCGGCCGCCAGGTCCAGGTGCCAGCGGGCGTCGTCGTCCTTGCCCGACGCCAGCAGCAGCTCGGACAGCTCGAGCCGCAACTCGCCGCCGCGGTCGCCCTCCACCGCCAGCTGCAGGTAGTTCTCGGCCTCCTCCACATCGCCGTCGCGGGCAAGGATGATGCGCGCCAGGTTGGCGCAGGCCCGGGTGGAGCGGTGCTCCTCGGACAGGGCGGAGCGGTAGGTGCGCTCGGCTTGCTCCGTCTGGCCCAGGGCGTACTGCGCGTCCCCCAGGCTCAGGGCCAGGGCCGGCGCCTCTGACGCCGGGGACTCCTCGAGCGCCCGCTCATAGGCCTCGGAGGCCGCCTCGTGCCGGCCGCCGTGGCCGAAGATTCGGCCGAGCCAGGCCAGCATCTCGTGGCGCGGGGCCGCGAAGCGCAGGAAGGTGGCGGTTCGGTGCATGCCGAGCAGCTCGTCCAGGCTGGCGCCGGCAGAGATGCGGTCCAGCAGCTGGCCGCGGAAGCGTGGGAGCTGCCGCTTGACCAGCAGTTTCAGCAGGGCCTCCAGCGCGAAGATGGGCAAGAAGAGCAGGGCGGTGCCCCAGTAGGCCAGGCCGAGCTGCTCGCCGACCTTCAGGGCGACCAGGCCCAGGGCGAGGTAGACGATGCGCTTGGGTTGCAGCGCCAGCCGGGGCAAGGGGGGGCCGGGGGCAGTCTCAGTCAACGAGGCGATAGCTCGATACCTCCAGGATGTCGCCGACCATGGCGATCCCCATCTTGCCCGACGCGATGCGCCCCTGCACCTCCACACGCTGGCCATCCACGCGCAGGCCGCTGTCGCCCCCCTGCAGCTGATACACGACGCCGGCGTCGCTGATCAGGGTCCAGGCGCCGCCTTCCAGGTCGCTCTTTATGATTTTTCCCGTGTACTTGGCCATGCTCGTCGGGCCTCCTTGCTGCGTTGTTGCCCTTAGTACGTCAAGCCGATGACGGATTGTGAGTCACTATTTGGTTGCTGACAAGTCGGGGGACTTCGTGGCAGAGATGGGGCGCTTGAGTTGACACCTGGCCGGGGGGACGAATACTTTGCCATCAGTGGACATTACAGGCCGGAAGATACTGCTGCTGGATGATGACCCCTGGATCTTGCGCATGGTGGGCACCGTGCTCGAGCGCCGGGGGCACCAGGTGCAGACCGCCGCGGACGGCGCCGAGGGGCTGGAGAAGACCATGCGCTTCCAGCCCGACCTCATCATCGCCGACGTGATGATGCCCCGCATGAACGGCTGGTCCTTCGTGCGGGCCCTGCGCAGCCACCAGAACCAGAAGATGGCGCTGGTGCCGGTGATCTTCCTGACCGGGCTCAACTCGGAGGAGGATCGGATCCTCGGCTTCCGTCTGGGCGCTGACGACTACCTGAGCAAGCCGTTTCGGTTCGAGGAGCTCGACCTGCGGGTGGACCGCGCCCTGCGCACCAGCCGGCTGCTGCGCGCGCAGCTGCAGGAGCAGGTGGACGAGCCGACCCCCACCGACGCCGCGCCGGTGTTGGACCGGGAGATAGAGGAGTCGCTGGACGACGCGCCGGTGCGAGTCCCGAGCCTGCGGGGCAGCCTGGAGCAGCTCGGCGTGCACGCGGTGCTCACGGTGCTGGAGATGGAGGGCAAGTCAGGGGTGCTGGTGCTGCGCGGCGAGGGCGAGGCGGTGGGGCGCATCTTCCTGCGGCAGGGCACGCCCGTGGGGGCGCTGCTGGAAGGGGCCAGAGAGGTACGCGGCGCGGCTGCGGTCTACGGGATGCTCTACTGGAAGTCCGGCAGCTTCGAGTTCACCGCGTCAGAGGTGGAGATGGAGGACCAGATCAAGCGGTCGGTCACCTACCTGCTGATGGAGGGGGCGCGGCGCATGGACGAGGCGAACCAGGACGGAGTGTAGGGGGGGGCGCGGCGGGGCGGGCGGGGGGGGGGGGGGGGGGGGGGGGGGGGCGGGGGGGGGGGGGGGGGGGGGG
>CAZEFW010000201.1:0-13102 GCA_964511535.1 uncultured Myxococcales bacterium | reverse complement strand
GGACGTGTCAACCGATTTCCAGGCGGAAACGGGGACAGATTAACTGGGCGCTACACGCCTGCGGAAATGCCTGACCCGACTCCGTCCGGGTCCAGGTGTTCGCCAACACTGGCTTGGACAATCTCGGCGATGGTGCAACCGGAGTTGTTTCTTATGTATTGAAGTACCGTCAGGACATTCAGCTTCATTCAGAACCTCTGCACGGGGCCACCGCGAATGGATGCCGGATATTCCCCGGTATCCCTTGCCCAGATTACCGCACCAGGGGCTGCAGACCCAGAGAACACCGTCTCCTCGAGCCTTCCGAGTCGCGGGTCTTCTTCGGGCGCTTTCTTTTGCTGCTCGAACTGTCAGATGGCCTGCTCGCCTGCCGTTTTGCTCCTCAGGTGACAGCAACGGAGGCAACGATGCCCAACAACCAACTCCCCCGAATCCTCGACCGCCGGCCAGGTGAATCTCACGACGCCTGGCTCAAACGTCTCAGCAACCTGGATCCAAAGGTGATCGCCGAGCTGGCGGCGCAGGCGGCAGCCTCGGGTACAGAAATCATTGCCAAGAAAGCCACCGCCGAGCTGTTGCGAGCCGGCATCAAGGAAGCAGCCAGGTCAACGGGCAATCAGGCGCTCAGGGCAGCGGCCCGGAGCAACCCGCTGCTTGCCCTGGCCAGCCTGGTCGTGGATCAGGGGGCGGACTCGGCCCGCCTGGCAGCAGGACACATCGACGGAGAAGAGTACGGCAAGCGGTCAGCCGAAAATGTGGGCGGGGCGGCAGGCGCCGCCGGTGGCATGGCCGCCGGCGCGGCCGTCGGCTCCATGCTCTTGCCAGGCATCGGCACGGTCATTGGCGGCTTCGTCGGCAGCATGTTGGGTGGCACCGGCGGCAGGGCCGCGGCCAGCTCCGTTGTTCGATGACCAACTGCCTGAAAAACACGCCCGGCGGAGCTGTCAGAGGAGCTGTATCGGCGCCGTCATTCTTCACAAGGACACAGAGGAAAAGGAGGACGCAATGGACAGGGTAATCGCGGAAGCCGTCAAGCAGGCCCTCAAATTTTTCCAGACCTTCGGAACCCCTGCCGACCTGGCGAGGGGCGCCGAGGAGGTTGCCAAGGCCGCGGCAAAGGTGGTGAAGAAATGAGCGACAAAATGGTCAACACAGGCCCGGCGGAACTCACCAGGGCAGCGCGCAAAATCGCTTTTACATCCACCGGCGCGATCATGGGCGGCGTGACGGGTGGCGCCGCTGGCGCCGGCGCCGGCGCCGGGGTGGGCTTTCTCCTCGGTGGCCCTCCAGGGGCCGCCGTCGGCTACCTGGCAGGCATCCTCATCGGCAGCCTGGGCGGCGGCTACGGCGGTGGCGCGGCCGGCGTGGAAGTGGACAGACGCCTCGGCGACTGAACAGGAGGGACGCGATGACCAGAGGACACGCACTTGCACTGGCCGGCGGCGGGGCGCGGGGCGCATACCAGGCAGGAGCCCTGCTCAGGATGGCGGAGCTCGGGGTGCGGTTCGACCATGTGGCCGGGACCAGCATCGGAGCGCTCAACGGCGCCTTCTGGTGCCAGGGTGATGGCTCGGTGGCCCATGCGCAGCGCATGTGCGAGCTGTGGCGAGAGATGCCGGAGGCGGGCCTGGTCAGGATCAATCTCACCAGCCTGGCTGGCCCCTTGCCCGTGGCCCTGGTCAACCAGACGCCGATGATCCTGTCGGCCTTGCAGCTGCTCGCGCCATCGAACGAGACGATTTCGGTGCTCGATCCGGGGCCAGTCATGGCGCTGATGGACCGGGTCATCGACTATGAGCATGTTTGCCGCTCCCGCCCCGGCCTCACCGTGGCCGTACTTCGTGAGACGGACCCTGTGGTGGACATCCTCACGGCTCCCTGGCGATCTGCGGAGTACCTCACGGCCGCGGAGCTCGGCCCACGAGAGCTGCGCTCGGCGCTGCTTGCCTCGGCCGCCATCCCGCTGGCGTTTCCGTCGCGGCGAGTCCATGGCGTGCGCTACGCTGACGCCGGCCTGGTGGACAACCTCCCGGCCGGCACCCTGCGAGACATGGGATACAGGCGGATCACGACCGTGGCCATGTCAGCCGAGGACCACCAGGATCAGGCCGACTTCCCGGGCTGCAATCTGCACCAGATCTGCTCCTCCCAGGGGATCGACGCCAACCTGCTGTCGGTGTTCGACTTCTCGAGCGCCCAGATCGAAGCCCAGATCGAGCAGGGATATCAGGAAACGGATGACTTCTTTGGTGCGGGTTCCAGCTCCAGCGACTGGGAAGTGCTGCTCCAGACAATTGGGGAGCTGGTGGGGGGTGGAAGCGGGCTTCTGCCGCTAATGAAACTGCTCCGCTGAAATCCCGGACGCGGGCCGCTGCGAGATGTCAGAGGCCCGCTCGCACTATCGTCGGATTCATAACGATCAGACGGGAACGGTAAGGTTCCCGCGAACATGAGAGCGACATGGAGCATGTTTGCATGACATGCGAATAACCAGATAGCAGGAGCGATATCAATGGCAACTTATGCAGAAAAGATCGCCAAGTACCGCGCCAGGGTTCGAGAGTGTGTGGAGCTGGGCATCGATCCACGCGAATCCGACGTGATCAAACTGATGCACCATGTTGGCCGCGCAGAGAAGAAGGGGAAGCACCACAAGACCCGTACCGGCGTGGACAAGATCAAGGCCCACGGCAAGGTGCTTAAGTCCAAGCTCCCCGAGCTGCTCGAACGAGCAGGCAGGGTTCTGGCAGGGTAATGAATTTCTCCCGGCAGGAGCGCCCACCGTTGGACCCGGAGCAGCGCAGAATGACGCTGATCATCTGGGGGGTAATCCTGGGCGCGGTCGCGGGCGCCATCGCCGGTCTCGGCGTCGGGGCCGTGGTGGGCTGGCTCATCAGCTCCTTCACCGGTGCCGCCCTGGGGGCCATGCTCTGTTCCACCAGTGGAGCCATGGCCAGCGGCTTCACCGGCGGAATGGCCGCAGCCACCATCAACCGCTGGATGGACCGCTGAGTTGCACGCAGCGTGCGCCGTTCATTTCTGGCCTGATCCCCGCCTGCATTGGTCAGCCCAACACGCTGGGGTAGCATTGCAATCATGAGCGTGACGCTGGAGCAGGTACAGGGGGTACTGGAGAACCGTCCGGCCGCCATCAAGCTGATGGTCATCAACCGCGGGGTCAAAGTGGATGGCGGGGCGCTCGCCGCCGCCTTCCACGACTACCCGAAAGCCTACCGCACCAAGCGCGCCAGGGCGCGGCATGTGATCCAGGACGGCGCTTTCGTGGACGGGGAAGAAGGCGAGCTTCCCTGGGTGCCCACCGAGGTGCAGGTCGCGTTCGGCTCTCACGACAGCGTGGTGAAGGTCAACTTGAGGCAAGACTCGCCCTTCGAGCTGAAGCTCGAGGGTGGGGCCCTTCACCTGGTGGCCGAGGGCCACGGCGTGGACCTCCCGGCGAAGCTCGTCCGCAGCCCCGCGGCCACGCTGAAGGAGGTGAATGGTTTCCCGGCCGAGCACTGGGTCCAGGTGCTGGGCAAGGACCGCATCGGGATCATGGTGTACATGGGCTGCGCCAACTGGTTTGACGGCGACCAGTGCAAGTTCTGCGACTCCATAACCATCCGGCCTGGCGAGCGCCGCGCGCTGCCGATTCTCAACCGGCTGCGCCGCCACTTCAGCCTGCCTGACGGCAGCCATGATCACGCGGCGTGGTGGGAGCAGGAGGGACCGCGCCTGCTGGACGGGGTGACCACGGCCCTGGGGCCGATCCTCGCGGATCCGGACGTGGGCCCGCACGTGCACCTGCATGTCATGGCCGGCAACCTGCTGGACGTGAACGCCGAATGGGACCTGGTGCTGGAGCTGTGCCAGGCGATGTCCGAAGTGGTTCGGCTGCAGGACGTGGACAGCTACTTGAACCTGCTGCCGCCGCCCGATCCAGCGAAGCTGGAGCAGGCCCATGAGCTTGGCTTCAACAAGCTGATCTTCAACCTGGAGGTGTACGGGGAGCAGGCCTTCAAGGAGATCTGCCCTGGCAAGCACCGGCTGGTACCGTATGAGCGCTACCTGCGCCGCATGGACCGGGCGGTGGAGTTGTTCGGACGGGGCAGGGTGTACAGCGGCATGGTGCTCGGCGTGCAGCCCATCGAGGACCTTCGGCGCGGCGTCGCCGACCTGGCCCGCCGGGGTATCGTGCCGGACTATTCGAGCTTCACCCCCAAGCGCGGCACGCCGCTGGAGAACCTGCCGAGGCCGGACCTGCTGCAGGCCGCCCGCTTCGCACGTTACCTCGCGGACCTGTACCTCGAGCATAACTACACACCCATGTACTGCCGCCTTTCGGCCAGGAGCAGCATCATGACGGAGCTTTGCGATGGCTGAGCACAGGCTGCCGCCTGAAATCCTCGACCCGGTGCACCGGCTCGCGTCCCGCATGCAAGGGGTGATGGTGCAGGGCCGGCTGCTCAGCCGGGCTCAGGCAGAGTCCAGGATCGAGTCCTGGATCAACAACTTCACCCAGCTGGGCGTGGATGCCTGGCTCGTCATCCAGGCGTTGGGGCAGGTGGAGATGCTCTACGACGACCAGATCCTGGACCGCTGCCTCGACATGGTCACCGATCTGCACCCGGAGTCGCTTGACGCCGACCGGGTGTTCTACGCCCCCCTCGGCGACGCGACCGAGAGCTCGGCGCGCATCATGCGCGGCTTCAACTTCATGAGGGGCTGGGCGCCTGACCTGCCCACGCTGCTGGCGGGTCCTGCGCTCAAGGACATCCGCCAGCCCGTGATCATATTCGTCGACGACTTCCTGAACTCGGGCGGGCAACTGCGGAAGATCCTGGAGACCTGGGCTGGCCGGCGGTCTTACGACGCCGCCGGCGCCGGTCCAGGCAGCGGGCGCAGGCCCCTGGGGCAGCAGGGCCTGAAGATCATGAACCGGGCGCGGCTGCTGTTCGTGTTCCGGTTCGGAATGGAGCAGGGGCGCGCGCGGGCCGAGGAGACCCTCGAGGCCCTGGGCTGGGACGGGGTGGTGCGCTGCGTCGGCACGCTGGACGACCACGTGGGCATCTTCGGCACTGCCAACGATCGGGACGGTATCGAGGCCGGGGCCGAGGAGCTGGTGAGCAACGCCTCGAGCGCGTTCAAGGACAAGAAGTGCCGGGAGCTGACCCGATTTCTCGCCGCGTGCGAGCAGGCTGGCGAGGCCCTGCTGCGCCTCAGGAAGCCCGACTGGCCGGAGGACCGATACCGGGGACGCCGCCTCGGCTACGGCAACTCGGCCAAGCTGTTTTTAACCCAGTACAATGTGCCGACCTGTACCCTGACCTGCCTGTGGGCCGGCGGACGGATCAAGGTGCTGGACCGCTGGATCGACTGGAAGCCGCTGGTGGGCCGGCGCGACAAGGCCATCGGCGGCGTTGAGACGCTGAGGGGAAACGCCCCGGCGCGCAAGATGAGCAGCGAGGTCGATTTGACCGGGCTGCTGCGGGAGCTGCCGCTTGACAGTCGCGAGGGGGCCACCGCGCCGCTGGAGGTGGCGCTCTGGGCACGGCACGACGCCCCTGCCGATGGCGCACCCTGCGAGCCGTGGCAACGAATCACGCGGCAATCGGACCGGGGCCCGCAGTCCTACCTGGACCTGCTGCACCCCGAGGCCAGAGAGGCGCTCGGCTTCGGACCGGGGGGCGGCGCCGCGGTCTGGAGCTTGCCCCCGGCGGCGCTTGGGCCGGTCAACAACCGCCTTTCGCTGGAGGTGGACGGCCAGCACCACGGGATGAAGGTGCAGTCAGCCACCTACTTCTGCTTCCCTGGCGGCTCCGCGGCCACGGCGTTGCGTTTTCAGTTCCAGGGCGACGGGCTGGATCTGCTCACGGCCGGCACCATCAGCCATGTCATGGCGCGGGGCGGCGACCGGAGCGGCTTCCGCAGCGGGGCCATCGTTCAGCGCAGCGCGCGGCGTGACGGCAGCTTCCCCCGCAGCAGCCTGGACCGACTCCTGGGCTGGGCTCAGGCTTCCACCCGGGATCCTGAAGCCCGCGCCAGCTCGATCTTCGACCCGCAACCCCAACCTCCTGCGCCCGGAGAACTCCAGGCCCTCACCTTCATCCGGGAGGAGGGCGGACTCTTCGACCTGGACGATGGCCGAATGAACCGCGCCCTCGGCGCGCTGGCATCCTTCGTTAATCCTCGGAGCGACAGGGCAGCCCGTGTAAGCGCCGACGCCACCATCGAGTACGATGCCAGCGCCGCCGTGGGTATCTCGCGCAAGGGGGTCGTCTGGTTGTGCGGGGGAGACCAGGTGATCAACCACAGCTACGCCCCGGAGCAGTACTTCCGCGCCTACTTGATGTTGCACGCGCTGGCCCACTCCGTGGCCGCCGCAAACCGCAAAGTACGACTCTCGGGGGACAGCCATGGCTCACGGGTGCAATGGCTGCGCCAGCTGCGCCGCTTCCCGTGGGGCGATGTCTGCCAGCTGCCGCGCATGAGCCGCTTCCTCGGCGAGATGGCCCACCTGCTTCAGCTGGAGCAGAACCTCTCGAAGCTGTAGGCCCACGCTTCCTGTCAGAAGGGGCGCCGGGGCCGCGTCCTTGTAGGTGTCATCCGGATCGAAGGAGGCACCGATGAACATGATCACGCGCTACCTTTTCACCCCCCGCGGAATCCAGCGGCTCAAGGATCGCATCGCGCTGGCGCGCCAGTCGTACCGGGACATCTGCGACGAAAACGAAGACGCGGCGGGCGCGGGCGACTCGTCGGTCTGGCACGACAACTTCGCCTACGAGGAGAATCAGCGCCAGATGCACCAGCGCGCCAAGAAGGTGCGCGACCTCGAGGCGATGCTCGCCGCCGCCGAGGTGGTCATGCCGGGGGAGAACCGCAAGGACATGGTGGGCGTCGGGTGTGTTGTCTCCTACCTCAAGGACGACGAGGAGACGCCCCGGGAGTACTTCATCAGTGGCTACGACGACGGCGACCCGACCCAGGGCCGCATCAGCTACAACTCGCCCCTCGGCCGCCAACTCGTGGGCGCACGCAAGGGTGACGTGATCGAGCTGCGCCAGCGCGGGCGGATGTCAGAGGTGGAGATCCTTGAAGTGACCGTGGCTCGGGAGTCCGACTGAAAACGCCCGGGGCCCCCTTCTTCGGGGGCCCGGCTGATCCAAAAACACCGCACAACGCCCTGGACGCCGACCGTGCTCCACGGCCGCCCGGGCGCGGGCATGTTCTGCGCGTGGCCGCTGGCGCTACTTCTTGCGCTTCTTCTTCTTGTCCGTACTGCACAGGATCTTCAGGAGGGCCCAAAGGCTGATGAGGGTGGGGTCGTTGCCTGCGATGAGTTTCATTTGCGTGTCTCCCGTTCAGTTCGATTCATGACTGCGACCTACACAGGAGAGACGGCATGCGGCAGAGGGCTCTGACACTTCGCACGTTGAAACGAACCGCTTCGAGCTGCTGACGGCGGATCTGGATCGAGCTGTCAGAAAACACCCGTCAGGCGCGTCAATTTCCCGTAAGCGGAAATCACGATTCCAGGAGTGAACGATGAAGAAAGAAATCCAGAAAAGCGGAAGCAGCCTCTTCCCCACCAAGGGCTCAAAGAAGATGGTCGGCGGGCTCACGGGCGCGGCCGCGGGCGGCAAGGCGGGCGCCATGATCGGCGGCAACGTCGGCAAGGTCTTCGGCGTTCAGGGAGCTGTCGCAGGCGGGCTCATCGGCGGCGCCGTGGGCTTCGCGGCCGGGTTCTTCATTAGCTAAGCTAACGGCATCACACCTCGAATCGGAACTCGCCGTGCCATGCCAGCGCGTCGCGGCTGGGTTGCAGGTCAGGCAGCTGCGGTGTCTGGCGCAGCTTGCTGCCGTCGAAGCTGTAGTAGCGCTTGCCGTTCTTCCAGCGGTGGGCGATGGCCTCGGACACGCGCACCTCGTAGTCCGGGGTGACGGTGATCAGGCCCTCGTCGAACAGGGCGTGGAACTCCTTGGTCAGCAGCAGTCCGTTCTGGATGTGGTTCGACCGTGGGCCCTTGTAGGGCTGGATGTGGGCCGCATCCAGCACGGGCTCGGTGCGTTCACCGGAGATGGCGCAGCGACCGTAGGCGTCCAGCAGGCGCAGGCGGAAAGTCCCCTGTCCCTCTCGCTGCACGGTCCTGGATTCCACCCACAGGCGCTCGTCGCCCTCCACCAGCTCGAAGCGCGGCGCGAACTCAGCGGGCGCCGCCGCCGTGTCCAGCTCCAGCTGTTTCATCAGACGCGCCGCACGCACGGCATCGGTCTCGGTCTTGCCCTGGATGATGTTGGGCGCCCACCCCTCGTCCTGATACCAACGGATCCAGCGTGACTCGGGCCAAAAGACGGCCTCGCGCAGGATGGTGCATCCCATGGGCTTGCGCCGGTTGGCTGGCACTGACAGGTCATCGCCCCGGTACCGGGACAAACGCTGCAAAAAGCTCAAATAGGAATCGTCGCCATTGCGCCAGGAAAAGAGGTCCCAGGCATTCTCGATGCTCACCACCTGGAAGTGAGCGAAGAAGCCAAACCCCACGACGCAGTGGTCCGGCTTCTTGAGCCGAAAGAACACCGGCTCGCCGGGCGACATCTTCTTCATCGGCCTGACACTCCTGGGCTGCCAGAAGTTGACCTCGTCCACCCGGCCGTCTTCGGCGCGCATGGACAGGTAGTCGAACCACTGCCGGTCGGTGTTGGCGATGAAGGGGAACACGCGAAGCTGATTCTACCACCGGTATCCATTCGGTCCCGCTCTCCTTGTTTAGGTCGACTGACCGTCAGAAAGGCGCCGACGACTACGTCCTTCCTCATAGAGATACGAGGAGGACGCCATGAACCGCTCGAGGACCACCCCCATCCGCCCACCGCTTCACGGCCCTCGCCGCAGGCCTTGCCGCTGCGGCAAGCGGCCGCTGTTCATCTCGCGAGCATCCCGCGGCCACAAGCGAGTGCACACCGATCGCATGCACCCGCTGTGCGCAGCCTGCTTTCAACGGCTCTACGACAGCGCGCTGAGCAAGCAGCGGACCGCCGCCGCGGGGACGAGCCAGCTGGCCGTCGTCGTCCCGCTTCGCCGCAGCGCCTGAGCACGAGTTGAAATGAACGGCCAGACCACAGGGAGCGGGAGATGACAGATTTCCAATGCCACGACGCCACCTCCCGCGCCGACCATGTCATCGACCTCGACCTCCCCGAGGAGAAACGATGGGACCAGGTGATCCGTGTGGAGGCCCGGGCCGCCAGGCGGCTGGCCCACGAGGCGCTCGAGGGCACGCCGCTGCCCCGCCTGGTTCTCCAGGGCGCGGGCGCGCTGCTTCGGCAGCGGTACATATCGTCTGGTGGGCGATACGTCGCCGAGATGGATGCCTGGGCCCGGGGGCTGGGCCTGACCTCTGGAGAGGCCACGCTACTCAACTGCGCCTTCGAGCTGAGCCACATCGTCGACATCGGGCACCTCGGCTGCACCGCTGGCGTGATCCCGCATGCCCATGGCGGGCCGGTACATGTGCGCAACCTCGACTGGCCCCTGACCCGCATTGGCCAGGCCACCCGGCTGCTGGACTTCCGGCGCGGCAAGCGGTCGTTTTACGCCGTAGGCGTTTTGGGCTTCGTGGGCGTGCTGTCTGGCATGCTGCCAGGCCGCTACTCGGTCACGATCAACTGGGCACCCTCCACGCGGATGCCGGGGTTCGACTTCGGCCCCGCCTTCCTGCTGCGGGAGGTGCTGGAAACCACCGACAGCTTCGACGCCGCCCTCGCTGGATTGCGGGACACGCCACTGTCAGCCCCCGCCTTCTTCACGCTGTGCGGCTCAACCCCGAACCAGGCCTGCGTGATCGAGCGAACCCGCACCCGCGCCAGGGTCCGTCGCGCAGGCGGGGAGGTGATCACTCAGGCCAACCACCACGTGGCACCCGCACTGACAGCTGCCAACGCCGGACTCGAAGACCTCGCGGATTCCGGACAGCGCGCGGCGTCGCTGAAGCGGCTGCTGAGACGGAGCGCCACCACCGGAGACCTGAACACGCTGGCTGGCTGCCTGGATCATGCCCCCGTGCTCAACGCCGAGACCCGCCAGCAGATGGCTTTCCGCCCGGCCACCGGCGAGGTGATGCTGTGGCGGCGCTGAGGCTCAGGGCCGCAGCTGTCGTATCTCGACAATGCGAGCCCGTTCGCTCGACAGGCCACGCAGTCTGACGAACTGCACCTCCGTCTCCACATCCGCGCCCTCCTCGTGCAGGACAAACTTGATGTGCAGCCAGAGTTGCCCGTCGTCGTCGATGTGGTGGCCGTGGACGGTCAGGTGGATGGTCGGGCGAATGTTGTCAGGATCGCAATCCCGGTGGTACCCGCGGATGGCTGACATCAAGCCGGCGCGGTCCTCCTCCTCGTAAAGCCGGCCGACGTAGTCCTCGTCGATGCAGGCGGCAAGGCGCTCGTATTCCTGCTCCCTGTAGTGGCGCCTGAAATCCTCCATCAGCTGCCAGACAGATCGCGGAACTGACAGCTCGCCGTCACTGTTGGTCACCGGGCATACCTCCCGCACCGGGGCCTCGATGATCCAGCGGGCCGTGAGCAGGTCGCAATACTCCAGGCGCCAGTTCAACACCTGCCAGAACGCGCGCAGCACCTCCATTCTGTCGTCCGCGGAGACCCGGCGACCCAGATGCGAGACATAGTTGCGCGTGTTGTGCAGAAACCAGGCGAAGCGCGCAATGCTCTGGAAGTGGATCGCCTCCGGGTCTTTCTGCTCTGCCCGGTCCCTGTATTGCTTGGCCACCCATGACAGCTGATGTGCAAGCTGCTTCGAGCTGATCTCGGCGCCCTCCTCGGCCCGCATCTCCATGAATACCTGACCCACCAGCCGCTCAAACGCGGCCGTCACGGCAAGCACCGCCTGGGTGGGTTCGCCGAGTTTGTCGAGGTCCAGTCCGAGATCCTGGACCGAGCTGTACCTCTGGAGGTCGGCCTCGATCTTGCTCATGATGAGATCGAGGGATTCCTGGCTGTAGATGATTTCGGTAGCAGGCATGAAGTGACGGTAGCAACTGCGGCCTGCGCCGTGAAGACGGGACGCTGCCACTGTTCGGCAGGTTCTGGTTTTGGCGGTGCGCGAGGGGAGCCTGGCCCCGGGCATGTCAGAGAACTTCCGGGCCGGCCGTCCGGTCTGGTGTTGTGAGGAAGCCGAACGCGAGGGGGTGGGCTGATGGGCCGCGCCGATTAACGCAAGGCCAGGAGCCCCACCTGGCAGAAGGAGGCAGCATGAAGCGGCTGACCCACGCCGGCGTCCAGCGGGCGCTGGACCATGTGATGAATGAAGTGGCAGCGGCTGGATTGCTGACCCGGCGCATCTGGGATGTGCCGGTCTTCACTCAGCCCGCCGCGCTGGGTGGCTACGAGGGCCTCTATGTGGAGCAGCCCGGGCGGGCCATGGCGCTGGCCGGGTACCGTGCCCGCGGGATCTATGTCCCGTTGATCACCTGGAGCCGGCTCCTCGCCGGGCTGGGCCTGGGCGGGCGTCACCCCAGCTCCATGCGCGACATTTTGCGTCACGAACTGGGCCACGCCTTCGCCGTGGAGCATCCGTCGCTGGTGCGCCGCAGCGCGCGCTTCCGGGACGCCTTCGGCGGCCCTTACGACCAGGCCGGGCCAACTGCAACCTACCAGCCTGATGAACATGTGACTGAATACGCGGCCACTTCCCCCGCGGAGGACTTCGCCGAGACCTTCATGACCTACTTGTGCGTTGGCGGAGACATCCATCGGTTCCGCGAGCGGCGAGGCGTTGCCCGCAAGCTGCGCTTCGTTCGCTGGCTGGCATCAGAGGTTGGACGGCGCGGCTGGGAAGAGGCTCTCTGACAGAAGGCTGCGCGCCGCGCCAAGTCACCGCATCGCGCCGATGTAGAGCGATGTACAATCCCTCCTCAGGGGAGGTGATCCATGTACAGACGACGCTTGCTGGTAGGGCTGGGGCTGATCTTTGCCCTCGGGTGCGCTGACGCGGGGGACAAGGGGGCGGCGGTGGACCGGGGGCTGGTGGACGCGCCGGGCAAGGACGCGCCGGGCAAGGACGCGCCTGCCGTGGAGGCGGGCAGCCCGGACGCCGCGCCTGATTTGACGCCTGCGGTGGACCGGTTCGTCAAGCTCGACCAGTGCTATGCGGGCTGCCACTGGGACTGCAACTTCAGCGGGATCGGCTGCTCGGGCGGCAAGGTCTACGAGCTGGGCGGCGGGGCGGTCAAGTGTTGCACCCACAGCCACCCGTACCCGCACCCCGGCCCCATGTGCAGCACCGGAAACATGCTGCGAACATGCAGCGCCGGCACCTGCGCCAAGCCGGACAAGCGCTACGCGGGGACCCTGGTCTCCAGCGGCCCGGTAAGCAAGCAGATGTACGCTCACTTGATCTGGCTGTTCTGCCCCGCGAGCCAGGCCATCATGGCGGGCACGGCCTGCACCTCGGACGACGACTGCCGGCCAGCCCCGGTGGGCACCGCCCGGCTCACATGCAACCTGGCGAAGAAGGCCTGCGAGCTGGCGGCGCGCCCGCCGGCGCCCGCGGGGTACGGCGCCCAGTGTGGACTGGCCCCGGCGGCCTTTCCGTACAAGCCGAGCACCCGGGACCGGGTGGTCAAGGGCGCCACCTGCTCGCTGTGCCACGCAGTGCTGGCGCCGGGCAAGACCTGCGTGCGGCAGGCATGCACCATGGTCTGCAAGTACGACGAGGACTGCCCCGCCGGCAGCGTCTGCCTTTATGGCTGGGGCACCGGCTTCGGCGTCTGCGCTGCCGGCGTCACCGACCGCACGACATACGCAGGCCGCAGCGCCGGGATCGGCTGCCCACCCACGGCCTCGGACGCCGGCCCGGGGTAGCGCGTCGCCGCCAGGCCCTTGTCGCTCAACTTGTTACCCAATGTCGGCCCGCCCCTGCGCGAGGTAACACTCGCGGCCCGCCCGCTTCATTGATTTCAAACAGTCAGTGTTTTCTTCCTGGCGCAGAAGCGCTTCAAGGTGGGCGAGCAGCTCCACGACATGGGCTTCCGCTGTGTCAGGAGCCTGAATCCCTGAGTGTGATCCGCGCGTCTCTCACCGGGGG
>CAZEFW010000200.1:0-13117 GCA_964511535.1 uncultured Myxococcales bacterium | reverse complement strand
ATTAATTGGGGGATTGTGCGCAGTTTGCGCGATAAGAGCCCCCCCGGGAGACGCCTGATTGAGCGCTGCAGGGGCGGGCTGGGCCTGATCAGCCCTTGAGCGCCTTCACCTTGCCCAGCAGGTCGGGGAGGGTGTCCTCCCACTTGGCCACCAGGCCGTAGTCGGACACCTGAAAGATCGGCGCCTCCTCGTCCTTGTTGATGGCCACGATCACCTTGGACGACTTCATGCCGGCCAGGTGCTGGATGGCGCCGCTGATGCCCACCGCTATATAGAGGTCGGGAGCCACCACCTTGCCGGTCTGGCCCACCTGCAGGTCGTTGGGGACCATGCCGGCGTCGCAGGCCGCGCGAGTTGCGCCCAGGGCGCCGCCCAGGGTGTCGGTGAGGTCCTCGAGGATCTTGAAGTTCTCCTCGCTCTTCATGCCACGACCACCCGCGATGACCACCTTGGCCTCTGCCAGGTCCGGACGCGCGCTCGCCACCTCTTCGATGCGCACGACCTCTGCGCCGAGAGCGTCGAGAGCCGGCGCGGCCAGGGCCTCCACCGGCGCCTCGCCGGCCGCCGCTGCGGCCTCGAACTCGGTCTGGCGCGGGGTGACCACGATGGTATCACCAGCCACCTCCACCAGGGCCAGGGCGTTGCCCGCGGCCACGGGGCGCTTGAACTTGTTCGTGCCGGCCACGCCGCAGATGTCCGAGGCCATGCCGGCGCCCATCAGGGCCGCCACGCGAGGCATCAGATCCTTGCCGAAGGCGGTGGAGGTGGCGCAAACGACAGAAGCGCCGCATGCACTCGCAGCCGCGGCCACGACCGCGCCGTAGGTCTCTGCCATGTACTTGTCCAGGCCGGGGTCGTCCACCACGAACACCTTCGCGAGGCCATATTTGGCCATCTCGGCCGCCGCGCCGCCAACACCTGCGCCGATGACCAGGCCGTAGAGCTCCCCGCCGCCCAGGGCGCCGAGCATGTCCTTGCCGAAGGTAATCGCGTTGAGCGTGGCGGAGCGGAACTCACCGCCTTTCTGCTCCGCGACGATCAGTACGTTGCCCATTCGCATTCTCCTTTATCTGTGCAACCACGCGGCCGTCTGTGACGAGCCGCTGGATCGCGATGCATGCTCAGAGGACCTTGGCCTCGTTCTGAAGCTTGTCCATCAGCTCGTCCACGGACTCGACCTTGACGCCAGCCTGCCGCTCCTGCGGCGCCTCGAGGCCCACAACCGTGACCTTGGGCGCCAGGGACACGCCGAGCCCGGCGGCGTCCATGTCGGCCACCTTCTTGCGCTTGGCCTGCATGATCCCCTTGAGCGATGCGTAGCGCGGGCCCTCGGCGTACTCGTGGCCGGCGTTGTCCGGGTTCACAACCGCCTTGGGCAGCACGATGCGCAGATCCACCGAGACCACCGCGGGCATGGGCAGCTTCTTGAGCTCCATGCCGCCGTCGATCTCACGGCCCACGGTCACCGACTTCTTGTCCTCTGCCAGCTCCATTTGGCCCGCGAAGCAGGCCTGGGGCAGCCCCAGGTAGCCGGCCACCAGCTGCGGGACCTGGTTGTTTTCGCCGTCGACGGTCTGCTTGCCCATGAGCAGCAGGTCGGGCTTCTCTTGCTCCACCACGGCTGCGATGAGGCGCGCCACTTGCTCGGAGTCGAGCTGGTCGTCGTCACCTCCGACCATGATGCCTCTGTCCGCGCCCATGGCAAGGCAGGCTCGCAGCTGCTGGGTGGCGTCCTTGCCGCCGATGGTCAATACGATGACCTCGCCGACCCGCTTGACCAGCTTTCCTTTGATCTTCTCGGTCAAGCGCAGAGCTGCTTCGACGGCGTACTCGTCGAAGGGGTTAACCACGAAGTTCATTCCCGTCAGATCGATGGCGTCGCCCTTGAGCTTCACCTTCTGCTCTGGATCGGGCACGCGCTTGGCAGTGACCAGGATTTTCACGATGTGATCTCCTTTCCCGATGTAGAAACAAAGCCCCCAAGGGGGCAAAATTACTCAGTTACGTTAACAGACCACTCTTCGGGGGGATGGTTAACACGACGCGTCACGAATTGTCAATGACCGGTTGGTCATCATCCGCGGGAATGGAGGGGGGCTGATTCAGCCGCGGCGGCGCGCCACCAACAGGAGCAGGGTCAACAACAGCAGCGAGGACCCGCCGGGGAGGGAGGATCCGGTCCTGCAACTGCAACTCCCCTCGTCATCCTCCGCGGGGGGATCCACCGCGCCATCTCGCCCCTGGTCAGCAGACGACGCGCTGTCCACACCGCGGTCCACGCCGATGTCCGGCTTCTTGGGGCAGACGCCGTCCTCGTCCTTCTGCCCGTCGCAGTCATCGTCCTTGCCGTTACAGATCTCCTTGGGGGGCACGCAGGTGGCCCAGACGCACTGGTTCCCGCAGGTGCCCTGACCGGTGGATCCACACTTGGTCTGGCACGGCCCCTGCTGGTTCGGCCCGCACTGCCAGCCGCAGCGCTTGCCGTCCAGGGCCAGGCGGCCGTTGCCGTAGATGTTGTTCGGGTTCGGGTGACCCATGGGGATCGCGTCCTGGACCATCAGCTTGGCCGCCTCGAGCGCGCCCTTGCCGGTGGCCTGCATGTACAGCGCGATGGCGCCGGCCACGTGGGGCGCGGCGGCCGAGGTGCCGCTGAACGAGGACTTGACGCTGGTGCGCACGTAGGTCGGCGCGGCAACGTCCGGCTTGGTGCGGCCGTCCAGCGTGGGCCCCTGGGAAGAGCTGGAGGATTGCGGCCCGGTGAAGAAGACCGCCTGCGGCACGGCGGCCACGGCGATGACCTCCTTGCACTCCGCCGCCGTGTTCATGGAACGGTGCCGCTGGTAGTACTTGAAGCTGCCGCCGCCGTCGTACTTGAACGCGCGCAGGTTCATGCCCGCCTTGGTCCCCTTCTTGCGATAGATCGCCATGCCGTATGTTCCGGCAGGGGAGGTCTTCTTCATGTACTCCTTGGGCTCCTGGGTGCCGCTCTGGGTGGTCTTGCGGCTGTAGTAGTTGACCCACTTGCCGTTGTCGTAGCGGTAAACATAGAGGTCGTAGTTCTCGGCGGTGTGCGGGTAGTCGTTCCAGGTCAACCCGATGGTGATGGTGTCGGTGCTGGAGAGCTTGAACGAGTTGACCTCCAGGCCGGGCGCGAAGTCGTGCCAGCCGTCGTTGTCGGCGTCGGTGAAGGTGCCGCTCCAGTAGCGCCCGCCGCCGTAGTTGCCCGCGGAGTTGACCCACGCCACGCCGGCGGCGTTGACCTTCTTGGCCAGGTCGCACCAGGCCCCGGTGGTGCCGCCGAAGCCGCCGCCCGTCGAGGAGAGGGAGCGGCTGATGACGGTGATGCCGCTCTTCTTCAGGTCGGTCTTGACGAAGTACTCCAGCTTGGCCAGCGAGGAGTGCATCAACGGGTGGATGGTGACCTCGGGGGCCATGTCCGCCACCACCTCGGCGCAGGCGGTGCCGTGGTACGAGTTGCTGTTGTTCGGGTTGCCCGCGCTCTTGGGCAGCTCACCGTCGAGCTCGGCCTTGTCCCAGTAGGAGAAGCCGATGTCCACCACGCCCACGTGCAGCCCCTTGCCGGTGACGCCGCGGCAGTGGAACCGGTCGGCGAAGGTCTTGGACACACCCTGGCTCAGCTCGCGGCCCACGTCGGGGTGAGCGTCCGGGGTGGGCTCGAGGGAGCCGATGGCGGGGACGCCGCTGGCCACGGCGCCCAGGCGCGCGGGTGGGACCAGCGCCTCCATGACGGTGTAGCCGCGCACGGTGGGGCGAGCGCCCAGCGCCATCAGCGCGCCGTCCGGGATCTGCTCCAGCTCCCAGCCGGGGCGGACGTTGATCTGGGCCTCGACGGCGTCGCCCACCACGGGCAGGGACAGCTCGCGAGCCAGGGCCATGGCGGCGGCATCGCCCTCGTCCAGCGCGGCCCGGTACACCAGGTTCAGGCGATGGTCCAGGGTGGGCAAGTGGCGCGGATCGTCGGGCGGGGGTGGGTCGTGGAGGTCCGCGGACATGCCGTCGTCGGACAGGGCCAGCGAGGCTGCGCCGTGCAGGGGCGGGTCGTCAGCGCACGCGAGGAGCAGCCCGGCCAGGGCTACGGTGATGGCTATCGCTACGGGGGCAGGGGGCTTCATGTTGAATCAAGCATAGTGTAAAAGGGGTCACCATGAAAACGTGCCTCTCCTTCGTCGCCGCCCTGCTGGCTTGCGCTTGCAGCGGCCACACGCCCGTACCGGAGTCCTGGACACCTCAGAAGCCAGCGCCCGTCGGAAACAAAGTCGCCCCCGAACAACCTGACGCCGTCATCGTCGAGCGCTTGACCCGGGCCGCCGGGGAGGGGATGCCGGCGCTGAACGAGGCGGGGCAGGGCATGCTGCTCGATCTGGCCCGGGGGCTCGGGTGCCCGTGCGAGGGCGAGAGCCGAAACCTGGCCGGGTGCATCTCGGCCGGGGACGCGTGCCCTCGCGCGCCCTTCGCGGCGAGGGCCATCCTGCGCGCCCTGGGCCGCGGCGAGCAGCCCAAGAAGATCGCGCCGCGCCTGCTGGAGCGCTTCGGTCCGGTAGAGCCCGAGAAGGTGGACCTGAGCCGGGCGCCCTGTCGCGGCGAGCCGTCCGCGCCGGCGACCCTGGTGGTGATCAGCGACTTCCAGTGCCCCTACTGCGCGCTGGGCCGCAAGCTGGTTGAGGATCTCCAGGAGCGCGCCGGGGCGAAGCTCCGGGTGTGCTTCCTGAACTGGCCGCTGGTCAAGATCCACCCGCTGGCCATGGGGGCCGCCTCGGCCGCGGTGGCTGCCCAGAACCAGGGCAAGTTCTGGCCCATGCACGACCTGATGTTCGACAACCGCGCCAACCTGGAGCGCGACGACCTGCTCGGCCATGCCCGGGAGCTGGGGCTGGACATGGCCCGCTTCGAAAAGGACCTCGACTCGGCGAAGGTGGCGGCCCGGGTGGAGCTGGACATCAAGGAGGCCAGGCGGCTGCGCATGCGCGGCACACCGTCGTTCCTGATCAATGGCAGGCGGTACACGGATCCCAAGGCGCCCGAGGACTTCATGGACTGGATCGAGGAGGCTGCGGCATTGAAATGCCAGGATGCCAGAACGCCGGAATGCCAGAATGCCACAATGGAAAAAGCAGCGGGTGACTAGACTTTCCAGGGCTCTCCGGTTCTCGGAGATGCCAGGACTCTAAAAAACTGAATAATATCGAGGCCCGACTTCGGCACGGTCCTTGCTCCTTAGGGAACCATGACCGTGAGATTTGTTTCGAGTGTGCTCCTGGCCCTGGTCCTCTGGATCGTGCCGGGATATGGACGGGGGGAGTCCGGTAGCGTCAAGAACCTCAACGCCATCGCTGACGACTACTTCTGGGCCCAGCAAGATCGGCTGCTGCGTCCCAATGTCACTCCCAGGGCCAACGCTGCCTGGGTCAAGAAGCTGGACCGGTTCGAGGGGCGGCTGAAGCGAATCAAGTCCGGAAACCTGAACCAGCAGGCCCGCATCACCCATCGCATGCTCAAGTCAGAGCTCACCAGCCAGCGCGAGTACATCACCAAGGGCTGGATCAAGGAAGACATCAACGGCAGCGAGTCGCTGATGCACAGCATCGTGGGCGGCGGCACCGCCAGCGAGGGGCGCACGGTCAGCGACTGGCGCTGGACCATCAAGACCCTGAAGAACTCGGCGAGGTTCATGGACGGCTACATCGGCATGCTCAAGGGCGGCATGGGCGAAGGGCGCCTGCGGGCCAGGCCGGTCATCGAGTCCTCCATCAACAGCCTCAAGGTGCTCACCAGCCGCAGCAAGAGCAAGAACCCGTTCCTCGCCCTGGAGGCCCAGCTCGAGCAGAACATGAAGGGCAAGCGGCAGCTGCCGGCCCTGCGGCGCGAGCTGCGGGACGTGATCCACAAGAACGTGCTGCCGTCACACCGGAAGCTGAAATCTTTCCTGCAGCGTGAGTACCTGCCGAAGGCACCGAAGCTGGGCCAGGATCGCGGGCGCTATCTGCACCACATGGCCCAGCATCTGGGCAAGAAGCACCCGACGCCCGAGTCGCTGGGCAAGTGGGGCCGCAGGGAGGTGGAGCGGCTGCACAAGGAGCTGGAGAAGACGGTCAAGGAGATCAACCCGAAGGCCGCCTCCACGCGCTCGTTCATGCACGGGCTGAACCGGCGGGCGAGCAACCGCTACAAGAACGGCAAGGAGCTGATGGAGGCCTCCCGCAAGGAGATCAAGAAGACCCGCAAGCTGGCGCGCGGCATGGCGCCGATCCCGCCGTCGAAGGTGAAGGTCACCCGGGTGGCGCCGTACCAGGAGGCCACCGTCGCCGCGCAGTACACCGCCAGCGGACAGCGGGAGGGGGTGCTGGAGGTCAACACCGGCAAGCTGCTCAAGGGCCAGCGCAAGTACGACCTGGCCACCCTGATCACCCACGAGATCTACGGCGGGCACCACCTGGCGGCCATGTACGCCAACAAGCAGAAGGGGCTGCCCGAGTACCGCCGGGGCGCGGCCAGCACCGCCTACGACGAGGGGTGGGCGCTGTACGCCGAGCAGTGGCGTGATAACAAAAAAGCCTTCGCGCCCAACGAACGCATCGGCTTCCTGGTCAACCACCTGTGGCGCGCGGCGCGGCTGGTGGTGGACACCGGGCTGCACACCGGCAAGATGACCCCGCGGCAGGCGGCGCGGTACTTCCAGCGCTCGACCTTCGTCAGCAAGGGCACGGCCCAGGCGGAGATCCAGCGCTACATGGACTGGCCGGGCCAGGCGCTGGCCTACTACCAGGGCAAGCGCCAGCTGCTCAAGGTGCAGCGCAAATGCAAGAAGATCCTGGGCAAGAACTACGACGCCCGGAAGTTCCACGCCAAGCTGCTGCGCCTCGGCTCGGTGCCGCCGCGAGAAGTGCGCAAGGCCATGGTCAGCTGGGCCAACCGCCGCGCCGGGCAGCTGGGCCGGCGAGGCATCAGAAGTAAGCGCACACCCTCGAGAAGGTGAAGTTGCTCAGGATGCACTTGAGCGGCGCAGTGCAGTCGGCGTCAGTGGCGCACTTCCTGTACATGCACAGGCCCATGTCGTCCTGGCCTTTCTTGGAGACCAACTCCATCTTGGCCGGGTTGTCAGGACAGCGGCTCCCCTCGGCCAGGTTGATCATGCTGTAGCAGATGCCCTGGGTGGCGTCGGTCTGGCCCACGCGCGAGCAGAACCCCCGACACTGTGACACCGTCACCTTGCTCGCATCGCACGGGTCGCCGTCCGCGCTGAGGGTGTCCGGCACCTTCAGCGGATCGCACTCGCCGGTGCGGCCGCAGTGGAAGCCTGACGGGCAGTGGCTATCAGACGAGCAGAACGGGTAGCATCCGGGCGCGTCCATGGTGCTGTTTGTGAGCCAGAAGCCGGTGCACAGCAGGCCTGGCGCGCACCCCTTGGGGGCCCCGGGCTTCAGCCCCGCGGTGCAGGCCCGGGTGCAGAAAGCCGCGCCGGTGGTCTTGGGATCGCCCCGCACCAGGCAGGTAGTGCCAGCCCCGCCGCACTGCTTCTCCTCTTCGGCGATGCTGGCGCCCCCCTGGCACGCCTTCGTGCATACCCCGCGCGACGCCCTGGCGTCACAGTGCAGCGTGGCGCTGTTGCAGTCGTCGTCGTTGCGGCAGGGCGACCCGGCGCGACCCGACGCCCCGCTCATGTCGGGAGGTACACCGGCGTCCGGACCGGGAGGCTTGCTCATGCAGCCCGCTGCAGCCGGCCGCTCCACGAACCGACTGCGCTTGATGTAGGTGGTCATGATTCGGGTGTAGATCCTGTTGGGCGTGGGGTAGGCCTTTCCGCCGGGCAGGCTGGCGCGGTTGTGGCAGCGGGTGTAGGCCCCGGACTTCGGGTCCTTGCCCTCGCACGCGCTGCGGGTGGCGGCGCCGCCGGTGCGGCCATCCATAACCCCGCACGGCCCCACAACCTGGAAGCCGCAGGCGTTGCCCGGCTGGGTGCAGACCCGGAGCGTCTGGTAGTACGGATCCCGGCCGCTGCCCCAGCAGGCGTACTGACGCGGGGGATCGAGGAACCAGTTGCCGTAGAACGCCCCCTCCTCCACGCCGTAGATGGCCGCCTCGGCGGCGGTCATCCCCTTGTTGTGGGCCGCGGGGTGGTTGGTGACGAAGTACAGCGAGACCGGGATGGTGAAGACGTTGGTGCGGGCCATCAGGCAGGCGGTCACCCACTCCTGGCACGCTTCATCACAGGGGCCCTTGGCCCACCCGGGGCTCATGCCGAAGGAGCCCTCCAGCTTGACGGTCTTGCCAGCGATCCGGAGGTCCACCACCTGTCCCGGGGCGAGGGCGCACTCCACCACATACTCCAGCAGTCCTGCCAGCCCCGGGGAGCTGTCGAGCGCCCCGGAGATGGTCTTACTGCTGAGCGCCGCCGCGTCGAGCTTCCCCTTGGCGAGCAGCCCCAGCGGGAAGCTGTTGAGGCCCAGGCCGTTTTCGACCCTGATCCCGGCGGGCGCGCGCCTGGACTCCTTGCAGGCGGGGGCGGCGACCGCCAGGCAGCAGAGCAGGGCACCGGGGAGGTACGATTTGACCGTCATGAGACCGCGAACATATCATGGGCGCCGCCCGGCTGAACCATGACCAAACGCCCATTCATAGCCGCCGGCCTGCTGGTGACGGCCGTCCTGTTCGCCGCCGCGTGCTCGGACGGCAACCCCCAGGAGCCGGTGGATCTGACCCGGTTCCTCTGCTGTGCGCCCGAGCAGGGTGAGACCTGCGCTGCCTGCTACGAACGTATCTCCACCTGCTGCCATGGTGACAAGACCTTCGGGCTGGCCAAGGCCGCAGTGGCCGCCGGCTGCTCGCGCGACCCTGCTTGCCGGGATTGTTGCAACGAATGCGCCGCGCTGGAGTGCGAAAAGGTCAAGGCGTACAGGCTCTGCCCCGCGCGGGTCGAGGAGTGATTTCCTTGCGACTGTCGCTGTTCTCTCTGATCCCGTTGCTGCTGTCCACGAGCGCTGCCGCCGCCCCCGACCTGCATGTCAAGAGCTTCAAGGTGTCGGTCAACGACCGCACCCTGACTTACGAGGTGGAGGTGTGCAACAAGGGGTCCACCGTGGCCAAGACCTCGGCCCTGGAGCTGTACGCCCACCTGAACAACACGCCGACCTGCGGGCTGCAGCACTCCTGGCGCTACCCGCTGCCCTTCATGAACCCGGCCGCCTGTAAGAGCTTCAAGCAGATCGAGGCAGGGGTGAAGCCCGGGAAGTACACCGCCTGGGCGCTGGTTGACGCCGACTGCAAGATCACGGAGGCCGTGGAGACCAACAACGCCGCCCAGGCCTCCTACACGGTGGATCCGCCGGACCTGTACATCAAGAGCTTCACGGCCCAGGTCAGCGGCACCACGGTGACCTACCAGGTGGAGGTATGCAACAAGGGCTCGTCCCAGATGAAGACGGTGGACCTGGAGATCTATACCAACCCCGCCGGGCCGCCCACTTGCAGCACCCAGCACTCCTGGAAGGTGTTCGTGCATGGCCTGGGCAAGGGCAAGTGCAAGACCATCACTCAGGTGGAGGGCGGGGTGAAGCCAGGGCCGCTCACGGCCTGGACCTTCATCGACGCTGGCTGCGCTGCCGCGGAGAGCGACGAGGCGAACAACAAGAAGTCTCTCACCACAGGGGTGGGCCCGGACGCAGGCGTCCCGGACATGGGCATGCCGGACGCGGCCCTGCCTGACGCCGCCGTGGCTGACCTGCTCCAGCCTGACTCGGCTGCGCCTGACCTGGCCAAGCCGGACATGGCGCAGCCCGATTCGAGCCCACCCGACGCCGCGGCGCCAGACTCGGCAACCCAGGACAGCGCCTGGCCGGACGCCAGCGGGGCAGATTCAGCTCCGCCAGACTCCGGCAGGCCCGACAGCGCGGCACTGGAGGCTGGCGCCAGCCTGGACACTGGAGCCAGCGCGGGAGACGCCAGCACCACAGGGCAGGGCGCCGACACCGGTTGCGACTGCCGCCTCCACCCGGCTGCCCCTCCCCACGGACTCCCTTGCCTGGCGGGCCTCCTGGCGCTCCTCTACCTGACCCGCCGAAAAAATGTCAAGTAGGGGGGTCTGACCCCCCTACTTGACATTTTACTATCGGCAATCTGGCATTCGGCGGCGCGAAGGCGCCGCTGCCATCACCCGCCCTGGGCCTTGAGGGCTTCCGCCTGGAAGTGGGCGCGGGTGCCGTCCAGCAGGTCCTGGAAGTCGCCGTCCAGCACGCCGGGCAGGTTGTGACGGGAGATGCCCACCCGGTGGTCGGTGACCCGGTCCTGGGGGAAGTTGTAGGTGCGGATCTTCTCGGAGCGGGCCGCGCCGCCCACCTGGGAGCGCCGCTCCTCTGCGCGCTCTGCGTCCTGCTTGGCCTGCTCCTGCTCCAGCAGCCGGGAGCTGAGCACCTTGAGCGCCTTGGCCTTGTTCTTGTGCTGGGATTTCTCGTCCTGGCAGATCACCACCAGCCCCGACGGGATGTGCGTGATCCGCACCGCGCTGTCGGTGGTGTTGACGCTCTGGCCGCCCGGCCCCCCGGCGCGCATCACGTCGATCTGCAGATCTTTGTCGCTGATCTTGATGTCCACGTCCTCCGCCTCGGGCAGCACGGCCACGGTGGCGGTGGAGGTGTGGATTCGCCCCTGAGATTCGGTCACCGGCACCCGCTGGACCCGGTGCACGCCGCTCTCGTACTTGAGCCGGCTGTAGACCCGCTCTCCGCTGATGAGCGCGATGACCTCCTTGAACCCCCCGGACGTGCTCTGGCTGGAGCTCATCACCTCTGTCTTCCAGCGCCGCCGCTCCGCAAAGCGCGAGTACATCCGGAACAGGTCCGCCGCGAACAGGGACGCCTCGTCGCCCCCGGTGCCGGCGCGGATCTCCAGCAGGATGTTCTTGCCGTCGTTGGGGTCCTGGGGCAGCAGCAGCACCTTGATCTCGCCGATCAGCTGCTCGAGCTCGGCCTTGCCCGCGTCCAACTCCTCCTTGGCCAGCTCCTTCATCTCGGGATCCGCCAGCAGCTCCTTGCTCTCCTCGATCTGCAGCTCCACCTCACGGAACCGCCGGTACCTCTGCACCAGCTCGTCGATCTCCGCCCGCTCCTTTGACAGCTTCAGGTACTGATCACGGTTGTTGATCACCGCTGGATCGCACAGCAGCCCTTCCAGCTCATCGTGCCGCACCACCACTTCATCAAGTTTTTCGAACATGGGTAATCACCCTAAAGCCTAAAGACCAAAGACCAAAGACCAAAGAAGACGCTGCGTCGCTGCTACGTCTCCGTGGCGGGGATCGCCGCCGCGAAGTCCTCGAACACTTCCACCCCCCGCTTGTCGGAATCCAGCGCGGCGCCCTCCCGCCACAGCGTCTTGCGCAGCGAGAGAATGGCGATCTCCAGCTGGTCATCGTCCGGCTCCCGCGTGGTGAGCCGCTGCAACCAGAGCCCTGGCGAGATGATCGCCTTGACCAGGGCCGCGTCCCGGTGCTTGCCGGACAGCTTGATCCCCTCGTAGGCGAGCCCCGCCACCGGGAACATCAGCGGGATCTTTATCAAGATCTTGAGCAGGTGATCCACGATCTTGTACTCGGACAGCGGGTACTGAAGCAGCACCGCGAACAGGAACACGCTCACCAGGATGACCAGCACCAGGAAGGACGTGCCGCACCTCGGGTGGAACCGGCTCTCCTCGCGCACGTTCTCCACGGTGAGCTCGCGGTCCTTCTCGTAGGCCCAGATCGTCTTGTGCTCGGCCCCGTGGTACATGAACACCCGCGCGATCTCCTTGTTGGTGCCGATGGCGGCGATATAGCCCACCAGGATCAGCACCTTGAACGCACCATCCACCAGGTGAAACGCCAGGGAGTCGGTGTCGAAGCCCACCAGCCAGGTGAGCAGGTGGGGCAGCCCCACGAACAGGATCATCGCGAAGACCACCGACAGGGCGACCATCCCGGCCACCGCGGCCGGGCTCATGGGCTCCGGGGCCTTGTTCCCCTCGCCCTCCCCATCCCCATCTCCCTCTTCAGCGATCTCCTGCTGGTTGGCGCTGAAGGTCAGCGCCGACATGCCGTTGACCAGGGCCTCCAGCAGCACCACGCCGCCGCGCATGAAGGGCCACTTGAGGAACTTGAACCGGTGCCACAGCGAGTGCCAGCGCTGCTCCCGCAGCACGATCTCGCCAGACGGGCGACGGCACGCCACCACGAAGGAGTTGGGCGACCGCATCATCACCCCCTCGATGACCGCCTGGCCCCCGACATCGCTGCACTTGACTGGTTGCTTCTCGGACATCAATTACTCCTCGGGCTGCACGAACAGATGGTATAGCCGCGCAGGCTCGAGGATGCCAGATGATGGGGGCGACCGGCGAGCGCGGTCAGGACGGGAGGGGGAACTCTGCGCTACTCTGCTGCCGGCGTGGTGGTACGGCCGTACTTGCGGTTGAACCGCTCGATGCGGCCCGCGGAGTCGATGAGCTTCTGCTTGCCGGTGTAGAACGGGTGGCAGGCAGCGCAGATATCCACGCGGTACGACCCACGATTGGAGTAGGTCTCGACGGTGTTCCCACAGGCGCACTCGATGGTGGCCGGCTTGTAACTGGGGTGAATGCTCTTCTTCATATCTTTAACCCTCCGACTGCGGCTGGTTCTAATAGCGCTTATGCAGCCGCGCGTCAACTGCTCATGGAGTCGAGGAACTCCTGATTCGTGCTTGTCTTGTTGATCTTGTCCAGGAGGAACTCCATGGAGTCGATGACGTTGAGCGGGAAGAGCAGCTGGCGCAGGATCCAGACCCTGTGCAGCACATGCTCCACCAGCAGCAGCTCCTCCTTCCGGGTGGACGACTTGTTGATGTCGAGGCACGGGAAGATGCGCTTCTCCATCAGCTTGCGGTCCAGGTGGATCTCGCTGTTGCCGGTGCCCTTGAACTCCTCGAAGATCACCTCGTCCATACGGGAGCCGGTGTCCACCAGGGCGGTGCCCACGATGGTCAGGCTGCCGCCCTCCTCCACGTTGCGCGCCGCGCCGAAGAAACGCTTCGGCTTGTGCAGGGCGTTGGAGTCCACCCCGCCGGACAGGATCTTGCCCGAGGGCGGGACC
>CAZEFW010000199.1:0-13214 GCA_964511535.1 uncultured Myxococcales bacterium | reverse complement strand
CGCCTGCGCGCAAAAGGGAAATCCGCTGCCACCCACCATCGAGTGAGAAGAACCAACAATCCGCGCGTGACCAGGGATCACTACATCGATTCCAGTGAAGCAGCACAGGCTGACCAGCAGCGCATGCTGGAACGTCTTGATAGTAAAGGAGAAGCAGAATCACAACGGGCCCGGTGCGCGAACACCGAGCCCAAAACCAAGTAGCACCGATTGGATGCCCAATCGGTGCTACAGGAAGGTGAGGTCGAAAAACCTCAATGATTATGGAGCTGATGGGGATCGAACCCACGACCTCTAGAGTGCGATTCTAGCGCTCTCCCAAACTGAGCTACAGCCCCGGACGGAGAGAGGGATTATCACCGGGTGGGGGCGGTGTCAAGGCTGGGCAAGGCCGGGGGCGAGGTCAGGGACGGCGGCGGTACAGCAGGAGGCCGAGCAACAGGAGCAGCGGGGCGGGGGAGGGCGAACCCTGGCTCACGCGGCAGTCGCAGCCGCTGCCCTCGAAGGTCTTGGTGCCGCCGTCCAGCTTGGGGCCCGCCTCGAGGGTGGCCGAGGTGTCCGGGCTCGCCGAGGTGTCCGGGCTGGCCGAGGTGTCCGGGGTGGCGCTGGTATCGGCCGCGGCCTGGTCCGGCGTCATGGAATCGGCCATCGCCTGGTCGGGCGCCGCCTGGTCGGGCGCCGTCTGGTCGGGCGCTGTCTGGTCGGGGATGGCCTGGTCAGGCACAGCCTGGTCGGGCACTGGCAGGTCCGGCACGCTCATGTCCGGCACGAACAGGTCAGGCACGCTCATGTCCGGCACACCCATGTCCGGTACGCCCATGTCCGGCTTGATGCAGGTGGGCTTGGGGCTCTGGCACTCGTCGGGCACCTTGTTCTTGTCGCAATCCTTGCTCTTGCCGGTGCTGATGTCGCAGTCATCGGGCGAGCCGTTCTTGTTGCAGTCGCTGAAGGTGAAGCAAGCGCTCTTGATGATGTCGAGCACGGCCTTGGCCATGTCCGCCTGGGGCTGCTTGGAGCCGATGGTCTTTCCGCCAGTGCCCTTGGCCAGGTCGGTGGCCAGCTTGATCACCCCCGACCCGGAGCCGGTGCCCGTGATGGGCGAGACGATGACCTTGTTCGCCTTGGCCACCTTGATCGCCTGGGTGATGGAGTCGCGGTCCAGCCCGGGGTCGCTGGCCGGGTTGCCGCACCAGGGCCCCTCGTCGGCGATGGGCACCACCATGCGGATGTTGCCCTTGGTCCATTTCTTGGTCCCCGCCACCACGGAGGTGGCTCTGCCCCAGTCCTCGGATGCCACCTGGCTGCTGCCCGGGCACTTGCCCAGCACCGCCTGGTTGGCCGGCGGGTTTAGCGGCACGGTGGTGCCGTACTTCGCGATGACCGACGACGTGAGGCAGGAGTAGGCGCCCCCCGGCTTGGCGGCGATGCCGAGCATCTCCGAGTTGAGCTTGATCCCCCTGGCCGCCAGCGCCTTGGTCACGGCGGTGAGCTTGCCGCACAGGGCCGCCGCCTCGTCGTTCATGGACGACGAGTGGTCCATGACGAACACCGCCTCCACCGGCGCGCAGGACGGGCACTCGTCGGGGATCTTGTTCTTGTCGCAGTCGGAGCTGGTGCCCTTGGCGATGTCGCAGCTGTCGGGCACGCCGTTGTCGTTGCAGTCCTTGGCCTTGCCCAGCGCCAGATCGCAGGCGTCGAGGGTACCGTTGGCATCGCAGTCTCCCGCGGACCCCGCGGGTGAGACGCCGCAGCGGGCGTAGATGTAGGTCTTCCCTTTCGCGGTCACCACCAGCGTCTTGTCGTCCGGCGTTACCTGCAGCGAGGCCCAGCCGTCACCAAAGAACGACAGCCCCTCGATGACCAGGGACGCGGCCCCGGTTTTGGGCTTGATCCGAATCACCCGGCCCGGCCCGTTGTCCGTGATGAAGAGGTCGCCCGTGGCGTGCTCCACCGCGATGGCCCCGGCGTTGAGGAAGGTCATCTTGGGCGCAAGCGCGGTCAGGGTCCCGCCCGTCCCGAGGGAGTAGATCTTGCCCGGCCCCGAGCCGCCGGTGTCCAGGACATAGGTCGACACCTTGTCGATGGCGATGTCCACCGCGTCCACCAGGGTGCCGTTGTCCTTGTGCACCTGCGCCTCACCCTGGGCCACGGCCGGGTTCCACTTCCACACCTCGTCCGGGCCGTTATAGCCCCTGTCCACCACCAGCGCCTCGCCTGCCTTGAGCAGGCTGCCCGTGTAGCCCGCCGGCGCCACGGCCATGCCGATGGGGTCGTCGTCGCCAGAGTGAAAGCCGCTGACCCAGGTCTGCTTGGTGGTGGTCTTGTACGCCACCCGGTAGATGTTTCCGCCGTGATCCTCGCTCCAGAACAGGTCCCCGTTGGCTGTGATCAGCAGCGCCGACGGGTAGCTGGCGCTGGCGATCTTGGTCTCCAGCCCGAAGGCGTCCACGCGGTAGATTCCGCCCGAGCTCTGCCGGCGCGCCACATAGATCGCGCCGTCCTTGGGGTTGATGCGCGCGCTCTGGGCATTGCTGAAGCTGATCTCGCGGATCTTGGTCCAGCCCGCCTCCTTGATGGTCGGCGCGGCCTGGGCGGCGGGCGCGGCGGCGAACATCAGCAGCGCGATCAACAGGCTATTTCTGCGGCAAGTCATGAAAGGGCTCCTCGCGGAAGGTATGTCGTAAGTTTATGGTGCCTTGGGTAAGCTTGTCGAACCACCATGACGATGACACTGCGCGCCGCCACCCTGTCCCTGCTGCTCTCCATCGCCTGCAACGGAGAGCTCACCACCTCCGATACGGGCACCGGCGCCGTCGACGGGACCCGCCCTGACCTGGCCGCGGCCGACGCCGGCGCAAGCGACTCCAACGCCCCGCCGGACCGCCGGCCCCGGGACCGTACGCTGCCCCCCGACAAACCGAAGCCCGGGCTGCCCACCCTGGCTCAGCTCTGGACCGGCAAGGCCAAGTTCAAGGCGGACCAGACGTCAGTGCCCGTGGAAGGCGGGCCCGGCCACCGCGAGGCCTTCGCCGTGGCCCGGCCGGACATCTCCGCCACCACGGTGTACATGTACCACCGCTGCTTTATGCCCAAGGGCAAGACCTCCATCTGCCTCTCCATCTCCAGCAACAAGGGCGACGCCTTCCAGGTGTTCAAGGGGGTGATCATCTCCCCCGACGCAGGGCACATCTTCTCGGTGGCGCCGGCGGTGGCCAAGCTCGGGTCGAAGTGGGTGATGGTGTACGAAGAGTCCCACGTGGCGGCCCTGAACTGGGCCGAGTCCTCGGACGGCGTGACCTGGTCCAAGAAGGGGCAGCTGCTCAAGCACGGCAAGGGCGGCGCCTGGGACCAGGGAGCCCTGGCCACGCCGGGCATCCTCGTCGAGGGCGGCAAGGTGTACGTGTTCTACGCCGGCTTCCCCCTGGGCGGCAAGAACATGAGCGTCGGCTTCGCCTCGGGCAAGAGCATGAGCTCGCTGGTCAAGCACCCGGGCAACCCGGTGTTCAAGCCGCCCGCCTCGGGCTGGGACAGGGGCCAGCACTCCATGGCCCGCCTGCTGCGCGAGGGGTCGTATGTCTACATGGTCTACGAGGGCGCGGACACCGACTTCACCTGCGAGGCGAAGAACCGCTACGGCTGGGGCATGGCGCGCAGCACCGACCTGGTCAACTGGTCGCCCCTGCCGAGCAACCCCCTGGGGCTGTCGGCCAAGAAGCCCCACGGCTGCGGCAACGACATGCCCTCCATCTACCGGCGGCAGGACGGCCACATCTTCGTGTACCATACCTCTGCTGACACCAAGGCCATCGTGCGCGAGGTCCTGGTGGCGAAGTAGGAGCGCGAGGAGCGACCGATGGACCTGTACCCCAAGCCGATCCTGGCAGTCATCCTGAGCGACTTCGGTCGGGACGCGGCGCTGCGCTTCTGCGCGCAGCTGTCCGCCGCCGAGCGTCGGCTGATCAAGCGGTCGCTGCCGGCCGGGAGCACCTTCTTCGACGAGTACCGGCGCATCTCCATCGCCGTTCGCGGCGAGGTGCGCCATGTCAAGGAGCCGTTCATCGCCGCCTACCGCGCCGCCGGTGAGCCGCTGGATCAGCGGGTCAAGGTGGGCTTCAAGGGCGGCCTGGAGCCGTCGCAGATCGAGGCCCGGCTGGGGCAGCTCTGCTTCGAGGCCATGCGCGGCCCGCTGGCGCGAGGCATCGACACGGTGCGGGTCCTGCTGCCCAGCGACTCGCTGGCGCCGGTGTGCTGGAGCCTGGCCGAGCGGTTCTCCAGCGCCGAGGGAATCGTCGAGCTGCTCGTCGAGGCTGGCTCGCCGCCTGATGACGCCAGCATCGAGCTGTGCCGCAGGGTGGCCGGCGGCGGCGTGGATCTGGCTTTCCCCTCGGTGCCCGAGGCGGTGGCCCGGGCGGCCGTGGCCGAGGGCCACGACAGGCTGCTCGCCCTGGGCACCCGCCGCATCCGCAAGATCTACAAGGAGGCGGTGGCGCGCATGGACCTGGACCTGACCGTGCAGAAGCTGAGCAAGGCGGACCGGGCGGTGGTGATGCGCGCCATCCACGCGGCGCTGGGCGGCGACCGCGCAGAGCACACCGATTCGCTCAAGGCCCTGCTGGCGCTGGTGCGTCGGCACAAGATGAGCGCGGGGGTGGACCTGTACGCGGTGGAGGCCCACTCGGACCTGGACTACGAGGTGGGCATGGACTCGGTGGCCTGCTACGCCGACCAGGTGGTGGCCCGGGTGTACCGGCCCCCAACCGGCTGACCCAACCGCCACCGCCGACTCCGGGATTCGGTGGATCCCGGGCTCCCCTCGCACCTGATTTCAACAGCTTGGCGTCCCTCCTGCCTGGCACGCCGCTTGCTCATCAATACGTCGGTCCAGGATCCCGGATCTCGTGTGCCGAGCTGCCTGGACGAGGAGGTACGTCAGGATGAAGTGTTGGTGTCAGCGATGGAGGATCGTGGGGGTCATGGTGTTCGCCCTGCTGGTGATCGCCTTACCCGGGCGTGGCCACGCCAGGAAGGGCTTCGACCTGAGCAAGGTGCTGACCATGAGCGACCGGGCCAAGCGCCAGCTGCCCAAGCGGGTGCTCAACCGGGCGATCCGCAAGTACGGGCTCAAGGCCGTGGCCCTGCGCCGCTCCTTCGTCAAGAAGCACAACCCCGGCTACAAGGTGAAGGTCCCGGAGCCGAAGACCTACAAGGTCCGCGACCAGTGCGGCAGCGGCAACTGCTGGATCTTCGCCTCCGGCCGGGTGCTGGCCAGCAAGATGCATCGAAAGGGCCGCGGGGCGCCCATGCTCAGCTCCAGCTTCGTCAACTACTACAACATGCGCCAGACGGCGCGCGCGCTGATCAAGGAGTTCTCCAGCAAGGAGGGACGAGACCAGGCGCCCGACCTGTCCCGGGTGGCCGAGGCGGACGAGGGCGGCTTCCAGATCTGGGCCATGGACATCATCCGCAAGCACGGCTACGTGCCGGCCGAGAAGATGCCGCTCACCGCTGACGGCGCCAAGCCCGGGCTCTACATCAACCGCCTGCAGAGCATGCTGGCCAAGGCCCAGCGGGACTTCTCCCGTCTCGACAAGTCCAAGGCGAGCAAGGCCCAGCGCCAGAACCTGCTGCGGACCTACAACAAGCAGATCGACGGGCTGCTCGGTACCGCCCTGGGCAAGCCGCCCCGGCGGTTCACCCACAAGGGCAAGCAGTACACGCCCAAGACCTTCGCCCGGCAGTTTTTGGGCGTCACCGACAAGCAGCTCGACTACGTGACGCTGACCAATTACAGCAACCGCTCTTACAACCGCCGCTACGAGAGCGGCGTGTCCCCCGGCATGAAGTCGTTCAACGAGTACAACGTGTCCATGGACGTGATCCAGCAGGCCATCAAGCGCACGGTCCGCAAGGGCGAGGCGGTGCTGTTCGGGGTCAACGTGGACAGCGACAACCCCCACCGCGCCGACATCAAGGTGGGCCCCGGGGACGCCAGGGGCATCCTCAGCCTGCGCGCGTTCAACTACCGCAACCTGATCCCGAGCTCGCGCCTGGCCAAGCGGGACAAGCTCAACGCCGGGCTCACCGGGGCGAACCATGCCATGGCCATCACCGGCTACGATCCGATCCCCGGCAAGCGGGGCAAGGTGCGCAAGTGGCGCGTGGAGAACAGCCACGGGCTCAAGACCGGTGACCGGGGCATGTTCCACATGTACGACGACTACATGCGGCACCATGTGGAGGACGTGGTGGTGCCGCGCTGGGCGGTGCCCAAGAACATCCTGAAGAAGGCCGAGGCGAAGCCGATCATCAGGGACGAGTGGAGCCCGGGCCAGGTGCGGCGTCCGAAGCCTTAGGGCTCGCTTCGCTCGCCGGCTTCAGGCTTCGGGCTTCAGGCTTCAGGGGAGAGTGTTGGGCTCGCTTCGCTCGCCGGCTCCCGGCTCCCGACTCCGGAGGGCTAGTAATATCCCACCGACGTCAGGTCGAGGTGCTCGTTGACGGCGGCGAACAGCTCCTCGTTGCCGTCGTGGTGGTATTCAGCCAGGGCGGCTTCGCAGTCCGGGAGCGCCTCCAGGAACGCGCCCAGGGCAGCGCCGTCCACCTCCTCGGCGTGGCGGCCGTAGCCCATGTGCTGCAGGTAGCGGCCGTTGAGGATCTGCTCGAAGTGGTCCTCGATGGGCACCGAGAGCACCGGCTTGTGCAGGGTCACGGCCTCGCTCATGAGGGTGAAGCCGCCGCCGGTCACCACCGCGCGGCTGGTGGCCAGGTCGCGGATGAAGCCCTTCTCGGAGAACGGCATGAAGCGCAGGGTCCCCTCGCGCTGCTCCTGCTCGATGCCGCGCCGCATGCCGTAGACGCGGCACTCCAGCCCGCACCCGGCCAGCGCCTCCACCAGCTCCTCGTGGCCCTCGGCGGTCTGGTACACCAGCAGGTGGTCCCCCCGCTCCACCGGGGCGCTGATGATCTCGGGCCGCAGGATCGGGAAGTGCAGGCTGGTGCGCTTGCGGCCGATGGGCGGCTGAAAGAAGGTGGTGATGAAGTAGTGCTCGCAGCGCGGCAGCTTGGCCTGGATGAAGGCGCGGGCCAGCTCGAAGTCGGCGCGGTGCCCCCTGAGCAGCTCCTCGGGGATGTCGCAGCGGTGGATCACCTGCATGTTGTCGATGGAGAACACCGGCAAGCCGTGGGCCTTGCCGAACAGGTAGGTCCACGACTCGAAGTCGCTGATCACCGCCTGGGGCTCGAAGTCCTCCAGCAGCTTGAAGTACGCCTCGATCTGCCCTGGCAACGAGACGGCGCCCTTGAGCAGGTTCGACAGGAAGGTGCGCGCCTTCTTCACCCGGTTGTCGTCGGTGACGATGTGCAGCCCGTGGATCCGATGCACCTCGGGGAAGCGCGCTGACAGGAAGTCGGCCGCCCGCGAGGAGGCCATGATCTCCACCTCGTGGCCGTCGGCCAGCAGGTGCTCCAGCACCACGCGGGAGCGGGTGGCGTGGCCCATACCCTCGCCCACGACGCCGTATAGCAGCTTCATCAGGTCATCCTCTCCTCGCAGGCGCCGGCGCGGTGGCGGTCAGGGCACCACGCTGGCCGCCTCCACCAGGCTGGCGTTGTGAGCGACGTTGGTGGACCAGACCAGCTGAAACGCAACGCCTCTGGCCGACAGCTCGGGCAGGTCCTGGGCGCGGGCCGCCTTGACCAGCGGGATGCCCGCCTTGTCCCTGATCGTGAACCCGGACATGTCCAGCCGCGCGCCATAGATGTCGCCCAGGTTGGGGCTCTTGTTGCGCAGGTCGGTCCAGGCGGTGAGGCAGGTCTTCATGGCCGGGATGCAAGCCACGCGGACGTTGCGCTGATCCGCCGGGCCGCTGTACAGCATCACGCCGCCAATGTCGGAGCTCACCGGCTTGCCGTTGGCGTGGCCGAGCCGCGCCATGTAGATGTCGGTGCCCGTGAACTTGGTGCCGTGGTTCCTGTCGTCCTGCCAGGCCAGGAGCCAGTTGGTGCCGTCGAAGGCGATGTCAGGCGCGGCCTGACCGTTCTTCTGATTGACGATGATGTCACCGTCCTTGGTCCCGAGCAGGGTGCCCTTGTGGTCCAGCTGCCGTCCGTAGATGTCGAAAGAGGTGCTCAGCTTGGCTCTGGTGTCGGTCCACACCACCTGGACCCTGTTGTTGGCCGCGGCCAAGCGCACGCCGACCTGGTTCCCGGCGGCGCCGGAGATGACGAAGTCGGTCTTGTTCTTTACCGGGTCGAGCTTGTCGTCGAAGACCGTGCCGCGAATGTCGATGCCGGAGGTCGTTATGGCGCGCGCGTCCTCCCACACCACCAGCCAGCCGGTGGCGATGCGGACCACGGCGACGTTGCTCTGGTTGCCGGTGGCGGTCATGAGCTTGATCCCGCCCGTCATGCCCGGGGTTACGGCACCATCGATCCCGAGGAGGAGGCCGTAAAGCTCATAATCTGTCTTGTCGGCGCGGGCGTCGGACCACACCACCAGGTACTTGCTCTTGCCGTCGAAGGCGGCGGCCGGCATGCCCTGGTCGTTGACCGCCGAGGTCACGTCAATCTTCAGGCCAGGAGATATCAGGCCGGCGGTGCTTACCCCGAGCAGTCGCGCCGCGATGTCCTTGTTCCCCACGTGGGATTTTCCGGTTGGGTACACCGACAGCACCTGCGCGGCCGGGCCCGGCGCCAGCTCGGCGGCCTGCACGATGCCGTAGGTGGGGCTGGCCAGGGTATGCGCCGGGTCCGGGGCCACCAGGTAACAACCCTTGTAGTCGAACCTGCACGCGGCGTTGCAGGCCAGGGTGCCGCCGGTCCACTTCTTGGTGACGCAGGTCTGCCCGTTGAGCTTGGCGCCCTCGCATTCTTCGCCAGGATCGATCTTGCCGTTGGGGCACCACTTCTGGGTGTCGGGAGGGGCAAAGTCCGAGGGGCTCTGGTCGGCCACGCCCAGGTCCGGCGCGGGGCCGTCAGGTCCGCTGCCCTTCTCGACGCAGATCTGCTTGCCGTCGGGGCCGGCGGGCTTGCACTCGTGGTCCGCGGGGCAGGCCTCCCCACCGCCGCAGCTGAAGGCGCCCTGGTCGAGCTGGGGATCGAAGCAGCCCGCCGGGACGAGGACAAGAATCACTGCGAGAAATGGTCTCATCACAGCCCCGAGTCTATTGGATATATCCAAGGGCTTCCAGCTTGGCCCGCACCTTCGGGTCCAGCTTAATCTCGCCCCCGCGCACGGGCCGATAGGTGGCCGCACCCGAGAGGCGCGCGGCCTTGGCCGGCGTGGCCATGGCCTCGCCGAGGTAGACCTCGCACGCGCGGCGGGCCACGTAGGACGAGCGGTGCAGATCGTTTTTCTCCCCGGGATCGCGCACCAGGTCGTGCAGCCGCGCCTCGCCGGCCCGCTGCACCAGCTTGTACCGGCCCACGCGAACGGCCCACTCGGGGCCGGGCACCACCACCGGCGCCCAGGGCAGGGCCGGGTCCGTGGCCCTCCGAAGGGGCAGGCCGTGCATGCCGGCCACGGGAGCCATGCCCAGGGCGTCGAGGACGGTGGGCGCCAGGTCCACCAGCTCCACCGGCCGGTCAACCCGCTTGCCCCGGCCAAAGATCGGCGGGAAGCGCAGCACCAGGGGCGCCCGGATCAGCTCCTCGTACAGGGTGTGCCCGTGGCCCAGGCGGCCGCGGTCGAACAGCTCCTCGCCGTGGTCGTTGCTGAAGATCACCAGGGTCGACTCCAGCAGCCCCAGCGCCTTGACCTCGTCCAGGAACCGGGCGAGCAGGCCGTCGTGGTACGCCACCTCGCCGTGGTACAGGGCCTCGACCTGGCGCCGGTCCGCGGCCTTGAGCTTCAACGCTCCCCGCTTGACCGCCTCCACCTGGTCGTTTTCGAGGCGGTCGCTGTAGGGCCCCTCGTACGGCGTCTTCTGATACTTCTCGGTGATCCCCTGGTGCCGCCGGTAGGGACCATGGGGCTCCATGGTGTGGACGTAGAGGTAAAACGGCTCGCGGCCCTTGCGGCGCGCGCGCAGCCAGCTCAGGGCGCCTTGCAACAGCACCTCGCCGTCGGGGCTGGCGTCCTCGCTCTGGCTCTGTTGCAGCTGGTCCCAGCCCCGGTGCAGTCCGAAGGCCCGGGAGATGAAGATGTTGCCCGCGAAGGCGGCGGTGGCCAGGCCGCGCGACTGCAGGATCTCGGGCAGCAGCGGCACGGCGTCGGGTACCCGGCTGAGCTGTCCCTCGGGCGCGATGGTGTGGGGGTAGCGGCCGCTGAAGATGCTGGCCACCGAAGGCAGGGTCCAGTTGGCGTTGGCGTAGGCCGCGCCGTAGGCCGTACCCTCCCGGGCCAGCGCGTCCAGGCCCGGCGTGGCCACGGGTGAGGCCGGGTTGAAGGTGCTGAACCGATCCTGCCTGGCCGCGTCCACCAGCACATGGATCACGTTGCGGGGCCTGCGCAGGGGCCGCCGCCGGTCCGGTCCGGGTCCCGGCCTCACCACGGCTGGCTCGCCCCAGGAGGCGCGGCCGCCCTGCCCGGCGGCGGTGGTGATCAGGTCCAGGCGCACCACCTTGCCGGCGAACCGGCCGAGGCCCACCCGCGCCCGCTTCCATTTTTTCCCCGCGGTGGCCCGAAAGAGGCTCCGGGCCGGCGCCCCGTCCAGCGCGATCTTCACCTCGAATCGCGCGGGGATGGTGGCGGCGTGGCTGAAGCCGAGGGACGCCCCCGGCGGCACGGTCAGGTAGTAGCTCAGGGTGCGCGGTGGATCCCCCACCAGCGCGCGGCGCGGATCGGGGTGGCGCCGGGTGGCGACCCGCTGCAGCGACGGCGGCGCCGCGGGATCGCCGCCCCGCTTCAGCCAGATCCAGTCCACCTGCAGCGGCCCCGCAGGCGCGTCCTCGCCGGCCACCCGCTCGAGCCGCACCAGGTGGCGGCCCCACTGCAGCGGCGCGGCCAGCTCGAGGGTCTGCACGGACCAGGCAGCCCTCGCGGTGAACGCCCCCGCCGGCTTGCCGCGGATCTTCACCCGCCAGCGAGCGTCACCTCCCGTGGCCCTGACCCGGAGCAGGACCTGCCCCACGCCGGGCTGCCACAGGTGAAAGGCGAGCACGCCCAGGCGCTCCGCCTGGAGGTATGTGGTCTGGCCGTCCCGGCCGGACTCGCCCCAGCCCGTGTGCCAGCCGCCCCGGGTGTACTTGTGCTGATCTGCGGCGCCAAGGTCCACCACCACGCCGCCCCGGTCCAGCTCCGCCCGCGGCGCCTCGAGCGCCAGGGACCGGACCGCGTGCCAGCGCGCCGGGGCAGGGCTGGGGGGCCGCGCCGGGGCCGCGCGCGCGGCCGGCTTGCCCGGCGAGCGCTCCTTGCACCCGCCCGACACTGCGGCCAGCGCGGCGGCGCAGATGATCCATCTCCGCATGAGCAAAATGTACTCTATTATCTGTCGCAGCCATGAGCCCGATCCTGAAAGAGCCTCCCCCTGGCCCCCTGGGGCGGGTGGGCATGGTGGCCCGCTGGCGGCCAGTGCACCGGGTGCACGCGGCCATCCTGCGCGGCCTGCGCGACCGATCAGAGCAGGTGGTCATCGGCATCGGCAGCTCCAACCGCTACAACGCGGCCAACCCCTTCACCGCTGCCGAGACCGCGCGCTGCATCGGCCTGGTGCTGGGCGAGGCCGAGCATGTCCAGGTACTGGAGGTGCCCGACCTTGGCGACGGACCGCGCTGGGCCGAGATGGTCCGGGAGCTGTTTGGCCCGCTCGACCTGTTCGTCACCGCCAACGTCTGGGTGCGCGACCTGGTGGCGGCCTTCTGGCCCGTGGTCCACCCGATCCACTTCGTGCCGCCTGACGAGCGCGCGCCCATCAGCGGGACCCTCGCGCGGGTGGCCATGGCACGGGGTGACGACTGGGCCAGGCTGGTGCCGCCGGAGGTGGCCCGGCAGCTGCGCGCGGGGGGGCTCGTGGAGCGCCTGCGGCGGGAGTTTGGCGACAAAATCATCACTCGCCACCGGGAAGAGGCCGGGTCAAGATACGGCTCCACCGGCGACGATTCGACAAAGGAGTGAACCATGTACGGTTGGGACGAGGACCCCTCCTCCTGGTACGGCGAGGCGAAGTACGACTACGGCGAGAAGGGCAAGGAGAAGCGCAGCAAGGCCGCCTCCCGCGCGCGCGCCGCCGGGCCGCGCACCTACGAGCAGAAAGGGCGGCCCAACACCCAGCTCACCGACCCGCGCAAGACGGTGCGATCCGACTCCAAGAACCCGATGATCATCGCCGTGGATGTCACCGGATCCATGGCCAACTGGCCGTTCGAGATCTTCGACCGCCTGCCCCTGCTGTACAACACGCTGTCTGCTTACCGCGATGACCTGGAGCTCACATTCATCGCGTTCGGCGACGAGCACTGCGACCAGTGGCCCATGCAGGTCACCGACTTCGCCAGCGGCTTCGATCTGGAGGACCGCCTCAAGGGGCTGTACGGCGAGGGCGGCGGCGGCGACATGCCCGAGAGCTACGGGCTGCTGGCCTGGTACATCCAGAACCGGGTCTTCACCCCCAACGCGCGCAAGCCATTCCTCATCGTGTTCGGCGACGCGGCCATGCACCCGGTGGTGTCCCGCAAGGCGCTGCAGGGGATCCTCGGCATCCCGACCCAGGAGGACGCCGACGCCATGCGCTCCTGGCATCAGGTGACCGAGAGCTGGAACACATGGTTCCTGCGCCGGCCCACCGGCCGCCCGGGTGACGCCATCGAGAAGCAGTGGCAGGAGGCGGTGGGCGACGACCGGGTGATCCGCATCGAGGAGGAGCCGCGGGCGGTGGACTACGCCATGGGGCTGGTGGCCCGGGCCTGGGGGCAGCTGGACGACTTCCGGATCAACCTGCTGGCGCGCCAGGATCAGGACACGGTGGAGCAGGTGTCGCGATGGGTGGAGCGCCACGGCCCGCGGGTGCTGGAGTGCCCCAAGTGTCACGGCCCCATCCCCCTGGCCGCGGTGGGCCGCTTTAAATGCGAGTTCTGTGCCGCGACGCTGGAAATCTAGATCTCGTCATGGAGGATGGCGTTGACGGAAGGAGAGGGCTGACATGAAGGTCAAAGCCATCGTCACCGCGCCGCCTTACGCTGACTTCCTCGAGGAGGTGTGCGCCCACCCGTTGGTGGCAGGGCTGCGGTTGAACACCGTGATGCCGCTGGAGCAGGGGCCCGGCGAGGCGCTGGACCGCCTG
>CAZEFW010000198.1:0-13215 GCA_964511535.1 uncultured Myxococcales bacterium | reverse complement strand
GCAGAGACGAAGGATGAATCCTTAAACGAGGAGCATTAGCCTGAAGCCTGAAGCCAGGGCCGCGAAGCGGCCCCTGCCCACCGTCTCCCCTCAAGCCTCAAGCCTCAAGTCTAAAGCCAGGACCGCGAAGCGGCCCCTCAGCTGGGCTGGGTCCGCTCGCGGATGAATTCGCCCGGCTCGCCCTTGCGCATGTCGGTGACGCGGAAGGTGGTGAGCTCCCCCTGCTTGCCCTTGACCCGCACCGCTGGCAGCTCCTCTGCGGTGACCAGCTCGCGGACATGGGCGTGGGTCGGTTCGGAGCAGATGATCTCCCCGGGCTTGGCCAGCGAGCAGAGGCGCGCGGCGGTGTTCACCGCGTCGCCGATGACGGTGTACTGCAGGGCGCGGCTGGAGCCGATGGCGCCGTAGACCACCTCCCCGGTGTTGATGCCGATGCCAGCGTACACGGGCGCCTGGCCCTCTGCCTCGCGGGTGCGGTTGAACTCCGAGAGGGCGCGCTGCATCTCCACCGCGCAGGTCACCGCGGCGATGGGCGAATCGGGGTTGGCGATGGGGACCCCGAACAGGGCCATCACCTCATCGCCCACGTACTTGTCCAGGGTGCCGCCGTGCTTGAACAGGACCTCCACCATCATCTCGAAGTAGTCGTTGAGCAGCGCCACGATCTCGTGGGCGTCGACGTTCTCCGTCATGGCGGTGAAGCCGCGGATGTCCGCGAACAGGATGGTGGTCTCCCGGGTCTCTCCCACGCCGTCGAGCTGCAGGCGGCCCTCCACCATCTCCTTGACCATCTCCGGAGAGAAGAAGCGCTCGAACTGGGCCCGGGTGCGGGCCTCGAACTCGATCTTGTGGGCCAGCCGGGCGTTCTGGATGGCGATGGCGGCCTGGGTGGCGATGCCCGTGAAGACCCGCAGGTCCTTCTCGCCGAAGGCGTTGGTGGCGATCTGGGAGTCGAGGTTCATGATGCCCAGGATCTCGTCGCCGTGTAGCAGGGGCACGCACATGGTGGAGCGGATCCCCTGCATGATGATGCTGTGGGCGCCCGAGAAGCGCGCGTCGATGGACGCGTCCGAGGAGAGCACCGCTTGCTTGCCCTGGATCACCTCGTTGATGATGCTGTTGGACAGCACGATCTCCTCGGGGTCCTTGGAGTGCTTGTGCTTCACCACCCGGGGCACCGGCTTGCCGGCCTCGTCCATCAGCAGGATGACCCCGCGGTCCGCAGGCAGCAGCTCGAACGCCTTGTCGAGGATCTTCTGCAGCAGGGTGTCGAGATCCAGCTCGTTGCCGATGGCGCGGCCCAGCTCCTGGGCGATGCGCAGCCGCTCGTAGTCCCGGCGCAGCAGCTTCTCGTCGTGGATGTCCTTCTCCGGCCAGAACGCCGAGTCCACATCGGGGGTCAGGCGCTGGCGGATGTGGCTCTCCATCATGCTCGGCGCGATGGTGACCCGGTCCAGCGCGCGGTCCGTCTCCCGCTGCTCGGTGAAGGTCATGCGCGTGGAGCCGAAGGTGATCTCATCGCCGTCGAGGAGGATGCGGCGGTCGACCCGCTCCCCCTCCATGAAGGTGCCGTTGAGGCTGCCAAGATCACGCAGCTCGTAGCGCCCGTCCGGGATGCAGACGATCTCCGCGTGCTCCTTGGATACGATCCTGTCCAGCACCTGGATGGTGTTGTTCGGGTGACGACCGAGGGTGTTGTACGCCTCCAGGTTGTACTCTTGAGGCTCGTCACCTGATGTAATTATTAGCTTTGCCATTGCGCTATGTACTGCTTCAGTCTGGGATAAGCCCAGGGAGTGTAATAGTATGAGAGGTCCCTCGAAACTGTAAAGAGGATATCCTCCCGTCCCATGGACCAGCGCGAACAGAGCGGCGCCTCCCCTCAGGAACGGGGAGAGGCTGGCCCGGCGAAGGGCGCCACCGCTGGTCGCTGGAGGGACCACGGCGCCGTCCCCGGCGAGCTGGCTCACCTCGAGTACCAGGCCGGCGATCCCCGCGCCGCGCACGGCATGTGGGCGCTGGTGGAGCGGGAGGCGGCGGCCGGCTCACCAGGCGCGGCCTCCCTGCTGCACCACACCGCCCTCTTGCTGGAGCTCCGGCAGGGGGACGAGGCCCGGGCGCTGGACCTGCTCCGGCGGGCGGCGCGGCGGTCCCCCGACGACGACGCCGTGACGCGCAGCCTGTGCCGGCTGCTGTGGCAGCGCGGCCGATGGGCGGAGCTGGCGATTCAGATGCAGCGACGGCTCGACCGGCATGGCGGCGAAGACGGGGCGGAGCGGGCGGCCCTCTCCTTCCAGCTGGGCCAGGTGCTCGAGCGAGGCCTCGGGCTGGAGGAGCGCTCCCACGACGCCTTCGTCGAGGCCGACGCAGCGTGCGAGCGCCTCGACCCTCAGCTGCTGTTCAAGCTGCGCGGCGGGCTGCTGCTGCGCGGTGATCACCAGCGCCTGGCCGCGCTCTGCCGGCGCGGGGCGGAGCAGACCCGGGACCGGTGGTTTGGCGCCCTGCTCTGGCGAACCCGCGGCCTGCTGGCCGAGCGCATGGACCGCGATGAGGAGGCCCTGACGGCCCACGCCGCGGCGGTGGAGCTGGAGCCGGGGGGGCTCGTGCATGTGGAGGCCGTGGCGCGGCTGCTCCGTCGCCTCGGGCGATGGGAAGCGCTGGTGGAGCTGCTGCTGGGGCAAGCAGAGGCGGTGCAGGGAGAGACGGCGCGGCGTGACTTGCTGCTGCGCGCCGCCCGCATCAGCGCGCATCGCCTGGGCCGCCTGGGCGACGGCAGGGGGCTGGCCAGCATGGCCCTCGCCGGACAGCCAGGCCACCTGCTGGCCCTGCTGGGGCTGGGCCAACCGTTCCCGGAGGGCCAGGAGCTGGCCGGCCTGCTGGATGATCTCAAGGCGCATATCGCGGACCCCGGCGATTCCCGCGGCAGGGCCGCGCTGCACACCACCATCGGCCGCATCTGCGGTGAGCAGCCGTCGGAGGGGCGACGCGCCGCGCGCCACCTGCTGTGCGCGCTGTACCTCGCGCCCGAGCAGCAGGAGGCGCGGCAGCTGCTGCTGCAACAGCGGCTGGAGGCGCGGCAATGGCAGGCCGCCGCGCGCGCGTGCCATGCGCTGCTGCCCCTCGCCGAGGGGCGCGCCGCGCAGGTCGAGCTGCTCCGGATCGAGGGAGAGCTCCGGGCCCTGGCCACGGGCGAGCTCGACCGGGCAGCCGGCGCCATGCAGGAGGTGTTGGCGCTGGAGCCGGGCGCACCCTTTGCGCTGGACGCCATCAGCTGGCTCGGCCAACCCCCGGCGCCCCCCCGCGAGGTGGCGCAGCTGGTGGAGCAGCTGCTGCGTCACGTCACCGACCCCACGCTGGCGGCCGCGTTGCTGTGCGAGGCGGGCGATGCCCTGGAGCTCGCAGGTCAGGCGGAGGAGGCGCTCGGCTACCACCACCGCGCGGTGCAGCAGGATGGCACGCGCCGGGCGGCGCTGGACGCCCTGGAGCGCGGCGCGGTGGCCACGCGGGATCCTGACCTGGCGGTGGCTGCCCTGCTCGGCTTGCTGGAGGTGCAGACCGAACCGGCTCAGCGCGCCGCCCTGCTGCTGCAGCTCGCCGCCCACCGGGAGCTGGAGGGCGAGCTGGAGCAGGCCGCGGAGCTGCTTGAGCAGGCGGCCGAGCATCAAGAGGGGTGGGTCCTGATGCACGAGCAGGCGCGGGTGTGGTCCCTGCTTGGCCGACGCGGCCAGGCCGCCACCTGTCTGGAGCGCCTCGCCGATCTGAGCCGGGACCGGGCCGTGGCGTCGGCCTGTCGCAGAGCCACGGCCGCGCTCTGGCCCGGGCGGCAGGACACCAAGCCGGGCCACGCGAGAGACCTGGAAGACGACCTGGCCTCCCCGGCCATATCCGACGACGCGTCACCCGGCGGCGACGCCGCCGCTCGCGCCCGGGAGGCGGCCCGCGAGGGTGACTGGCCGGCCGCTGCCGAGCTCTGGCGCGCGGCGGCCGCGGCCACCGAGGACCACGAAGCGCTCCTGGAGGCGAACCGGGCGCTGGCCGGGGTCCTCGAGCGCCACCTGGGGCGCCCGGCGGAGGCGACCGCGGCCTACCAGAACATGCTGGAGCTCGAGCCCGGCTCGCCCGAGGCGCTGGAGGGCTTGCACCGGCTGGAGGTCAAGCGGGGCGACTGGCCCGCGGCCACCCGCTCGCTGGAGCAGCTGGCCGAGGCCGTGGCCGCGCCCCACAAGCAGGCGCGCCTGTTGCGCCGGCTGGCCCGGATCCTCGAGGAGCGCTTTGACGATCCGAGGCGCGCAGCCGAGCGCTTGCGGCAGGCCCTGCACCTCCAGGGCGCGGACGGGGACGCGCTGGAGGACCTGTGCCGCATCCTCACCGGGCTGGGCGACTGGCAGGGGCTGTGCGAGGCGGTGCAGGCATACCTCCGGGCGCTGCCCGAGCTGCGCCGGGCAGAGGGGGTGCGGCACCGCATGAACCTCGGCCGGGTGCTTCACCACCACCTCGAGGACTCCTCAGGGGCGCTGGAGCAGTTCCGCGCGGTGCTCGAGATCGATCCTTCTCATCGCCAGGCGCGGCTCGCCGCGGCCCTGATGCTCGAGGAGCTGGGGCGAGCGGACGAGGCGCTGGCGGAGCACGGCGAGCTACAGGCGCGCGACCCGACCATGGCCGAGAGCCTCCGCCGCAGCGCGGCCCTGTGGGAAAGGCGGGGCGCCACGGTGCGAGCCGACGCGGTGCGCGCCGTCCTCGCCACCCTGGGCGAACCCGCCAGGGGCAGCGGCCCCTCCTACCGCCCGCTCGCTCAGCCCGGGCGTGGCGGCGTCGCCGAGGCAGGCCTGATGGAGGCGGTGCTCCGTCACCCCGCCGAGCTGAGCGCGCCCATGCGCGTGCTCGATCTGCTCGGGCCCGCGGCTCACAAGCTGCCGCCGCCGTTCAGATCTCAGCCCTTCAGCGGCAGCGCGTCGCCGCTGCCCGACGGGGGCGACCACCCTGTTCAGCAAGCTGTGGCCTCCGTGTGCAGGCTGCTGGGGGTGCCGAGGCCGTCCCGGGTCCTGCTGGCCAGCAGCGTCGGCGGAGGCGCCGCGTTCTACAGCAGCTTCCGCCTCGGGCTGGCGGTGGATCGCAGGCTCGTCGCCAGCGGCGCCGCCGCGGATCTGCGCTGCTCCCTGGCGCGCGCCCTTGCATTCCACCGCAGCTTCGGCGGTCCGGGCGGCCTGTGGCTGGCCCACGGGCTCGACGGGGCGCAGCTCGAGATGCTGATCCACGCCGCCCGCACGGCCGCTGGTATCGCCGCGCGCTCCGGGCTGATGAGCCGTGACCTGCTGGCGCTGGCCGGCGCCCTGGACAAGGCGATGCCGGCAGAGCTGCGGCCACAGCTCAGGGACCGGTGCGAGGCTTTGCCCCCGGACGGGAAGCTCGACTACACGGGCTGGGCCGCGGCCATGGAGCAGACCTCCATCAGGTGTGCCTTGTGGGTCACCGGCGATCTCCCGGTGGTGATGCGCGACCTCGCCGGCCGCAATGACATCGCGCGGGACGCCATCGCGTTCTGGCTCGGCGCGGAGCATCTGTCCCGCCGTGGCGCCTGAGCCATGGAGTAGGTGAGTCAGATCAGGGTGCGCGGCGGCGGCCGCCGAAGTCTTCCTTGATGGTCAGCTCTCGAGAGCGCATGGCGCGCCCCTGGCCGTGCATGTCTGAGGGGATCACCTCCACGTGGATCACCTCGCCCGGGCGGTACTTCTGCGGCTTGAGCCTGGCCGTACGCTCCCCCTCCACCGGGTTACCGTTGTTGAACCAGGTGATGGAGTAGGTGACCCGATCGTTCTCCTGGTCCTGAGCCGAGGGCCTGGCCACGACGCCGGCGGGGGTCTGCTCGATGACCACCCACTTCATGGCGGGCGGCATGTTGTCAGTCTTCTTGTCGTCCTGCTCCCCTTCCCGCTTGCCGATGGAGTAGTAGATGGTGAGCGAGGCGATGAGCACCAGCAGCGCGGCCACGGGGATCCACACCCAGCCGTAGCCGGGCTTGCCGGGCCTCGGACCGCGCGACGTGCTGCTCTCGGCCTTCTTCCGGGGAGGAGCTTTCTGCGCGCCCGTCTGGCGTCGCTGCCGGGCGCTCTGACGCGCGAGGCGCTTGGTCTTGCGGCGCTCGAGGTCCTTGGCCTCCGCCGCCAGGGTCAGGGCGCTCTTCTGCACTGGCGGCTCGGACGCGTCGGGGACGTCAACGACGGGGCCGTCAGAGGGAATGGCCACCGGCGCCTGCTCCGACGGCTCGTCCATGTCCCAGCCTTCTTCCGGGATGGCGGCGGCCTGGGAGGAGGGGCCGGGCTCCGCTGGCACCCCAGGCGTGCTCGCATCAGAGATCATCGACCGGAGCAGCTGCCGCTTCTCGTAGAGGCGGTTCTTGGCGGTGCTCAGCACGCGCATGGCCTGCAGGTCCTTCTCCCGAAGGGCCTCGTTCATGGCAGCTTGCACCGAGGCGATGAGCGACTCGGCGTCGTCGAGCGTGAGCCGGGAGACCTGGTCCAGCCGCAGCCGCTCCACGTCGGAGAGGCGGGACAGGTCCTGGTGGGCTTCTATGAGCGAGTTGAAGTACCCCGCGTATGCGCGGGCATATGCAGCCATGTCCTGGTCCGGCGAGCGCTCCGGAGGCGGCGGGGGCCACTCCAGGGCGAGCCCGGGCTCGGTGGCGGGCCGGCGGAACATGGCAGTGCTCTCCCGCTCGTCGAAGATCTCCTCGGCCTCGGGGGCATCGTCTTCCATCGGCTCGGGTTCCGGAATATCGACCTCCGGGGCCGAGCCGGAGGCCAGGGCGAGAGGCGCGCAGTGCTGGCGCAGGGCGCGCTCCAGCGCGGCAGGATCGCGGAACGGGACGCTCGCCTCCACCGAGACACCGGGGTCCTCTTTGCCTGTATGCACCAGGAAGATCAGCGGGATGTCGGTGGTTACGGGGTCTCCCTTGAGGTGAGCGCAGAGCTCCTGGTAGCCGGGCATTTGCCCGTCCACCACCACCGCAGACGCCTCGGCGGCATCGCTCAGGGCGGCCACGAAGGTGCCCGCGCAGACGATTTCACACGTGCGTGAGGGAAGCCGCTGCGCCAGAATGTCTTTGATATTCCGATCGCCAGCGATGAGGATGGTCAGTTTGGAAGTCACAGGCCGATGGTATTCCAGTTGCTCATTTAGTCAATTCTATGCACACGTGGCTCGTTCCGGGTAGCATGTTCTCACAGATGCAAGTGCAGCAGATCAAGCAGCGACGTTCTATTTCCAGGAGGATTGCCCCATGGGCAGGTACAAGGCCCCCCGCAAGTTCAACTTCGTCAGCATCCTGATCTACCTCGCCATCGCGTCGGGGCTCTACGCGGCCGTGCAGTTCTCGCCCGTGTATTACCGCAAGTGGCAGGCCAAGTCGGTGCTGTCAGAGGCAGCGGCCCGGGCCTACGGCAAGCGCGTATTCCACCAGGACAACATCGGCGACGACGAGCGCAATGAGAAGCTGCAGAAGATCCTCGACTGGACCGAAGGCCGCATGCGCGCGCTCGGCATCAAGGACGCCAACCTGGGGGTGGAGATCGTGGATGGAAGCTCCACGGTCACCGCCAAGGCGAGCTATACCGAGCGGATCAATCACCCGCTCGTGGGCAAGACCACCGTGCTCTACTTCAGGCCGTGGAACGCGGTCAGCAAGGATGGAGGCTAGGACTGAGCGCCCCGCCGGTCACGATCAGCTCTCCCCATCCTCCCCGTCCCGTTCGAAGATCCCCATCGCCGATACCCGCTCCAGAAAGACCAGCCCCATCACCGCCTGCAGCCCCAGGGCCAGGGTCGCGAGGCCGAGGCTGTAGGCGAAGACCATCGCCTTGCGCGCCTCCAGCGTGGTGGCGCGGGCGAAGGGGGCGAAGAAGTGGATCGCAGTCATCTGCATCGTCCCGAGGCCGAAGGGCGTCAGCGGGAGCGAGGCCACCAGCAGGACCATCGGGATGAAGACGAGCCCTGCGCTCAGGGGCGCTTCGATGCCGAAGCACCGCATCCCGAACAGGTGGGACGCGATGATCACGATCAAGTGCGGGATACGGACCAGGGTGGCCTTGAGGTGGCCCGACACGCCGGCGTCGAACAGGGGCCGGAAGAGCGCGCGGTTGGCCAGGAAACCGGGGCGGATCTTCAACAGGATGAAGTAGAACACCGCGCCCACGCAGATCATGGCAACCGGGATCCCGAAGGTGCGGGTCCGCTCGTCGCTGGTCAGGGCCAGGCCGCCCACCGACATCACCCCGAGCAGCAGGATGATGGTCCCCATCATCATCAGCACCATGGACGTGGCGGAGGCCAGGGGCGCGCCCTTGACCCGATGGAAGTAATAGACCAGGCCGGCCTGGCCGAGGTTGTAGTTCAGGATCGCCACCAGGTACGACGCGGCCCTGACCGGAACCATCTCCCGGAACTTGACGGGCGCCAGGAACCAGGTGACCACCAGGGCGGTGGCCCAGGAATCCGTCACCAGGCAGCCCACGTCCACGAAAAACACCGTCGCGAGCAGGCACCAGACGTTGGCCTGCTCCAACGCTGTGAGCAGCGCCTCCATCGGGATGGTGTAGAGCATATAGCCCAATAAAGCCGTCGCCACCGCCCAGGGTAGGATCTTGCGCAGGCGCTTTCGCATATCCGAGGTTTCTAACTCATTCCCAACACGGTTGACAGTGCCAAAATGCGACAGTAAAACATAGCCCGTATGGCGGCATAGCCAAGTGGTAAGGCAGAGGTCTGCAAAACCTCCATTCACCAGTTCGAATCTGGTTGCCGCCTCTGAGATTTGCAGTAGTTAGGCATCATTCTTCGCAGTGTTCGCGCCATGTTCGCTTGAACCTGCACCTTCCAGCACCTTGATCCATTCGGCCCCGGCATCCGGGGCGAGGTGCGCGTAGCGCATGGTCATGGTGATAGTCGAGTGCCCCAGCCATGCCTGCAGAACCGGCAACGGCACCCCTTCTTGAACTGCCTGGCTGGCGAAAGTGTGCCTCAGGTCGTGAAACCTGACCCTGCGCAGCTTCGCTGCTTGGCACGCCGCGTTGAGCACCTTCGCCCGGAACTGCGCCGAGATGAAATGACCGTCCGGCCGGCAGAATACCAGCGGGCCGCGCAGGTGCCGGTGGCGGGCCAGGGCGGTCTGGAGCTCCTGCGTCATGGGGATGCGTCTGACTCTGCCGCTCTTGGTGGGTCCGGCCTTACGCTGGCTGGCCGGCTTGTTGCGCCTGATCACCACCTCCCGGCGGGACCGGTCGATATCGCCCCACTCGAGGGCCGTCAGCTCGCCGGCGCGTGCCCCGGTGTGCAGAGCACACAGCAGGAGCGTCCGGGCCTCCGGGTCGCCTGCTCCGTCAAGAAGGCGCTGGCTCTCCTGGGCCGTGAGCCAGTCGAAATCTTGCTGGGGGATGCGCACCTTCGGGAATCTGGGGAGCCGGTCGAGCACCTCCCACTCCACGGCCGAGGCCAGCACCCGGCGCAGCGCACCCAGGATCTCCTTGACCGACTTGGGCGCCAGCCCCTTGCCCCGGAGGGTGGCAGCGAACCGCTCCACCTGCTCGGCGCCGATGCTGTCCAGGGGCAAGCTCCCCAGCGCGGGCAGCACATGCTTGAAGGCCCACCTGCGGGCCAGGACGGTGCTCGGCCGGTTGTCAGCCGAGGCGGGGTAGACAGGCAGCCAGCGCCCCTCCACGAACTCCTGAAGGGTCGGCATAGCCGGCCCCTGCTCCTGCTCCTTGGTCTCCTTTTTGCGCTTGTAGGTTCCGGCCTGGAGCGCCTGCCTGATCTCGCGCTCGAATCGCTCTGCCCCGCGCTTGCTCTGCACCGGCGAGGTCCGGGTCACGCGCTGCTCTCGGCCGTCAAGATGGGTGAACACCACGTCTGCTATCCACTTCCCCCTGTGGTTACGTCTCACGGTCATGGGCTTATCCCCTCCGCGAAACGCTTCCTTGGCCCAACCAATCTAGCACGGCGTCACGGCTCACCCGCAGCGTCCGCCCTACCCTGCACACCCCGGGGATCTGGCCACGGCGGGCGGCCTGGTACGCGGCGCCGCGGCTGATGCGGAGGAGCTGGGCCACCTCCTCGACGGTGAGGACGGGGGGGAGGCTGGCCAGGTCCAGCGGGGCTGCGGCGTCGGCGTTGGTGTCGGTGGCTGTCATGGCGAGGCTTCCTGACTGCGCTCTCGGTGGTTCGGTCTGGGCTTGTTGCTACCCCGCGCCAACTCCTCCCGCACCACCGCGCGCAGCCCCTCCCGCAGCTCTCCACCGGCCAGCGGCAGGGCGCCACGCGCGGCGAGCTCGAGGGCCACCCCATCGGCCAGGCCTAGGGCCTCGAGGGCGTTGACGAGCTGGGCGAGGGCTGTGGCACTCATGGTGTCACCGCCAATCTGGCCAGAGGTGGAAATGGCTGTCTCAGGGCAATTCTGCGTAAATTGCGATTTCTGCGCCTAGGCTCCTGAAAATTCTTTTCAGTCCTCTTCTTCTTCTTTGATTTGCTCTTGTGATTTTCTGAAACCCTAAGCGCAGAAAGCGCACAAAACGCACAAATAGCCACCTGCTGATTCACCTGGTTGCCCATCAGGCCACCTCTGGCGGGTTCAGCGGGTTGACGAGGTAGCGTGGGCTTGGTTTTCGGCCCCTCTTGCCCGGCCTGTCCTCCGGCGGGAGCTCTCTGATGTAGCCGTGCTCCTCGAGCAACTCCAGCACCGGCCACAGCTTGGCCATCTTCCCAAATGGTGCTCGCAGGCCATCGAAGGCTTGTTTGGCGGTGAATGATTCGGTGGCCCGGTGCTCCAGCCACCTGAGCACCTTGAGGGCACCGTTGATTTCAGGGTCGGCGCCCATCATAGAAAAGGCGGCTAGAGCGTGGTCGATGAAGTACGGGCCGAGGGCCAGGGCTCGCCTCATGGTCTCGCTGCGGACTGGCTCGAATTCAGTCCGGTCGAGATGCTCGGCCAGGTGGAAAAGGCCGGCTATCCTGGCCAGCGTCCCCGCCAGCTTTCCGGCCCAATCCCCGATGGGCGCGAGGTCACCCCCATATTGCGCAAGGCGCGGCTCGAGCTCGGCGGTGAAGTCATAGAAGAGGTCAAGCGCATTGGGCGAGCATCGGAGCACCCCGGGGCGGCCTTTGGAGGGCTCCAGTTCCAGCAGGGCTCTCAGATTGCGGCTGTAGCTCTCTTTCACTTTCTGAGGTACTGGCGGTGGTGGACTTCCCCCTTTTTTGTACCGGCATCCCACCAGAGACAGGGGCAGGCTGAAGAGGAAGCGTCCAACCAGGCCCCGCCCTCTGAACCTTTTGTTCGCGGCCACTCCTTCCAGTACCACCGGCTGGACCGCCAGGCCGATAGTCAGCGTCGCACGGTCAACCTGCAGCGGCGGGCGGCCCCGGCGATCTACCCTGATCGGCTCGGCATCGTGCGCCTTGAGCAGCCCATCAAGGTTTGAGTGCCCATTTGAGTAAAGCCCTGCTGCAATGTCAAAAATGCCGCCCTCCGTAGAGAGCAAGGTCAGTGACCCCTGCTGCTCGGCCAGCAGAGCTACCAGGGCCTCGGGCGTCATGTCCTCAGCCAGCAGCCGAAAAGGTGCAGCCGGCTCAGTCTCTAGTAGCTCCCGGGCCAGGTCGGATACCTCGGCAGTCAACTGCCTCCGTTCCAGGGGGTCATCTTCCTTTGCCGCCTTGCCTTGTAGGTGGTCCCTCCTCCTTTCCTGAACTGCTCGCTCTGCTTTTGCCTCGGCCAGGGCGGGTGCCTGGCTTTCTACTTTTTCCTGCTCCCACTCCACCAGCGGCTCTGCCATGGGGCGGAACACTCCTGACTTACGCTCAGCAGGAGGAGCAATGGCCACCGTATAAAGGCACAGGGGCTCCTGGTATCCTTCGGGTGCTTCAATGTCCCACCTCCCCATGGCAGCACAACTCAATGCGGCCAGACCGGCCATGGCGGCCATGTCGGGAGGAGTCTGGCTGAAAGTCGCCACCGCCTCTGCTTGTTCGGCAAGCCACCCTGGCAGTAGTTCAGTGGGGAAATGGGGCACAGCCACGCGGGCGAATGCTGCAGGTGGCTCCCACTCCTGGGCATCAGGCTCGGGCACAGTAATTACCTCGCTCTGCTCCAGGTCCAGCCGATGTCCGGCCATGCGCACATCATTGGCGTCATTCAGGCCGAGATTCTTGGGCTGCAGCCAGCGGCGCAGCTCTACATCTCGCCCCTGGAAGGTGGCTGCGATCTTCTCGGCGTACTGGTCGCCGGATTTGTCATTGTGAGTGGCAATGTGGACCTTGAATCCATCGGCGAAGCTGCTTGCATGGGCCTGAGACCAGCCACCGGAGGTCACGCCGATAACCGCGGGTGCGTCCTCGTTTCCGTCGGAATACTCTGTTGTCCACGTCAGGAAATCCGGTAGCCCCTCACCGATCACCACCTCCTTTATTACCTCCGGCTTCTTGCCAGCCAGCAGGAGCTGCGCGGCGGGATCAGCCATGACAAGCCCCTTGACACTCCCGGGGCCTGCGGCGGGCCACAGGGCCTTATCCAGCCCCTCTGGGGCCTCGCCAGTGGACCGAGCATGTAGGCTCTCCATCTGCCCGGTGGCGCTCCAGCCTCGCACTACCAAGCGGTGGCTGGCGCTCCAGGGAATCCCCCTGCACACTGCCCACCTCGGCACCTTCAGGTTCTTGGGCAGAGCCCGCGCCAGGTCGTGGAGCTCTACCCGTTCGGGGGGTATGCCTCGGCCGGTTAGGTAGGCGCTTACCTCCTCATTTTCCAGCACCGGGTGGGCATGGCTCCACAGGTGCTCCACCTCGGCCTGGGGCGGCCTGCGGGCAGGCCTCTGCTTTACCGGCTGTTGAGCACCAGCCGGCGGCCTGCTGGCTCTCCTGGCGCGGTGGCGGCGGTGGTTCTGCCTGCTGGCGGCCTCGGGCAACTCTGCCGGGCTCCTCTGGCCAGCCTCCAGGCCAGAGCGGACTGTGGCCCGGGCCTCGGCCGGCGACAGGCCGGCGGCGGCGGCGGCCCCCTGTAGGGCGTCTGCTGCCTGCCCCCCCTCCAGGGCCCCGGCGGCGACAAGGCGGCCGGCGCGGTAGGCGGCGGCGTTAAGCAGGTTGTTCCGCTCCCCGCTCCCCGCAGTCCCCGCGAAGTCGTCAAGGATGCCAGCCATAGCGGCTTGGCCGTATCTCTCCAGGTCGGCCATGAGCTACTGCTCC
>CAZEFW010000197.1:0-13560 GCA_964511535.1 uncultured Myxococcales bacterium | reverse complement strand
GAAACGCCCCGTTGAAATTTTCCACCGGCATTTCCAGGACGGGGTTGTCGCAGCAAAGGCGCCTGGCAGTTTCAGGCGAAATGCCTACGCCTCCTTCCACCTCGCAGCGGCCAGGGCTGTCTGACTCCTGCAGCACTTCTTGGTCCACGTGCACCATCACCTGGTAGTTGCGTGGCCGCGCCTTGCCTGCCCGGTCGGCCAATCCCCTATCCAGGGCAGCGCCGGCCACCTCGCCCATGGCATCGCACAGCCGCTGGTCCGGCTCGGCATCGTTGTCGTCGCACAGCTCTTCGGAGGCCACTTGCAATGCCTTGACCAGTAGCGCACCCACCTCGGGAGGCAGCCGCCCCTTCAGGACAAGCATATTGTCATCATCGTAGTGGTAGCTCAGATAGCGCTCATCGTTCTGCCGTTGTGCCAGCTCCTGCTCGGCCGGTTTGGCTCTTCGGTAGGTACGGATGATTCGTTCGAGTTGGGAGGCTGTTCCGTCCAGAGCCCACTCCAGCAAGGTGCTCTCGTTTTCTGGAGTGACGATGCGCGTGATGGCCCTGACTTTCGAATACGAAAGGCGCCCCTGTGAGAACGCCTCCTGAACGAGGGGGCAGTCCACCAGCTTGCGAGCCACGCGCACCTTTTCGCGGGCCGTACCCTGCTGCTCATTGGTTCGCCAGCTGAGCCAGTGGGCGCAGGAGATGAAGCCCAGGTCGGCCCACGCCTCCCGCCTGTCCATCTCTGCCAGGAGCAGCAGCAACCGGCAGGTGGCAGCCTGGATATGCGCTGACAGGATGGCGATCTTGTCGCCCAGTTCGTCATTGGAATTTTGGGACAGATCGTGCGCGTTCTCGACTGGTTTTTCGAGGGTCATTTTCGGCCTTTTGGCTATTTATTACAGATGCTTAAGTGTAACACGGCAGCCAAAGGGTTAATTCCCAGAAGGGCAGGAAAAAACACCAGAAAAGGCAACCAAAAGCACGCTATATGGGCACCAGTTGGTCGCGGCGCTGGAGCGTCGTGAACCGTCCCCTCAACAGTACCCGGACCTGCTTAATGGATGGGCGCGCTATTCAGGCTCAGGTCAGGAAGGAAAGCGCCCGCTCTGCCGTGGGCCAGGCGTTCTTGGCGCAGTCGTTGACGCTGACGCCGCGGTAGGCGTTGCCGCCGAGCACGAGGCCGGGGTGGTGCTCCAGCCGCTGCTCCAGCCGTTCCAGGCGTTGCGGATGTCCCACCGCATACTGGGGGATGCCCAGGGGGTGGCGGAAGACGCGCATGAACGCGGGGTCGCCCTGGATGCCCATGGCGCCGCCCAGCTCGTCGAGCACGGCGGCGGTGAGCTCGGCGTCGTCCAGGTCCATCGCCTCGGGGTCCCGCGCGCCGCCGATCATGACCCGGATCAGGGCTCGGTCGTCCGGAGCGCGACCCGGGAAGATGGTGGAGGTCCACAGCGCGCCCAGCATGCGCAAGCCCGCGTCCCGCGGCGCGAGGAAGCCGAAGCCGTCCATCGGGTGCGCAACCTGCTCCCGGTCAAAGCCGAGGCAGATCACGGCCAGGGGCGAGTAGGGGATCTGTTCCAGCTCTGTGGCCAGGGCTCCGTCGAGCCCATGCACCATGGGGCCGGCGGCGTGGGCCGGGCAGGCCAGCACCACCGCGCGCGCCTGCACCGGCTCGGTCAGGTTCGCGCCGATCAGGGTGAAGCCCCCCTCGCCGCGGCTGATGTGGTCCACCCCCTGGCCCAGCCTGAGCCGCGGCCCCAGGGCCTCGGCCAGGGCGGTGATCAGCTGCTGCATGCCCCCCTGGAACGAGGTGAGGTGGCCGGCAGGGCCCGCGCCGGGCAGGGGCTCGCCCTGGGCCCGGCGCTCCTTTGCCAGCTTGGCCATGCCCTTGATCAGGCTGCCGTACTCGCGCTCCACCTCCACCACGCGGGGGAAGCAGGAGACCACGCTCATCTGCTCCGGGTCGCCGGCGAAGATGCCGGTCTGCATCGGGTCAACCAGCGCGCGATAGGCGGCGTCGCCCACCCGGCGGCGGGCGAACTCGGCCACCGACTCATCTCCGTCAGCGTCCTCGGGCCGGCGAGGCACCCAGAGCTCCCGAAAGAGCCGCAGCTTGCCGCAAAAGGGCATGATGCCCGAGAAGAGGAACTTCAGCGGATGCATGGGGATCGGCCGCAGCTTGCCCCGGGTGAACAGGAAGCGGTTCTTGAACGCATCGCTGGCCGGCTGGAGGCGGTCCTGCAGGTCCAGGCGCTGCACGAGCTCCAGGGTGGCCGGCTCCTTGTTGAGGAAGCCGTTGACCCCCCACTCACAGGTGAAGCCGTCGGACTCCAGGGTCTGGATCTTTCCCCCCGGGCGCGGCTCCGACTCCAGCACCACGACCTCGGGCTCGGGACGGCCCTGCTCCTGGCACAGGTCCAGGATCGCGAGCGCGGCCGCGAGGCCGGAGACGCCGCCGCCCACGACGGCTATTCGGTTGGCTGCTGACATGCTCTCAAACATAGCTCCCGGAGCGCCTGGATGAAATCAGGCGCCACGCCCAGGGTGGGGGCCCGCACAAACTGCTCGGCGCCACGCTCCTGGCAATGCGCCCGGAGCTGGATGTCGAGCTCGTGCAAGGTCTCGATGTGATCGGAGACGAAGCTCACCGGCACCAGCAGCAGGCGCCGCTCGCCAGCGTCGATGAGCTGGTCGCAGAGCTCCACCGTGTTGGGGCCGAGCCACTCCACCGGGCCGCTGCGGCTCTGGTAGCACAGGTGCCAGCTGTCCAGCTCGAGGCGAGAGACCACGCCGGCCACGGTGGCCTCCACCTGGGCCTGGTACGGATCGCCGCGCTGGATGAAAGAGACCGGCAGGCTGTGGGCGCTGAACAGCACCGTGGCCCCGGGGCCGGCTTCCTCCAGGCCAGCGCGAACGGTGTCGGCCAGGGCGTCGAGGTAGCGCGGATCATCGTGGAAGCTCTCCACGCGCGTAACCGGCCACGGATCGCCAAGGGCGGCCAGGGCGCGGTCCAGGTCCTTGAAGCTGGAGCCGGTGGTGGCCGCGCTGTAGTGCGGGTAGAGCGGCAACGCCACCAGCCGCTCGGCGCCGCGCTGGCGCAGGCTGGCCAGGGCCTCGTCCACCCGCGGAGGGCTGTAGCGCATGGCCACCTCCACTGCGAAGTCGCCGTCGCTGCCCAGGGCCTGTTCCAGCAGGCGGGCCTGCTCCAGGGTGGTCTCGAGCAGCGGGGACCCGCCGCCGATCTCCTGGTAATGCCGGAGCACCCTGGGCGCCCTGAAGGTGACGATGAGCTTGGCCAGCAGGCCCGACAGCGGGCCACCCGGCAGCTGGATCAGCTCGCGGTCCGAAAAGAGCGCCGACAAAAACGGCTTGACCGCGTCCAGGTCGGACGGGCCGCCCATGTAGAGCAGGCATATGCCCGTGAGAGCCATCAGATGGTCTTGGAGAAGGTGCCCCGGGCGTCCGCCCGCTTGCGGAGGTAGGTGTCGAACACCATGGCCACGTTGCGCACCAGGATCCGCCCAAGGGGGGTGACCTCGATGGTGGCGCCGTCGCGCCGGGCGAGGCCCGCGGCGATGCACGCGTCCAGGTCGGCCAGCTCGGTGGCGAAGTGTGCGCGGGCGTCGATGCCGCGCGGGGCGCACAGCTGCTCCAGGTCCACGTGGAAGTTGCACATGATCTGGTGGATGACGTCCCGGCGCAGGCGGTCCTCGTCGGACAGGAGGCAGCCGCGCTCGGTGGCCAGCCGCCCCGCCTCGAGGGCGCGGTAGTAGCGGGCCAGGGGCTTGAGGTTCTGGGCGTACAGCCCCTGGACCTCGCTGATCCCCGTGATGCCCAGGGCGATGATGTCGCTGGCAGGCAGCACGGTGTAGCCCTGGAAGTTGCGGTGCAGGCGCCGGGCCAGGCGGGCGCGGGCCAGCTCGTCGTCGGGCAGCGCGAAGTGGTCCATGCCGATCTGCACGTAGCCCGCGTCGAGGAAGCCGCGCAGGGCGGCCATGTACAGGCCGAAGCGCGCCACCGCGTCGGGCAGCTCCTGCTCGGTAAACCCGCGCTGGTTCGGCTTCATCCAGGGCACGTGTGCGTAGCCGAACACCGCCACCCGGTCGGGGCCCATCTCCAGCACCCGGTCCAGGGTGGCCTGGAAGGTATCGAGGCGCTGCCGGGGCAGGCCGAAGATCAGGTCGAAGTTGATGCCGCCGAAGCCCAGGTCCCGCGCGTGCTGGTACAGGGCGCGGGTCAGCTCCACGGTCTGCACCCGACCCACCCGCTCCTGGACCTCCGGGGTGAAGTCCTGGATCCCCATGCTCACCCGGTTGAAGCCGAAGCCGCGCAGCAGGTCGAGCTGATCCGTGGTGGTGACCACCGGATCGATCTCCAGGGCAATCTCCGCCCCCTCTGCGGGGGTGAAACGATCCGAGATGAGCGACCAGAGGCGGGTGAGCTGGGCCTCGTTCAAATATGTGGGCGTGCCGCCGCCCAGGTGGAGCTGGATCAAGCTGCGGCGGCTGGTCAGCCGCTCGCACAGCAGGTCGAGTTCGCGCTCCAGGTAATCCAGGTACAGGTCGGCGCGCTCCTGACGCCGGGCCACCACCACGTTGCAGCCACAGTAGCTGCACATGTTGCGGCAGAACGGCACGTGCACATACATGGACAGCGGGCTGTGGGCGCCCTCGGCGTCGGCGCGCTCCAGCCGCTCCTCGAGCTGGTCCGGGCCCACCTCGTCGGACCACTCGGGCGCCGTGGGATACGAGGTGTAGCGTGGCCCGGGCTTCGACAGGCGAACCAGGGCGTCCGGCTCCACCCGGGACAGCTCCTCGAGCCAGGCGGCGGTGCCCGCCTCGGCGTGGCGGGTCACGAGGCGGCCGCCGGGCGGGCGGACTGGCGATGCACCTCGTCGATGGCCAGGGCCACCTGGGCCTCCGGCGTGGAGGGCAGCAGACCATGGCCCAGGTTGAAGATGTGGCCCGGCCCGTCGCCGGCGCTGCGCAACACATCGCCGATGCGCGCCTTGAGCTGGTCCGGCGGCAGGAACATGCAGCCCGGATCGAGGTTGCCTTGCAGGGCAGGGGCCGGGCCCACCAGGCGTCGGGCCTCGGTCAGGTCCACGCGCCAGTCCACGCCCACGACCTCGGCGCCGGTGGAGGCGAGCTGCTCCAGCAGCGCCTGGGTGGAGGTGCCGAACACGATGCGCGGTACGCCCAGATCAGCCAGGTCCTCCATGATGCGCTGCATGTGCGGCAGGCAGATGCGGCGGTAATCCTCCGGACCCAGCAGTCCGGCCCAGGAGTCGAACAGCTGGACAGCCTGGCAGCCCGCCTCCACCTGGGCGCGCAGCAAGGCCGTGACCGAGCGGGCCAGCTTGTCCAGCAGGCGCTCGGCCTGGTCGGGCTGGCCGAAGAGCAGCTCACGCAGGGCGGGGTACCCCTTGGAGTTGCCCCCCTCAACCAGGTATGAGGCCAGGGTCAGCGGCGCGCCGGCGAAGCCGATGAGCGGCACGCGGCCGTCCAGGGTGCGGCGGATCTGCCCCACCGCCTCCAGCACGTAGGGGGTGTCGGCTGCGGGATCGGCGATGCGCAGGGCGTCGATGTCCGCGGGGGTGCGCACCGGGCGCTCCAGCACCGGTCCCTCCACGGGGAAGGAGATGGGCGCACCCATGGCGTCCACCACGATGAGGATGTCGGAGAAGAGGATCGCGGCGTCCACCTCGAACTGGTCCACCGGGGCCATGGTGACCCGGGTGGCCAGCTCCGGCGTCCGGCAGAGCTCCAGGAAGCTGTACTGCTCCTTGAGCGCGCGGTAGCTGGCCTGGTAGCGGCCGGCCTGTCGCATGAACCAGACCGGGGTCCGGTCCACTGGTTTCTGGAGGCAGGCGTCGAGGAAGCGGGTTGCTCTACTCATGGTATTCCTCTGGGGTCGTGAGTTGATCAGGAGTGTAGACCATCCGGGCTGCTGGCGCCCATGCGGAGAGACGGGAACGCGAGGGAGACCAGCAAGCCGGCGAAGGCCATGGCGGCCATGACCCAGAAAGCCCGATCCAGGCCCTGCGCCAGGGCGTCCGTGGCGCGCTGCAGCACCTCGGGCGGGAGCGTCGCCCAGCGGCTGGTGTCCAGCAGCTCGCCCGGGTGCTCCACCCCTGGCGGCAGGATCTCGCGCAGGCCCGAGGTGACCTGGAGGCCGAGCAGGGCCACGGTGAAGGTGCCGCTGATGGCGCGGGTGAACTGCATCATGGCGGTGGCCATGGCGCGGTGGGCGTAGGGCATCACGTCCTGGACCGCGATGGTCGGCGTGGTGATGACGTTGGCCATGCCGAGGCCGATGATGGACATGCCGAGGTAGAGCAGCGCCTCGGAGGGTGACGCCCGCAGGAAGAGCAGCGGGGCGGTTCCGGCCAGGATCAACGCGGCCCCGGCGAGGACCAGGGGGCGGTACCCGGCGCGCTTGCTGAGCCAGCCGATGGTGAAGGTGGTGGCGGTCCAGGTGATGGACAGGGGGATCAGGGCCAGGCCGGCGCGGGTCGGGGTCTGTCCGAGCACGCCCTGGACGAACAGGGGCACGTAGGCCACCGTGGCGAACAGCACGCCGCCCGAGGCGAGGCCGAGGACGTAGGTGGTCACCGCGGCGCGGTGGCCGAACACCGGCCGCGGGAACATGGGCGCCGGTGAGCGGCGCTCCAGCAGCAGGTGCAGCGCCCCGGAGGCGAGGGCGGCGGCGGCGGCGATGAGCGTCGAGGGGGACGTCGCGGCCCCCTCGCCCAGCCGCTGCACCGCCAGCAGCGCGCAGGAGAAGCAGGTGATGAGCAGCACGGCCGAGGGCATGTTGAGGCGCTGGTCGCGCTGTCGCAGGGCGGGATCCTCGTGCAGGGCAAAGATGAAGACCGCGGTGGAGACCAGCCCCAGGGGGAGGTTGATCCAGAAGATCCAGGGCCACGACGCGAGGGTCACCAGGGCGCCGCCGATGAGCGGCCCGATGACGCTGGAGACGCCCCATACCACCGAGAAGATGCCCTGCACCAGGGCCCGGCGCTCTGCCTGGTACATGTCGCCGAACAGGGTGAGGGTGATGGGGATGAGGCCCCCGGCGCCCAACCCCTGCAAGGCGCGGAACAGGATCAGCTGCTCCATGGTGCGGGCGAGGCCGCACAGCACGGAGCCGAGCAGGAACAGGGCCACGGCGAGCAGGTACATCGGCTTGCGGCCGTAGATGTCGGCCAGGCGGCCGTAGAGCGGGAGGGTGGTGGTGGACGTGAGCAGGTAGGCGGCGAAGACCCATCCGTAGAGCTCGAGGCCGCCGAGCTGGCTGGCCACCGTGGGCATGGAGGTGGCCACGATGTTGACGTCCATGGATGCGAGGAAGGTACCCAGGAGCAGGGCGGCGGTGACGAGGGTAGGGCGGGTCTCGCGCTTCACGCTTCGTTGATAGCACGGATCAGGGCCGGGGGGTGGCGTTGACCCGGGGGGAGGCAAATGGCGCTACAATCAGCGCGTGCGAAGCGCGATCCTCATGATGCTGGTCTGCTGCGTGGCGGGCAGGGCCTCTGCCCAGGAGATGGTGCGCATCCCCGGCGGGTCGGTGAAGCTCGGCTCCAAGCGCGGCGATCCGGACGAGCGCCCCGTGCACCGGGTGAAGCTCCGGGCGTTCCTCATGGATCGGCAGGAGGTGATCCAGGCGCACTACCGGCGGTGCGTCTCGTCGGGGGGGTGCACCGTGGCGCGCAAGTACGAGGGCCAGATCGGCCCGCAGCTTCCGGTGATCGGGGTCACCTGGCGGCAGGCGGCGGCGTACTGCCGGTGGGCTGGCAAGCGGCTGCCCACCGAGGCCGAGTGGGAGCGGGCGGCGCGGGGGCCGCTGGGGCGGGAGTACCCGTGGGGCGAGGAGGCGGACTGCCGGCGGGCGAACTATGGCAACTTCGCGGGCGCCGGCCCGTGCGCGGGGATCAACCCGGGGGGGATCACGCCGGTGGGGCAGCGGCCGACCGGGCGAACACCCGAGGGCGTGGAGGATCTGGCGGGCAACGTCTGGGAGTGGGTGCAGGACGACTACGCGCCGTACCCCAAGGGCAAGGGGGGCAAGGGGCGCAAGGCCGCGAGAAAAGGTAAGGGCGAGGGCGCGGCGAAGAAGGTGGTGCGCGGCGGGTCATGCTGCTCGTACTTCGTGCTGCCGCGGGGGGCGAACCGGCTGGCGTTCCCGCCGGGATACCGGGACCGGGATCTGGGGTTCAGGTGCGCGAAGGGGGGGGAGTGAGAATGCCAGGATGCCAGCGTGCCAGAATGCCAGGATGCCAGAATTGAATGGCTGAAAGGGCTCTTGCCGGCGCGCGTGATTGACCTGCTGCGCTGCTCGCCGTAGCCTTCCCTCAGCAATAACCAGGCAGGAGCATGTCATGCGAAAGCTCGAGTCCACACCGCGCAAGGAGCCCAAGGGCGACAGGCAGTACGAGACCATGGGCGGCCTCCCGCTCAAGGAGCTCTACACCACGGCGGACCTCCCGGCGGCCGAGCGCATGGGCGCCCCCGGGCAGTTCCCCTTCACCCGCGGCATCCACCCCAACATGTACCGCGGCAAGGTGTGGACCATGCGCATGTTCGCCGGCTTCGGTACCCCGGAGGAGACCAACGAGCGCTTCCGCTACCTGCTGGAGCAGGGGCAGACCGGCCTCTCCACCGCCTTCGACATGCCGACCCTCATGGGCTACGACCCTGACCACGCGCGCTCCCTCGGCGAGGTGGGGCGAGAGGGCGTGTCGGTGGCCTCCATCGACGACATGGAGCGGCTGTTCAACAAGATCCCGCTGGACCAGGTGTCCACCTCCATGACCATCAACGCCCCGGCCATCATCTTGCTGGCCATCTACGTGGCCGCGGCCGAGCGCCAGGGCGTGGACAGCAAGGTGCTGCGCGGCACGACCCAGACCGACATCCTCAAGGAGTTCATCGCCCAGAAGGAGTGGATCAGCCCGGTGCTGCCCTCCATGCGGCTGATCCGCGACATGCTCACCTGGTGCACCGAGCACACCCCCAAGTGGAACACCATTAGCATCAGCGGCTACCACATCCGCGAGGCGGGGGCCACCGCGGCCCAGGAGCTCGCCTTCACCCTGGCCGACGGCCTGGCCTACGTGAAGCTCGGCATGGACGCCGGCCTCGACGTGGACACCTTCGGCAAGCGGCTCTCCTTCTTCTTCGACGTGCACAACGACTTCTTCGAGGAGATCGCCAAGTTCCGCGCGTCCCGGCGCATGTGGGCCAACTTCATGAAGGAGCGCTTCGGCGCGCAGGATCCGCGCACATGGCTGCTGCGGACCCACGCCCAGACCGCCGGCGTCTCCCTGACGGCCCAGCAGCCGCTGAACAACATCGCGCGCACCACCATCCAGGCGCTGGCCGCGGTGCTCGGCGGCACCCAGTCGCTGCACACCAACTCCTTCGACGAGACCTACGCCCTGCCCACCGAGGAGGCCGCCACGGTGGCCCTGCGCACCCAGCAGATCCTCGCCGACGAGAGCGGCGTGGCCCAGGTGGTCGATCCCCTCGGCGGCTCCTACTTCGTGGAGCAGCTCACCGACGAGATCGAGGCCGAGGCGATGCAGTACATCAACCGCATCGACGAGCTGGGAGGCATGGTGCCCGCCATCGAGGAGGGCTACCCCCAGCGGGAGATCGCGCGCAGCGCATACGAGGATCAGCGCAAGGTTGAGCGGCTTGACCGGGTCATCGTCGGCATCAACAAGTACACCGGCGGCCCCGAGGACAAGATCGAGACGCTGAAGATCGCCCGGGAGGTGGAGCGCAACCAGTGCGAGCGGATCAAGGCGGTGCGGGCCAAGCGAGACGCTGCCCGGGTCCAGAGCTGCCTCGACGACGTGCGCGAGGCCGCCCGCGACGAGCAGGCCTGCATGTTCGGCCCGATCCTCGAGGCGGTGCGCAACTACGCCACCCTCGGCGAGATCTGCGACATCTTCCGCCAGGAGTTCGGGGAGTATACCGACCCTGCGCACTGCTGATTGAGCTCCGTCTACCGCATCTTCGTCGGCGTCATCCCGGGGCTCGAGCCCCTGCTTCTCGATGAGCTCCGGTCCCTGGTACCGGCCCGATCGGCGGTGACGGCCAGCGGCGGCGTGGAGCTGGCCGGGCCGCCGCGCACGCTGTGGGCCATCGCCCTGGGCAGCCGCCTGGCCGAGACCCTGCGCGTCCGCCTGGGCCGGGGCTTCGACGCCCGCACCTTCGACGAGCTGGTGGAGCACTGCCGGCGGCAGGCCTGGAGCGCGTACCTGCCCCGCGGCGGGGCCATGCCCCGGATCCAGGTCACCTGCAAGCGGTCGGCGCTGTACCACTCGGACGCCGTGGCCGAGCGGATCCAGGCCCTGCTCGCCGAGCGCCTGGGCAGCCGCGAGCCAGCCGGCGAGGCGCGGGTGCATGTGCGCCTCAACAAGGATCGCTGTCAGATCAGCGTGGACGCGGCCGGCGAGCCGCTGCACCGGCGGGGCTACCGCAAGCACCTGAGCGAGGCGCCACTGCGCGAGACCCTGGCGGCGGCCGCCCTGGCCGCGGCCGGCTACCGCGCCGGGCAGCCGCTGTGGGACCCGTTCTGCGGCGCCGGGACCATCGCCCTGGAGGCCCTCGGCGTGGCCACCGGCGCGGCCCCTGGCCTGCAGCGACGGTTCGCCTGCGAGGACTGGCCCGTGCACGACGCCGGCGCCTTCGCTGACTTGCAGGCGGCGCTGCCCGCGCCCCACGCTCCGCTCGCGCCCATCATCGGCTCCGACCGGAGCGCCGACGCCCTGGACGCCGCCCGCGCCAACGCCCGCCCGCTGGAGCACGGGGACGAGATCCGCTGGCTGCTGGGCGACTTCGCCGAGGTGGCCGACAAGATCCCCGAGGGGGCCGCCGTGGTGAGCAACCCGCCCTACGGCCGGCGCTCCCGTGGACGCGCCGGCGCGCCCGGTCGCCTGGGCGAGCTGCTGCGCAGGCGACCAGATCTGGGGCCGGTTGTGCTGCTAAACGGCGACGCAGATCTGCCGCGCCAGACCGGCCTGCGATGGCGCACCCTGGCCAGCCTGAAGAACCGCGGCTTGCCGGTGAGGCTGCTACAGTTGGACAGGTAGCATGACCACCCCTGACCGCATCATCTCGGCCTCGCGCCGCACGGACCTGCCCGGGTTTCACGCCGACGAGTGCGCCGCGAGGCTGTCCCGCCTGCGCAAGCCGGTGCACTCGGTGTTCTTCTGGACCCGCCACCCCCGGCGGCTGTGTGACGACGGCCGCCTGGCCTGGATGGTGCGGGAGGAGATCGAGAACCCCCTGGTCCAGCTCACGGTCACCGGCCTGGGGGCAGGGACCCTGGAGCCGCGCGCGCCCTCGACGGCGCGAGTGCTGGAGACGCTGCCCCGGCTCATCACCGCCCTGGGGGGCGAGCCCCGCCGCATCATCTGGCGCTACGACCCGGTGATCCTCGAGGCCATGAAGCCCGCTGACTTCGAGGCGCTGGCCGGGCCCATGGCTGACCTCGGGATCCGCCGCTGCGTCATCTCGTTCCCCGCGCTCATGAGCCTCAAGGGATCGCTGGCCCCTGCCTACGAGGCCCACGGGCTGCGGCGCCACCCGCGCGAGCGCAAGCGTGAGGCGGCCCTGCGCCTGGCCGACATCGCCGCCAGCCAGGGCATCACCCTGGCCGCATGTTGCCAGCCGAAGCTCGTGGCCGACTGCGGCGGCGGCCTGACCGAGGCGGCCTGTATCGATCCGGCGCTGGCCGCCGCGCTGCACCCGCGCCGGCTCCCTCTGGATCTACCGGAGGATCCGAGCCAGCGCCGTCACTGCCACTGCGCCCAGAGCCATGACATCGGCAAGTACTCCGACCGGTGCGGCTCCGGGTGCGTCTACTGCTACTCCAAGGCGAGCGATGCGCAGAATTGACCTGGCGCCCTGCGTCCTGATCCTCCTGGCGGCGTGCTCCGACGACGCCGCCGTCACCCTGGACGCCTCGCAGCCGGACGCCGGCGCGGCCGACGCCAGCGCGGCCGACGCCCCGGGCGGCGACCTGGGCCCCGACGCCTTCGTGCCCTTCTCGCTGCTGCTCACGGTGGACGACGTGCCCGCGGCCATGAACGGCAGCGTGCCCTTCACCGCCAACGACAACAGCAGCACGGCCTTCTCCCTGCAGGTGCCCACCCACGGCTTCACCGTGGACGTCACCTGGCGGGGCAGCAAGGCGGACATCGCGTCGCTGAAGGTGACCTGCGATCGGGACCTGGGCAGCGTCAAGGCCGGGGCGGACCTGTCCAGCAAGTTCACCCGCACGCCCGGCCGGGCCACTCTGATGGTGCCGGCCAGCCTGGCGGCCCCGGCGGGCAAGGTCACGTTCACCGCGACCATGTCCGACGGCGGCGCGCCGCGCACTTCGGCCCTCACCGTGGAGGCACGCGCCCGCACCTGGCGCGAAGATCCATTCCGGCTGCTCGACACCTGGGTGGTGGTCTTCGGCCGGGACATCTTCGCCATCGGATCCGGCAAGGACGCGTCCGGCTGGTGGCAGATCAGCGCCACCCTCGCCAAAAACGGCATCGCCGACTTCGAGGAGGACCTGCGCGCCGCCGGGCTGTCCACCGCGGCCATGCTTCCCTCAGCGGCCAAGATCAAGAATGGCGCCGCCACGGGCACCAACGCCATCATGCGGGCCTGGATGGAGCGCGAGGTGCTCGGCGCCGCGCGCCGGGCCTTCGGCCAGAAAGCGGACGGCACCACAGCCCCCGGCGCGGTGAACATCAGGCTGCTGTCCGACAGCGACGCCGCGGCCCCGGACTACACCACCTTCTCGCCCTCCACCCTCAAGGCCACCGACACCACCCGGCCCTTCTCCTGCATCTCGGTGGGCGGCGGCGACCCCACCAAGCCGTACATCGGCCGCGCCAGCGGCGGGGACGTGGGCAACCTGCGCAACGAGGCGAACCTGTCACCGGGCAGGGGCGTGTTCACGGCCAGCGCCCTGGCGTTTATCGCCCGCACCGCGGGCAAGGACGCCACCCTGAAGATGCTCCTGCGCCAGCTGCTGGGAGACTTCCTGCCGGAGCTGGGCGAGGGCGGCAAGCGCGTGGGCGAACATGCCCTCGACGCCACCATCCTGGCCAGCGGCTTCGATCCCAAGACCGCCAGCGCGGCGGCGCGCAGCCGCCACGACAAGCTCAAGTTCATCGTCCAGACCATCGGCCGCCTGGCCGGCGCGCTCACGGCCCACGAGATCGGCCACTCCCTCGGGCTGGTGCCCGACGGTCCGCCGCCCAACGGGCTGTTCGGCGGCGAGCGCAACGCCTCGTTCACCAACGGCGGGCGCACCACCTCGCATCACATCGACACCCCCGGCTTCAACATCATGGAGGCGGGGCCCGGCTCGGCGCCGGGCGCCAAGATCGACTTCATGTCGTACCTGAGCGAGCCGAAGTTCAACGCGCTGAACATGGCCTATTTGCGGGGCAGGCTGCTTGTGATCAAGAAGTAGGGGGGGGGGGGGGGGGGGGGGGCGCGCGGGGCGGGGGGGGGGGGGGGGGGGGGGGGGGGGGGGGTGGGGGGGGGGGGGGGGG
>CAZEFW010000196.1:5380-13634 GCA_964511535.1 uncultured Myxococcales bacterium | reverse complement strand
AAGCGGCGAGACGCCGCTTCTACATGCCTGCGCCGAACAAGCGCAGCTGGACGCGGTTTCTACAGGGTAGACGCGGCATCATGCCGCGTGGCGTGAAGCGGCGGGACGCCGCTTCTACATGCCCGCGCCGAACAAGCGCAGCTGGACGCGGTTTCTACAGGGTAGACGCGGCATCATGCCGCGTGCCCAGAAGCGGCGAGACGCCGCTTCTACATGCCTGCGCCGAACAAGCGCAGCTGGACGCGATTTCTACAGGGTAGACGCGGCGTGGCGCCGCCGCGGCGAATCAGAATTCGCCGAACAGCTCGGTCAGCCGCACGTCCAGCGCCGTGGCCACCTTGAACAACGAGCTGACCGATGCAGAACTCTCGGCCCGCTCGATCTGCGACAGCAGGCTCACCGACAGCTTGGTGCGCCGGGCCATCTGCTTCAGCGTCAGGTTGCGCGCCTTGCGCAGGTCGCGGATGTTGCGCCCGATGGAGGCGTGCAGCTCGTCCTCGCGCCGCAGGATGAGGCCCTTCTTCTTGGCGATGCGCTGGAGGACCTCGCGGAACTCCTCCGAGGTGAAGGGCTTCTTCAGATAAGCCGAGACGTCGTGCTGAATCGAAGCCGTCGCGGTCTCCAGCGATGGGTGGCCCGTGAGGATCACCACCGCCACATCGCCGTCCACCCGGCGAATCTGCTGAAGCAGGTCGATGCCGGTCATCTTAGGCATCTTCAGATCCAGGACCACCAGGTGGTAGTCGGTCCTCTTTAGCTCGTCCAGAGCCTCGGTGGGATCTGTGATGGTGGTGACCTGGTACCCCTCGCGATTGAGGAAATCGCTCAGGTACTCACATACATCGCGGTCGTCATCGACTACCAGGATCTTGAGCTGAACCACGAAAACACCCTTCCAGCAAAAGGGTTGTGGTCGGGGCGAGAGGATTTGAACCTCCGGCCTTTCGGTCCCGAACCGAACGCGCTACCAGGCTGCGCTACGCCCCGAATCAGGCAGGCATATAAGTTGAAAAATTACGCTATGTCAATCAAGAACCGCTAAAGCATTAGTCCTGTCGCAGACTCGGGGGCCCACTCAGCATATCGGCGCAAGCTTGACTATATCATACTTTTATAATGACGGGTGCTTAGCATGTCCGAGGATCCGAACTCGCCTGAGCAGAACGTCCAGTACGAACAGGCCGATCAGGACCATCAGGACCAGGGGCCAAAGGTCCTTGTGGTGCTTAACTTGCTGCCCCTCCGCGGCGAAGATGGCGGGGGGATCTGGATCGACCTTCCCGCCGCTGAGGTGAGCCGCCCGGATCAGCCGGCGATTGTCCGGCACCAGGTGGGCATACTCCTCCGGATAAGGCGCGGAGATGGCCGCCACGCTGCGCGCGATCTCCTTGCCGCCGGCGCGGTGGGATGCCCTGAGCAGCAGCGGGCCGTGAAAGGGCAGGGGGAACTCCCCGGCGTAGCGCCCTGCCGCGTCCTGAACCAGCGGCACGGTGACCTTGCGCCCCGGACGCCGCGGATCCACCGCGGTCAGGGTGCTCTCCAGGCCGTTGATGAACCGGTCAGCCCGGTCCAGCGCGTCCACCATGACCTGCACCCGGCCCCGGCTCACCCGGGCGCGCAGGTCGAAGCTGCGTCGCATGCGGTGGCGCATCACCTCGCGGCTCAGCTGAGCCCAGAACTGACCGAACCCACGCCAGCGCAGCCAGTGGGACGCCCAGCGCGCCTTGGCATCGCTGGTGAACGCGGCCACCTTGCCCAGCCCGAGGCGCCAGGTGGCGAGGATCGGCTCGCCGTTGTTGCTCACCAGCAGCACCTCGCTGGTGGGCTTGGCCCGGGTGCTCACATAGCCGCGCAGCGGCGGGGCGCTGCCCCAGCCGATTCCCCCGAGCAGGGCGGCGGTCTTGGCCACGCGCACCTGGAACGACTCCTCCACCACCGCTGATCGCGCCACCTGGGTGGTCTCTTTCGTGAAGATCTTGGGGATGTTCTTGGGATCGTCCGTGTGATAGAAGCGCCCGCCGCCGCGCTCGGCGATCATCTGCAGCAGGGTGCGATCCGCCCCGTCGCCCACGCCCACCGCCGACACTGTGATGCGCCCCTGGGCCATCTCGTCCACCAGCTGTGGGATACCCGCGAAGGAGGACTGACCGTCGGAGAGCAGGATCACATGTTTCACCTTGGCCGACGCCGGCGACAGCTGGCTGTACGCCTCCTGGAGCGCCGGGCGGATGCTGGTGCCGCCTCCGGATGAGAGGCGGGCGATGTCGCTCAGGATGCGCAGCCGGTTCGCCGCGCGCTGCAGCCGCACCAGCACCCGGGCGGAGCTGTCGAAGGCCACCACGCCGAGCAGGTCCGAGCGGCCGAGGATCTCGGCCGTGGCGCGGGCGGCGTCCTTGGCCAGCTCCAGCTTCATGCCGGTCATGGATCCGCTGCGGTCGATGCAGAGCACAAGGGCGAGGGTGGGCTGGTCCTGGCGGCGCTCGGTGTCCAGGCGCACCGGCAGGATCTTCTCCAGCGCCGTGCCGTAGTACCCGCCGGCGCCGAAGGCGTTGGGGCCGCCCACCATGATGAAGCCGCCGCCCAGGTCCCGCACGTAGGAGCCGATGGCGGCCATCTGCCCCGGGCCGACGTAGTAGGCGGGCACGTCGCTGAGCATCACCAGGTCGAACTTGGTCATGGCCGCCGCCGTACGGGGCAGGCCGTGGGGGCCGCGCACCGTGACGTCGATCCGCTCGGCGGCCAGGGCCCCCTTGAGCGGGCCTGACTGGTCCGGCTCCCCCTCCACCAGCAGCACCCTGGGGCGGCCTCGCACCGGCAGCACCACGGTGGCGCCGTTGTTGTGGCTCCAGGTGTCGCGGGACGCGCCGGTCAGGGCCAGGCGGTAGGTCACCGCGCCCGGGTCCTTGACCACGGTCTTGAACGGCACCCGGGTGAGCCCGCGCGACAGCTTGACCTCCTTGCGGCCGTCGGGCGTGTTGATCACGCCGTCCTTGTACAGGGTGAGCCTGGCCTTGCCCGCGGCGGTGGAGCGCACCTCCGCCACCAGGTCGAAGGGGGCCCCGATGCGCACCTCCGGCGGCGGCGTCAGGGTGCGCACCAGCACCTCGTCCTGCTCGCGGTCTGGCAGCCGGGCCACGTGCAGCCGCACGCCCTGGCGCCCGGCCCGGGTGCTCTCGGCGCGCAGGTCTCCCGAGGTCTCGTTACCGTCGCTGATGAGCATGATGCGGCGGAGCATGCCGGGCGGGAACAGCCCGTGGGCGTGCTGCACGGCGGCCTGCAGATCCGACCCCTGGCCCGCGCCCTCGCCCGGGTGACGGGGCAGCCGCTGTGGCACGCCGCGCTGCGCGTCGAGGGGCACCGCGCGGGGCCGACGGGCGAAGGTGACCAGGCGAACCTCGTTGTCACCCCGGGCGTCCCAGCCGGCCTGAACCCGGTCCCGCGCCCGGGCCAGCTGGTCATCGGAGACGCTGTCCGAGACGTCCACCAGGTAGACGGCGCACACGCGCTGGCGCTCGGTGATCAAGGCCGGGCGGCTCAGCGCCAGGGCCAGGCCGGCGAGCAACAGCGCGCGGCTGATCAGGGACAGGGCGCGCTGGGCGCGGGACATGTCGACCAGAGAGCCCGCGGCCAGCAGCAACAGCAGGGGCGCCGCCGCGGCCACTGCGAGCCAACGTGGGGCCAACAGCTCGAGCTTGTGGCCCGCGATCTCGAGGGGCAGCACCTCCACCCCGGGCGCCAGCACGAGGGCGTACCACGCGCCGAGCAAGGCGCCGCACAGGGCGAGGGTGGCCAGGACCAGGGCGAGGCGCCTCATACCGTCACCCGCCGGTTGTAGGTGAACCACTCCATCAGCAGCAGGGCCGCGACCACCAGCAGCAGGTAGGGCCAGATCTGGCGCCGCACCAGCCCCGGCCCTGCCTCGGCCGGCGGCTCGATCCTGGCGCCGCCGAGGCTCAGCGACGGGGCAGGGCGAGTGTTCGACTCGCCCGCGTGCGCCAGGTTGGCCGCGATGTGCAGCTCCCCGCCGGCCAGCCCGAGGCGGTAGACGCCCACGCGGTGCCCGACGAAGCTCACGCGGCCGCGCTCCACCTGCGCGGCGCTCACGAGGCCAGCAGGCCCGCGGATGGACACCTCGCCCGCGCGCGTCCCCGGCGCGATGTGCTCCGCGGCCACCGAGATGCGCTGGCCCACGCGGAAGCTGGTCACCAGGTCGTCGCTCTCGCCGCTGAACCAGTCGAGGCTGTTCATCACCAGCAGCGGGAAGGCCACCCGCATGGGCAGGTCGCTGCGCGTGACGTCGAAGCCGATGACCACGCTGCGTCGGGAGGTGTCGTCGAGGGTGGCCACGATGATCGGCTCGCGGAAGCTGGCCGCCAGGACCCGGACCTCGGGCGCGCGGGTGTAAGCCGCCGCCTCGCTGATGTTGACGTCCTTGAGGGTGACCCACCGCATCACCGGGTGGCTGGCGTCCTGCTCGGTGATCAGGGGCGAGGAGACCCTGCGCTTGACGGCCACCGGGGAGGTCGCGTCGGGCGGGGCGACGGCCAGATAGCTGGTAGGTGGCGGGGAGGCGGGGAAGAACCGGTCGAAGATCACCGCTTCCGCGAGGCGCGCCGCGGCCTCGGTGTAGGCGTCGGGGCGCACGCGGGTGATCTCCAGGCTGTCCTCCAGCAACAGTGCGCCCTCCAGGTAGAGGTTGCCGCGGGTCACCAGCAGCACCTTCTGCCGCGCGCGGCGTGGCAGGAGCGCCCAGGCCCGATCGTCCAGGGGGAAGTCATCCAGGCGCCCGGCGGCGCCGCCGGGCCGCGTGAGCCGGGCCTCGAGCAGCGCCCCGCCCGCGGCGAGCTTGCACCACGCGGCGCGTTGCCCGTCCGGGTCCGTGGGATCGCAGATGAAGCGTGTGCGCTTGCCCGGCTCCAGCCGCAACCGCTGCACCTCGATGAGCCGCCCGTCGCTGTAGAGGGTTAGGTCCGCCCGCGCCGGCGTGTCGCGATGGTTGACCACCTCCAGGAACAGCTCGAACGAGAGCTTGTTGCGCGGATAACGCCGGGCGTTGAACGCCACGATCCCGATGTTGCCCCCCGACCTCCCCACCCCCTGATACCGCACCTCCACACCCGACAGGTCCACCCTGTCCAGAGCCCCCACCCCCGTGCCCTTGCCCTTACCCTTGCCCTTGCTTTCCCCAGCCTTACCCACCGTCACCCGCGCCAGCGCCCCCTCCTCAAACGCCCCGTCGCTGATAATCACCAGCAGCGGCCTGGAGCGGCCCTGAAGCGCGTCGGCGCAGAACTGCAACGCCCGGGGCAGGTCAGCTGCGGTGTCCGAGGCTTTCAGGCCGTCGAGCGCCCGCAGCAGCTCCTTGTCGTCGGCGGTAAAGGGGGTCAGCGGTGTGGCCTGCCCGGCCATGCTCACCAGCATGATCTGGTCGGCCCCGCCCATGGCCCGCACCTGCGCGCGCGCACGCTCCCTGGCCTGGTCCAGGCGGGAGCGCGGCTCGCCCCCACCAGCGCTCCCGCCGTCCATGCTCTGCATGGAAGCCGAGCTGTCCACCAGCAGGATGATATCCCTGCCCCTGAGCAGCCCCTCGCCCAGGCGCGGATCCCCCAGGGCCGCCACCACAAGGAAGAGCACCAGCAGCTGCACCAGCAGCGACAGCAGCCGCTTGAGCCGCCGGAACAGGCTGGTGGACTCGGTCTCCTGGCGCACCCGATCCCAGAGCAGGGCGAAGGGCACCGTGACCCGGCGGCGTCGCAGCTTGAGGATGTAGAGCAGCGTGACCACCGCGGCGGCGCCGCCCAGGAGCCACGCCAGCTGAGCCAGGGGGAGGCCAGCGAGGGTCACCTGAGGAACCCTCCGCGCCGGAAGATGCTCAGCACCAGCTCGTCGAAGGGGATCGACGTGGAGGCCCGGTAAAGCGGGACCTGCCCTGCGGCGCAGAAATCGGCCAGCTCGTGGCAGTACCGCTCGTGCTCCTTCGCGTACGCCGCCAGCAGCTTCGGAGAGACGGTCACCTTGCGGGCCTCGCCGGTCTCGCAGTCGAGCAGCTCCAGGTCACCGCGCAGCCGCGGGCGCGCCTCGGCCTCGTCGATGATCTGGATCGCCACCGGCTCGAAGCGGTTGAAGCGCAGCTGGTTGATCGCCTGCTCGTAGCCCGCCGGGTCGTAGAAGTCGCTGATCAGCACCGCCAGGCCGCGGCGCTTGTTCTGGTGCACGAAGCTGGCCATGGCGCCGCCGAGATCGGTGGTGCCGCCCGGCTCGGCGCCGCGCAAGAACTCGAACACCTTGAAGATGCGGCCCTTGCCGCGGGCCGGCGGCAGCCTGCCCTTCAGGCCGTCGGCCAGGGTGACGATGCTCACCCGGTCCAGGTTCGCCAGCCCCACGAAACAGAGGGCCGCTGCGACCTCCATGGCGTGGCGCACTTTGGGCGGATCCCCCATGGCCATGGACGCGCTCACGTCCACCAGCAGGTAGATGTAGAGGTCCTCCTCTTCCTCGAACAGCCGCAGCACCAGCTTGTCCATGCGGCTGTAGATGTTCCAGTCCACGTACCGGAGGTCGTCGCCCGGTGCGTAGTCACGGTAGTCGGCGAACTCGATGCCTGAGCCCACCTTTCGTGTCCGGCGTTCGGCCCTCGCCCGGCCGGTGAAGACCTTGCGCGACACCAGGTGCAGCACCTCCAGCTTCTTGAGGAACCCCTCGCCGAACAGCTCGCCGTTTGTCTTGTCCCCGGTCGCCATTATCAGCCGCCAGCCGCTCGAGCCGTCAGCCCTCCTCGGGCACCCGTTTGAGGATCTCCTGGACCACCGCGTCGGTGGTCACCCCCTCGGCCTCGCCCTCGAAGTTCAGGATCACCCTGTGGCGCAGGGCCGGCGGCGCCACCTGCCGGATGTCCTGGCACGATCCCGCGAACCGACCGTCCAGCAGCGCGCGGATCTTGGCCCCGAGGAGCAGCCCCTGGGCGCCGCGCGGGCTCGACCCGTAGCGTACATACTTGCGCGTCAGCTCGGGCGAGCTGTCCTGATTGGGGTGGGTCGCCTGCACCAGGCGGATGGCGAAGTCCTGCACCGCGCGGGACACCGGCACCTGGCGCACCAGCTGGCGCAGCTCGAGGATCCGCGCGCCGTCGAGCACCGGCGTCACCTCGGGCCGCTCGTTGGAGGTGGTGCGGTCCATGATGGCGTGCAGATCTTCCCGGCCGGGGAAGGTGACCGTGAGCTTGAACAGGAAGCGATCCAGCTGCGCCTCTGGCAGCGGGTAGGTGCCCTCCATCTCCAGCGGGTTCTGGGTGGCGAGCACCATGAACGGGGCGTCGAGCTGGTAGCTGGTCTTGGCCACCGTGACGCTCTGCTCCTGCATCGCCTCGAGCAGCGCCGACTGGGTCTTCGGGATGGCGCGGTTGATCTCGTCCGCCAGCACCACGTTGGCGAAGATCGGCCCGCGCTGCAGCTCACGCTGGCGCGCGCCGGCCGCGTCCTCGACGATCATCAGCGTGCCGAGGATGTCGGCGGGCATCAGGTCAGGGGTGAACTGGACCCGGGAGAAGGACAGGTCCATGCAGCGCGCGAGGGTGCGCACCAGCATGGTCTTGCCCAGCCCGGGGACCCCCTCGAGCAGCCCGTGGCCGTTGGCCAACAAGCAGGAGATGACCCCCTGCACGATGTCGTCCTGCCCCACGATGACCTTGCCGATCTCCTGGCTCAACCGCTGGACGTCGGCGCGGAACGCGCCAACCTGCTGTTCAATTTCTGCCATGTCGTTCACCTGGGCCTGATGAGCTGGAAGTAGCGCTTGACGTAGTATCGGTATCCGAGGGGCACGTCCTCTCGCTTGAGCACGTCCTCCACCACCCCGTAGTAGTCTTTGTATACGCGCCGGTAGCTGCGGCGCGCGAAGCCCCGGTCCGACGCGCCCACGATGACCTCGCTCCTGCTGGGCCCCCTGGCGTCCTTGCCCCGGATCAGGCTCTGCTTGCGTTTGCTGTCCAGGGTGGTCCGCTCACCCTTGAGATCGGGCCCCGCGCCGTCGCCGACACCGTCGGAGGTGGCCACCATCCCGGCGGCCTGCTCCTGCCCGGGCGTGTCGCCGTGCTGGGACCCGGACTCCGGCATCACGACGCTCCCCTTGCTGTCGCCGTTCGGGTCCATCACCAGCATCTTTTTGCCCTTGCCCTTGCCCTTGCCGTTTCCCTTGCCCGGGCCCCGCCAGAGCACCTTCACCAGCCGCGGCCCGCCCCGCGGACGCGGCCGGCCGC
>CAZEFW010000196.1:0-5370 GCA_964511535.1 uncultured Myxococcales bacterium | reverse complement strand
CGTGCTGGTTCCGGGTGTCCGGGAGCACGACGCTGCCCTTGCCGTCGCCCTTCGGCTCCAGCATCCGCTTGCGCTTGCCCTTGCCCTTTCCCTTTCCCTTGCCGTCTTTGCCCTGGCTGGCCCGGACATAAAAGTCCTGCATCTTGCCCTTGCCCTTTCCCTTGCCTTTGCCCGCTCGCCGCAAGACCTCCTTCAGATCGGCCATCCTGCCCTCGGCACGCCGCATGACCCGCCTGCGGTTGATCTGTTCGGCCATGCGCCCGGCCTGGCGCGCGGCCTGCTTCAGCGCCTGCGCCGCTTTGGCGCTCATGCGGTTCTGCAGCCCCGCCGCCGCCTGCCGCATCTGCTTGTTGAGCCGCTCGAGCTGCCTGCGCTGCTGCGCGCGCCGTTGGGCCTGTCGGTTGAGCCGCTCCAGCTGCCGCTTGTTTCGCTTGAGCCGCCGCCGCGCCTGCGCGTCGCTGGGGTTCTTCTGCAGCTTGCGCTTGAGCCGCCGCCGCTCCTGCTCAAGGGCGCGCTGACGGCGGGACATGCTGCTGTCCCGGCCCATACGCTGGTTCGCCGCCCGGCGCAGCCGCCGCGCGGTGCGCTGCTGATCCTTGCGGCTCATCTGCTTGATCCGCTCGGCCAGGCGGGCTAGCTCCTGTTGGGCCTTGCGCAGCTTCGCCTCCTGCAGCGCCTTGCCCGCGTCACGCGTCGGCTTCTCCTTCTTCAGCTCTCCGCCCATCTTCTTGAGCTTGCGGAGCAGCTCGTTGTGGTCTCCCTCCAGGCCATCGAAGAAGCGCCGCTCCAGCGCCGCCAGCTTGTCGAACAGCTCCTTGCGGCTCAGCTCCTTGCGCGCCACCAGGGCCAACAGCCGCTCCAGCTCCCTGGTGAGATCCGACGCCTCGGGCACCTGCTCGGCCGCGGCCTCCTGCCCCAGGGCCTCCAGCGCGTCCCGCTGGGCCTGGAGCTCATCCTCGTCGAGGCTCAGCCCCGGCAGCTGGCGGGCAGCCTCCTCGCGGGAGGGGGGCGCGCTCGCGGGGGAGGGCACCAGCCCGGCGGCGGCCAACATCACCAAGCACAGCCCGAGGGCGCGCAGCCGCCGCGGGCTGCGCACGGGCGCCGCCCGCCCCGGCTCCACGCGGTCGAGGTGCGCCACCGCATCGCGCACCTGGGCCACCATGAACGGGCTGGGCGCCGCCGCGGCAGCGAACTCCAGCGCGGTGCCCAGGCGATCATGCAGGGCGTGGGTACGGTCGATGAGCCGGGCCACCACCCCGTCGTTGATCCGACGCGCGGCGCCGAGCAGGGCGCCGCCCACCGGCAGCACGCAGGCCAGCAAGAGCAGCTGTCCGAGCCCCCCGGGGGAGAGGGCCTCGACGCGCCAGGCCACCAACCCGCCTGTGATCAGGGCCGCCGCGGGCAACGCCCAGGTGACCGCGCCCTCCAGCGCCCGCTGCAGCCGGAGCCGCCGCCGGGTCCTGGCCACCACCGCGCGCACGCCCGCGACGGGGGGCAAGGGCGGGGCGGCCGCGCTGTCATGGGCCTGTGGGTCAGTACCGCGCATGGGCGTGGGGGCCGGTGTAGCCCCTCCTCTCTGTATGCCATGGTACGTACCCCGTAACCAGCATCTGCCTGTGGTCGGGGAGCCCCCGGACCACCCGCGGACTTGCTCCGGGTGTCGTCCTGGGGATACGATCAGGACCATGGCCTACAGAACAATCCTGATCACCATGCTCCCACTGGCGTTACTCATCGGCTGCGGTGACGACGACGGCAACAAGCTCGACGGCCGAATCATGTACCCGGACTGGGGTGGCGCCAAGTACGACACCGGCACCGCGCTGTGCGGCCCGAACAACTGCTACGGCTGCTGCCAGGGGAACACCTGCATCGCCCAGACCACCGACACCGCGTGCGGCTTCGGTGGCGGCAAGTGCCTGCCCTGCACCAGCAAGCAGACCTGCAAAGGCGGCCAGTGCGTGGAGACCACCTGCGACTCCAGCAACTGCACCGGCTGCTGCGACAGCGCCAAGACCTGCCAGAACGGCACAGCGGACACGGCGTGCGGCAAGGGGGGCGCCGCGTGCTCCTCCTGCACCTCCACCCAGGCCTGCCTGAACCAGAAGTGTCAGATCAAGAGCACCGGGCAGTACAAGGTCATCCTGGTCTCGGTCACGCCGGTGAGCAGCTACACCTGCGACACCTGGAGCAAGTGCGATCTGTACGTTGAGCTGTTCGTCGGCGGCACCAAGGCCACCTCCAAGGTCAAGGAGGGCACCGACCAGCCGGTCTGGAACGAGACCCTGCTAATCGCCACCCAGAGCCAGATCACGAGCAAGTTCGAGGCGAAGATCTGGGACGACGACTGGCCCTTCGATCAGAGCCTCGGATCGTGCAAGCCGAAGATCACTTCCACCGAGCTGGCCGCCGGCAAGATCACCACCGACTGCGGCCAATACTCCTCCATGGGCTTCCTCAAGACCTCCGTCGCCAAGTTTGAGTTCAAACCGAACTAGAGCACCGAACAGGTTAACTCCTGTCGCCAGGCTTGCTCCTGAAACCACAGGCTTTGTCGCTCGTCGGTCACTTGCCTCCAGCAAGCTCCCTCCTCCCTCCGTGCCTGTGATTCCAGTTGCTTCGCCTGGCTCGGTCCCTTTACCTGCTCGGTCCTCTAGGCGCAGAGGCGCGCGCCAGCGCTCCTCCCTGGCCCTGGTCCTGGCTTTGGCCCTGGCCCTGCTCGCCTCCTGCACCCAGCGGGCCGTGGTGCATGGCGACGACGGCGGCCCGGCCGGCCCCGCCGATCTGGTCACGGATCGCAACCTGCGCGACTGGGTCAACCCGGCAGCCCGGGACTACATCTTCCTGGTGGATGAAACCGGCGAGCTGCTGCGGTTCGATCCGCGCTCGAACAAGCTTTCCAGCGTGGGCCAGATCGTCTGCAGCAAGACCGGCAAGGTGGACGCCCACTCCATGTCGGTGGACCGCCACGGGGTGGCGTGGGTCAACCTGTCGCCCGACCAGCTGGTGCGGGTGAACACCACAAACGCCTCCTGCAAGGCCACTGGTTACAAGGCCCCTGCGGGCTACACGCTGTTCGGCATGGGGTTCGCTCCGGCGAGGTCCGGGGCCAAGGAGGAGCGGCTGTTCATCTCCAGCTCAAAGGGGCTGCCCTCCACCACCGGCAAGCTGGCCTACGTAAACCAGAACACGCTGAAGGTCACCGAGATCGGCCCATACCCCGCCGCGGAAAACAGCCCGGAGCTCACCGGCACCCGCAACGGGAACCTGTACGGCTACTTTCCTGGACCCGGCACCAAGGGCAGCTTCATCGCCCGCCTCGACCAGAAGACGGGCCGGGCGCTGGCCACCTGGCACCTCGGCGCCGCCCTCGGCTTCCAGGTGGACGCCTGGGCCTTCGCCCACTGGGGCGGCCGCTTCTACCAGTTCGTCTCGGGTGGAACGCAGAGCAGCTCGAGGGTCTACCGCTACGACCCGCGCTCGGGCAAGAACGTCCTGGTGGTCAGCAACCTCACGCGCCGGGTGGTGGGCGCGGGCGTGTCTGCCTCGGCGCCAGGCGCCAACAACGACCTCGGCATCTGAATAGCCCGGCCAGGCCATCCACCCTGAAGCCCGAAGCCTGAAGCCTGAAGCCAGGCGGCCCCGAAGGGGGCGCCTCTAGTCGCGCCTGCGGCGCTTCTTGCCTTTCTCGTCGGGGAGCGTGCCGCTGTTGTTCATCATCAGCTGCAGCTCGTCCGGATCCGACGAGCGCATCATCGCCTCGTCGATGGTGACCTGGCGGGTGGCGTACAGGTTGTACAGACTCTGGTTCATGGTCTGCATCTGGTTCTTGGCCTGGCCGATCTGCATCTGCGAGTAGATCTGGTGCAGCTTGTCCTCGCGGATCAGGTTGCGGATGGCCGAATTCGGGATCAGAACCTCCGCGGCCAGCACTCGCCCGGTGCCGGTAATCTTCGGGATCAGGGTCTGGGAGATTACGCCCTCCATGGTGAACGAGAGCTGCGCCCGCACCTGGGACTGCTGGTGCGGCGGGAAGACGTCGATGACGCGGTTGATGGTCTGCACCGCGTTGTTTGTGTGCAGGGTGGCCAGGGCCAGGTGGCCGGTCTCCGCCGTGGTCAGCGCGGCCTCGATGGTCTCCAGGTCACGGAGCTCGCCGATGAGCACCACGTCCGGGTCCTGCCGCAGGATGTACTTCAGCGCCCGCTTGTAGCTGCGCGTATCGGCGCCCACCTCGCGTTGGTTGATCAGGCACCCCTTGTGCGGGTGCAGGTACTCGATGGGGTCCTCGATGGTGATGATGTGGTTGCGCCGTTCGCCGTTGATGCGGTCCACCATGGAGGCCAGGGTGGTGGACTTGCCCGAGCCGGTGGGGCCGGTAACCAGGATCAGCCCGCGTGGCTTGCGGCACAGCTCGGCGGTGATGGGCGGCAGTCCCAGCTCGTTGAGCGACAGGATCTTGAACGGGATGACGCGGAACGCGCCGGCCACCGCGCCGCGCTGCATGAAGATGTTGGCGCGGAAGCGGGCCAGGTTCTTGACGCCGAAGGAGAGGTCCAGCTCCAGATCCTCCTCGAAGCGCACCTTCTGAGCGTCGGTGAGGATCGAGTAGCTCAGCTGCTTGGTCTCCACCGGGGTCAGGGGCGGCACCCGCAAGGGCACCAGGTTCCCGTCGATGCGCAGCTGGGGCGGCGACCCGGTGGTGATGTGCAGGTCCGATGCTCCCTGGTCGATCATCGTCTTCAACAGCTGGTGAAGGCTTGCCATGTACGTGGGCCCTCCTGGCCCGCACTGCTACCGCCGAAGCTCAGTCGGCGGCGGTGACCCTCATGACCTCTTCGAGGGTTGTTACTCCGCTGCGCAACTTCTCCAGGCCGGCGTGGCGCAGGGTCTGCATGTTGAGGCGAATCGCCTCCGCCTTCAGCTCGGCGGTGGACGCACCCTGGAGCACCATCTCCTTGAGCTCCTCGCCGAACACCATGACCTCGTAGAACGCCACGCGGCCCTTGAAGCCCGTGCCGTTGCAGGTCCGGCAGCCGGAGCCCTGGAAGACCTTGGCCACGGCGGCGTCCTCGGGGGCCATGCCCATGTCGATGAGGGTCTGCGGGTTGACGCTGATCTCCTCCTTGCAGTCCCCGCAGATGCGGCGGCCGAGGCGCTGGGCGAGGATCAGGTTGACCGAGGCGGTGACCAGGAACGGCTCGACGCCCATGTTGAGCAGGCGGCTGATGGTGGACGGGGCGTCGTTGGTGTGCAGGGTGGAGAGCACGAGGTGGCCGGTGAGGGCCGCCTTGATGGCGATCTCCGCCGTCTCGAAGTCGCGAATCTCGCCGACCATGATGATGTCTGGATCCTGGCGCAGGAAGGCGC
>CAZEFW010000195.1:0-13935 GCA_964511535.1 uncultured Myxococcales bacterium | reverse complement strand
TCGATTCTGTCCCTGGGCAACAAAGCCCCCCTGGTTAACTCCTCGGGGGTTTTGCTTTTTCTAGGAATCCCACCGATGACAGCAGGATATCGAAGAGGAGGACTGTGCCTCCGGCATGGGGACTTCTGGTCTCTTGATGAGGACAATAGAACCTGATCAGACTCGGGCAGTGCCTATTGTCCTCGTCTACGGTCAGTTTAAGAACATGGAGACCGAGGTGCTGTCATGCAGGTTATTTGATCCGGCGGAAGATACCTCTGAAGCGTTTGATTTCCTCCTCGGGTGGATGAACTCGCGTACCTGGATCGAGCGACTGCCGGTACCAGTCAGCGGCCAGGCAGAGCTCGTGGAGGTGGACAGATGCAGGCTCCACCGGCTCGCCACCATGATCAGCGTAGGCGTCCAGCAGTCGGGCCACCCCGTCCGCTTGCTTGAAGGGCCGGCGGAAGCCACGGGTGGTGATTGCCAAATCGTAGGCCGGGTCACCGAGAGTGGCGAAGCTCCAGTCGATGACGCCGGGCGGATCGTCGGGATTCTCGAAGGGCATGAGGATGTTCTGCCCCAGCAGGTCACCGTGAAGCAGCGTGGATGGTGTGGGCGGGGGAAGGTTCTCATGAGCCCAGGCGCGGGCCTCCTGTAGCAGCGGGTCCTCAAGCCCGTCGAACACCGAGAGACACTGCTCGGCGTGTGCACGCTGTGTCTTGGGCCCACCGGCCAGTGACAGAACTTCCGGTGCGGTCACTGCATGGATCGCCGCGGCCACCTGACCTACGACTTCCCAGGGGGCCTTGAAGAACGGCCGTGGGTTCTTGAAGTCCAATGGGATCCCCTCCACCGGGGTTTCCACCACAGCCAGGCGCCCGTCCAAGGGCACCAGAGCCGCCACTTCAGGGATGCGCAAGTGGAAGCCAGCGGCAGCCAGGGCATCCAGCAGCGCAGCCTCCCGCCGGACCTGCTCGTTGAAATTGGCGGGGACATCGTCCCTGGGCAGCAGGCAGATGTAGTTTCCAGACAGATCTTCCGGATCTGGCTTGAGGTCCACCCAGGCAATGTAGCCCCAGCGGTATAGACCTTCTCCGACGCAGCGGATGCGTCCCACCTCGGTACCCCGGCTCTTGCTGGTGTGGGGATCGAAGGCGCGCTGGAGCACGCCTCGTGCCCGGCCCTTACCCCACCCCCTGGACCGTCGTCTGCTCATTGTTTCCCTTTGGCGTGCGCTTTGAGCAGACGCCGGGTGCGCCTAATCTCTTCGGCAAGGTGCTTTTCGTCTGGGAGGGCTGTACGGTACTCCGCAGCCATGACCTTGTTGGGCAGGCCATCAAGAGCATAATGGGCCACGGCCTCGTCTTTGTGAGCGCAGAGGATCAATCCCACGGGCGGGTTTTCATCTTCCAGGGTCCAGTGCTCCCGGGCGTAGTTGAGGTAGAGGTGCATCTGGCCCGCATCGGCGTGGGTGAACTGGCCCAGCTTGAGGTCGATGATCACCTGGGCACGCAGGCGGCGGTGGAAGAAGAGCAGATCCACCCGGTACCAGGAATCGCCGACGCGCAGGCGGCGCTGTCGCGGAATTCTCGGAGGGCGGATAGGTGAGGTAGAACAGCCTCATGGTCTCCAGGCGGTCCACGGAAAACCCACGGCCAAACCGCTGGCCCAGGTCGGAGGAGAGGCGCTGGAGTAGGGCAGTGCCGTATTCCGCTCTGGCTTCGCCCCCTTGCTCCTCCTCCACGATGCGCCTGCCAACCAGCCAGTAGCTCGCGGTCATAACAGCGTTAACCGACCGGGCCGCGGCGTGGCGGGACTCCTCCAGCAGATCCTGCAGGTCGGTCAGGATCCGGTCGTAGCCAGCCAGCACTGATTCATCTCGCCTCGGTTCAAGCGCCTTTGGGCGTTTCCGCTTGGCCATAAACCCCTCTCTGGACCTCAGCATACTCTTCCTGGAGGGGCTGCTCTACTTGGTGACGAAATTCCTCCAGTCCAAGAGAGCGCCTGTGCCCAAAACTGTGCCTTATTGTGATCCTCTATGCCTCTCTACGCCTCCCTATGCTCAATTGCGATCTTAATAATAACAAATAGTTCCAGCAATCGCGCCGCCTTGCGCCACCCCCGGGACGCTTCTGAGAATCCCCGTGTCGCAGGTCGATTCTGTCCCTGGGCACCCACCCTGCTGTTCCGCAGAGGCCATTTTTTGGTTTCCGGGGCCGGGTAGTCACAGCCGCCATCGTCTGTCACCCGCCGCAGCCTCCGCAGCCTCCGCCGCAGCCTCCGCCTCCTCCGCAGCCGCCGTCTCCTCCGCAGCCGCCGCCGCCCCCCCCGCCCATGATGGATGGCGAACTCCGGAGGAAGGACCACCAGCCCAGCTCCAGCCCCCATGCTGTGGAGAAGGCCGCCGCCCCGAACAGGCCCATGGACAGGGCCATCTCTCGTGGAGTGGCCATGTCTCCGGCCCCCAGCCTGGCCAGGCCGTCATACTGGATCTTGAGCGTGGCCAGCGTGCGCTCCCCTCGCAGGGAGCGGATGGGCCGGCCACCAACCAACGAGTACTTGTTCTGGCTCTCGACGAGCGATGGACGGTAGGCGAAGAGCAGCGTCAGCACGATGCCTGCCAGGCACATGAAGAACAGGATTGATGTCTCGTGGCCAGAGGCGAAGCCGCGGGTGCACTTGGTAATGCCGAGCAGCAGCGGGGCAGCGATGATGGCCGCTGGCAGCAAGCGCAGAGGTTGCAGCCGCCGGGCCGGGACAAGCAGGCCGCGCTGGATAAGGTCCTGCTCCAGCCGGGCCAGCGCGCCCTTGCTGGCCTTCTTGTGGCGGTCCAGGAGCCCGGCGGGGACCATGGCCTCCACTTCGTCTTTCCAGGGCAGCGTCCGCTGCTCGGTGTCAGTCGAAATGTCGTTGATCGCCTGATCCAGCGCGTCCCAGTTCTGTGTCACATGCTTGCCATCGGCCTGGCGGCGAACCGGCAGAGCCCCCTCGGGCGGCGTGGCGAGGGAGGCGTCGAAGACGGCCCGCTCCAGCCGCGTGAAGCCGCTCATGTCGGCCTGCGGTTCGGAGGATGCCCCCGGCGGGCTCCGGTACGGCAGCCCTGCGACACCATCCTGCTCTTCACTGGCTGAGCCGAGCGGGATGGTCTGGTACAGCTCGCCAGCGAAAAAGTCGTAGTTCAGGTGGCCCCGGTTGAGCATCGAGGTGACCGCCACAGAGAAGGCCAGATCTGAACCGCCAGACAGGTAGGCCAGCGTCTCGGGGGGCAAACTGAGCAGGTCAGGCATGGGCGGCAGGCTCCATGGGTGCTTGACCAACCACCTGACCAGAAAGTTCACTGCAAGCGCTGCCACCAGCGCCCAGAAAGCGATGGGCACGAACGCTCCCAGAAAATCAGGGCCTGGCAGCCTCAACAGCTCCATGCCGGCACCTCCAGGCGATCCGCGATGTCCACCAGCCGCTCGAGCAGGGAGAGGGTCTCGCCGGCCAGCTCCAGCACCTGCCGGGCGCTGCCCGGGCCCTCGCGCTCGAGGCTGTCCAGGCACGCCATGACCTCTCGATCCAGCTCGCAGGTCGATGCCACCCGGTCGAACACCTCGGCCCTTACACCTCCACCCGGATCCTGGTCGAGCAACAGCAACAAGGCCTCAAGCTCTGGATGTAGCGTATGCACTGCGCGCACCAGCAGGGTCATCATGGAGCCCGCGTCGTTCCATGCCCCGACGAAGCCGCGCCGCATGCGCATCAGCTGATTGCGCAGGAGCTGCTCCACTTGCAAGCGCAGGTGCTCGCCATGGATCTTCACGTCGGCCAGGGGGTCTTCACCGGTCAGGAGCAGGTGATGCCGCTTGATGTCCAGCACCTTGACCGGGAAGACATCTGCCATGCGCGGCAGCTCGCCCGCCCCCACCAGGTAGGGGTGAATCCGGGCCATGCGCCAGGCCCTGGTCAGAGGTACTGCCACCTGCGCAAGGCGCTCCGCAGCGGTCTGCGACAGCTGCACCATCAGGTGCGCCTCGGCGCTCGCGGTGCGAGGGCCAGATCGGGCGAGGTCGCCGTAGATCAGCAGCGCGTCCACTGCACCCGGGCAGTGTTGTTCCAGCTCTGCCTCCAGCTCGGAGATGACCTCGCTCAGGCGTTTTGGCAACGCTGCTCTGTCCATATCTATCGGCCCCCTTGCTCCCCGGCACATGCCGGAGGCTCTCCTCGAGCGGTCGCCTCCAGAGGCGTGGTCGCATCATGATGGTCCTGGCTCAGCCAGCATCCGGGATCAGCGGTGAAGGGGCTGCCGGTGGTGGCCCAGGCCAGGCAGCGCAGCCCTCCCCTGCAGCCGGCCTGGTGCGGGCACACCTCGCACCCGCGACTGGCAGGCCTGGGCTGGCGCAGCTGACGCAGCACCGCGGCATGGCGATACAGCTCCAGCATCGGCGTCTGCATGAGGTTTCCCACCGGCACCGGCAATCGTCGGCATGGCAGCAGGTCGCCGCCCGGCGACACCGCCAGCAGGGATCGCCCGGCGGAGCAGCGGTATGGCTTGCTGCCCGAGATGAGGAACTGCAGCGCCCGGTGCATGGCCACTTCGGTGCGACCGAACCAACGCCGCCGGGCGCGGTCGCGAGCCCGGCTCATGGCTTCGAACAGGGCACGTGTCTGATGTGGGCCAAGGCTGCCTTCATCAGACGAGCTGCCCAGCGGGATGACCCGGTCGGCCCACACCCGGTCCACGCCCAGCTCGCAGCCGAGCCGCGCCACCTGTTCGAACTCGGTGTAGTTGGACGGTCCAGCGGAAAAGGAGATCAGGGTGCGGATGCCCGCCCGCACCAACCGCCTGGCGGCGGCCACGGTGACAGCGTGGTTCCCGGGGCCACGGATCTTGTCGTGGGTCCGGGGGCCGCCATCCATGCTCAGCTGCACATAGCGGGGCTCCAGCGCAGCGAGCCGCTCCACCAGCGGCGTATCGAGCAAGCTGCCGTTGGTCAGCAGGGCCAGGCCGTGGCCCCGGGAGCGGATCTCCCGAAGCAGGGCCATGCAATCATCCCGCACAAAGGGCTCGCCGCCGGTGACTGTGACCTGGCCGCTCACCGGGCCGCCCCGCCGCATGCCAGCGAGCAGCTCGTCGAACTGGTCCAGGATCGTCAGCAGGTCCGCTGGAGGCAGCCCGGGTTCAGCTTCGTCGCCCTGATAGCAGTGCGTGCAGTGCAGATTGCATCGCTCCGTGATGTGCCACTGCAGCACCAAGCTTCGGGGCGCACCTGCCCTGCATTTCCTCTCTGTGGCTGGCAACGCGCAGGCACCCCCGTCCAGTTTTTTCGCTGAAAGCTCGAGTATCCGGTCGTGGAAGTTGCGCCGTCAAGGGCGAGACGAGGGGGCCAATCTGAACCTGCTGGCGGGAGGGAAACAGCTGCGGGTGATCGAATCACCCGAGGTTGGACCTGCGCCTACCAGAGGTTGGCCTGCAGGCCGCGGGCGTAGGCCTCGGGGTTGCCGCCATAGCTGGTGCCGCTCGAGCTGCTCGGAGTGGCGCCGCCACCGCCGCGCTTGGTGGGGGAGCGCAGGTTCTGTTTGACGGCGGCTGGCTCGTTGGCCTTGACGTGCGGCGCGGACTTGCGAACGAAGTCTGCCTTGGTGCCCTTGAGGGCGCGGACCTTGCCCGACCTGGTGACCATGAAATCCAGCGTGCCCCTGTGCGAGGTGGTCTTGCCGTCGGACATGTTGACCCAGAACATGCCCTTGCGGCGCTGGGTGTAGGACGAGCGCTTGCCGTAGGACTTCACTTTGGTGGTGCGGTAGATGATCTGGGTGCCAGGCTTGAGCTTGAGCTGCTTGAGCAGCGTGGCCTTGAGGTTGGCGCCATAGCTGACCTTCTTGCGCCTGGACGCTTTTCTTTTCTGCCCGGGCTTCCTGTTGATCCGGTGAACGATGCCGCCCAGGCGCTTGAGCAGCGAGCCGGGCTTGCCCTTGAAATGGACGATGGCCAGGTGTCCATTTTCGGACTTGGCGGTCACCAGCTTGCCGCCGAGCTTCTCCACAGCTGCCCGCGCCGAGTCTTTGGTCCAGCCGCCGCCGATCAACCGGATGGAATTGCGTCCCGTGACGAGCAGCTTGTGGTCGATGGACAGGTGGCGAAGCCCGGCTCCCTTGCCTATTCGGTGGATCTTGACGGTGGAGGATTGAAGTTTGATGGTGCCGAAGGAGCGCTTGGGGGTGGCCGTCCTGGTCCTCGAGTAGCTGGACCGGCCCGAGCCAACGCGAGGGCTGGCGCCGGTCGCGTTGCGCATCATGGTCCCCTTGCTGAACGAGGCGCCCTTGCCGTAATGGATGTTGTAGCCGTTGCCGGACCAGGCCACCGCGGAGGTTCCGATTAGCAGGCTTGCCATGGAAATCAGGGTGCAGAGGGTTGTGCGGGCGGTCATCGTGAGCTCCTTTGAAGCTTGATTGTGTGTTTCGCAGCCCTTTAAAGCACCTCCTGTGCCAAAAAAACTTGGCGAACGTAACACGCCGTTATTTTTGGAAAATACCGTCAGGGTGCGCGTCGATCTAAAGGTGACCGGCTACTCGACCATCCGAAAATGATACTGAGTAACACTTGACACTGGATATCAGAGTAGCCATGGTTGAAGGCAGATGGTCGAAATCTCTCAATCGCCCTCATCGCTGCGCGAGCGCAAAAAGGCGCGTACGCGGCAGAGCCTGATCGAGGCGGCGTTTGCCCGGTTCGACAGGCAAGGCTTCGAGGGCACCACGGTGGACGAGATCGCAGCAGACGCCGAGGTGAGCCGCCCCACCTTCTTCCGCTATTTTCCTTGCAAGGAGGCGGTGGTCTTCCCCAACGCCGAGATATGGATGAAGCGCCTGCTGGACTGGGTACAGTCCGGCGAGGCAGATGACACCCCGTTGTCCACCCTGCGCCGCGCCTGCACGGCGTTGAGTCAGCTGCTCGAAGCCAGCCGAGATGAGCTCATGCAGCAGCGGGAGCTCGTCAAATCCAGCCCCGCGCTGGCCGCCTATGAAAAGCAGGTCGATGCCCGCTGGGTGGAGGTGGTCCAGGCTTGCCTGTCCAGAGGTGAGCCGACGCCTGGAGACCTCCAGCGGCAGACCAGGATCTTCGCAGCGGCCGCAACCGCGGCGTTCATCGCCACCATCCAGGAATGGCTTGATGCCGGCGGCAGCTCGGATCTGGCTCTCGAAGGGCAGAAGACTCTGGATATTCTCGAGCAGGGGCTGGGTCGAACCATCCCTCATCTCACCGGCTCCACGCCTGCCTCCGAGTAGACCCTGACCTGTGTCAGGATGAATCTCCCCGGACATCACGCCGGCGGGATCCTTCACCCGTGACCTGAAGACCTGGCGGAGAGCCGGTGGCGGCCCGCGCGCGGCCCGCGGCCGCCGAATTCCGCCGTGCTACCATCCCGCTCCCGTGAGCCCGAACTCGCCCAAGCAGCGGCGGCCAGCGGACGGCGCGGAGGAAGATCGCCGCCTGTTCGCCACGAGCGTCCAACGGAACGCTGTCAGCGCATATCCCTTGGAGTCGCTCCCGGATCTGGAGCAGAAACTGGCGGTGGCCGCCGCGTGGGCCAGCGATGTCAGCAGCGGCAAGATCAAGCGGTTCAAGGAGGAGGAGAAGCAGCGCCCGTTCCTCGACGCGATCTTTCGTGATCTGCTGGGCTACACCACGCCCGAGGGGAGGCAGACCTGGAACCTGAGGCAGGAGCAGAAGACCAAGCTGGACGCCACCAAGGCTGACGGCGCCCTCGGCTTTTACAGCTACACCGGCGACTCCGACAGGATCGTGGCGGATGTTCGCGCGGTCATCGAGCTCAAGGGGCCACGGGTGCGGCTCGACTCGCCCCAGGCGGGCTACCCGGGTAAGCCGACGCCCATAGAGCAGGCCTTCGGGTATGTCAGCAAGATGGGCAGCCGCTGCCGCTGGGTGCTGGTCTCCAACTTCCGCGAGCTGCGGCTCTACCACCACTCCTCGCAGGCGCGCTACGCCAGCTTCGATCTCGGGCGCATCCACGAGCCGGACCAGGTGCGCCGACTGGTCGCCCTGCTGAGCAGGGACCAGCTGCTTTGTCAGGACGAGGCCAGCCCGCTCGAGCGCCTGTACGAGCGGGCCCAGGAGCAGGAGCGGGAGCGCACCGCCCGGTTCTACGGGGTCTACAGCGCCGCGCGCGAGACGCTGTTCGAGTCGCTGCGGGCCACCAACCCGGAACATGACCCGCTGGAGCTGCTGCGGCTGACCCAGCGCATCATCGATCGCGTCCTGTTCGTGTGCTTCGCCGAGGACCGCGGGTTCATCGATGCCCTGACGCTGGCCAACGTCATCAAGGCAGCCCAGGCGAGCTTCGTGGGGCAGCCCGGCCGCCGGCTCTGGGCGCAGCTCCAGGGCCTCTTCGGGGCCATGAACAGCGGGCAAGGTTCGATCAACGGGTTCGGCGGCGCGCTGTTCGCCGACGATCCGGGCCTGACCGGCCTGTCGGTGAGCGACGAGGGGCTCCGTCCGCTGCTCGACCTGGGCGACTTCGACTTCGAGAGCGAGCTCGGCGTCACCCTGCTCGGGCACTGCTTCGAGCAGTCCATCAGCGACCTCGAGGAGATGGCCAACAGCCTCACGGACACCCAGCTGGGGCGCCAGCGCCGCCAGCGGCAGCGCGAGGGGATCTTCTACACCCCGTCCCACATCACCAGCTACATGGTGGAGGAGGCGCTCGGCGGCTGGATGGCCGCCACCAGGCGCTCCCTCGGCTTCGACGAGCTGCCCCTGCTGTCGGACAGGGACCTGTCGAGCCGGTCCTCCAGGAAGGTCGCCCGTCACCTGGCGTTCTGGACCGCGTACTCGGAGCGCCTGGCGCAGGTCCGCGTGCTGGACATGGCGTGCGGCTCTGGCGCCTTTTTGGTGGCCGTGCTGGAGCGCCTGCGCAAGGAGGCCACCGCGGTCAACGAGGCGCTCACCGAGCTGCGGGGAGGCCAGGCAGACTGGCTGTCGGACATGGACCCCAGGCTGCTGGGCGAGAACATCTACGGCGTGGACGTCAGCGCGGACGCGGTGCAGATCTCGCGCCTGTCCCTGTGGCTCAAGACCGTGAGCGCCGACGCCCCGCTGACCGCGCTAGATGGCAACATCAGGGCCGGCAACTCCCTGGTGGAGGATCGCGCGGTGGCTGACGACGCGTTCCCCTGGGACGACAAGTTCGAGGGCAAGTTCGACGTCATCGTGGGCAACCCGCCGTACGACGTGCTGTCCGAGCTGGAGACCGGCGCCGCCAACATCAGGGAGTTGAAGCGCGTATTCAAGGAGGACGACGCCCTGCGCATGTCCTTCGGCGGCAAGCAGAACCTGTACAAGCTGTTCGTCTGCCGGATGATCGACCGCCTGGCCGATGGCGGCTGGCTGTCGGTGATCACGCCCATGAGCCTGATGGGCGACCTGCAGGCCAAGGGCGTGCGGCAGTTCCTGTTCGACCGCTGCACGGTGGTCAAAGTGGACGCCTTCCCGCAGAAGGACGATCCTGCCCGGCGGGTTTTCCGGGACGCCAAGCTCTCCACCTGCATCGTGGTGGCGCGCAGCGGCGCCGAGCCGGCTTCCCCCTTTGGCGTGCGGACGCACCCGGCCGACCGCTTCGAGGCGCACTGGGAGGACGGCCTGACCATCACCGGGGATCGTGTGATGGCCTACGACCCGGTGCTCCAGGTGATCCCCTCGTGCAGCCGACAGGACTGGGCCATCGTCGACAGCATCCTCGCGCACCCGGCCTTCACGCGGCTGGGCGAGCTGGTCAAGTCTTACCAGGGGGAGGTCAACGAGACCGACGTGAAGAAGGCGGGCGGGATCCTGAGCGCGGACCCGTCGTTCCCCCCCATCCTGCGCGGCGCCAACCTGACCATGTACGCCGTGCGCGATGCCTCCCAGGGCCAGGACTTCACCCTCGACGAGCTGGAGTTCTTGCGCGGCAAGCGGCCGAGCTCCAGGGCCTTCCACGCCGAGGGCGTACGCGTGGGCTTCCAGCGCAGCTCACCGCAGAACAACTTCCGGCGCATCATCGCCGCGCCCATCAAGCCGGGGCTGTACTGCTTCGACACGGTCTCCTACATCACCGAGGCGTCCAGCCAGGTCGAGCTGGACGCCGTGCTCGGCCTGCTCAACAGTCGCCTGTGGGATTTCTGGTTCCGCCTCACCAGCACCAACTCCAAGGTCAACGAGTACCAGTTCAACAACCTCCCCTGGCTCCGGCTCACCGACGCGCAGACCGACGACCACGCGCAGGCCGGCGAGCTCATCGCCGCCGGGCGCTGGTCCCGGCTCGGCCTGCTGCTCGAGCAGCACGCCGCGGCCGGGCGCGCGCCGCGCTGGCTGCATGACGCCATCGCCGAGCTCTCGCGTCAGATCGCGGCGCACGAGGCCGAGCGGATCCTGGCGTCTCGCAGGGAGCGCTCCAGGCTCGGCGAGCCGGCCGCCCGCCTGCAGCGGCACCTCGACAGCCTGGTGTACTCGGCCTTCGGCCTGGACAAGGAGCGCCGGGACCACATCGACAAGCGGCTGGAGTGGATGTTGTAGCCCGCGCCGAACCGCGGCTACGGGGCCCCGCGCTGCAGGTGGGCCTGCAGCAGCAGGAAGGAGAGGGTGGCGCCCACGCCAGCGAGCATGACGAACAGCTCCACGCCGACGTCCGCGCTGTTTCCCGACCCCCGAAACAGCAGCGCCACCACCATGGGGGCCACGAACTGGTTGACGAACAGCACGGCGAAGGCCACCCGGTTGGGCCAGCCCGCTGCCAAAAACCGCCAGAGGAACAGCTTGCGGTTGGAGATCACCGCGCCCACCGCGTAGCAGCCCATGAAGGCCATCTCCAGCGGTGAGATGCCCACGCGCGGGTCCTGCTCGATGCTCAGGTAGACCGGGTTGTCCAGCAGGTAGCCCATCATGCTCAGGCTGCCCGGCACCAGGGCCAGGTGCAGCAGCATGTCGTCGAGCAGCAGCGCGGAGCGCGGGGTCTCGCGCAGGGTGATGAAGATGTCGTAGGCGCAGAACAGGATCAGCCCCACCGAGGTCAGGCTCGAGGTGAACACGACGCCGCGGAAGCTGAGGAGCAGGTCGGGGGGCAGCGAGGCCAGCATCATGATGGACGAGAGGTTGCCTCCCAGCACCAGCCCGAACATGGCCAGGCTGAGGGTCAGGGGCCAGGTGTCCAGGTTCAGCCGGGCCATGCGCACCAGCGCCATGATCAGCAGGGAAAAGGCGGTGAAGGGGGACATCACCGGCGCGGACTCGGTGTACAGCAGGGGCCGGCCCACGAGCCAGGCGGCCATCACCACCGACGCGCCCAGGGCGAGGGTGAGGTCCAGGCTGACAGCCACCCTGCGGATGGAGCCGTCGAGCTTGCTCGATGATTTTTCCTGTTTGCTCAAGTGCTCAAGTCTAGGCCAGACCGGCGCGGGCGCCAGGATCCCGGGCCAGGACGGCTCGGGGGCGCTGCGTTGATGGATCTTGCATCGCCTGGCGAGGCTGGTCCGTGAGTGTTCCGGGATGTTTCGTGGACCGTTCCATGGTGACACAGTTAGTTGGCTGAGGCTGTCTGCGAGACGAGCTCCTGGCGGGGGAATTCAGGTAAAAGTTCATGATTATAGATAATTGAAGGTGTGGCACCGCCCTTGCACAAAGAGCTGTGCACGTTCCGAAATGGAATGAACGGATGTTTCAGATGTGCACTCATGACCTGACTCACCTCGAGCCGGGTTCTCGTTTTTACGAAAGGAGAATGCTCATGCAAAACCTCAGACTGAATAATCGACTGATGATCGCCCTGTCGGGTGCCCTGTTCATAACGCTGGTCGGCGCCGCCCCCGCCCGGGCCACGCCGATCACCCAGATCAGCAGCATGGAGCCCAACCATGCGCTCATCGACTTCGAGAGCTTTGCGTTCAACGAGAAGGTGCCCATCGTGACCCAGGGGGCCACGCTCAGCTCCAGCTCGCCCACCTGGCGGGTGCGCAAAATGGGCTACACCCAGCATCCGGGCATCTACGAGGGCCAGCATTTCGGCTTCGGCATCGCCACGGTCACCATCGTATTCGACAAGCCGGTCAGCCAGATCGGCACCGGCGTGTTCGATCCCAACTACGTGGGCAACACCGCCTACGCCTATGACAAGGACGGCAACCTGCTGGAGTCGTTCGACGGTATCGCCACCGGCCCCACGGGCGGGATCCACTCGGCCTTCGTCGGTTTCATCCGCGCCAAGGCCGAGATCAAGACCTTCGTGTTCCAGGGAGCGCCCGGCGACTGGTTCGGCATCGACAACGTGCGCTTCTCCCGCGTGGAGGACAGCGACGGCGACGGCGTGCTCGACCCGTACGACATCTGCCCCGGCGGCGACGACTACATCGACTACGACAGCGACGGCGTGCCCGACTACTGCGACAACTGTCCCTCCACCGCCAACGCCGACCAGGCGGACTTCGACGCCGACGGCAAGGGTGATGTGTGCGACGGCGACACCGACGGCGACGGCGTGTTCAACAGCGCCGACGCGTGCCCGGCCACTCCGGTGGGCGCGCCGGTCCTGTCCGATGGCTGCTCCGTGGACCAGTTCTGCGTCTGCGACGCGCCCTGGAAGAACCACGGCAAGTACGTGGTGTGCGTGACCAAGGCCACCAACAAGCTGGTCAAGGCGGGCAAGATCACCGGCGCCCAGAAGGGCGACATCGTCTCCAAGGCTGGCAAGTCGAACTGCGGCAAGCCGCGCCAGAGCTACAAGTAGCGCCGCCCGCCTGACCCCCTCCCTCCGTTATCCCGCATTACAGATAAGTCTCTCTCCCCCCTGTTCGCCAAGGTTGACATCCTCGCCGGTCCGGTGCCGAAAATGGTTCATGGACTGGCGAGACGCTCCCCCTTATGGCCGCGCCGGCGCCGCTGATGACTTCACCGCGCTGTACCGCGCCCGGTGCCATTGCGGCGCCGTGGTCTACGAGGTGCGCGCGGATCCGGTTGACGCCAAGATCTGCCACTGCCGCGCCTGCCAGACCCTGCACGGCGCCCCGTTTCAGTGGGCGGTGATCTTCCACAAGGCCGACGTGCGCTTCACCCGCGGCGTGGATGACCTCCACTTCTTCAACAGCGAGCTGAACCGGCCGGGACATACGCTGCCCTGCAAGCTCAGCTGCCGGCACTGCCGCGCGCCCATTGCCGACGAGGGCCGGCGCATGTTCCTGGCCTTCGGGCCGCTGTTCGACTTCGGCATGCCGCCCCGGGTACCGGCCGCGTTCCAGCCCACCTGCCACATCTTCTACGGCGCGAGGGTGATGGACATGGACGACGGCAAGCCGAAGTACCTCGGCCACAAGGGCAACTCGCCGCTGGTGCGCTAACCAGCAGCCCTCCCATCGTCTGGCGTGCCGCTGTGGTTGCCTGGCAGGGAGCCCGCTCCGTGCGCGCTGCGCTCGCCCGGTCGCGGCCTGTGGCTGGGGTTGTGGGTGCGTTAGGGCGTTGGCGGTCTGCTTTTTCGTTGTGCCCGTTTCAATGTTGGCGTGGGGCTAATAGGGATGAGGTGAGTCGGGGCGTTGGCGTGTTTTCTGGGTCGTCGTGATTGTTTTTACCTTGGCGTGGGGCTGATAGGGGCGGTGGTTGGTTGGGGGCATTGGGCGTGCTGTCGTCGCGCGGTGCCCGTTTTGACGTTGGCGTGGGGTCCAATAGGGCTGTGGTGGGTTGGGGCTTAAGGCGTGCTGTCATTGCGCCGCGCCCACGCCGAACCGCTGCCCCGGGCCTGTTGATGGCTGTGTGCAGACGCCCGCGAAGCGGAGCGGCTGCGCACAACATCAACAGCAAGCGTGCACAGCGGAACGCGCGTACACAAACGCGCCACGATCAACGATCAGAACCACAAAAAAACAAAGAAACCGCAGTGAACCGTGCCGGGATTTCCGGAGGCTCCATAAGTTGAGAGGATGGAGTCATGG
>CAZEFW010000194.1:0-14094 GCA_964511535.1 uncultured Myxococcales bacterium | reverse complement strand
CTTGACCAGGAAGATGCCGAAGGAGCCGCCGCCGCCGCCGCCGCCCTTGCCGCCGGTTCCGCCGCAGCCGCCGCTGCCGCCGCCACCGCCGCCGCCGCCCCACTTGAGCGGGGTGAACCCCTTGCAGCCGGCGAAGCCGCCGCCGCCGCCGCCACCACCGCCGCCGCCGCCGCCGGCCCCGTCGGCCCCGTCGCCGCCCTTGGCCGGCTCGTAGTATCCGGCGGAGCCCATGGCGCCCGTGGACACACCGGCCACGCCGGGCTTGCCCACGGCGCCGTTGACGCCCGGACAGCCGGGGTTACCGGGACTGGATGGGGTGATGACGTAGGTGTCGCAGTTCTGCTTGCCGCTCTTTCCGCCCACGCCGCCCGAGCCCTCGTTGCCCGTGCCACACTTGTTGGTGGCGCCCGAGGCGCCCTGGGCCGCCTCGCCGTTCTCCCCGTCGCAGTAGCCGCCCAGCAGCTGGACGCCCCCCTCCCCCCTGCCGCCGCGGGCCCCGGCGGCGCCGCAGACCTTGCCGCCGTCCGTGGTGGCCGGCGCGCCGTCGCCATAGTAGCTGGCGCTGTTGGCCTTGGCCTGCAGGCAGCCGATGGTGGGGAAGAGCAGGCCGCCGCCGTCGAAGCCTTTCTTGCCCTTGTTGCCGCTGGCGCCCAGGGAGCCGGAGCTCCCCAGCTCGCCCAGCTTGCCGTTGCCGGCGATGATCTCGAGGTCCTGGAGCACGAGCTTCTGGCTGTCTTCCACGTAGACGCCGTAGGAGCTCTTGCCCGGCTTCACCGAGTCGGTGGCCTGGATGGTGAAGGACACCACCACGGTGGTGCGGGTGATGTTCTCGGCCTTGAGGGCCACCGCCTCTCCGGACAGCGACGCGCCGTAGATGGTGCTGGTGCCCTTGCCCGGCCCCTGAGAAAAGTCCGTGGAGTAGCCGCCCCGCAGGTGCACCTGGTCCACCAGCTCCACGCTCTCGTAGTAGTCGCCGGCCGCCACCACCACCGAGCGAATCGGGATCTGGGAGGACGCTCGGGAGATCCCCTTGGTGATGGTCTTGCAAGCCGCAGACGGGCTCGAGCCGCAGGCGCTGCTGTCCGAGCCGTCGGAGCTGACGTAGATCACCGACGTGTCCGTCTGGTCGGGCCCCAGGTCCACGGGCGGCTTGACGTTTTCGCCCACCGAGCCCTCGGGGGCGCCCTTCTCGGGCCCGGGGCCCCGGTCGACCACCGCGCCGTCGCCCCCGTCGGTGGCGGTACCACCCACGGCGCAGGCCGACAGCGCCAGCGCCAGGGCGCAGCAGACAGTCGCCAGATATCTCGAGACCTCGGTCATGGGGGTATTGCCTGCTGGTAGTTTACGAACCTGACGGGTCCGGGTCAATTTGACGCGAAGGGGACTGGTTCTCTGCTATCCTCGGGCCATGCCCCTCGCCTTCGACTCCACCAGCCACGGCATCGTGGCCTTCGGCTTCTTCAACATCGAGACCCACATGCTGCTGCTGCAGGAGCTGTTCTTCTTCGCCGACGACCTCTGCGCGGCCGTGGTGCAGCTGTCCGGGGGCGCCGCCGAGGCCCCCCTGCCCGGCTGGCGCATCCCGGATCCCGTGGCCCGGGGAGATCTGCACGGGGCCATCGCCGGCCAGGACCTGTCCGGGTTCATCGGCGCCACCTACCGCGCCTGCCCCTTCCCCGCGGAGCTCGAGGGGTTCAAGCAGAACCCCGACGGCCAGCTGTCACGGGAGGCGGTGGAGGAGATGATCGCTCCCTTCGGCGAGGCCCACCCGGTGAGCGTGACCTGCGAGGACGGGCGCTACAACCTGGGCCCCTACCGCTTCGACACCCCCGGCTTCTCGGACCTGGTGGACTACGTGGATCGCGGAGGCTACCCCCGCTGGCGCGACGAGCGGCGGCCGCCCTACGTCAGCCGGATGATGGAGGCCTGGGCGGGCCGCTAGATATCCTGACCCATTTTCGGGAGAAGTGAAGAGATGCCCCAAAACCAAGCGGCCGTCATCGGCCTGGACATCGGCTCGGTGACGATCAAGGGCTTGGCCCTGGACGAAGACGGCAAGTTCATCCAGGGCCGCAAGCTGCTGGCCGCCGGGAGCCCCGCCCGCCAGGCCGGCGAGCTCTTTGCCCAGCTGTGCGGCCAGGGCGACCGGCCGGTGCGGCTGGGCGTGACCGGCGGAGGCAAGGGGCTGCTGGCGGAGCTGGCCGGGGTGCACGCCGAGAACGACCTGGTGGCCGTGGTGGCGGCCGCCACGCGCGTCCACCCGGAGGCCAGGGGGATCATCGTGGTGGGCGGCCACCAGTCCAAGTGGATCAAGCTCGGCTCCGCCGGGGAGCTGGAGTCCTTTTCGCTCAACGACCAGTGCGCCGCAGGCTCGGGCGCCTTCCTCGAGCAGCAGGCGGGCCGCCTGGGGATGACCATCAACCAGCTGTCGGACATGGCCGCCATGGCCGCCCGGGGCGCCACCGTGGCCGGCCGGTGCGCGGTGTTCGCCAAGTCGGACATGATCCACCTGCAGCAGAAAGGCACGCCGCCGGCCGAGATCGCCTACGGCCTCTGCCTGGCCCTGGCGCGCAACTTCCGCGCCACGCTGCTGCGGGGCGGAGACCTGGCGCTGCCCACCCTCCTCCTCGGCGGGGGCGCCCTCAACCGCGGGCTGTGCCAGGCGTTCATCGAGATCTTCGGCATCCCCCCCCGGCAGCTGCTCATGGACCCCGAGCCACAGTTGTATGAGGCCGCCGGCGTGGCCTCGACCGCGGCCCACGCGGCCGAGCCCCTGGCGCCGTCCGTGGTGCTGGACCACCTCAAGCGCCAGGGTTCGAGCGGTAAGGCCCGGGCCAACGCCGCGGGCGAGCGCCGCAAGGAGCTCCCTCCCCTGCACTCCCCGGACGTGGCCGTGGCGGCCGAGCCGCGCATCTGCGGCGGCGCGGATCCCGTGCGGGCCTACCTCGGCGTGGACGTGGGCTCGGTGTCCACCGACCTGTGCCTGCTGTCTCCCGACGGAGAGGTGCTCGACGGCATCTACCTGCGCACCCGGGGCGATCCCATCGGCGTGCTGCGCGAAGCGCTGGGGATCTTGCGCCGGCGCCTGGGGGAGCGGCTGGAGGTCCTCGGCGTGGGCACCACGGGCAGCGGCCGGCACCTGGCCGGCCGGTTGCTGGGGGCCGACGTGGTCAAGAACGAGATCACCTGTCAGCTGCTGGGGGCCAGGCACCTGCTCCCCAACGTGGACACCATCCTGGAGATCGGCGGCCAGGACTCCAAGTACGTCTCGGTCAAGGACGGGCGCATCGTCGACTTCGTGATGAACAAGATCTGCGCCGCCGGCACCGGCTCCTTCCTGGAGGAGCAGGGCCAGGCCCTGGGGGTGTCCATCGAGGGCCAGTTCGCCGAGCAGGCCCTGGCCTCCACCCGCCCGGCGGACCTGGGCAGCCAGTGCACGGTGTTCATGGACGCCGAGGCGGTGGGCGCGCGGCAGCGGGGCATCCCCCTGGCCGACATCCTGGCCGGGCTGGCCTACAGCGTGGCGAAGAACTACCTCGAGCGCGTGGTGGCGGGGCGCCGCATCGGCCAGCAGGTGGTCTTCCAGGGCGGGGTGGCCTCCAACCGGGCGGTGGTGGCGGCCTTCGAGCAGCTCCTCGGCCAGCCGGTGGCGGTCCATCCCCACAACCGCATCTCCGGGGCCATCGGCGCCGCGACCGCCGCCATGGAGAAGATGAAGGCGCGGACGCAGGACGGGCCCAGCGCCTTTCGCGGCCTGGACGCGGCAGAGCAGGTGCGGGTGCGCACCTTCGAGTGCCGCTCCTGCTCCAACATGTGCCAGGTGGCGCGCATCGACACCGGCGGCGGCGTGGCCTACTTCGGCGACGTCTGCGAAAAGTTCACCTCCAGGGTGCTGCAGGAGGGCGGCGCGGGCTCCGCCCTGCCGGACCTGGCCGGTGAGGTGGAGGAGCTGCTGGAGTCCTACGCCGGCGGAGAGCCGCGGAGGGGCGTCGCCGGGGTCCCCCGGGCCTCCATGATGTACGACCTCTTCCCCTTCTGGGCCACCTTCCTGCGCAGCCTCGGCTTCTCGGTGGTGCTCCCCGGCCGGAGCACCATGCGGGTGCTGGAGCAGGGCAACCGGCGGCTGACCGCCGAGACCTGCCTGCCGATCAAGCTGGTCTACGGACACGTGGCCGCCCTGCTGGAGCAGGAGGAGGCCGACTTCGTCTTCCTGCCCGCGGTGATCGACATCCCCGACAGCACCCGGAGCAAGAGCCACCTCTGCCCCTTCGAGGAGTCGGTGGGCTTCATGGTGGGCACCTTCGCCGCCGGGCGCCTGGTGGTGCCCACGGTCTCGCTCACCTCGTCGCGCAAGCGGCTGGTCAAGGAGCTCAACGGCAAGCTGTCGGAGTACGACCTGTCGGCCGACGAGATCTCCGCGGCCCTGGACGAGGCCCAGGCGGCCCAGGAGCAGTACCTGGCCACCCTGCGGGCCAGGGGCGAGGAGGTGCTGGAGCAGCACCAGGGCATGGCCTTCGGTATCCTGGGCAAGCCCTACAACATCGTGGACGCCTTCGAGAACCTGAACCTGGCCCGCCACCTGCGCAAGCTGGGCGTGCTGTCGGTGCCGATGCAGATGCTGCCCGGGGAGCCGGTGGACCTGTCGGCCCTGGGGCTGACCATCCCCTGGAAGTACAACCGCGACATGGTGCAGGCCATGCAGGCCGTGGCCCGGGATCGACGCCTGTTCCCGGTGGTGGTCTCCAACTTCGGCTGCGGCCCGGACGCCTTCGCCAACCAGTTTTTGGAGCGCTCGGCCGGGGACCTGCCCTACCTGCTGCTGGAGTTCGACGAGCACCGGGGCGAGGCGGGGCTGGTCACGCGGCTGGAGGCGTTCATCGACGAGGTGAGCCACGCCACGGACCGGGAGCGCACGCCGGTGGTACAGCGGCCGGCGCGGCCGGCGGGCAGCATCGAGGGGTACCAGGGGCGCCGGGTGGTGATGCCCCACTTCGCCAACCACGCCTGGGCCTATCTCGGCGCCCTGCAGTCCACCGGCGCCGACGCGGTGCTGCTGCCGCCCCCCGACGAGGAGACCCTGGCCTACGGCGAGGAGATCAGCTCGGGCAAGGAGTGTCACCCCTACGTGATCATCGCCGGCGATCTGATGAAGCACCTGGACCGCGGCACCATCCGCGCCGGCGACGTGTTCTTCTTCCCGGGGACCGACTGCGCCTGCCTGCTGCACCAGTACGGCAGCGCCATGCAGCTGGTCCTCCAGCGCAAGGGGATCACCGGCGTGGAGGTGCTCAGCGCCGGCGGAGAGGGGCAGCTCGCGCTGCTCGGGCTGCGCGCCATGACGATGCTGGGCCGCGGGCTGCTGGCCTGTGACCTGCTGTCCAAGCTCAAGCGGCAGGTGCGGCCCTACGCCGCGGATCCGGGTCAGGTGGACAGGCTGTTCGACGAGCTCTACCCGGTGATGGCCCGGAAGCTGGCCGAGGACCGCCTAGGCGAAGCGCTCAAGCCCCTGGTGCAGCAGCTGGATCAGCTGGAGCAGGACCGGAGCCGGCCCAGGCCGGTGGTGGGCGTGGCCGGGGACGCCTACACCCGGGTGCACCCCTTCGGCAACACCGGCATGTTCGACCGCCTGGAGGAGCTCGGCCTGGAGGTCTGGCCCGCGCCGTTTCTGGTGGACAACGTGGAGTTCGGCTGGCGGCGGGACCTCTCCGTGGGCCTGGACGACGGCCGGCTGATGGACGCCGCCGGCGCGGCGCTGCTGTTCATGCGCAAGGAGTGGGAGGAGATGCGGGTGCGCTACCTGCTGGGCGGCAAGGTGGCCCGGGCCGACGAGCCCGGCTACAGGGACGTGCTCTTCCTCTCCGCCCCGTACGTGGACCCCAGCGCCAACGAGACCGTGCTGCTCAACGTGGCCAAGATGGTGCACTTCGCTCAAGACGGCGCCAGCGGCGTGATCAACGCCATCTCCCTCAACTGTATGCTCGGCACGGTGTCCGCCTCCCTCACCGAAAAGATCCGCGCGGACCACCAGATGATCCCGATCACCACCATCATGTACACCGGCAAGCCGAGCCCGGAGATCGACGCCCGGCTGGAGGCCTTCGCCCACCAGGTGAAGGGGTTCGCCGGCAGGTAACCAGATGAGACGTGTCCCTTGATGTACTTCAAGCGAAACCTGATACCGCTCGTACTCCTCGCCGCCTGCAGCGAGGAGGTCTCCCCCGGCGCCGACTCGGGCGCCGCCCTCCCCGAGGGCGACGTCACCGTCCGGCCCGCCCGCCTGGACGGGGTGCTGGTCAACCCCGGGATCGGCTTCGCCAGCTTCCACTTCGGCTGGTGGTGCAACCTGCCGCCCATCACCTTCACCGCCGCCGAGTGCGCCAAGCGGATCAAGAAGCACTGGCCCGAAAACTACCCGCAGGCCGGCACCGCCTACTTCCGCTGGCACTGGCGCGACCTGGAGCCCGCCCGGGGCAAGATCCGCTTCGATCTGATCGACCGGACCCTGCAGTCGGCCAACGCCGCGGGCATGACCCTCGGCTTCAGGGTGATGACCGTCAAGGACGGCAAGGCCGGCGTCCCGGACTGGCTGCTCAAGCCGCCCTACAGCGCCAAGGGGACCTACCGGCCGGGATCGGCCGGCCCGACCCACTGGCCCGACTACCGCGACAAGACCTACCTCGCCGAGCACGCCCGGTTTTTGTCCGCCCTGGGCAAGCGTTACGACGCGCACCCCGCCCTGGACCACGTGGACATCGGCACCGTCGGCTGCTGGGGGGAGTGGAACACGGCCTGCCTCAAGGGCGGGGGCAGCATCGTGGAGGTCTACAAGCCGGCGGGCGACAAGGAACGGGCCAAGATCGTGTCCGCGTACAAGACCATCATCGACCACCACGCTGCCGGGCCAGCTCGAAGACCTTGAGGATGTTGGCCTTGATCCGCCCCTCGTCCCCGCCGGGGGAGGTGGCCAGCGCCGCGGACCGGGCCCCGTCCAGCCGCTTGAGCGCCGCGCGCAGGGGGTCGCCCGAGAGCTTCCTGTTCAACGCGCCGCGCAGCGACGCCCCCTTCCAGGTGGGGCCGTACTTTTTGTCAAACAGTTTTTGCATGGCAGCGAGGTGCCAGGGCGTCTTGCCCTCGATGAGCGCCAGGGTGTCCCGCTTGCCGCCCCGGCGCTGCTTGAGCGCGCCCTGCAGCCGCTCCACGTCCCGGGACACCAGGACCATGTTGGCCCGGGACCAGGAAAGCCGCGCGCCGCGGAGATCGACCTTCTTGCCCAGCCGGGGAACCGGCGCGAACGCCCTGGCCACCCAGCCAACGGAGTGTCTCCCGCCGATCCCCGGCGACACCGCGCGCCGGGCTGCCGGAGGCTGGCCCAACTCCACCCGGGACCGACCTTTGCCGTCGCGCCCGTGCGGGCGCGCGCTGGCCGCTGCAGGCATAAGCAGCCCCGCCAGAACGGCGGTCCATGCCAGCAGGGTGGTGCGGTGGGTGCTCCCGTTCATCATGGACGCCCGGTAACGCAATTATTGGGCCAATTTGAGCGCATGGTTGCGTGTCGTGTGCGACGGGAACTCCGCCGCGCCAACCCGCCGTAAACACGGCCAGGCAAGCTGGCTGTCGCACCCGCGGGCAGGCAACCGCTGGAAGCAGACTCCGTGCTGCCGGCGGTGCCGGAGTTTCGAATCTCCACCACCGGCTACTCGGAGAGCCACCCCCGTCCTGCTCGTCACTTTTTCGTCGTCGCCAGCCAGTCCATGGCGTTTTCGGCGGCGCAGGAGCACCAGCAGGCCCAGGACCAGCGGCATCAGGGCGAGACCCGCGCCCTGCGGCGCCCCGGCCTGAGCGCAGGTGCATCCACCGTCGTTTTCCGGCTCACCCCCACCCCCGAGGTCTTTTTGGGCCGCCGCCCGGTCGAGCCCGGCCTCCGGGAGGCCGTTGTCCGTGTCGGCCGCGGGGCCCGTGTCAGCCCCCGGCGCGCTGTCCGCCTGACCCTGGTCCTCCGAGCCCTGGTCCTCCGAGCCCAAGTCCTCCGAGCCCAGGTCCTCCGAGCTCTTGTCCGGCGAGCCCTTGTCAAAGGGGGACGGTCCGCCGTCGCCCAGGAGCCCGGCGCAGGACTTGGGGAACTTGCCGCTGGGATCCGGGTCGCCATTGGTGCCGCAGGTGTAGGCCATCATGCTCTTGTACCAGCCGCACTTGAGGTTCTTGTTGCAGTCCAGGGTCTTGAGCACCCCGGCCGCGCAGAAGTAGAGCGTCTCCCCGCTGCAGCACCCCTCCTGCGCGATCTTGCCGCAGGCCGTGGCCGGCACGGGCCCGGGGGCGTTCAGGCTCCTGCCCGGGCGAGAGATGTTTTCTCCGCCGGGGACCGAGCCCTCGTCATCCTGGTGAACACAGGCCGCCTGGCCCGCGGTGAGCAGAGCGGAGAGCAGCAGCGCTCGCCATACCTTGTGGTTCATGAAGGTCCTCCTGGATTGTGCCGGGGTGTTGGGCCTATTTACCCGGCCTGGCGCGGCGCCCGCGGGGAGAGGTCCGCCACCGGGTGTCGGGGCCGACAAACGTCTTGCCCCGTCCGGCGGGGTGGCGCAACGGCGCGCGCCAGGAGGCCTTCCCGGAGACCACGGACTGGTGTTTTTTGACAGATCGAGCGCCGGCGCCCTTGATCTGCCTCGACGGGCGCTGGTCCTTGCCGGCCGAAAAGATCACCTTGCCCCGGCCGGTGTCGTGATCGACCCGGATCACCGTGAGGTCTGAACCGGTCCTCCGCGCGGTCTCCTTCCAGTTCCACCGGCCCAGGTCCACTCCGGGCATCTGCCCGATGACCAGCAGGGCCGGGTTTCGCTGCCTCCGCGGGCGGCCGCCGGCCGCGCCGTTGCGCAGCCGGAGCTGGTCCTCGGCCTTGGCCAGCACCCTGGGCAGCACGTGCTGCCGGCTGATGGACTTCATGTTGACCAGGCACGGGTGGGGGGTGCCGTTGTCCACCTTGCCGTCGGTCTCGTACTTGCCGATCTGGAAGCTCAGCCCGTCCAGCTTGTACCCCATGCGCTTGACCGCCGCCCCGGCCACCAGCTCGAACAGGGCCCCGCGGGTTCCGCCCTCGTGCTTGTGGGAGTGGGCCGCCCGCTCCAGCACCTGCCGCACGCCGCTGATGTTGCCGAGGCGGGCCAGGGCCTTGACGGCGGGGATGATGGTGGGCTGTACCCCGGGGGCGGGTGAGGCGTGCGCGTGGGGGTTGTTCACCACCTGCCGCAGCAGGCCTCGGTCCACGTCGGTGCGGCGCAGCACCGCCCCGAGCGCCAGCAGGGCCGAGCGGGACCCCGGCCCGTTGAAGGTCTGCCGGGCCTGCCGGGTCGTGGTGCGCAGGAAGCCGGCGGCCTCCTGCCGCAGCGTCTGGAACCGGTGCGGCCCTTGGCCCTGGGCCCCGGCGTCGGCGGCCCAGGCAGTCAGCAGGCCGAGGACCGCCGCTCCGAGCAGCGCCTGCCTGGCCCGGGGCGAGCTGCGGCGATGGGGACCGGTGACGCCGTCCGATGATCGGGTGTCGTTGTGGGAAACGTGCGCCATGCACACTTCCGTTTGCACATTCCCTGCCAGGTGGCCGATCCAGCCGGGGCCGGACATTTCGCGCGGTTGCGGATCCCGGCAAGTCGAGTTTGCACCTGGTCGGCTACTGTGGTGGCCACCCGCCCTCCATGATTCGAACGACGGCTCCGGCTCCGGTGCTTCATTTCGGAGGGTTATGGCTGGTGCAGGGGACGAGGCGTCTGGCAGAGAACTTGCAGTAAGCATCGTACATGCGCCCGCTCACCAAACACCCGGCCCTGGTCCTGGCGGTCATGCTCTGGGCAGTGGCGACGCCGGGGCTCGCGGGCGAGGCCCTGGCCGGGCCGGGGATGGAGGCCGGCGTCCGCCGGGCGGCCGGGGGGTTGCGCCTCGCCGGCCGGCTGCGCCTGGCCCGCCGGCAGGTCAAGGGCGGCGTGCGCCGGGCCGTGAAACAACTCCGCCTCCCCGGCCGCCTCCGCCTGGCCCGGCGCAAGGTGGCCACCAGCCGGACGGGGCGTACCCTGGCCCGCCTCGGCTCCGGGCTCGTGCGCGCGCGAAACTCCCTGGGCGGCCGGATGACCCACACCGCGGACGCCATCGAGGGCGGCCTTCCGGCGCCGCTGGCCAGGGGACTGCACCGCGTCCGGGAGCACAACCCGCTGGCGCTGGGATCGTACCTCTGGATGAAGTTTCGCAAGGATCCCGTGTTCCTGGGGACCTACGGCGGCGTCAGCTCTGCCCTGGACAAGCTGGCCACGCCGCTGCTGATGGGCGCCGGCTACAGCGCGCCGGCAGCGGTGCTCCTCCCGGACCTGGTGTCGGTCCCCCTCGGCCTGGCGGTGGTCACGATGCGGGAGCACGCCCTGCGCGACGATCCCTCGCGCAGCTACGCGGGCACCCTGGCCCGCATGGTCCAACAGTACCGTGGCATGACCCACCAGCGTCGGCAACTCTACCGGCGCCAGTATCTGGTGGAGCACGGGGGCCTGACCTGGCGCACCAGCCCCTAGCAGCGCTGACTACGAAGGCAAGCAGTGGACGGAGCAGTCCACACCGGCCAGAGTCAGCGACGTCCGGGGCAGCGGGCCGCACAACGTGTTCGTCTCGGGCCCGGACCCCCCGTCCGATTGATGGAGACATGCGGCACCTGCAGTAGCCGGCGAGACAGTCATGGGGTGACCATGGAGGCCCCATGTGGTCCATTCGGAGGCCAAGAAAACCAACAAGTTGCCTGGCAGGCCACGCGGATGGAGCAGACGTGCCATGAATGGCCCGATACTTGCTCAATGGCCTGTCCCCAAGGAGAGACGAAGATGATACAGAAATCCATGGTGGTCCTCGTCACGGCGCTGATGCTGCACGGTCCTGTCCTCGCCCACGCGGCCCCGAACAAGGGCCCCGCCGCGGTGACCCAGGTGCGGACCTCACCCTCCCGCTGGCAGCGAACCACCCGCTCCATGGGCCGCCTGATCAGGCGTGTCAAAAAGACGGTGCGGACTAGGCTGCACCGCGCGCTCAACCCGAGGCCCACCTTCGCGGTGGAGCGGCTGTACCGCGCGGGTCGGATCTCCAGGTCCGACCTGGTGAAGCTCAACCACACGCTCAAGCGCAGCAAGGTCTCGGACGGCAGCCTGGACAGGCTGCTGAGGAACACCGCACCCCGCCAGCCCAACGACGCGTACTCCACGGAGGTCAAGAGGCTCAAGGACCTGGCCGCCCGCAACGGGTGGGTGGTGGACTGAGAGATGGTTGTGGGGGTACGGTCGATGACGAGGGGATCATCGACTCCGGGCTCAACCTACATCTGGCCCGAGGAGCCGTCATGGAAAGAACCGAAGTCGAAGCGCCGGTGGCGGGGTGTGACCTGGGCAAGTGCACCGCCAAGTTCGCGGTCGGGACCGTCAGCGAGGGCGGCCGGTTGCGTGTGGTGTCCACGGAGGTGGTGGTTCACGAGGGCCGGCCGATGGCCGCCTTCACAAAGTGGCATCAACGGATCTCGAGCTCCTGCGCGGCGCTGGGAGCCACCGGTCTGCACGCGGAGGAGCTGACGGCGCCGGCCATCAGCCGGCTCCCCGAGGACGCCTGCCTGGAGGCCGCGCTGGCCGCAGCCTGCGGCCTGCCCGAAGGGGGCGTGAACCTGGTGAACCTCGGCGCCCGCGGCTACTCGGTGCTGAGTCGAGACCGCGCCGGGCGGGTCATGAGCCTGGCCAACGACAAGTGCTCCTCCGGCACGGGCGAGACGATGGTCAAGATCGCCGGGCGCTTCGGCCTCTCCATCGAGGAGGCCGACAGCCTCGCCGCCGCCGCCTCCAGGACCATCCCCATCACCGCCCGCTGCTCGGTCTTCGCCAAGAGCGAGATGACCCACTTCGGCAACCAGGGGCGTCCGGTGGATGCCCTCCTGCGCGGCTACTTCCAGTCGGTCGCCGACAACGCCGCCGCGCTGCTGGAGCGGATCCGTGTGGACGGGCCGATCTTCGTCATCGGCGGCGGCGGGCGACTCCCCGCCGTGGTCGAGGCGCTCTCCGAGGCGCTGGGGCAACGTGTCGGTGTGCCCGAGCACTCCCTGCACCAGGAGGCGTTCGGTGCCCTGCTGCTGGCCGCCGGGCAGCTCCGTACCGGCGCCGCGGCCCCGCTCCCTCCTGAACCGGATGCGTTCATCCGAACCGAGACCGCCCGCTTCGCCACGCTGGAGCCGGCGCGGGCGTTTGCCCACCGGGTGACGCGCATGCAGGCGCCGCCCGCCCCCGAGGCTGCGCTCGGTGACCCCACGGTGCTGGGGATCGACCTCGGCTCCACGGGGAGCAAGGCGGTGCTCACCTCACTCCAGACGGGCGAGGCGGTGCTCGACGTCTACGACCGCACGCGCGGCAACCCGGTGGACGCGGCTCAGCGCCTGATCAAAGCGATCCTGGACCGGGCGACCCCCCGGGTGCGAGCCATCGGCTTTACCGGCTCGGGGCGAGAGGCGGCGGCCAGGGTCGCGCGGGCCGCCTGCCCCGGGAGCGCCGGGCGGATCGTCGTGATCAACGAGATCGTGGCCCACGCCACGGCGGCCATCCGCTGCGACGAGGACGGCGGGGCGGATCTGTCGGTGGTGGAGATCGGCGGTCAGGACGCCAAGTACGTCTCCGTGGTGGATGGCCAGATCGTCTCCTGCGACATGAACAAGGTGTGCAGCGCCGGGACGGGCTCCTTCCTCGAGGAGCAGGCGGCCTGCTATGGAGTCCACGACGTCGAGGTCTTCACCCGCATGGCCCGGCGGGCCACGCGTCCCCCCGACCTGGGCCAAATGTGCACGGTCTTCGTGGCGGAGGCAGCAGCCGAGGCGCACAACGAGGGGTTCTCGCTCGAGGATATCTTCGGGGGCTTCCAGTACGCGGTCATCCGCAACTACCTCAACCGGGTGATGGGGCAGCGGTCCTTCGCCTCCAGGATCTTCTTCCAGGGCAAGCCCGCCACGGGCCCCTCCCTCGCCTGGACCCTCGCCGCGCTCACCGGCCGGGAGGTCATCGTCCCTCCCAACCCGGGCGCCATGGGAGCCTGGGGGATCGGGCTCTGCGCCATGGACGCGCTGGGGCGTGAGGAGCTCGGGGCCGGCCACGCCCTCGACCTGCGGAGTGTGCTCGAGGCGCGGGTGATCGGACAGCGCGAGTTCCAGTGCTGCGACAAGCGCTGCGCCACGTTCTGCAGCATTGAAAAGACGACCGTGTCGGTCGCCGGGACCCGGCAGTCGGTGCTCTCGGGTGGCGCCTGCCCGAAGTTCGAGGCGGGGGACCTCGCGGGCCCGAAGCTCGCGCGGGAAGCGCCAAGCGCCTTCGACGAGCGCGAGGCGCTGCTGGCGGCCTCCCTGGCCTCCACCAGCAGCGGTGACAGCGGCCGCCGCGTCGTGGGCGTCCCGGTCTTCGGCGCCTGGGCTGGTTATGCCCCCTGGCTGGCGAGGCTGGTCCACGAGCTGGGCTTCGAGGTGCGCCCGATGCGCTCCGACCGCGAGTCCCTGTCACGCGGCGAGGAGCGCTGCTACAGCTACGACGCGTGCGCGCCGGCCAAGATCGCGCACGGCGCCCTGGATCAGGACCTCGACGCGGTGCTGATGCCGAAGCTCTTGACGCTCGGCGACCGCGACGGCTCCGGCGGCAAGACCTGCCCCATGGAGCAAGCCCTGCCCGAGATGTTGCGGGAGTCGCTCCGGGCGCGCGGGCGCCGCTGCCTGATCCTCGACCCGGTCCTGGAGCTGTGCGGTCGGGGGCGGGGAGGCGACGCGCTGCGCCACCCGCGGGTGGCCCGCGCGCTCCGTGGGGTGGTCGAGGCGCTGGGCGCCGATCCGACCCGGCTCGTCAAGGCGACGCGCCGGGCAGCCTGGGCCCAGGCCGACTACGAGCGGCGGCTGGCCGACATCGGGCGCTCGACCCTGGACTACGGCCACAGACACGGGCTCGTCGTGATCGTGGTGTGCGGCTCGCTCCACGTCGTGCACGACCGGGCGATCAACGCCGACATCCCAGGGATCCTGCGGGACAACGGCGTGCTGGCGCTCCCGATGGATTGCTTCCCGATCCCGCG
>CAZEFW010000193.1:0-14106 GCA_964511535.1 uncultured Myxococcales bacterium | reverse complement strand
TCTTGTTCTTGTCCTCGACGCCGTCATCCAGGCCGTCGCCGTCGGTGTCCTTCTTCAGCGGGTCGGTCTCCCCCGGGTCGACCTTGCCGTTGCCGTTCTTGTCCTCCTTGATGTCCGGGATGCCGTCGCCGTCCTTGTCGGTCTTGGAGCAGACGTCGTCCTTGGGGTTCAGCGGGTCCTTGCCCTTCTTGACCTCGGTGCCGTCACCCTCGCAGCCGCCGTCGGTGTCCCACTTGGTGGGGTCGGTCTCCGTCGGGTCGCGCTTGCCGTTCTTGTTCTTGTCCTCGACGCCGTCATCCAGGCCGTCGCCGTCGGTGTCCTTCTTGGTCGGGTCCGACTCCGTGGGGTCGACCTTGCCGTTCTTGTTGCGGTCCTCGAGCCCGTCGTTGATGCCGTCGCCGTCGGTGTCCTTCTTGTTCGGGTTGGTCTTCCACTTGCCGCACTCCGCGGCGTTGGACAGGCCATCGCCGTCGTCGTCCTTGGCGCCGTCGAGGATCTTCAGCGGCAGCACCACGCTGGCGGCGTAGGCGTAGACCCAGGTGTCGATGTAGTTGTTATCCCCCGGGCTGAGCAGGGTGTTCTTGGTGAAGTTGCCCCAGCAGTGGGCGTTGGCGCCCAGCACGCCCGGCTTGCTGCACGCCGACGTGGCGATGAACAGCCCGCTGCTCAGGCCGGCGGGCAGGGTGTTCTGGGGCGAGATCTTCAGCGTGGTGGTGTTCACCCGGGTGTCGTTCCAGTACATCATGGTCGGCCCCGGCGTGGTGCTGGCCCCGGGCGGATCCACGGTGAAGATGCGCAGCCCCGGGTTGAGGGTCTCCACGTCGGCGCCCACGAAGTGGAACTCGCCCACGCGCAGCTGCAGCCGCGCCAGGTAGGTCCCCGGCGCCACCGCCTTGCCCTGCTGGTTCAGGCCGTTCCACACCGCCTTGTTGACCCCGGCCTTGGCCGTGCCCGCCACGAACGGATCGGTGGACGCGTCGTACTTGCCGTCGCCGTTGACGTCGATGATCAGCCGGTAGGTGGAGGTGGTCGACGCGGTGAAGGTGAAGGTCACCGGCTTGCCCGACAGCATGCTGCCCTTGGTGGCCCCGCACGCCGAGATGGAGACCGCCGACAGGGTCGGCTTGGTGGTGCCGCCCTTGGCCACGGCCGGCGGGTTCAGGTAGACCGGGAACTTGCCAACGGGGGGCGTCTTGACCTTGTTCATCACCTCGGAGAAGCCGGAGTCCGGGGGCACCAGGCCGTTGGCGTTGGCGATGATGTCGTAGGTCCGGGCCGCCAGGCCGTTGAACTGCATCAGCCAGGTGTAGTCGGTGTTTGTCCCGGTGGGCACCATCACGTAGTAGTTGGGGTTGGTCTTGCCGGTGAAGTCGGGGCCCTTGACGCTCCAGCGGATGGCGTGCACCCGGCCGAGTCCGCCTGCCGGCGCCCCCGGCTTGACCGGAGTGGCCGCGGTGGGCGTCACCGAGATGTCCAGCGGGTCGATCCAGGTCAGGTTCTTGTTGTCGAAGGTGACCGTGTAAGTCCCCTTGACCTTGGCGGTCACCTTGATCGGGTTGGTGATGGTGGCCGGCGGAAGCTTGCCGTGGTCGGCCAGCCACCCCGGCGAGTTGAGGCTGATGGTAAACGGCGATCCCTTGACGTTCTTGCCAGCCGGGTCCTTGACGTACACCAGCAGCGGCTTGGGGTAGTCGTTCGTGTTGATGCCAGCGGCGACGTTGATCACCTCGCCGACCTTGAGCACGTCCACCTTGAACTTCATGAAGGGGTGGAAGTCCTGATCCGCGCCCAGCTGCCAGGTGCCCTCAGCGCGGGCCACGCCGGGCAGGACGATGGAACAGAAAAGGAAGAGGTAAGCCATTCGCCGCAACATATAAGTTCTCCTCGAGCGGCGATGTTCAGATAGATCGCCCCTCAGCGCGCCTTTATGTAATTGATCAACACCACAGCGTCCAGGTCAAATCCCCTGCTGGTACTTCCCATTTTCGACACGCCGGCGTCCCGGATGCGGACGTATCGGGCCTGCTTGATCTTGAGGGCCGCGAGGTCGAATTGATCTCCCCCGGCGAGAGCGGGGCTTGTGGGCGGGATGGTGTTCTGCTTGACGTTGGCCAGCACCGGCCGGACGCCGGCGCAGCCCGGGTAGGGCCACTGCTTCTTGGCCGCGTCTCCGGTGGTACGGGTCAAGTCGCAGGAGAACTCCTTGAAATCACTGGACGTGATGCCCTTGGAGCTCAGCCCGACGATGCCGGGCTCGGCAAAGGGCTGGTACGGCGCCACCAGCATGGCGTTCTCGAACACGATGAAGTCCACGCCCGGCCCGTCCACCACGTCGTAGGGGCCGAAGGAGAGGACCGCCTCACCCTTTTCGCCCAGCGAGAGCACGTCCTGGGAGCCGCCGGTGCTGCCGCCGCCCTGGGGGCCGTCCTGGATCACCCCGGGCAGCGCCGCCTTGCCGAACCCGGCGCCCGGGCCGTAGGTCACCTTCTCCAGCTTGGCGATGCCCACCAGCTTGGCGCCGCCGTCCGGGGCTGGGCCGGAGTCGAGCGCGCCGCTGTCTGCGCCGCTGTCGGAGGCGCCGCTGTCCCCCGTGCGGCTGTCCGGGCCAGCGTCCAGCGGCCCGGCGCCGAGGTCTGGCCCCGGGCCCGCGTCCAGCGCCCCGGGCGTGCCCACGCGCCCCACGATCTTGCCGCTGGTGAGGTCAACCAGCGCCACCTCGTGAGTCTTGAACAGGGTGACCCAGGCCAGGTCGCCCCTTGCCTCGGCGGTGATGGCCATGTCGTACGGGTTGGCGCCGGTGGGGAACACCGCCAGCGGGTTCTTGCCCTTGCCCTTGCCCGTGGCCGGGTCCACCTGCTGCAAGTTGCCGGTGAGGGAGTTGACGATGTACGCCTGACCCTTGTGGAGCTTGATCCGGTTGCTCGACAGGCCGGTGGCCGTGAGCTTGCCGGTCACCTTGTAGGGCGTGACGTTCACGTCCACCCGGTACAGCGCGTTGGCCAGGGACATGAGCACCAGGGCGGCGCCGTCCGGGGCCCGTACCAGGTCCACCGGGCCGGACAGCTGGTTCTTCTGCACATTGATGGAGTGGCAGGTGCGGCGGGCCAGTCCGCCTGACCAGTCGTCGCTCAGGCAGAGGGTCTCGCTCAGGAAGTCGATGGCCGCGATGCGGTCCTGCCACTTGCGGACCACCGTGAGGCTCACCCGGTCGGCGGGGGTGGGCACCAGCACGATGGGGTTGTCCGGCCCGCGCAGCACCTTGCCGTTGACCAGGTCCACCTGGAACAGGTCGCCTCGCGAGCCGCTGCCGATGAGGGCGGTCTTGCAGCCGGCATCCACCAGCAGGCTGCCGTAGTTGCCGATGCGCCGGTCGGCGGGGTTGAGCCCCAGCGGGATGGAGCGGAGCCGCTTGAACGGGGGGCCACCGGCCAGGTCGATGAAGTCCAGGGCGCCGCCGCTGGTGGCGCTGGTGGTGCCGTCCTTCTGGGATAGCTCGCCGCTGCTGAGCAGCAGAGCCTTGCCCCCGCACACGGCCACGTCCTGCGGGTTGGGCGCCGAGCTGGGCACCCGCGCCACGGCAGCGCGCGAGGCCCTGTGGATGATGGTGAGGAAGCCGGCGCCCCAGCGCCCCTCGATCCCCTCCAGGTAGTGTGCCGAGTTGGCCACCAGGATGTACTTGTCGTGGGCCACGATGCCCTCGGGGGACCAGAACCAGCGGTCCGTGCCCTGGCCCGAGTCGGCCGGCGCGCTGGCGCCGTTGTCGCTGCACGCGGCGCAGGCGAGGGCCGCGGCCACCAGGGCCCAGGTCCATGGCGCCTGGCCGGTGCGGTGGCTGTATTTTTTGTGCGTCGTCATTTTTTTCTCCATCAGATCGCCCCCGAGAGGGAGATCAGAAACCGCGCCGGTGCGAGAGGAAAGCCGAGGCTGTCCAGCAGGTCTCGCCGGTCGAGCAGGTTGTGCCCCTCCGCGGCCAGCGTCACCCAGCGGTAGCGGAACGAGCCACCCGCCGACAGCAGCACCCTGGAGCTCACGGTGATGCTGTTTGACCGGTCCAGGGGCATGCCGCTCTCGTAGGTCGCCCCGCCCCACGCCTTGACCTCCCAGCGTGGCTCGCGCCCCGCGAACGGGTAGGTCCAGGCCAGGCGGGTGGCCAGCCGGTGCTCCGGGTGCCCGGGCAGGCTGACCCGGGGCTCGTCCCAGCGGGTGCGGGTGTAGGTATAGGCGGCCCGCAGGTCGACGCCCCACCCCGGCGTGAGCCGCAGGGAGGCTTCCGCCCCCTGGGCCTCGACGCCCGGGTAGTTGTTGGCCTCCACCAGGTAAGGGCTCACCGGCGCGTACAGGATCATGTTCTTGATGAAACGTCTGAAGTAGACCGCCTCCAGCGCCACCTCCGGCAGCTCCCAGCGCAGACCCAGGTCGCCGTCCACGGCGTCTTCGGGCTCGAGGTCCGGGTTGCCGCGCACGGAGTCCATGTCCACATAGAGCTCGTGGAACGAGGGGTGGCGATAGGAGCGGCCAAAACTGGCGGCGGCGACGATGGCCGCCAGGAAGCGATTGTCAGAGCCGGCCATGGGCCTCAGGGCGAGGCCGATCTTGGGGGCCACTGTGGCCCCCAGGCCGCTGGCCGCCACCACCCTCACCGCAGGGGTGAGCACCAGGTGGTCCGCCATGAGGCGGATGGTGCTCGAGGCGTACACCGCGCCGGTGAACCGGTCTGCCCGGCCGTCGCCGGTGATGGCTCGCTCATCCTCGGGCAGGTGGTCCATCATCAGCGCCTCGGTGAGCTCCACGCCGGCGTCGAGGCGGCCGGTGTCCCCCAGAGGCAGGGCAAGCCGGGCCGTGGCAGACAGGTCGTGGCCCTCGGTGTCCGACGGGCGGTTGGGGGTGCATGGCTGGCTGAATCGGTGCGACCCGAGCCGGTGGGACAGGGTGATGTCGAGCTTGCTGTCGTCCAGCAGCAGGTCATAGCGGGTGGCTTTGAGCGCGGCCAGGGTGCGCAGGTCGCGCTGGCGAGAATGAGGGCAGGGGTTGTCCAGAATTCCGGGCGCCCCCCGATAGGCCGCCGCCAGGTTTGTAATTACGCCCACCCGCCAGCTGTCGCTGGCCATGACATCGCCCTTGAGCAACAGCTCCCCCTGGCGCCCGTCGTTGTTGTGGCGCACATGATTGGTGCCGTTGATGTGGTGGGTGTAGCGAAAGTCGCCGTCGGTCTGCCGGTAGGAGCCGATGGCCAGGTAGCGCAGCCGGCGCCAGGCCGATCCGGAGTGCGATGCCAGCGCCGCCACCTGGTCGTGTGAGCCGTAGCTCACCGAGGCGCGGGTGCGGTCGCGGGTGCGGGTGCGCGGCGTGGAAAGCGAGACCACGCCCCCCAGCGCGGCGTTGCCGAAGCGGGCGGAGCCGCCGCCGCGGCGCACCTCGATGCGCTCCAGGTGGGCCGGATCGAGCATCGACAGGTCCACGCCGCCCACGGCCGAGGGGGAGCTGAGGCGCACGCCGTCGAGCACCACCACCGCCTGCTGGCTGTCGGCGCCGCGCATGCTCAGGGTCTTGCGCCCGCCGCCGCCGCCGTCCTTGACGCGCACGCCGGGGACGCGCTCCACCAGCCGCGCGAGGGAGGTGCCCGCAGGTGGATCCTTGACCCGTAGCACCGTGGCGAAGCCGGCGGGATCGTCCGCCGGGCGCTCCTCTTCCACGGCGCGCCCATGTACGACAGTTTCGTAGCTGGCCGGATCGCCCTGATCCCCGACGGCAGGCACAGGAATGAGCAGAGTGATGACCGACACAGCCGCAAGCCGCGGCCTTAGCATCGGCCCGACTACTTCTTGCTGATTACAGCGATTTCCTTGGTGGAGCTGCCCTTGAGGTACAGGGCGAGCTCCTTGGACCCTTCGCCCGAGAGCATCGGGATGGTGGAGGGGCTGCCTCCGCTTACCAGGGCCTTGGTGGTGCCCTTGATCACCTTGTTGCCGCTCACGGTGGTGGGCACCAGGGTGACGCCCTTGTACTTCCACGAAGCATCGAGCTCGATGATGACCAGATCGTCATCCATCGTCGCCGCGTCCATCAGGTTCCCCACATGGAGCACGTCGCCGTCGGTGGTGGCGCTCAGGGTCTTGGTGCCCGGGATCGCAGGGGCCACCTCGGCCATGGCGAAGCCGTACAGCGTGCTCTTGAAGGTCTTGCTGTCGTAGCCGCCGGCGAACAGGGTGGTCTTGCCGATGGCGAGGAACCCCGAGGAGGTGCCCAGGTCCTTGATCAGCCGTCGGGGGGTCTTGCCCACCTCGTAGAGGTAGACGCCCTGGCCGGACTGGGCCGTGCCGACCCCGGTGGCGTTGATCAGCATGATCGTGTCGCCCATGAACACGATGTCGAAGTTCCCGGTCGCCTTGGAGACCTTCTTTGGCGTCTTGATCCCCTTGTCGCCCCAGATGACCTCCCCGGTGAAGGTCTTGGACGTGGTGTACCCCACCGCGGCGAACCCCTTGGGAGAGAGGGCCACATAGGTGTTGGCGAACGCAGACTCCCCGCTGGGCAGGGTTGGCGTCGCGTTGAACACAGTGCTCAAGGCGCCGAGGTTGCCGGTCTTGACGTCGATGCCGCCCACGCTCACCTTGAGGGCAAACGGCGCGCTGCCGGCCTCGAGTACGTAAAGGCTGGTGTTGTTGAAGCCGCCGGCGATGCCGAACGCGGTGGATCCGGACGCCACGGGGTCGTTGATCCGGTAGATCACCTTGTACCCCGAGTCGAGGGTGAAAGGCTTGAGGTCCTTGGCCGGCGGCACGGGCATGTCCGGTGTCAGGGTCTGATCCACGGCGACGGTGACATCAGGCCAGGGCTGGCTGTCCACCCCGGGCATCATCTCCGGGGGCTTGGGAGCGTCCACCACGGGGGAGGCTTCGGGTACGAAGATCGCGTCCTGGGGAGGCGGCGCGTCCTTGTTGATGGGAGGCATGTCCTTGATGGGCGGCATGTCCTTGATGACCGGCATGTCCTGGGCGACGGTCTTGTCCTTGGTGGCCGTCTGATCGACGGCCTTGCCATCTTTCTGGGTGGCCATGTCGGCGCCGCTGTCCTTGACGACGGTGCCCTTGTCCTGCGTTTTGGAGTCCCCGTCATCGCTGCAACCGATGAGCAGGATGATGGCCATGCCTATGAGGTGAGGAATAAGACGTTGCATGCGCTGCGCTCCTTGCCCGGTGTCCGCGGGCATTTTTGGCGACGCGGTGGAGGTGCGATGCTGAGGAGCCGAGGCTCTCCCGGCGTCACTTTCCACGGCGACACCCAGTTCCGTCATCAGCCGCGCGGTCGGTCTCCTGGCTCATGGCCGGTATCCCTGCTGCCTTCCCGGGCGCTTGGTCCCAGTGGCAAGTAGCAGGGCGTGACCATTTACAGTGGCGGGCCCGCGCCGGAATTGCACCGGCTTCCCGGAACCCCGCGGCCACTATATATATCCCTATATTACTGCAACGCATCGGACCTGTCAAACGCCAACCAGCGCGCGCAAGAGGTGGCGGCGACGCACGGTGTAGTGGTAACGCACCTGGTCCGGGCCGTAGCGGTGCCGCCGGCCCACGGGGCAGGCGTCCCGCATGGCGAGCCAGGGTTTCCATGCTTTCCGGATGGATCCGGTTGGCATGTCCCGGCCTTTCAGGGCGCGCCTCAGCAGGGGCAGGCACGGCTTTTCGCGGCAGCTGTGGCAGGGGGAGGGCTGCTGCCCGATGGGCTGCGCTGGACCCGGGAGCGCAAAGACGAGCACGGCCCGCAGCCCGAACCAGAGCCCCACCTCGGGGTGAATGGTCAGGTGGCAGGGCGCCAGGTCGAACAGGCCAGAGCCGGCCGCGGCCCGCTGGATGGAGAAGGACCGGCTGCCAGGGCCATGGGCCAGGTGAGCGCTCGGCGCGGGATCGACGCCGGCCACGGCGTCGCCCACCGCTCGCGCCACGTAGCTGTCGAGCGGGGCCAGGGTCAGCAGGCGGCGCGGCTTGCGCCGAAGGCTGGCCACGAACGGATCCCACATGGCGCGGGTATTGCCCAGCACCAGGGCCAGGGACCCGGGCCCAACAGGCTCGGGCAGGCGGGTTTCAGCTGGCTCGCGGGCGTTGTACCAGCCCACCTGCATGGGCGCCACGAGGTCGATGCCCGGGCGGTGGAGCTTGCGCTTGATGTGGTCCGTGACGCGCTGCCACGGCGCGCTCAAGGGCAGAGTCCCTTGGGCGGTCCTGCGGCGGGGGTGCGCTTGGAGGCCGTGGCGGGGTTGACGGCCCAGGTGGTCTTGAGCGGCTCGCTGGTCTCGTCATGGCCGCTGGCGCCGTTGCCCCCCGCTTTCTTCTCCTTGCCCTCGCCGAAGTGGCAGCGGTGCAACGAGCCGCCCTGGGAGTGCACGGCCAGGCGAGACTGGGCGGCGGCGCCGGTGTCTCCGCGGTAGCAGGTGCCCTTGGTCCCGGGATCGGGGCCGTCGAGGCAGACGCCGGACTTGTTCACCGCGTTGGACGGGCCCCAGATCAGATAGTCCAGGTCCTTGACCCGATCGCTGACGCCGTCCCACGAGAAGAGCGCCAGCAGCTCTCCGGAGTTGGTCAGGGTCGCCGCGGAGCCGATGGCGCCGGCCGTGGCTGGCACCATGTCTGGCACCTTCGGGTCCGAGGGCACCAGCTCGAAGTGCGCCTTGCGGCCGTAGGCGGCGTGGAACTGGGCTGACCCGGCCAGCGCCACAAGCCGGAACTGCCCGGGCCCCACCTTTGCCCCTGACGGGAAACGCGCGATGAAGTCGGAGCTGTGGGCCGGCTTTTTGCCCTGCACCACCAGGTGGTAGGACTGCATGTCCGCCAGGTAGACGCTGTCCAGCGCCACCGTCTTGCCCGTGGGGTTGAAGATCTCGATCATCTCCGAGCCGGTGGGCGTGAGCACCACCTCGCTGATGAGCAGCTGCCCGCCCGGCCAGGCGCACTTGTTGGTGCACATGTCGGTGTCCACCTTGTTGCCGTCGTCGCACTGCTCCGCGCCGGCGCGCTTGCCGTCGCCGCAGCACGGGTTCTGCAGCTGGTGCACGCAGCGCAAGGTGCAGCTGGCCCTGGCGCCCACGAACTTGTCCAGGGTGCACGGCTTGCCGTCGTCGGGGCAGGAAGTGGGGCAGGCGCCCTTGATGCCCTTGGCGATGGCGCGGTCGCAGGTCTCGCCCGGGTCGAGCTTGCCGTTGCCGCAGGCGCCCTTGTCGGGCTTGGGCGGCAGCTTGTCCGGGACGAGCTTGTCCAGGCGCTTCATGTCGGCCCGCTTCATGTCGGGACGCGGCCTGTCCGGCATCGCCCCGTCCTTGCGGCTCTGGTGGGCGCTCGCGCCGCGGTCCCTGCGGCGGGGTGCGCCCGCGTCACCGCTTCCGGCCTTCTGGCCATCCTTGCCGGTGGAGGCCGCGCCGCCTGAGCCCATGTCCGGGGCCTGGCCGCCTGATGACGGATCATAGGTGGCGCTGGCGCAGGCCAGGGTCATGCAGAGGGGAACGGCGAGCAGAGCCGGACGCATCATGCGGCTCATCTAGCAAACCGAGAGCGCTCCGTCCAGCATTAACGCGATGTGTCAATAAAACAGTTCGCTTTCCCTCTGCATGACCCTGGTCTGACAGAAATCGCTTCTGACGAGTCTATCTGTGTTTGAATTTGGCGTGGTCATGAATCATGATTACCTCTTTGCGAATCACCGTTCATTATTTCGAATCGGCATTCAAAACAGGATATCTTCCACTCATGACTCCCGAATCCAACTCTCCCCTGCAGGAAGCGAGGCTCAAGGCGTACCGCCAGGTGATCCTCGAGGCCGCCGAGGCGGTGTTCGCCGAGTACGGTTTTGAAGGCGCCAAGGTCCAGACCATTGCCCGCAAGGCGGGCGTATCGGTGGGCACGATCTACAGCGTATTCGGCAGCAAGTCCGAGCTGTTCAGCGATGTCATGACCCGTCGGATCCCGGAGCTGCTGGACATCTCCCGAGCCGCGGCTGTGGCCGCGGACAGCGCGCTGGAGAGCCTGCTGAGGGGGATCGACGCCTACCTGATCTACCTGCTCGAGCACCCGAACTTCCTTCAGATCCACCTGCGGGAGCATGCCTGGGGCCTGGGACCCACCCGGGCCAGCCACGAACAGCTCACCGGCTGGCGCGAGGGCATGGAGCTGCAGGCGGCGGTGCTCCAGACCGCCATGGATGACGGGGCGGTGATCAAGGGCGACCCGAACCAGCTGGCCCGCTGCATCACCGCGGTGCACCAGGTGCAGCTCTGGGACTGGGTGGAGCAAGGAATGACCGAGCCGGTGGAGCAGGTGGCAGGCCGCATGCAGCGCCTCTTCCTGCAGATGTTCTGCACCGACCGCCGGGGCTACCAGGGCAAAGGAACTCCAGAGAGATGAGATCGATCCAGCTGATCAACCCGAACATCAAGAACACCATCTTCGGCCAGATGAAGACCCTGGCGCTGCCCCCCATGGGGCTCGGGATCCTGGCCTCCCGCACGCCGCCCGGCTACCGGATCACCATCCAGGACGAGCAGGTGGACCCCCTGGACCTGCAGGCGCCCGCGGACCTGGTGGGCATCACCGCCACCACGGTACAGGCGCCCAGGGCCTACGAGATCGCAGCCAGCTACCGCGCCCGGGGGATCCCGGTGGTGCTGGGAGGGATCCACCCCTCGGTGCGCACCGACGAGGCCTTGCGGTACGCCGACGCGGTGGTGGTGGGGGAGGCGGACGATCTGTGGGAGGGGGTGGTGAGAGACTTCGAGGCCGGCGCGCTGAAGCGCACCTACGAGGCTGGCGCGTTCCCGCCCATCGCCGGCGCGCCGCAGGTGGACCGGTCGCTCTTCCCGGACCGCTACTTCATCCACTCGGTTCAGACCTCGCGCGGCTGCCCGTGCAACTGCAATTTCTGTTCGGTCACCAGCTTCAACGGCAAGCGCTACCGCTTCCGCCCTGTCTCCGAAGTGCTGCAGGAGGTGCGGGGGCTGAAGGACAACCGGTTCTTCATCAGCGACGACAGCGTGGTGGGCCTGGGCAAGGCTGGCATCGCCCACGCCCGGGAGCTGTTCGAGGGGCTGCGGGGCATGGGCAAGTCGTGGGGCTCCCAGGTGTGCATCACCATCGCCGAGCACGAGGACCTGCTGCGCCTGGCGGCACTGGCGGGGGCCAACACGTTCTACATCGGGTTCGAGTCGGTGGAGGCAGAGGCCCTGCGCTCCATGGACAAGGGGGTCAACCTGCGCCCCGCCATCCGCAACTTCAAGGACGCCATCCGGCGCATGCACGACCACGGCATCGGCGTCATCGGCGGATTCATCCTGGGCGGCGACACCGACACGCCGGACATCTTCGAGAAGACCGTGGAGTTCATCCACGAGACCGAGATCGACGGCTGCCAGTTCACGGTGATGACCCCGTTCCCCGGGACGCGCTTCTACGACCGCATGGAGCAGGAGGGGCGCCTGCTGTACACCAACTTCCCCGAGGACTGGGCGCGCTACAACGCCTACGAGGTGGTGATCCGGCCGCGCCACATGAGCATCGATGAGCTGAAGCGCGGCCAGCAGTTCGTCTACAACCACACCTCCACCATGGGCCGCTCCCTGGTGCGCGGGATTCGCACCCTGATCAACACACGCTCGGTGATCAACGCGGTGACCAACATCTCCTGGAACTATTACAACTACCGGGCGATCAAGCAGATCGTCTGATGGAGCGCGGCGCCTCCGGTCAGGCCGCCGCCTGCTGCTGCAGCGCTCGCTTCCCCTCGCGGAACACGTCGATGGCGAACATGGTGTTCATCACGAGCACCGACGCGAACATGGTCCAGTACAGGTTGATGTCGATGGGCTTGATGCTCAGCTCGACGTAGGTCAGGCCGATGACGCCCACAAGCCACCCCACCGCCAGGAAGCGGCGCTGGCCCGCCAGCAGGTAGCCGGCTCCGGGGAAGAAGAAGTTGAGCAGGGTGGCGATCCAGATCTTGATCATTTCGTCTCTCCTTGGTGGGCCCGTGGGCCGTTGCTGATGATTCCATGATTGCCCGCGCCGCTGGACGATGGAATGGCAGAATGTCCGCTTTTGATGACCGATCGTCCTGGAGGTTGATTTTTTGGTGTTGGCGCATCAACATGAGATCCAGCAACGAGGCGCGCGGAGGCGCTGACCATGATCGATACCCTGAGCGACGTGCTCTCGCGCCTGCGGGTGCAGGGCAGCATCTTCAGCCGCGCGCGCTGCGCTGCGCCGTGGGGCGTGCACACCGCGGGCGGGTCCGCCGCCATCTTCCACGTCATCGTGCGGGGCGCCGGGTGGGTTCGCCTGCGGGACGAGGCGGAGCCGCGGGCCTTCCGCGCGGGGGACCTGATCCTGTTCCCTCGCGGCGATGCCCATGTGCTGTCCGACGCGCCACGGCGGCGGACGGTCTCCATCGTTGAGCTGGCGCGAGCAGCGGCCGAGGACGCGGACGGGCTGCCCCTGGTGCGCTGCGGGGGCCAGGGGCCCGAGACAGACATCCTGTGCGGCAGCATCACCCTGGCCCGGGACGGCGCCGACTTCCTGCTCTCCTCGTTGCCGCGGATGATCCACGTGGGCGCCGGCGCGGGAGAGACCGCGCGCTGGCTGGACAGCACCATGCGCTTGCTGGCCAGCGAGGTGGACGGGGCGCGGCCCGGGGCAGGGCTGCTGGTGGCGCGGCTGGCCGAGATGCTGCTGGTTCAGCTGCTGCGAGCGTGGATCGAGGCGTCGGACCGGCGCGAGGATGAGGCTGCCAGCGGCTGGCTGGGCGCCCTGGCGGACCCCGCGCTGGCGCGGGCAATGGATCACATGCACCGGTCGCCTGCCCGCGCGTGGACCGCGGCGGAGCTGGCTCGCCGGGCCGGCATGTCGCGGTCGGCCTTTTACGAGCGGTTCAACGCCGCCGTGGGGGTGTCGCCCGCCAGCTACCTGCTGCGCTGGCGCATGTGCCTGGCGCGCATGGCCCTCCGGCGCGGGCAGGAGGGGCTCGCCGGCGTGGCCGAGCAGGTGGGGTACAGCAGCGAGGCGGCGTTCAGCCGCGCGTTCAAGCGCCACGTGGGGCTCAGCCCGTCGAGCTGGCGGCAGGAGCACGCCCTGGGCGCGTGAGGGCCCTGGGCGCAGAATGCCAGCAGGCCAGAATGTCGGTAAGCTGGGGTCTGGAGGTAATTCATGAAGCGCAGTCGTGAACTTCTGTTGGTCGTTTGTTGCATCTCCCTCGCCCTGCTCGCCTGCGAGGACAAGACCAGCGTCACGCCGCCGGGGGAGGACGGCGCGGTGCCCGACATCTCATACGCTGACCTGACCGGCCCGGACCTGCTGGCCCCTGATCTGGTCCCGCCTGACATGCCGCTGCCCACCTGCACGGATCAGAAACAGAACGGGGCAGAGACCGACGTGGACTGCGGCGGCGGCGCCTGCCCCAGGTGCGCCAACCAGCAGAAGTGCAAGGTCGGCAGCGACTGCGTCAGCGCGGTGTGCAAGGCCGGGATCTGCGTGGCCGCGTCCTGCACGGACAAGGCCCAGAACGGCACCGAGACCGACGTGGACTGCGGGGGCGGCGCCTGCCCCAAGTGCGCGGACAGCAAACAGTGCAAGGCCGCCGGCGACTGCCTCAGCGGCGTGTGCCAGGGCGGCAAGTGCGTGGCGGCCAGCTGTACGGACAAGGTGCAAAACGGGGCGGAGACCGACGTGGACTGCGGGGGCGGCGCCTGCCCCAAGTGCGCGGACAGCAAGCAGTGCAAGGCCGCGGGCGACTGCCTCAGCGGCGTGTGCGTGGGGGGCATGTGCGTGGCGGGTTCATGCACCGACAAGGTGAAAAACGGGGCGGAGACAGACAAGGACTGCGGCGGCCCCGTGTGCCCCAAGTGCCAGGACAACTGGATTTGCAAGCAGCACGCCGACTGCCAGAGCGGGGTGTGCCTGAACAACGTCTGCCAGGGCCCGACCTGCAAGGACATGACCCAGAACGGTGCGGAGACCGACGTGGACTGTGGAGGCGGCACCTGCCCCAAGTGCGCCGACAGCAAGCAGTGCAAGGCGGCGGGCGACTGCCTCAGCGGCGTGTGCCAGGGGGGCGCGTGCGCCAAGCCGACCT
>CAZEFW010000192.1:0-14343 GCA_964511535.1 uncultured Myxococcales bacterium | reverse complement strand
GGCAGGGACTCGCCGGCGGCCAGCATGATGCGCACCTTGGTGCCGGACAGGAAGATCCAGTCCTCCTTGGTGTGGTCGTCCACCGAGCCCATCATGATGATCTTGCCCAGCTTCTTGGACCACGCGGTGTGGTCGGCGCGGAAGACGTCGATCTCCATGTCGTCCTTGGTGATGCCGTCGAAGATCGTCTGCGCGTCGAAGGGCCCGTAGTAGGAGCCCACGCCGGCGTGGTCGCGGCCCACGATGAGGTGGGTGCAGCCGCAGTTCTGGCGGAACAGGGCGTGCAGCACGGCCTCACGGGGACCGGCGTACAGCATGTCGAAGCCGTAGCCAGTGATCATCACGGTGTTCTTCGGGAAGTAGAGCTCGACCATCTTGCGGATGGCGGCGTCGCGCACGTCGGCGGGGATGTCGCCAGGCTTCAGCTTGCCGAGGAGCATGTGAATCAGGATGCCGTCCGCGTTGACGTCCTTGTGGGCCATGCGGCACAGCTCCTCGTGGGCCCGGTGCATCGGGTTACGAGTCTGGAAGGCCACGACCTTCTCCCAGCCGCGCTCCTTGATCTCGTCGCGGATCTGCACGGCGGTACGGAAGGTCTCGGGGAAGTCCACTGCGAAGTAGGAGTAGTTCAGCACCTGGATCGGGCCGCTGATGCAGACCTTGCCAGTGCTGTTGAACGCCTTGACTCCCGGGTGCTCCATGTCGTCAGTGGCGTAGACCTGCATGGTCATGGCAGCCATCTGCTCGTCGGTGAAGGTCTCGATGGCCTCGACATCCTGGATGGCCAGGACCGGGTTGCCGTCCACGTTGGGGTCGCGCAGGGCGATGCGCTTGGCGTCGGCCACGGCGGCAGCGTCGGGCACCACGTTGACCACGGGCACCGGGAAGAACAGACCGCCGGTGGTCTTCATGCCCTCGGCGCACGCCATGGCGTCGGCAGCGTTCATGAAGCCGGTCAGCGGGTTGAAGTACCCGCAGGCCATCATCACGGCGTTGCCGGCGGCGGCAGAGGAGATGACGATGCTGGGCAGGCCCTCGGCCTCCTTCTCCAGCTCCGCCCTCTTGGCGTCGTCGCTAACGTACAGCGGGTTCAGGGTGTCAGAACCATGCGGCTTGATCATATTCGCTCTCCTTGAAGCTCTGGTGGCTCGTGGTGACTCTTAAATCGGCGTTGCGTTTAACAAGCGAAACGCACCGCGTCAAGTGGAGTTAGTTGATTGGGGGATCTAGAAGAGGCTGTAGGAGCCGATGAGCATCGCGGCCAGCAGCAGGGTCGCCGCTGCCCCGATGATGGCCACGGCGGAGGCGCTGCGCCTGCGCGCCGGCGGCGGCTTGACCGCGGGGAAGCCGAGGGGCTGGTACCCGCCCCGGGTGGTGCGGGTCGGGCGCGGCGTGGCGGGCGCCTCGGGGGCGTTGTCCAGCGCGGGCTGGCGGGCCACCTGGCGCAGGGTCACCGACGGGGCAAGCGGACTGGGAGGCGCCGGCGGCGCGTGCTCGGGCGGCTGCATGTCCACCACCGTGTCAGCCGTATCGGCTGCGGGCAGCAGGGCGGCGCCGATCTCACGCTGGGTCGGGGGGGGCGTGATGGAGCGCGACCAGGTCACCGTGGAGAGGCGCTCCTGGAACGCCACATCGCATAGATCCATCCGGAAGCTCTCGATGGACTGGTAGCGGCGGTCAGGCTCGCGCTCCAGGGCGCCGAGCAACACCTGCTCCACGGCCGGGCTGATTTCGGAGTTGTAGGTCCGCGGCGGTACCGGGTCCTCTTCCTGGCGCATGATCACCAGGCGCCCCAGGGAGTTGGCCTCGTGTGGGTACCGCCCGGTGAGCAGGTGGTAGCCGATGACGCCCAGGGAGTAGATGTCGCTGCGGGCGTCGATGGAGCGAGCGTCCACCATGGACTCCGGCGACATGTAGGGCGGCGAGCCGGGCACCATGCCGGCGAGGGTCTTGACCTTGGAGCGAATCTCCGCGTTGAGCAGCTTGGCCACGCCGAAGTCGAGCACCTTGACCCGGAACCCCTCGGGCATGCCCGGATCATCCTGCAGGAACAGATTGGCCGGCTTCAGATCGCGATGAACGATGCCGGAGCGGTGGCACGCGGAGACGGCCGAGGCAGCCTGGAGCAGGATCTGGGCCGCGTCGATCTCGCTCAGAGGGAGCTGCCCCTTGCAGTGTTGCTTGAGGTTCTGACCCTCGAGGTACTCCATCACCAGGTAGGGTCCGATCCCCGACTCCATCCGGCAGTCGAAGATCCGGACGATGCCCGGGTGGCCGATCTGGTTGACCACGCGCGCCTCGGAGATGAACCGGTCCACCACCCAGTCGGACCGCTCATGGCGACTGTGCATCACCTTGATGGCCACCTGGCTGCCGATGCGAGGGTTTTCGCACAGGTACACGCCACCCATGGCCCCCCGGCCGATCAACCGGGTTACGCAGTAACCCCCGATATAGCTGCCGTTTTGTAGCTCCATCTCGGACTCCACCTGCCTGGTGCGTGGCTGGTCAGGTCCGAGAATTGTGGCGGCCTAACATAATTAGTCAAGACTGTTAGATTATCCGCGCCATCCCCCAAGAAATGGGGACGCTTTTCAGAAGTCAAGAAGTCAAGAAACGCGTCAACCGTACGGGATCTTGAACGAAATCCCCTACGACAGCCCTGTACGCTCGTTGAATTGCGTGATGAGCCGGTCCCACTCATCCACCTGGGCGAAGGTCTCGATCCAGAAATCCGGATCCCAGAGCTGGCGCAGCTCCTCCACCTCGCGCTGCTGCTGCTCCACCCAGGTGAAGTACTTGAGGTTGTGCAACGCCTTGCGGTCGAAGAAGTTCAGCTCCCGCAGGTAGTCGGTGCCGATCCCCTCCAGGTGGCGGGCGAAGTCCATGCCGGCCTTCTGCCCCGAATAGGGCCCCGCCTCAGCTCTCATCTCCTGCAAGCGGCTCTGGTACAGGTCCGCCGAGTCGGTCATGGGCAGGAAGATGATGTCCCGGCCGTCCATCTCGTAGTAGCGGGCCGCCTTGATGGCTGCCACCAGGTTGCAGATGCTGGAGATACCGAGCAGCGGCAGCTGATCCACCAGACCGGAGGGCAGGCCCTGGCCGTCCAGGAAAGCGTGGCCCGCGGGCTCGTTGAACAGCCTCAGCAGCGCCAGGCACCGCTCATCATCGATGGCCGAGACCATGTCGGTGTTGCGGACGTTGTGCACCCACGGCACATGCTTGTCGCCGATCCCCTCGATGCGATGGCCGCCGAAACCACACTGGAGCAGGGTCGGGCACTGGAGGGCCTCGGTGGCCACCACCCGCAGCAGCGGGAAGCGCGTGCGGAGGTAGTCGCCCGCGGCGATGGTGCCGGCGGACCCGGTGGCCGAGACATAACCCGACAGCCGGCTGCCCGGCGCCTTGATCCGGTTGAAGATCTCCTCGATGATTCCGCCGGTCAGGTGGTAGTGCCAGATCGGGTTCCCGAACTCCTCGAACTGATTGAAGATCACGCAGTCATGCCGGGTCCGCTTGATCTCCCAGCACTTGTCGTAGATCTCCTTGACGTTCGACTCGCATCCCGGCGTGGCGATGACCTCGGCGCCTATCTCCTCCAGCCAGGTGAAGCGCTCCTGGCTCATCTCCTCGGGGAGGATGGCCACCGCGGTGCAACCCAACAGCGCGCTGTCGAAGGCGCCGCCCCGGCAGTAGTTGCCCGTGGAGGGCCACACGGCCTTCTGAGACGCGGGGTCGAAGTTCCCGGAGACCAGGCGCGGCACCAGGCAGCCGAACCCGGCGCCAACCTTGTGCGCCCCGGTGGGGAAGTACTTGCCCACCAGCCCGACGATGCGCGCCGGAACCCCGGTGAGCTCAGGCGGGAACTCGACCCAGTTGCCGTCGCCGTAGAGCCCGCCGCGCTCCTTCGGCTCGTTCTTCCAGGTGATGCGGAACAGGTTGACCGGATCCACATCCCACAGCCCCACCTGCTTGAGGCGCTCTCTGATCACCTCCGGCACCTTCGAAGGATCTTTCTGCTGGGCAAAGGTCGGGATGACGATGTTGCGCTCCTTGCAGAGCGCCGCGGTCTTTTCCAGCACCGCCTCGTTGATCTGATCGATTACACGCATCGGTTTGTCCTCCTCCGATTGAGTCGCACATGGTAACCGGATTGGCTGATTAATCTACACGATAGATCAGCGCGTGGGGGTCGCCATAGACCCGGCGGGCGCGGGGCGATTCTTGTAGGCGGCGAAGCAGACCGCGGTCCCAGGGCAGCACGATGGCGTACTGACAGCCGAAATAGTCGCGGATGGCGTCCACCGGCCTTCGACCGTGGCCGGCGCCCACGGCGCGGTAGATCAGGTACCTCTCGCGGTCCCAGGTAAACAGCCACAGCGGGTTGTAGCCCAGCACGTAGGTGTTGTGGGTGTTGTACATGAACAGGTAGGACCAGAGGGTGTAGTCGGCGTTGAACACCGTCGAACCGGCCGGGGTGTTGCGCTCCAGCCACGCCGCGGCCGCCTTGACCGGCGTGGGATCGATGCGGAAATCGTCGCTCAGGTCCGCGTGGTACGCGGCCCCGAACCCGAGCAGCAGGGCCAGGGCAGCGCCCGCAGCGGCCCTGCGCCAGCGACGGGGCCAGGCCGGGGGCGAGGCGTGCAGCACCCGCGCGGCGCCCAGGAAGGCGAGCGGCACGGTGTACTCGAACGCGCGCACCGAGATGAAGGAGGCGGCCAGGCCCGCTGCCGCCGTCCCGCACAGGACCCACAAGCCCGCAGGCCACTGGCGGCGCCCAGGCAAGCAGGCCAGCGGCACGGCCAGCCCTGCCACGAGCGCCGGGACCGCCGCGGTGATCCAGGTCCAGGGGCGCAGCGCCCCCCACTCGGCCACGGTGGGCAGGTACTGCGCCGGCACCGGCCCCTGCTCGCCGAGTGCCATGCGCAGCAACGGCAGCACGTGGAACCACAGGAACCGGAAGGAGTCGGGGAAGAAAGGGTTCACCGTGAGCCCCAGGATCAGGCCCGCGCACCCGTAGAGCAGCGGCCGCAGGTCCCACCTGCCCTCCAGGACCCGGACCATCACCACTGTGGCCATTGCAAGGGGCGCGATGATGACCGCCGCGTGGTAGCTCCACATGAACAGGAAGCTGGCCACCAGCAGCCCCCACCAACGGCGGCGCTCGAGCAAGTAGAGCACCGCCACGATGAAGATGACCCCCAGGGACATGGACCGGGCCAGCATCATGCGGAACAGGAACTGGTCCGACGACAGCAGCAGCAGGGGCGCGAAGGCCCACACGCGCCCGACGCCCAGGCGCAGCAGGTACAGCGAGCAGGCGGTCAGGGCGAGGGCGCCCATGATGGCCCCGGCCCACCGCTGGGCCTCCATCAGGTCCATCACCGTCAGCGGGATCAGCAGCAGGTGGTACAGCAGGTGGTGGTCCACCCAGAACTCCCGGGTGAACGCGTGCTGCATCCACGGGAAGTCGGTGAAGATGCCGCGCTCCAGGTACAGCTGCGCCATGCGCAGGTGGTACATGCCGTCGATGCCGGCCAGGCGCTCGTGGCTGAAGATGTGCGCGGAGAGGACCGCGAAGTTGAGCAGCAGGATGCCCGTGGCCCAGAGCAGATCATGGCGCAGGCTGCCCGGCGCCGGGGCGGCTGCCCCGTGGGATGGCTCCTGCTCTGGCTGCACGCTGGCGGCGGCGCTCATCACCGCAGGTAGGTCAGGATCAGGTAGGTCCGGTCCCCCTTGCGCACCAGCTTCTCCAGCGGCCGCGCGGGGCGGCTCAGCTCAACCACCACCCGGACGTTGCCGTAGGACAGCGGGATGGTCGACACCAGGGAGACGACCTCGCCGTTGGTGGTCAGGGTGGCGCCGCGCACCCGCGAGCTGCGGGTGAAGAGCACCTCTGTGCGGTCCCAGGTGCCCTCCAGCCGGTAGCGGGAGGTCCCGCCCAGGGGGATGACCACCTTCTCCTTGCCCTTGGACCGGTGGAACACGGGGCGCCAGGAGGTGGGGTCCACGACCACCGGCTTTTCGGCGCGCGGGGATTTGACCGGGTGGGCGGTGGTGGTCTTGCGCGCGGGGCTCCACGCCTTGGCCCGTTCGGCCGCCCTGCGCCTGGCCGCCTTCGCCTCCTCGGTGCGCTCGCGCTTCACCCGGGCCAGCGCCTGCTGGGCCTGCTGGCGCGCCTGCCGCGCGGCCTCCCGCTGCTTGGCCACCTCGCTGCGCGCCTGGGACGCCTCGATGCGGAGCTGGGCCGTCTCTGCCCGGGCCGTGACGATCTCTTGCTGCAGCGCCACCGCCTCCTCGCGGGAGCGCTTCAGCTGCGCCAGCGCGCGGCTGGCCGCGGCGCGCTGGCTCCGGGCGCGCTTTTTGACGCGGGCCGCCTCGGCGAGGGCCGACTTCTCACGGGTGCGGGCCTCTTTGAGCAGGGCGGTCCGCTCCCCGGACGAGGCGCTCTCGGCTCTGGCTCGCTGCGCGTCGGCGCGGGCGGTGTTGGCCAGGGAGGTCGCCTGCTTCGCCTCGGCGCGCAGGCGATCCGCCTCGAGCTGAGCGTCGGCGGCCTGCTTGCGCAGCCGGGACACCTTGCTGCGCACCCTGGCCCGGCTGGAGGCCTGGGCGGCGCTGGCCTGGGCGCGGGCCTTGCGCGCGGCCTCCTGGGCCCGGGCCGCCCGCGCGAACAGCGTCCGGGCCTGTTTGCGCATCTCCGCGGCGCGGCTCAGGGAGGCTGCCGCGCTGGCCTTGATCTGGTTCGCCTCGGCCAGCTCGCGTTTCGCCGAGCTCATGGCCGTCTTCAGCTCGGCCACCTCGCGGCGGGCGGTCTCCGCGGCCTGGCGGGACCGCTCGGCCTCCTGCTCCGCCTGGCGCGCCTTGGTCTGCAGCGACAGGGTGACCGCCTCTTCCCGGTCCACCCGGCTCGCCAGGCGGGCGGCCTTGCGCTCCAGCTCGTCGGTGGCGCGAATCTCGGCTGCGCGCCGGGTGCGGCTCGCCTTGCGCGCGGCGGCCAGCGCGGCGGCAGCGCGACGGGCCATCTGCTCGGCCTCGGCTTTTTCCCTGGCCAGCCGCTTGAGCCGGACGCGGTCTCGCTCCGAACGCTGGGCAAGCTCGGTGGCCTTCACCTGCTGCTCCCTGGCCGCGCCCTGGATCTTCTTGGCCCGGGCCAGCGCCTTGTTCGCCTTGAGCGCCAGCGCCTCGGCGCGCGCCTTCTCCTCCTTGACCTGCACGGCCAGGCGCCGGTCACGCTCCCCCTGGCGCGCCAGGGTGCGATAGCGCGCCTGCTGCAGCTGCGCGTCTTTCTGCATCTTGCGCGCCTTGCCCAGGGCCGACCTGGCCTCTGCCGCGCGCGCCGTGGCCGCCTTGCTCGCCCGCTCGGCCTCCCCTGCCCGCTTGCGGCTCTCCTTCTCCAGCGCGCGGGCGCCGGCGATGGCCTTCTGCGCGGGGGCGAGCTCCTTCTGGGCGTCGGTGGCTGCAGACCTGGCCTGCTTCGCCTGCTGGCGGGCTTGCTCGGCCTCCTGACGTGCCGCCTGGGCCTGCTGCCGCATGGTGCGCACCTGATCCACGGCCGCCTTGCGCTCCGCCTCGGCCTTGCGCGCCGCGGCCTCCACGGCTTGCAGGCGCAGCTTGAGCCGCGCGGCCTCGGCCTGCTGCTTCTCCAGCCGCTTGCTCTTGGTGCGCTCGCGGGACGCCTGGAGCCGCGCCTTGCCGAGCTCGGCCAGGGCCGCGGAGCGGTCGGCCTCGGCCCTGCGCGCCGCGGAGGAGAGCTGGCCCAGCTTCGCCTTCAGCCTCGCCGCGTCGGCCTCGTGGCGGGCCCGCTCGGCGCTGCGTTTTTGCGCCTTGCTGGCGCTGCGACGCGCCCGGGCCAGCTGGGCAAGGGCGACCTCGCGCTCGGCCTTGGCCTTGCTGGCCGCCCCGGACAGCTCGGCCAGCTTGGCTCTGAGCTGCGCGGCCTCGGCCTCGGACTGCTTGAGCCGCGCCATGCGCTGGCGCTCCTTGTTCGCGCTCTTGCGCGCCCTCTTGAGCGCGGCGCGCGCCGCTGCGCGGTCCGCCTCCGCCTGGCGGGTCTTGAGCTTGAGCCGCGCCAGGTTCTTCTTGAGCCGCGCTGCCTCCGCCTCCTTCTCCTTCAGCCGGGCGCTGTCGGCCAGCTTGAGGCGATCCCGCTTCCTGCGCTCCTGCTCGGCGCGCTTCTGCGCCTGGGCCAGCTTGGCCTCGGTGGACTTGCGTTGACGCCGGGCCTTGCGCGCCGCGGCCTCGGAGGCCGCCAGCTTCTTCTTGAGCCGCGCTGCCTGTTGCGCTGCCTGGCGCGCAGCGGCCAGCTGCTCCTTGAGCCGCGCAGCCTCGGAGGAGCCCTTGCTCTGCAGCCGGGAGGCCTTGCCCCTGGCCTTGCGCTCGGCCGCCTTCGCCGCAGCCAGCTGCTCCTTGAGCCGCGCAGCCTCACGCGCCGCCTGGCGCGCAGCGGCCAGCTGCTCCTTGAGCCGCGCAGCCTCACGCGCCGCCTCCTGCGCCGCGGCCAGCTGCTTGCGCAGCGTCGCTGCCTGGGCAGACTCCTTGCTCTGCAGCTTGGCCGCCTCGCCGCGGGCTGCCCGCTCCGCCGCCCGGGCCTTGCTCAGCCTCGCGACAGCGGCCTGGCGCTCTGCCTCGCTCTGCCTGGCCTCGGCCTCCAGCCTGGTGAGCCGAGCCTTGAGGCGCGCGGTCTCTGCCGCCTTCTTTTTCAGCTGCGCTGCTGTCTGGCGCTCCTTGCCCGCGGAGGCCCGCGCGGACTCGAGCTGGGCCATGGCGGCCTTTCGCTCGCGCTCTTTCTTCTTCGCGTCTGCCTCGAGGCGGGCCAGCTTCTGCCGGGCAGCGCGCGCTTCCTGCTCCCGCAGCGTCTTCTCTCGGGTCAGCTGGGCCCGGGCAGCCACGGCGTCCTGGGCCTGCTTGGTCCGGAGCGCCTTGAGCTTGGCCTGGGCAGCCTGAAGCTCGCTGTCGCGCAGGGCCATCTCCTGGGCCAGCCGCGCTCTGGCCGCCTGCGCCTCCTTGTTGCGAAGGGCCTTCTCCTGGCGCGCGCGCGCCCCTGCCGCGGCGGCCTCGGCCTTCAGCTGGGCCAGCTCCTGACGAGCCCTTGCCAGCTCGGCCCTGGCCTTGCGATCGACGGCCGGCGGCGCCGGGGCCGGCGCGGCCCTGGCAGCGGGGACAGCGCGCGGCGACACGGCGGCTGCAGGCGGCGGCTCCAGGGGCTGGACCCGGATCACCAGCTCACGCCCATTGAGCCGCACCCGTGAGGCCACGGCCCGGCGCAGACCCAGGGAGAGTCGCACCCCGGACCAGGCGCCGTTCTTCACCGAGGCCGCCTCCAGGTGAGCCACGGCCCAGCTGCCCACATCCTTCCAGCGCGGAACCTTGCCCACCGAGGCATTGGAGATGTCCACCACCAGCCGCGGCGGGTCCTCCAGCTTGAAGAACGAAAACGAGGGCTTGCTGCTGAACCCCACCCGAACGATGGTCTCGCCAGCCTTGCCCTGCTGGACCCTCAGCCGCTGCAGAGTAGCCCCCCCGGCGCCCACCTCCACAGCAGGACACAGGAGCAAAGCTCCAAAGATCAAGGCTGCCAAGTATCGAGATTGCCGTGCCATCTCAGAATCCACCACAAACAGGGCCCAATCGCCCACCAGATTATACGTGAGATAACGGAAAGCAATTTATTTACATAAGTCCGACCTTCATCGCGGAGCCTCCCAAAGGGAGGCGAGCAGGGAGGACTCCCCCGGAGGGGCGCCGCACGTGCACAACCCAGCGGAGCCTCCCAAAGGGAGGCGAGCAGGGAGGACTCCCCCGGAGGGGCGCCTCACGTGCACAACCCCACAAAGCCTCGCCCATCAATAAAATGTCAAGTGTAGGGATCAGACCCCCCTATATGACATTTTACAAAGTGTCAAGTGGTGGGGTCAGACCCCCCTATATGACATTTTAGCGGACGTAGTCCTTGGCCCAGTCGCGGACCGGGTGGCCGTCCAGGACATGAAACACCCTCACCTGCTTGAGGCTCAGCGGCGACAGGTCGCCCAGCGGGATGTAGACCACCTTGCGCCCGAACCGCTCGGCCACCGACCGCAGCCGGCTGCGGGGGGGATTTGCGGCCACGTATACCACCAGCCGCTCCGGGCTGTAGTCGATGCCAGCCATGAGCAGACGCTCCGCCTTGGTGCGCGCGGCCTCGAAGTAAGGGTCCTCGAACACGCCGAACATCCGCCCCGGCGGGTAGGTCAGCAGAAACCCGCCGTACTCACAGCGCGCAATGCCCGGCCCCACCAGCTGGTCTCCAGCCGGCGTGGCGTAGAACGCCATGTCCGACTCCTGGTCATGCTCTCCCTGCCAGGTGAGGGTCCACGGGTATCGCTCCGGCCCCTGGTCGTCCTCGTCGAAGATGACGATGACCGACCCCACCTCCCCCTTCACCACCTGGTGCTCCTTGACGTACAGGCGCCCCTGGTGCCAGTTGCGCAGGGTCTCCCGCACATCCACCCCGTCGAGCAGCGAGGTGGAGAACGGCTCCACGCGGAAGCTCTCTGCCGAGAGGATCCCCCTGGCCTTCTTCTTGAGGAAGTCGCCGTAGCTCTCCACCACCAGGTCCTCGGGCTGATGAGAGCAGATGGCGTTGCCCTCCCAGCCCTCCTTCCACTCCCCCGGCCGCGCCTCTTCGGGCCGCTGCTTGACCAGCCTCAACATGCCCCGCCGCCTGGTGCGCTGCGTGCGGTGGAAGCGAATGTGCTGGCAGTGGTTGTACAGGTCCTCGATGGACAGCTCGATCACCGGCAGCCCGGGGCTGTCAGTCTGAAACGGCCAGGTGGTGGCGAGCTGCCACACCTCGTAAGCGTAGTTGTCGTCCACTGCCCCGCGCGCCGCCACCAGCAGCTGGAACAGATCTGGCGCCAGCCGCCCCTCCACCAGAGCGCAGTTGCGCGCGAACCGGGCCACCACCGACAGCGCCCCGGCCGTGACGGTCTCGCCCGACTCCTCTTCATGCCGGTCCCGCGCATCGCGTGTCAGCTCGGTCTGGACGCGCAGCCGGTCCAGGTCGTCCAGAGCCGGCGCCGATCCGCGCGCCTCCTCGTAGGCGGCCGAGAGGTACGGCGGCTCCGCCATCACCTCCTTGCTCGACTTCTCTGACAGGTGAGAGAGGGTCACGCCGTCGCGCTTCACCTTGCGCAGCGGCTCCGACGTCGCCGGCTGCTCCATGGCCCGCATGACCCCCTGCAGGTGCGCCATGCCGCAGACGAAGAGCACCCGCTGGTGACGCTCCGCCAGGCGCCCGAGGTGCCAGGCCATCACCGCCTCACGGCCCGCGTCCGCCGGGTCAGGCTCCCCCTCGGGCTCACCCTCGGCCACGGCATCGCAGTACGCCTGGTAGCCGATGCGCCGCACCGCGTATGGATCGGGGTAGGTCCCGCGGTGCCTGCCGTAGCCGCTGACGTCCTGATCCACCAGCGCCACTGGCAGCTCCCGCTCCAGCCCGAATCGCATGGCCTCCACCAGCGGATCGGCGGGCTCGATGGGCAGGTAGACTGGCCGCCCGTTGCTGGCGTCCCGGTAGTGCACCACGCTCAGCAAGGGCAGCCGCCGCACCGCCGCCAGCACCGGCGATGTCAGGGTCTCGGGCAGCTCCACGGCGATGCAGTCCGGCTGCAGCGCCTCGGCCGCCTGGCGCACCGCCACCGCGAACTCCAGCGACGCGTGCAGTACGGGCAGGGGGAAGACCTGCCCCATTAGACCTCGCTCAACCCCGCCGGCGCCACGTACCGAAGCGCCTCCTCGCCCAGGATCATGATCACCGAGTCTTGCAGCGCGTCCTCGATGAGCTGCTCGTCGGACTTGGCCGTTCCCTCCTCCCGCGCCATGGCCTGGGTCTTGAGGGCGTAGCGCGCGATGTTGATCCCGTCACGCACCGTGTACCGCTCGTCCGCGGCGTGGGCCCGCTGCAGGAAGCTCACCACGTAGGCCAGCACCTCCTCGGTGGCGAAGGGGAGCACCTTCTTCATGATCAGCACCTCCTCGGCGGCTTCGGGGAAGTCGATGAGGATCTGAGGCTGGAGCCGGGAGTGGATGTACTCGGGCAGGTCGAAGGTGGAGGCGTCGTCGTTCATGGTGGCCACCATGCGGAAGTCCGGATGAGCCGACACCCGGATGCCCGCCACCAGCGACTCCACATAGCGCCGCATGTCCAGCAGCGGGGCCAGCGACGCCCACGACTTTTCGCTCATGCGGTTCCCCTCGTCGAGCACGCAGACGCCGCCGCGGATCATGGCAGTCACAATGGGCGAGGCGACGTAGCGCAGCTTGTTGTCGTCCCCGATGACCGGCGTGACGATGAGGTCCTCCGGGCGCGTGTCCATGGTGGCTTGCATCAGGTAGACATCGCGGCCCAGCTCCCGCGCCACGGCGTAGGCCAGGGTGGTCTTGCCCACGCCGGGCTTTCCCACCAGCCGAGGCGTGAGGGGCACGTCCTCGTCCTCGAGCAGGAGCCAGGCGGCCCTCAGCTGGAGCCGCAGCTCGCGCCGGCCAACCCACTCAATGTCGAGGTCGACCGGGTGGGCAAGCTGGAGCACGACGTCGTCGATGGTGTGCATTCGAACGCTCAAGAGGTCACCTCGCCTTTTTGCTGCACGGGGGATGAAGGGATCGTGCGGTGCCTATTGAGTTACCAGCGTTGGCAGGCGCTGTCCAAGAAGTGCGCCCGGCTGGCCCAATGATTCGGGCTACATCGTCTGCTGGAGCTCGTCGAAGAAGTGATCCATGCGCTCCTTGAGCTGGTGGACGCCCCCCGGCGCCGGCGCCACCTCCAGGGTCAGGTGAGGGACCCGCCGCTCATCCAGCGCGCGCCTCAGCAGCTGGTTGTCGAACGCCTGCGGATCGCACCCCTTGATCGGGATGAACACCACGCCGTCCACTCCCCGGCTCACCACCAGCTCGATCATGCGGGCCAGCCGCCGCGGGCTGCTCTGCCCCGCCGATGAGAAATCCGCCTTGCGGCGGTGACGAACCGAGAGGTCCTGCCACGGTCGCACATCGCTCAGGTCCGAGGAGTCGACGAAGTAGCTGGAGAAGCTGCAGCTGTCGTCCTCCACCAGCACCGCCGGCATACGGTCCAGCCACTCCAGCAGGCGCGGGCTGTCGAGGGGGCCGCCCAGCACCATGATGCGCGGCCGGCTCTCCGGCGGGCGCGCGGTCACCGGCTCCTGGCGCAGCTGGTCCAGCGCCAGCTCCAGCAGGTCCGCGGCGGCCTCTCGCTGCACGGTCTGCGCCGCGATGGTGGCGGACAGGTGGGCGCCAGCAGGCAGCCGGCCAGCCCTGGTGGCAGCCTGCAACCCGCGCAGGGCGCCCCGGATTCGGTTGAACAGCGCCGCGCTCGACTCCAGCGCCCCTGCCTTCAGCCCCCTGCCCAGGCGCCGCTCGAGCCAGCCCTTGAACCGCTGCAGGTCCTCGTCCATCTCGTCCCAGCTCCCCTCACCGTCCCGCGATAGCGGCATGATCAAATCAAAGAGCTTTTCCACGCCGGGTTGCTTGACATGTCTGGTCCAGCGCTCTGACAGGTTGCGCATGGCGTCGCAGGTGTTGCAGGAGAAGACGACGCCCCACAGGTGGCCGAACCGGCCTGCCGCGGCCTGGTCCAGCAACCGCTGCTCCCAGGCGCAGCAGGTCTCCACCGGCGGCCCTCCGGCCGGCTGATCCGCGTCCAGGGAGAGCAGGAGCCTGACCGGATGCAGGCCCAGGGCGTGGGGCAGCTCCTCGGGCAAGGCGGGGCAGGTGTAGCCGAGCACCGGGATCCCTCTGGAGGAGAGCGCCTTGGCGGCAGGGCCTGCGGCATCCAGCAGATCCTGGAGCTGGATCAGGGCAGGCGGCAGGGAACAACTGGTACGGCTCATCTATAAGCTGTGTCAAACGAGAAGCAGGGAGTCAAGGGAACAGGGCGAGACGCAAATTGGAGGTGATTGATTGGAATTTCGCTCTGTTGTCCTGTACCATTTGTTGATGCGCGTCGCCGCGATGAGGCGTGCAAAACCCCAGAAGAGGTGACCATGAACCGGCTGGTGATGGGCTCATTTTTGCTGCTGGCGCTGGGGATCGCCAACCTGCTTCTGCTGGATGGCCACTTCGCCCCCAAGGTCTGGAGCCCCGGCGCGGGATCCGGCACCGTGGATCCACTGCCCGGCCCCACCGCCCTCGCCTCCGCGACAAAAGCCAAACCTGCTGCCGAGCCCCTGAAGCCCGCGCCCGCCCCAAAACCCGCCCCCAAACCCGAGCCCGCGCCCGAGCCCGCGCCCGAGCCCGATCCCAAACCCGCCCCCGAGCCCGAGCCCGAGCCCGCGCCCGAGCCCGAGC
>CAZEFW010000191.1:0-14782 GCA_964511535.1 uncultured Myxococcales bacterium | reverse complement strand
CATATCAGCCCCCGTGCACAGCGATGAAACGGGCACCAACCGGAAGCACAGCACCCAGGTAACAACCCACCCACAACGCCAAAACAGGCCGCGGCCGGGCGAGCGGAGCGAGCCCGGAGCGGGCCGAGCCTCATTTTCTGCCCATCTCTGACCTCATTCGTCATAGCGCCAGGTCATCCTGTTTGCAGATGACGGAGAGACCTCAGAGGAGATGAACATGGAGAGCAAGCAGGAGAAGGAGCGGGCCCGGGCCATGGGACAGGCGCTGACCCAGATCGAGCGTCAGTTCGGCAAGGGATCCATCATGCGGCTGGGTGACGGCGCCGCGGGTGGCGACGAGATACAGGTGATCTCCACCGGGTCGCTGGGCCTCGACATGGCCCTGGGCGCCGGGGGCCTGCCCCGGGGGCGCGTGGTGGAGGTGTATGGCCCGGAGTCGTCGGGCAAGACCACCCTCGCCCTGCACGTGGTGGCCGAGGCTCAGCGCGTGGGCGGCACCTGCGCGTTCATCGACGCGGAGCACGCCCTGGACGTGGGGTACGCCAGGAAGCTCGGCGTGCAAACCGATGAGCTGCTGGTGTCCCAGCCCGACTGCGGCGAGCAGGCGCTGTCCATCACCGATCTGCTGGTGCAGTCCAACGCCATCGACGTGGTGGTGGTGGACTCTGTGGCTGCGCTGGTGCCCCGAGCCGAGCTGGAGGGCGAGATGGGCGACCACCACGTGGGCCTGCAGGCGCGGCTCATGAGCCAGGCGCTGCGCAAGCTCACCGCCGGCGTCTCCAAGAGCCACACCCTGGTGATCTTCATCAACCAGCTGCGCATGAAGATCGGGGTGATGTTCGGCTCCCCCGAGACCACCACCGGCGGCAACGCGCTGAAGTTCTACGCCTCGGTGCGGCTCGACATCCGCCGCATCGGCGCCATCAAGCAGGGCGACCAGGTGCAGGGCAACCGCACCCGGGTCAAGGTGGTGAAGAACAAGCTGGCCCCGCCATTCCGCCAGACCGAGTTCGACGTGCTCTACGGGCAGGGCATCTCCCAGGCCGGCGAGGTGCTGGACCTGGGGGTGGAGCACGGGATGGTGAGTAAGAGCGGCGCCTGGTACTCGGTGGGCGAAGAGCGCATCGGCCAGGGCCGCGAGAACGCGCGCAAGTTCCTGCTGGAGCACCCCGAGATGCTGGCGCAGCTGCGCGCCGGGGTGCTGCGCGAGGCGGGCCTCGGCGGCGAGGAGGAGGTGGTCGAAGAGGCCGCCTGAGGCGCGAGCGACAGCGGCCAGCCGGGCCATGGGCTATGATTGTGCCCATGAAAAGCATCACCGCCAGCCTCGCCCTGCTTAGCCTCCTCACCCTCGCAGCCTGCACAGAGGTGAACCCCACCGCCGTCTACACCGAGGCCGGGACCATCGTGGCTCCGGACCAGGGGAGCGCCGGGGCGGACCTGTGGTCGGGCGACGGGCCCCCGCCTGCTGACGCAGCGCGACCCGGTGACGGGCCAACCCGGGACGGGCCCAAGCCGCCGCCGAGAGACGGTGCGCCGCCGCCGCCCGACAAGGGCACCACCACGCCCAAGTGCACCGCCCCCACCAACCGGGCGCTGCGGGTCTTCTTCATCGGCAACAGCTTCACCCAGGGGGGGCCGGTGCCCACCCTGTTCAAGAGCCTGGCCGCCAGCGCCGGGTGGCCCACGCCTCACGTGGAGTACAGCGCCTACGGCGGCTACACCCTGTCCAAGCACAAGTCCACGTCCAGCTCCACGGGCGGGGTGGCCAAGGGGAGCTGGGACTTCGTGGTGCTGCAGGAGTACAGCACCGGCCCCACGGACAACGCCGGCAACCCGGGCAAGTTCAAGGCGGACGCCACCTGGTGGTACGACCAGGTCAAGGCCAAGAGCCCCAAGGGGTGGGTCGTCTTGTACGAGACCTGGGCCCGGCACAAGGACCACTCGTACTACCCCAAGACGTTCAAGGACCCGGCCCAGATGCAGGCCCAGCTGCGCAAGCACTACAACGACGCGGCCAAGAGCTACATCCCGAAGCACAGCAAGGCGGCGGCCAAGAACCACGTGAAGGTGGCGCCCTGCGGAGACGCCTGGGAGAAGCACCTCAACGGGCCCAACCCGCTGCGGCTGCACGCCAGCGACGATTACCACGCCGGCAATAATGGCACCTACCTCAACGCCGCGGTGATCTACTCCACCATCTACGGCTGCCGGGCCAAGGGGCTCGACAGCCTCGGTCGGGCGGACGCGGGGCGGCTGCAGGACGCCGCCGACGCCACCACCGGCAAAAAGGGGATCCCGCCCGGCAAGCAGCCCGGCGTGTTCCCGGTGGGGACCAAGGTGCAGGTGGACTTCGGCACCCTCAAGACCAACACGGGCAACTGGAACAACGTCACCAGCACCAGCGGGTCGCTGTCCAACGCCGTCTCCTCCACGGGCAAGGCCACCGACATGGACCTGGCGATCACCGACAGTTTTTCCGGGGGCAACACCTCCGGTCGGCCGGACAACAAGCTGAACCTGCCCAAGACCGTGAGCCAGGACAACCTGTACTGCGGCTCGTCCTACGGCCACAGCTCGGGCATGAAGTACCCCGCCGCCTTCGAGCTGCGGGACCTCGCCCCCGGCGTCTACTCGGTGTCGCTGTTCCCGTCGCGCGCGGGCAAGGACGGCTCGCGCGACCGCAAGACCCGCTACACCATCGGCGGGGCCCACAAGGACGTGGACGCCACGGATAACACCTCAAATGTGGCCACCTTCCCGTCGGTGACGGTGGGCAAGGACGGCAAGATCAAGGTGGGCGTGGCGGTGAGCCCGGCGGGCAACGGCCGGTACTGCTACCTCAACGCCATGCTGGTGGAGCGCACCAAGTAGCGGCGGGGCTCAGAAGGCGAGGCGACAGTAGCCGGACACGCACCTGGCCTTGGCGGTGCTCAGGCCCTTGCCGGTGCAGGTGGGCACGAAGCAGGACTTGATGGGGCAGTTGGGCGCCGAGGCGCCCTTGGGGATGGCGATACAGTCGCAGCAGTTGTCCACCCGCTTGCAGTCCGAGTCGGCCGAGCAGGCCGTGCCGCGGTCGCCCACGATGCACTGGCCCTTGAGGCAGTAGGTGCCCGGGTTCTTGATGGCCAGGGCGCCGCAGGTGGGCTGCTTGCAGTTCGTGACGGGGCAGACCGGCACCGTGGTGCCCGGGTTGTAGGCCCGGCAGGTGCAGCAGTCGTTGAGCAGGGTGCACTTGACGCCGCCGCAGCTGGCGGCCCAGGCGTCAGGCTTGGGCGCGCTGTCCGGCTTGGGCGGGGCCTTGTCCGGCTTGGGGCCCTTGTCTGCAGGCGGGGCCTTGTCCGCCGCGGGCGCCTGGTCCGCGGGCGGGGCCTTGTCCGGGTTGACGCCGCTGTCCCAGCCAGGGCCGCGGTCCACCGCGGGGGACTGATCCGCGGCGGGCGCCTGGTCCTTGCCCGGGCCGGTGTCGAGCTTGCCGGTGGTGTCGTCGGAGCAGGCCGTGGCGAGGGCTGCCAGGAGCCCGACCGTCATGACCGTTGCCAGTGTCCTGTTCATGATTGACCTCCTTGCTCCAGGTTAGCGGCGCGCGGGCAGAGATTATTCCATGCCCGTCAATGGTCGTCCTCGGCGCACTCGCACTCCGGGTGGACATGGTGGTGGTGCGCGCACTCGTGGTCGGTGTGGTCCTGGAAGTGGTGCTCGCTATCGCAGTCGGCGTCCTTGTGATCCGATCTGGCCACCGTGGCCGCGAAGATGGCGAAGATGCTGGGCCGAAAGCGCACGAACAGGACGAGGCCCACCAGCGAGCCGAAGTTCAGGGCCAGGGCCCCGTGGGACACCTCATGGTGGTGCCCCGGCTCCAGCAGCACGGTGGCGCCAACGGCCAGCGCCGCCACCACGGCGCCCGCCATGGACGCGGCGCGCTGATCCTCCAGGCAGGGGCAGGCCCAGTCATGCCCGTGGCCCACCACCATGTGCAACAACGCGCCGCCCACCATGGCCTGAAACACCGCCTCCACCCGGCCGCCCAGCAGCGGCTCGAGCGCCTCCCCGCCGAAGGTCCCGGCGGTGGTGGCAGCGACGATGGTGGCCAGCGCCGCGGCGGCCATGCCCACCCCGTACATGGGCCGCACCACGCGCCAGATGGCGATGCCCACCGGCAGGCGGTGCAGCAGCACCGCCACGGCCAGCAGCTCGCCGTGCTCGGCGGACACGCCGTGGTGGCTCAGAGCCACCCCGTCCAGCAGGGCGTGCAGGCTCAGGCCCACCATGGCGGCGCCGATGGTCAGCCGCCTGCGCAGGGCGTGGCCCCCGTGCATCAACGCCCAGGCGAGCACCGGCAGCCCCAGCCCCGCGGCCAGGCCCACCAGCGCCAGCAGCCCGCCCCGGTGCAGCGCGCCAGGCAAGATATGCCCCAGCACCAGGCCGCCGACGCTCACCACCACGAAGCTGTCGAGGAACCGCTCGGCGCCATGCACCCGGGCCAGGCCGCGATCGAGGGCCGGGCCGGCGAGCAGGGCGAGCAGGCTGAGGATGAAGAGGACCATTGGGATGCCAGATTGCCAAAAGGTCAGAATGCCAGAATGCCAGAATGATATGCAGAAAGATCCGCTGGCGCCCGGGCCAGGGAGGTGACTAGGGGCGCGGGGCTACCACTTGATGCGCCGGACGCGGTGGTTGCTCGAGTCACCCACCAGCAGCGTATTGGCGCCGGCCCAGAGCACGCTGACCGGGTGGGCGAAGCGGGCGTCCTTCAGGGCGCCATCCTTGAGGCCCACGGCCTGGGCGCCGGCCACGGTGGTCACCTGCCCCTTGTGCAGCTTGCGGAGCTGGTTGCAGCCCGAGTCCGCGATGTACAGCTCGCCGGCCGGGCCCATGTGCATCTTCCTGACGGTGCCGAACCGCGCTGTGAGCGCCGGGCCGTCCTTGCAGCCGGTCACGCCGTCGCCGGCCACGGTGGTCACCTGGCCCTGCTTGATCAAGCGCACCCGGCGGTTGCCGCTGTCCGCCACGTAGACCTCGCCCGCGGGCCCCAGGGCCAGGCCGAACGGCCCTGAAAACTTGGCCGACGCCGCCGGGCCGTCCAGGTAGCCGAGCTTGCCCGTGCCGGCCACGGTGGTCACCTGGCCGTTGTACACCTTGCGGATGGCCCGCGAGGCCGTATCCACCACGTAGACGGCCCCCTGCTTGTCCACCTCCAGCGCCGTGGGCATCTTGAACGACGCCTTGAGCGCGGGCCCGTCCTTGAGCCCCGACGCCCCGTCGCCGGCCACGGTGGTCACCTGCCCGTTGTGCACCTTGCGGATGCGTCGGTTGACCAGCTCGCTGACGAACAGCGCGCCGTTGGGCCCCAGGGCCACGTCGGTGACGCCGCCGAACTGGGCGCTGGCTGCCGGGCCGTCCTTGTAGCCCTTGACCCCGCTGCCGGCGAAGGTGGTCACCTTGCCGGCGAGGATCTGGCGCACCACCAGGTTGGCCTGGTCCGCCACGTAGATGGCCCCGCTGGCCGCCCGCGCCAGGCCGGTGGGGTTGGAGAACGCCGCCGCGGCAGCCGGGCCGTCCTTGTAGCCGCCGGCGCTGACGCCCACGTGGGTGGAGATCGTCTTTTTGGTCAGATCCACCCGCCGGATGACGCCGTTGTAGGTGTCCGCGATGAGCAGGTCCCCGCCCTTGGCCACGCTCAGGCCGTAGGACACGCTGATGCGCCCCAGGCTCAGGGCGCCGTTCACGTAGCCGGTGGTGCCGTCGCCCATCAGGGTTGAGACCTGCCCGCCGGCGATGGCGCGCAGCCTCCCGTCGAAGTGATCGATGACATACAGGGCGCCTCCGCTCCACGCCACGGCCATGGGGTAATTGAACTGAGCCGCGGCCGCCGGGCCGTCCTTGTAGCCCTGCACCGAAGACCCGGCGATGCTCGTCACCTGGCCCGCCGCGATCTTGCGGATCGGGCCGCCCCGGTAGGCCCCCACGTACACCGCCCCGGCGCTGTCCGCCGCCAGGCCCCAGGGGTAGGAGAACTGCGCCGTGAGCAGCGCGCCGTCCTTGGTCCCCTTGGTGCTGCCGGCGTGGGTGGTCACCTGCCCGCCCGAGATCTTGCGGATCCGGTGGTTGAAACGATCGGCCACCAGCACGTCGTTGCCCACGGCGAGCACGCTGCGCGGATCGCTGAAGCGGGCGACGGCAGCCGCCCCATCCTTGAGCCCTGCGGTGCCGTCGCCGGCCAGGGTGGTCACCTTGCCGCCGGAGATCTTGCGAACGCGCTGGTTGGTGGTGTCCACCACCACCACATCGCCCGCCGCGGTCACCGCCAGGTCGGAGGGCTGGGCGAAGCGGGCCGACAGGGCCGGACCGTCGGCGAAGCCCTTGATGCCGCTGCCGGCGAAGGTGCTCACCTTGCCCCCGGAGACCTTGCGGATGCGGTGGTTGCTCACGTCGGCGATGTAAAGGTCGCCATTGGGGGCCACCGCCACGGCGTAGGGGCTGTTGAAGGTCGCCTGGGCCGCCGGACCGTCGCGGTGACTCTCGCCCGTGCCGGCCACGGTGGACACGCACGCCAGCTTCTCGTCGGCGGCGCCGTCGCAGTTGTTGTCCAGCCCGTCGCACACCTCCGCCGCGGGCAGCACCGCGCCGGCGCAGGCACTCCAGGTGCCGGCCACGCACAGCTGGACGCCGTCCTTGCACAGCCCCACGCCCCGGGTCTTGGCGGCGCCGGGGTAGCAGGCGAGGCTGGCGTCGCCGGAGCACATGGCGTCGGTTGCGATGTCAGGCGGCGGCAGGTCCGGCGTCGGGGCGTCCGGGCTCGGCAGGTCCAGGGGCGGCGCGTCCGGCGAGCTGCCATCCACCGCCGCGGCGTCCGGCCCAACATCCTGGCCATGGTCCGGCTCGCGGGTGTCGATCACGGCCCGGTCGACCTGCGCGTCCAGGGTGAAATCCCGCGCGGCGTCCGCGGGGCTGTCCGTGGTGTCCTGATCCGAGCACGCGACGGCGCCTACCAGGACCAGCGCCGTGATTCCTGCAATGAGCTTCGACATCATCACCTCTTGGGGCTCGAGCAACGAATGGACCTCGAGTGTCCGTCGGTGACGCGAGAGCGGTCAAGTCGCGGCAAGACTGCCAGGGCGGGCCGCGTCCGGGCGCGCGCAAGCGGCGGCCGCTGTGATTTGGCAGCATGCAACGCTCTGGCATACTCCCTGGCATGCGGATCCTGTTGCGGCTGTCGTTCTCCATGGTGCTGCTGTTGTCCGCGGCGGGGGCAGCGGAGCTCTGGGCCCGCTCCTGGGCCACGGAGAAGCCCTGGCGCAAGACCTGGATCAACACGCTGGACAGGTTCGGTCACTGTTACTCGCGGGATCCCGGCCAGCGTATGCCGCTGGACCTGCGCAGCAAGGCAGACCCCGTGGGCTGGCTTTACGCCAACGCCCTGGCCCGGGCGGCGTCCACCGGGGCCGGACCGCCCGACGCCAGCAAGCTCGCGCTGGTGGCCGCGGAGACCCCCCACTGCATCCTCTACTCGATGAAGCGACACAAGGGATTCCGCCAGCGCGCCCCGCGCACGGTGCTGCTGTTCGGTGACTCGTTCACCTTCGGCGAAGGCCTGCGGGACGACGAGACCCTCGGCTACCTGCTGACCCGGCGCTTCGAGCAGACCAACTTCCCCAACTTCGGCGCCCCCGGGGTGGACGTCGGGGCCGTGGCCGAGGCGCTCGCCGAGCCCTTGCGAAGGCCCCACGCGAGCCTGAAGCTCCTGATCTATTTCTACAACCCGAATGACGCTTCCGGCCTGGACGAGGTGATGACGCCTGACAGCCTGATCATGGACCCCGAGCAGCTCGCCCGGGAGCGGCGGCTGGTCCCGGGCGCCGCGTTGCTCGAATGGTCGCGCCTGTTCCGCGTCCTGCACGCCACCCTCTGGCGGCAGCAGGTCTCCAGGGAATACCTGGACGGGATGGTCAGCTATTACGGCAGCGCGGCCATGGGACGAACCCGCGGCTTCCTGGCCCGCATGGGCGCCGCCGCCAGGGATGCGGGGATCCCGCTGCTGGTTGTGATCTACCCGTTCATGTACCACGACCTGTGGGGCCGCTATCCGCTGAAGGCTGCCCACAGCTGGGTGCTCGAGACCTGCAAGCAGCTCGGCCTGCGCTGCCTGGACGGCCACGAGGCGTTTCGCGACGAGCGCACCCTGCACGGGTACCAACTCAACCCGGCCGACGCTCACCCGAACCTGGCGGCCAACCGCCGGATGGTCGGCTGGCTGGAGCCTCACCTCGGCGCCATCCTGCAAACCGCCGAAGGTACACCCCCCCCGAGCCCCACTCCCTGAGCATTTTTTCCGGGTACCCGGCCCCGAGCCCACGAAAAGCAAGCCATCGCAAAAATGCTTCAGCCGCCAAATTGCATTAGTATTTACAGTCATTCTGGGAGCATGTAAGGAACCTGCGTGTCCATCGCTGTTGGCAACATTTTGAAAATGGGGAGCGCCGCCCTGGGGGCGCGAGTGCTCGGGACCCGTCGACCGCTGAACCTGATGCTGGCCCTCACCGACCGGTGCACGGGGCGGTGCAACTACTGCAAGATCCCCCAGCGGGGTGCGCCGGAGATGAGCACCGACGAGATCCTGCGCCTGCTGAGCGAGGCCGGAGCCCTGGGCTGCCAGCGCCTCGGGCTGTGGGGCGGCGAGCCGCTGCTGCGCGACGACCTGGGGCAGATCATCGCTCACGCCAAGACCCTGGGCATGTGGGTCACGGTGGACACCAACGGCCACATGGTGCCGGACGCCGACGAGGCGCTGGCCGCCGCGGACCACCTGAACATCACCCTGGACGGCGATCGCGCCGCGCACGACGCCGGCCGCGGCGAGGGCTCGTGGGAGCGCACCATGGCGGGCATCGAGCACGCCACCGGGCGCTACCTGTTCTGGACCATCACGGTGCTGGGCAAGCACAACCTGGATCAGGTGGACTGGATCCTGGAGCAGGCGAGGCAGCGGCGCTTTTTGACCACGTTCCAGGTGCTGCACCACAACGACGAGCTGGGGGTCAACGACCAGCTTCGCGCCAGCGACGACGAGTACCGCGAGGTGGCCCGGCTGCTGCTGCGCCGCAAGGAGCAGGGCGCGCCCATCGCCACCTCCCGCCACCTGCTGGAGCACCTGATGGGCTGGCCCGACTTCAGCGTCTCGAGGTACCGACGCTACAAGTCGTACCCCGACTGCCTGGCGGCGCGGCTCTACTGCAACGTCGACGTCAACGGCGAGCTGTACCCTTGCTCGCTGTACGTGGACGAGGTGCCGGCTCCCACGGTGCGCGGCCCGGGCGGCTTCCCGGCGGCGTGGGAGACCCTGCCCGCCGCCACCTGCCGCGCTTGCTCCGCGACCTGCTTTACCGAGTACAATGCCTTGTACGGCCTGGACTGGCGCGTATGCTTCAACTGGATCCGCGCCCTGCGCAGCTGAGATGACATGAAGGCAAACCGAGACAACCCTGTGGTGGTGGTGGGCGGCGGCATCAGCGGCCTCTCCCTGGCCGGCATGTTGGCCGAGGCGGGCGTGCCCTCGGTGGTCATCGAGCGCGAGGACCGCGCTGGCGGCCTCGCCCGCTCCTTCACCTACGACGACTTCACCTTCGACGTGGGCCCGCACCGGTTCCACACCGACGACGACAAGGTGGAGGATTACATCAGCCGGGTGCTGGGCGACGACCTGCGCACCATCCCCCGGGAGAGCTGGGTACGCTTCAAGGGTGAGTTCTACCCCTGGCCGCTGCACCCCTCCTTCGTGATGCTCAAGTTCCCGCCCAGCATCGCCGCGGGCGCGCTGCTGGACGTGGTCTCGCTGATGCAGCCGGACGTGGTCTCGTTCAAGGACCAGATCGTCAACATGTACGGCGAGACCCTCTACCGGCACTTCTTCGAGGGCTACTCGGCCAAGTTCCTCGGCATCGTGCCCGAGCTGACCCACCCGGACTGGGCCAGCACCGGCATCGATCGCGCCATCATCGACAGCAGGCTCAAGATGAAGAACCTGCGCGATCTGCTGTTCAGCCTGATCTTTCCCCGGCGCGGACCGGAGACCCGGTTCATCTACCCAGCCGGCGGGTGCGAACAGTTCGTCCGCAACATGGCGGCGCAGTACGAGGCCAACGGGGGCGAGCTGCTGTGCGGCAGGGCGGTGGACGCCCTGGAGACCGACGGCGGGCGCATCACCGCGGTGCGCGTGGGGGACCGCAGCTTCACGCCGTCGGTGGTGGTGTGGACCGGCACGGTGCACTCCCTGGCGGAGTGCCTGGAGCTGGACCACCCTGACCTGCGCTACCGCGCGCTGGTCTGCTACAACCTGGCGCTGAGCGAGGGCGTGTCCATCGGGTTCCAGTGGTGCTACCACGGCGCGCCGGACGTGATCTTCAGCCGGGTCAGCGTGCCGGCCAACTTCGACGCGAGCAACACGCCAACGGGCAAGCGCTCCATCTGCGTGGAGGTGACCTGCGACGAGGAGGACGCGCTGTACGCCGACCCCGAGTCGCAGCTCGATCGGCTGATCTACGACCTGAAGCGCGAGGGCCTGCTGCGCGCCGACCGCGAGGTGACCCAGGTGCACACCGAGCGGTTCCCCTGGTCCTACCCGATCTACAAGTTCGACTACAAGCAGAAGCTGGGGCGGTTCCGCGACCAGCTGGCCGGCGTGGACAACCTGCTCACCGCCGGGCGCCTGGGCAACTTCTGGTACAACAACATGGACCACTGCATCGCCGCCAGCCTCGGCATGGTCAACAAGATCACATCCCGCCTCGACCCGGCCTGAGCCGGTTCGCTATAGTCCCCTCCCGTTTTCGTTCGTACCGTTCACGCAACAGGAGGACACCCATGGGCACCACCGAGGAGAACCTGGCCGCCGCGTTCGCAGGCGAGTCCCAGGCGCGCAACATGTACACCTTCTTCGCCGGCATCGCGCGCAAGGAGGGCTACCACTACATCGCCCGCTTCTTCGAGGAGACCGCAGACAACGAGAAGCGCCACGCCAAGGACCACTTCCTGCAGCTCGGCAAGCTGGGCGACACCGCCGCCAACCTGCAGGCCGCCGCCGAGGGCGAGGACTACGAGACCACCACCATGTACCCCGAGTTCGCCGCCCAGGCGCGCGAAGAGGGGAACATGAAGGCGGCGATCCTGTTCGAGCAGATCGCCAAGGTGGAGGCCGAGCACCGCGACCGCTACCGCAAGCTGCTGCAGATGGTGAAGGACGGCTCGGTGTACAGGCGGGATGAGCCCATCGAGTGGAAGTGCTCGGTCTGCGGCTACCGCCACACCGGCACCGAGCCGCCGCCCAAGTGCCCCTGCTGCCAACACGGCCACGAGCACTACGAGCCGTCCGACATCTTCTGAGGGCCTGCGCCTCAGTAAGCCGCCAGCGTCACCTCGATGGCCGCCTCGTGGCAGCTTGGTGCGCACCCCTTGCCGTTGGGGTAGGTGGTCTTGTAGGTCGGTGTGACCTCCCCCTTGTACTTCTCCTTCGCCTCGTCGGAGAGGATCTCCAGTTGCACCTTGCCTGGCTTGAGCACCTGGCAGGTCAGCGTCCCGTCCAGCCCGCAGGAGCAGGCGCCCTTGGAGGTGCCGCCGGCGCCGGTGCAGGTGAAGCTGCCGCTGGCGCCGTCCAGGGTCGCGCTGCCGTGGTACTTCTTGACCGCCGCCCCCGCGGCGCTCTTGACGGTCACCGCCAGGCCGCTGGCGCACCCCCTCATGGTGCAGTCGTTTCCACCGCCGCCGGCGTCGAGGGCCATGTCGTCGTCGCTGCAGCCCGGAGCCAGGGCCGCAATGCAGAGCAGGAGCGTGAGCATTTTCATGGGATCAGTCTAGCTCGAAAAGCGCTGCAATGTTGCCCCCCTGTTGCGGATGCTTTTTAATGGTGGATTGAAGAAATCGTGAAGGAACCGCGTGGCAAAAGACCCCCTCATCGGCCAGGTACTCGGTAAGCGGTACGAGGTCGTGCGCCTGCTCGGGCAGGGCGGCATGGGCTCGGTCTACGAGGCGGTTCACTGCGAGCTGGACAAGAAGGTGGCCGTCAAGCTGCTGCTGCCCCAGATCGCCGAGAACGCCGAGGCGTACGAGCGGTTCCGGCGAGAGGCCCGGGCCGCCAGCCGGCTGCGCCACCCCAACATCCTCGAGGTGACCGACTTCGACCACACCGACGAGGGCGCCCCCTACATGGTCATGGAGTACCTGGAGGGTGAGGACCTGAGCGCCCTGCTGCGGCGGGAGCGGCGGCTGTCGCTGGAGCGTACCCTGGTCATCTTCCGCGAGGTGTGCGACGCGGTGGAGGCGGCGCACAAGGGCGGCATCGTGCACCGGGACCTGAAGCCGGAGAACATCTTCCTGTGCAGCTACGGCGCCCGCGACGAGATGCCCAAGGTGCTCGACTTCGGCATCTCCAAGATCCTCGACGCCACCAGCGCGCTCACCCGGGACCAGGCCACCATGGGGACGCCGCAGTACATGGCCCCGGAGCAGGCCCAGGGCCGCACCGGCGAGGCGGACGCGCGCAGCGATGTGTTCTCGCTGGGCGCCATCCTGTACCGCTCCCTCGCCGGGCAGGAGGCCTTCGGGGTGGGCAAGCCGCTGTCCGTGATCTACCGGGTGGTCAACGAGGAGCCGACGCCGCTGCACCAGGTGGCGCCCGACCTCTCCCCCGAGGTGGTGGCGGTGGTCAATCAGGCCATGGCCAAGCTGCCCGAGGAGCGCTTCTCCTCGGCGGCGGCCCTGTCCGAGGCGCTGATCAGGGCCGCCGGGCTCCAGCCCGCGGGGACCCAGGCACCGACCATGCGGCCAGCGCAGCAGGCCGCGGACAATCCCTCACTCTCGCCCACCCTGCCGGCTCCGGAGACGGCCACGGGGACAGCGGCCGAGTCGGTGATGCAGCCGCGGCTGTCCGAGGCGCTGCCCACGCCGGACCTGACCGAGTATGCCCCGCACACCCGCCGCAGCTCCGGCAGCAAGGTGGGGCTGGTGGGCGCCGCGTTGCTGCTGGTGGCCCTGGGCGTGGGCGCCTACATGCTGCGCGGCGGGTCCACGGAGCCCTCGCCGGCGGTGGCGCCGGCCCCTCGTCCGCCCGACCTGGCAGCAGCCGCGGCCGCCGCGCCCGAGCCGGACGCAGCCGCCCCCCGCCGGCCGGCGAAGAAGCCAGCAGCCAGGCGCAAGGTGAAACGCAAGGTGGCGCGCAAGGCGCCGGTCAAGGCCCAACCGCCGGCCAAGCCAGCGCCGCCGCCCCCGCGCCCCGCCGCCCGGGTAAAACCGGACAGCGGCCGCGGCGCCAAGATCCCAAAAAAGTCGGGGGTTGGTACACTGCCGCTGAGGTGAACGGTGCCATGAATCGCGCAACACTCAGGATCCTGCTCGTTTTGGCCTTGCTGCTGGTGCCCAGCGTCGCGCTGGCCGAGGACAAAAAGGCGCTGGCCCAGGCCGAGGAGCACTACAAGGCGGCAGAGGTGCTCTACCGGCTGGGCAAGTTCAAGGACGCGCTGGAGCAGTACCGCGCCGCCTACAAGCTGCTCAACTCACCGAACTTGCTGTTCAACATGGCCCAGTGCTTCCGCATGCTCGGCCAGGTGGACGACGCGCTGTTTCACTATCAATCATTCCGCGACGACTACCGGCGAGACAACAACGATCAGCTGCCGCCCAACATCGAGGAGGTGGAGAAGCTGATCATTCAGCTCAAGGCGAAGAAGGTCATCGCCGAGCAGAAACAGCGCCACGAAGAGGCGCTGCTGGAGAAACAGAAGCGGGAGCGGGAGGAGCGCGAGCGCGTCGAGCGGCTGCGCCAGGAGCAGCTGGCCCGGGAGGACAAGCACCGCAAGGACCTCAAGGAGATCATCAAGGAGCAGCAGATCCAGGCCAAGAAGAAGCCGCCCCAGGGCAGGCTGCTCATCTCCGGCCTCAACGTGCGGGGCGCCCGGGTGCTGGTGGACAGCGTGCCGCGGGCCATCGCCCCGGTGCTCAAGCCGCTCATCCTCAAGCCGGGCAAGTACCGGCTGGAGATCACGGCCAGCGGGTATGTGGACTACGTGCGCGGCATCGAGATCAAGGACAAGAAGGACACCCGGCTCGAGGTGCAGATGCAGCCGAAGCCGGAGAAGAACAAGCTGTGGCTGGCCAGCACCATCACCTGCTTCGTGCTGGCCGCGGGGGCGGAGGCGCTGGCCATCGTCTCCATGTTCAACGCCGAGGAGCACTACAAGGGCACCCCCCCCCATGATCAGGACATGACCCTGATGTACGTGGGCCACGGGCTGGCCGGGGGATTGGCCGCGGCAGGGATCACCAGCCTTGTGCTCTACATGCTCAGCGACCGGCTGGACGACCCGATCCCGGGGGCGGTGGGGTTCGGCCCGGCGCCGGGGGGCGGCGCGGTGCTGTCCGGGGGGATCAGGTTCTGACATGAGATACGTCGCCATCATCGCCCTCGCCCCCTTGCTGCTGCTGCCGGCCTGTGACCTGGGCAAGGAGCCCCCCTCTGCCACCCGGCTGATGGACGTGGCGGGCGGCAGCTTCACCCTCGGGCCGCCGGCCAAGAAGTCAGACGACCCGCTGATCCCTGACCTGCAGTGCGGCGGCCGCGGCGCCAAGACCGAGGAAGACCGCTGCGACGCGGGCAAGGTCCAGGCCGGCGGGTGCGCCCAGCTCGCCTGGATCGATCAGCTGACCTGGGTGCCCAACGCCCGGGCCAAGCTCGGCAGCTTCAAGATCGACGAGCACGAGGTGACCAACGAGCAGTACGCCTACTGCGTGGAGGTGG
>CAZEFW010000190.1:0-15837 GCA_964511535.1 uncultured Myxococcales bacterium | reverse complement strand
GGGTCGGGGTCGGGAGCGGGGTCGGGGTCGGGATCGGGATCGGGGTCGGGATCGGGAGCGGGGTCGGGATGGGGGGCGGGAACGGGGAGGGATAACTTCAGCTGTCAGTACACCCCGCGCTCGCTCGGATCGCCGAGCTTGTACGCCTGCACCGCCTCGCGCAGGTAGGCCGGCACGGACACGTAGTCCTTGAGCTTGAGGCACGCCCGGTTGGCGCTGCAGGTGCACTTGCTGTTGTCGTTCTTGTTGCAGCCGGGCAGGGGCTGGATGCCGGTGTCGTTGAGCACCGCGGGCTGGCCGGTGGTCTTGCTGATTACCGGCACGTACCAGTCGGGCGTGCCGTCGCCGTCCAGGTCGCTGCCGGCGGTGGTCTCGTAGGCCTGCTTCAGGTACGCGTTGGCCTGCTCCAGCACCCGCGCGGCGATGCCTTTTTGCACGGTCTTGCCGAAGATCGTCTCCTTGCCGTAGGTCTTGGCCACGTAGATCCGCCCGGTGGGGTCGTGGAACTCGATGCGGTTTTTGAACTTCGGATCGCTGTTCTTGCCCAGCTCCCAGACGCGCATCATGTCCACCCACTGGGACTTTTCGTTCTCCGGCAGGTAGAGCATGGTCCAGGCGATGAGGAACTTCTGCTGCTCCCAGCCCACCTGCGGGTCGAGGGTGGTGGTGTAGGTGGGGAAGTTCGGCTTCAGCTTGGAGCCGACCCCGCTGACCGGCGCGTCGCAGATGGTGGTGCCGGTGCCGGCGAAGCAGACCTTCGGCTTGGCTCCCCACCATGAGGTCCAGCCGATGGGGGTCTTGGGGTACTTGCTGCTGTCCACCTGGGGCTTGCCGCTGGAGTCCGCGGCCAGGCGCGGGCCCTTGAGCGCGTCGTCGTCGGTGAGGTTGTTGGCCAGCCAGCGGCGGTAGCCGTCGGGGAACAGCTCGGCCAGGGCCACCGACCGGTAGCGCGGGTCCACGAAGTCGAGCCGCGAGTCGGACACGAAGTTGTCCACCGACTCGGTCATCAGCATCGCGGTCTGCAGCTTCTCGTAGTAGGAGCCGGCGTTGACCGTGTACTCCACGTTGTACTCCCCCTTGTCGTCGGCCATCAGGTTCTCCACCAGCTTGCCGCCCAGCCCCACCGACTCGTAGTAGCCGGTGGCGCCGTTGGGCACGTTGACCAGGGTGGGGCCGCTCTGGGAGAAGTCGTCGTTCTTGGACCGCAGCACCTTCTCACCGCTCGGCAGGTAGTGCTCGCCCACCTCGGGCCGGGCCAGCAGCCGGGTGAAGTGGTCGAACACCATGGACGAGGCGATGACGTTCTCGCCCAGCAGCAGCCCGGTCACCTGCCCCCAGAAGCTGTCGAAGTCGTAGCCCGACTTGGTGGCCACCGTGGCGTAGATGTTGCGCATCAGCCCCAGGCCCTTGGCTCCGTCGCGGATCTTCTCGTTGTAGCGGGTCAGCACCCGGTCCACCGCGTCGCGCACCGAGAAGCTCTGGCGGCCGCGCCGGTAGTTGTCGAAGATATGCCCCACCTCCTGCTGGGTGATGAGGAAGTTGAAGATCTCGTAGGCGTCCGCCCCGTTGTCGTGGCGGTACACGGACAGGTTGCCCAGGTCGGCCCAGGAGTCGGTGCCGAAGCCGTACGGCATGCGCAGCCGCCCCTTGGGGTCGATGGAGGGGCCGCCGCGGTAGTAGCTGACATACTCGTTGCTCTTGGGCATGCGCAGGGCGGACCAGGGCATGTAGTCCACCTTCTGCTCCTGGCAGCGGCTGTACTGCCCGCCCACCTTGACCAGCATGCCGTCGAGCAGCGGGTCCCAGGCGCCCTCGGTCTTGTCGTCCCAGGCGGCCGGCTTGAACACCTTCGGGTCGGCCACGCTGGTGCAGCTGCTGATGAGCTGCAGGTTCTTCTGCATCTGGGAGTAGTTGTAGTAGGTGGGTGTGCCGAGGAAGTTGATGGTGGCCGGCTTGAGGCCGAGGATGCCGCCGAAGTTGTCCATCTTGAGCATCATGGACAGGGCGCGGGCCTTGCCGGCGGTCATCTTCGGGTCCTGGCTCACCGTGGCCACGTCACCGTACAGCAGCCGGGCGGCGGCGAAGTCCCACACACCGAGGCCGAGCATGTCCTGGGAGATGTCCCCCGGGTACTCCATCACCGTGGAGTGCATCCACATCCAGATCAGGTTGTCACGCTCCTCCTTGGTCACCGGATCGAACCAGCGCGGGCCGGTGCACTTGCTGCCGTCGGTCACCAGGTCGGCGCACTGGTTGGTGACCTTGCCGTTGCTGGTGCGCAGCTGCCAGTACTGCGGCCGGTACTGCCACGCGTCGGAGCTGCCCACGAAGTTGTGGCGCAGGCCCACCGAGTGGCCCATCTCGTGGGCCACCACCGACATCTGGAACCGGCGCGCCAGGTACTTGCGCATCTTCTCGGCGCGCGCGGCCTGGGTCGCCGCGTTGTCCCCGGCGGAGAACTTGCCGAACTTGGCCTCCAGCTTGTCGGCCAGGCCGGTGAGCGAAAACGGCGCGGCCACCCGGTGGGGGTGCAGCACGCAGGAGCCGCGCTCGGCCAGCTTGGCCTGCAGGGCGTGGCGCATGTTGCGCGCCACCGACGGGTTGCCGCCGGCCAGGGGCGAGACCTGCTTCATCAGCTGGGCGTTGAGCGGCAGCCCGGACACGCCGTGCAGCTGCTGCATCATCTTGGTCATCAGCTTGGCCTCGAACTGACTGCCCGAGGCGGCTTTCTGCCGCGCGGCGATGGTGGCGCGGTTCTTGGACAGGACGCTGGCCGAGGCGGCGATTCCCGTGAGCTTCGGGTGCAGCGACTGCACCGCGGCCTGCATGTGCTGGGGCATGGACTGCTGCAGCTTGCGCAGCTTGTTGACGCTGACGCCGGCGAAGTTGGCCTTCAGCCGCTCCACCTTGGCGCTGGTCAGCCGCGGCAGCACGCCTCCGCTGGTGCCCTTGCGCTGGGCCTCCACCCAGTCCTTGACGTACTTGCCGTTGGTGATGTCGGCGGTCTTCAGCTCGCCCTTTATGTAGCGCATGATGTCAACGTACTGCTGGCTCAGGTAGTCGTTGACCCAGGCCCAGACGTTGATGCTGGCCGCGATGGTCTCGCCGGTGAGCGGGTCCTCGGCGTCGGCGTAGATGCCCCAGGGCGACGGGGTCTGCGGCTTGGAGAACACGTTGACCTTGTGGTAGCGCAGGTCGCCCAGGCGCGCGGTGAGCGCCTTGTCGCAGGCCTTGATCTTGTCGGCGTCGCCGGCCGCGCGGGCTGTGGCGCATGCCTTGGCGGTCATTCCCTTTTCCAGCCGCGCCGTACCGCAGGCCGCCGGGTCGCCGTGCTCCACCGGGCTGTGACACAGCACGAGGACCTCCGGCATCTTGGCGATGGAGATCACCCCGGCGTCGTACCCGCGCTTCTTGCCGATGCTGTCGGCCAGGGCGGCGCAGTCCTGGCCGGCGTAGGCCGTCTTGTTGCGGCAAGCGTCCACCTCCCGCGCCAGGTCAACGGCGTCCTGGTTGTGGTTCTGCTGGCCGAAGAAGACCGGGAAGGTCTTGGCGCAGTCCTTGCCGCCGGTGGCGTTGCACTCGGCGTACTGGGCGGTGCGGGCCGCGACGCGCAGGGCCACGTCCCAGTTGTGGGTCGCCTCGGCCGTGGGGGCGAAGTATTCGTCCGCCGCGGCCTCCGTGTAGTACCAGGGGATGGTGCGGGTCTTGCGCTTTGCATAGGGCAGGGTGCAGCGCTGGCGGAAGGTGTCGCAGCGGGAGCCCTTGCCCGCGGCGGCGCACTCGTCAGCGGTGCCGTCCTTGTTCTCGTCGCGGTTGGCGTCCTTGCCCGCCGGGGTGGTCTTGCTGGTGAAGCAGGCCACATGCCCGGTCATGTTGGTCGGGTCCTTGTAGTGGTGGCTGCGCTGCCAGATCTGGTAGTGGTTCAGGAAGCGGAACCACTTGTCGTCGCTCATCTGGTAGTTGCGGGCGTAGCCGTAGCGCTGGGTGGTGAACCCGCCGGCCGCCTGGAAGCGGTAGCCGTCCCAGTGCTTGGGCTCGAAGTCAGAGTCCTGCACCTTGCGGAACGACTGCCGCAGGGTCAGCTCCACCGGGTTGCAGTTCCCCTTGGGGCTGGTGCCGCCGGAGAAGTCGGCGGGCAGCATGCAGGCCGGGATCTGGTCCATGCCCCAGCCGAGGTGGCTCAGGTCCACCAGCTGCGGCTTGGCGAACGCCTTGTTGGTCACGTCGAAGTAGCCGTTGTCCAGATCGAACACCGGCGCGTGGGGGTCGCTCGGGTTGGTCACGTCGTAGGCCAGGGGCTCGTACTTGACGCCGCCGTAGATGCCGAGCAGCGACAGGGTGTCGAAGTCGTAGGCGTCGGTGTTCTCGTTCCTGGACCAGTCCACCCGCATGTACTCGCGCTGGTACCACGGCCGGTCGGTGGCGTTCTCGTTGAGCACGTTGATCTGCTCGCCGGTGGTGGGGTTGTACTCCCGGCTCACGTCGAAGTGCTTCTCGATGCGGAAGGCGGCCACGATCTGGCCGTCGTTGACCGCCTTGCCGGCGCCCTTGCCGTCGCTGTCGGCCACGCGCTCGTAGGCCAGGCGGGCGAACAGGTAGTCCTCGGTGATCTGCCAGCGGATGCGCGACAGGTTCTGGGTGAAGGTGGAGTTGAACAGGCCGAACTGGGCCGCGCCGTAGCCCACGTCGATGAGGGTGGCCTGGGTCCAGAACTCGGGGTTGTCCTTGGGGTCCTTGAGGTCCTTGCCCACGAAGTCGCTCTTCTTGAGCGCGTAGGGCTGGACCCGGTTGATGGGCGGGCGCTCCTCGGCGCAGCTGGCCAGGACCAGCGCGCCCAGCAGGCTGACGGCGACCAGGACACGGGGCAGAGTGGTGTTGAGTCTCATTGGGCGATCCTCCTGATACTGGAAACCACCGCGTCGGCGTGGAGCTTGAGGTCCACGAACAGCACGGAGTAGCGGTTGAAAAAGGGCGTATAGCGGGTGGAGTCGGGGGCGAGCTGCGGGTGCAGCGCCGAGTACCCGATCCCGATCTCGAGCATGTCGAGGGGCCGGAAGCTGAGGGCCAACTCGAGGAACGTCAGGTGGCGCGAGCCGGCGTCGTCCACCGGCTGGTAAGACACCGCGGCGTTGTCATCGAGGTCGAAGATCCAGTCGATGGCGTGACCCACCGCCAGTGAGACTCCGAGCCAGGACAGGGCCCTGAGCGAGATGTCCGCGGTCTGGGCCAGTCGCAGGTACGGGTTGCGCACGCCGGAGTTGAGGTAAGCGTCGCAGCCGCCCGGGCCCGAGGAGCAGCCCGGGATGATGGGGCTCTCGCGCGCGGCTGTGGTGTATTCGTAGATGCGCGGGGTGGCGCGCAGGTTGTAGCCGATGACCAGCCCCTGGAGCAGGGAGAAGCTGCGCGATAGCCGCAGCCCCGGGCCGATGCCCATGATCAAGGTGCGCGCCCGGGAAGCCTTGCTGGTGGGCAAGGTGATGACCAGGTCCGCGGAGAGGTGGATGTCTACCCAGGGGATGACCAGCAGGCTCGAGCCACCCACCACCAGGCGCAGGTCGTCCAGCAGCGCCTCGCCGCTGTAAGTCGTGATGTCGGATTCGGTCAGCTCGTGCACCAGGTCCAGCTGGGCGCGCGCGAACACCTTGTCGGTGAACCACCACCAGGGGCGAAAGCTCCAGGTCATGGCGAAATACGCGTTGTGAGTCTGCTCGGCCGACGGGTCCAGGGTGATGGCCGACAGGGCGTTGCGCAGCACCACCTGGGAGCCGCGCCAGGGAGATCTGTGGTCGGTGCCCGCGAACAGGGACGATTGCCGGAGTTGCCCGCCGGACTCGGCGGCGGCGGGCTCCTCTTCCGGCTCCGGCGCGGCCCGGGCCGGGGCTGCGGAGCAGAGGAGCAGGAAGAGCAGGGTGGAGGTCCGTACCAGGTTCATGTTGGCCTCTCCGGGTCTACGTGCGCGGCGGTGACGTCATTGATTAAAGCAATTCAGGTGCCATCGCGATTGATCAGCGCCTCATTAGCACAAAGGGACGGAATTATGAATCTTGGCCGGCTGGCAGGGCGCAGCAGTGGATGATCGGGGTGTTAAAAAAGTGACGGCGCATGATCGCAGCGCCATGGGTCAGATGGAGGTGCTTGGTTGCGCGAATCCCTCAACCGTCAACCGTCGACTGTTAACGGCTATCGATTCACAGGTGACAGTTTTTCTCTCGCCGGCGTCAGCGGTTCTTGCGGGCGGCTCTTCGTTTCTCTCTGGCGGCTCTGCGGCGCTCTCGCAGCACCTTGCGTATGTAGGACCGCCGCCGGTCCACGCGCTCCAGCTTGCGCGCCTCCAGCATGGCCGCCAGCCGGCGCACGTCCCCCGGCCGCTCGGCTGACAGGTCCTTCGACTCGGCCGGATCCTTGCTCAGGTCATACAGCTCCATCCCCGACTTGCGCTGCTGCCAGACGATGAGCTTGAGCGGCCAGTGCACCACCGCCTGCTGGTGCGACTCCATCAGGAAGATCGGCCGGTGAAGCGCCTTGAACACGCCCGGATCATCCAGGGCGAGGAAGGGCGCCAGGCTGAGCCCATCCCCGGCCTTCGGCGTGGAGATGCCCGCCAGGTCGATGAGCGTCGGGTACAGGTCGGCCATGCTGGCCGGCTGGGCCAGCGCCTTGCCCGCCACGCCCGGCACATGCACCGCCAGCGGCACATGCACCAGGGGCTGGTACAGCAGCTCGCCATGGCGCGCGGGCAGCCTGGGCGACTCGCCGAGCCCCTCGCCGTGGTCGGCGGCCAGGGCGATGATCGTGCGCTCGGCCAGGCCCGCCTCCTGGAGCGCGGCCATGAACCGCCCCAGATGATGGTCCACGTGGCGCAGCATCAGCTCGTAGCGCGCCCGGGGGGTCTCGGGCCGCTTGCGGACCCGCCCCGTGGGCATGCTCAGGGTCCGCACATGGATCTGGTGGTGCTCGTGCACGTCGAAGTAGTGCAGCCAGAGGAAGAAGCGCTGCTTGCCGCGCCTGCGCAGGAAGCGGATGCCGGCGTTGGTCACCTGCCGCGAAGTGGCGCGGGAGCCGTAGTCCTGGCGGATCGGGTCGTTGACCAGCACCCGGCGGCCCCGGTGACCCTGGCGACACATCCTCACCCCGAGCCACCGCTCCACCTCGGTCTGGTACACGCCGTGGGTCCGGACGCCGGCCTCGCGGATGGCCCGGGCGAGGGTCTGGCGGCCGCGGTACAGGTACCTCAACCGTCCGGTGAGCAGGGTGGTCATGCCCACGTCGGTCCCCGCCGCCGAGGAGAACGCGTGGATGAACCGGCCGCTCCGGTCCAGCAAGCTGGACAGGTGCGGATACGCTGCCCGCCCGGCGTCGGTCAGGGGCAGCAGCAGGTCGGCCCGCAGGCCGTCCACCACCAGCAGCACGATGTTGTAGCCCGCGGTGCGCTGCAGCGCCCGGGTCGCCTGCTCGCTGCTGCGCCACGACTCCAGCCGCTCGGCGTACTGCGCCGCGGTCAGGGTCGCTGCCCGCTTCTCCGCCACCGGGGGCGGCGGGGCGGCTGACACGCCGCTCTGGTCGGCGCCCGCGGACGCGCCCGTCCCCTCGGCGGAGGCCTTGCTGGACATCTCGCCGCCGTTGCAATGAATGCAGAGGGTGCCCACTGCGATGGCGAGCAGGATCCGAGGTGTCCCGGGGGGTAGCATGACCTGTGACTAATAGCCTCTTCAGCGCGGGTCCGGCAAGGATTTCGACGCCGCAATTCACTGGTCTGCGGCGCCGGCCCCCGGACGCGTTCACAATAGGATCATGTCAACCCGGGCCCCGACTCGCCACCTCCAGGCTGCCCTGCTCCTCGTCGCCCTGACCATGGCCCCGGCCCTGGCCGCGGCTTCACCCTCGCCGCCGACCACACAAAAAGCGTCCTCGGACCGGACCCTGTTCGGCCGCCCCGTGGATCGCAGCGGCGTTCATTTCCAGATCGCCTTCGGCTTCGGCGGCGGGCCGGACACCGTCGGCGTGTTTCACCAGATGGAGCTGGGCTGGACCATGCAGACCGGCACCACGGTGGGGCTGATCCACTCCTTCATCCAGAATGACGGCGTGCTCGGCGACCTGGGCGGCCCCGACCTGATCGGCGGCTGGATGCTGCTGTTCAAGTTCCCGGTGATCTATCAGGACCTGGTCTACAAGATCGCCTTCGGGCCGGGGGGCACCCACGACCAGAGCGACGGGATCCACGCCAACTGGGGCGTGAGCTGGCTCTACGGCTTCGATCTGCACTTCCCGGTGTTCGCCACGTCGGGCCCCACCCTGAGCCTGGTGGCCCTGCACGCCGTGGCCGAGCGCGCCCATCACTTCGGGGTCTCCCTCGGCCTGGGCTACACCTGGTTCTGAGCCTGCCGGTTCAGGAGGTCCCGTCGACCCGCAGGCGCGCCAGGTTGAGCAGGATCCGCCCCAGGTCGGGCAGGTAAAGCCGGGACCGGCTCCGCTCCCGGCAGCTCATGGCGACCTCCTGGATCCGCGCCCCGTTCAGCTGCAATTTCCACAGCAGCTCCACGTCGAAGTCGAACCCGAGGCAGGTGAAGTCCTTGTCGATGCCATCCCACGCCGCGCGCGACAGCAGCTTGGCCCCGCCCTGGGTGTCGGCCATCTTCAGGCCAAACGCGGCCCGCGTCAGCAGGTTGAGGCCCCGCCCGAGGATCTTCTTGCTAAGCATCGAATATGACTTCACCTCGAGGTACGACCGCCCCAACCATTTGCTGGCGATGGCGCAGTCCGCCTCGCCGCTCCCCACCAGGGATGCGAGGGAAGCCAGCTCGCTTACCTTGAACGGGCCGTCCGCGTCGAAGAAGCCGACCACGTCCCCGCTGGCCAGAGACAGCCCGCGCAGCACCGCCGCGCCCTTTCCCTCCAGCTCTTTTTCGGGCAGCAGCTCCACCGGCGAGTGCCGGAACTGCAGCGCTCGCGCCACGTGCAGGGTCAGCTCGGTGGGCCGATCCGGCGAGATGATGATCTGCGCAGGGTAGGGGAAGCGCTCCACGAGCCGATCCACCGTGCGCCCCAGCATGGGCCCCTCGGAACGGGTCGGGATGACGATGGAGACAAGCTCAGGCGCTCGACTGTCCACGGCATGGCTCGCGATGAGAGAGGCTGGACGCCTCCCGGTTCAACCGATGTTGACCTTCATCAGCAGGTCACGCATGGGGGTGAACAGGTCCCCGTCCTTGATCCCGTCGATGAAGGTGTTGGCGTCCGTGGCGTTGGCAGCGATGACCTTGATCCGGTCCAGGGCTGGCAGCGGGGTGGGCAGCTTCATGGCTGCGAACATGGCCTTCATGTCGTCGAACAGCCCCTCCTCGTCGATTCGAACGGCGAAAAAATCCGCCATGAGCGATGACCTGGCGATGTCCTGGATCTGTTTGTAGTCCGGCATGTCCTCTCCTCGCGTGCCGTTGCCGCACCTGGCGATAGTACACCATCCGGGGGGCCATGGAGCACCGGACTGACGGTGGCGAGCGAGGCTCAGGGGGAGACGGTGAACGAGCCCCCCTGGCAAGAGAAGGCGAACCGTCCCGGCTGGACCTTCCGCGCCGTCACCGGAGCGCCGCCGCAGCGGATCCTGGGGCCGGCCGGGTAGGCCAGCCGCGGCGCCGTCACCAGGTGCTCACCCGTCCGCGCGCGGTCGAACTTCACCGTCAGCGTGCGGCTCGCGGCGTCCCAGCTGCTGGAGATCAGCCGACCGGCGAGGGCGGCGGGGAAGGGCCGGGCGATGATCTTGGCGTAGTCGCTGCGCAGCTTGCCCCGGGTGTGGTTGGGTCCGGCCTCGTACAGCCCCCAGCTGCCCTGGGAGTACTCCTCGTAGAGCCACAGCGCCCACGAGGCGCGCACGGCGTCCAGCTCCGCCAGCGTGGCCGTGAGCCACTCGCGCCCCAGGGCGGTCTTCGGGTCATGCCCGAACTCGCTCACCAGCAGGGCGGCGCCGTGGGCGGTGGCCTCTTTCTGCGCCGCCTGGACGCTCTTGCGGATCCGCGCCACGTCGCCGCTCTTCCAGTTGCCCAGAAAGACGCCGGTGTAGATGTGGGGCGCGTAGACGCCGTTCTTCAGCGGGAAGGGGGTGCTCACCGCCATCTCGTCGGTCTGGTTGCGCATGCTGTTGGGCTCGAAATAGAGGCTCAGCTCCGGCAGGCTGCGTCGCAGGGAGCGGCCCAGTTCGGCGTGGAACGCGTCGAGCTGGCTGTTGCCCGAGAAGAGCACCGGCTCGTTCATCAGCTCGAGGCCCACCACGCCGGGCACCGCCCTCATGCGCCGCATCAACGCGCCGGCCATGTCGGCGTACGCCTGCTGCAGCCCGGCGGCGTCCTCGAAGAACGACTTGAACGCGGCCAGCACCTGGGCGCTCATGCGGCGCTGCTCCAGGTCCTTCAGCGGCCCCTGCAGCAGCTTGGTCGGCGGGGGCACGATGGCCCACAGCGGAGCGCCGTCCTCGCCGATCTCCTTGGACCACGCGTCCTGGTGCAGATCGATCAGGGTGTAGACGCCGTGGGCGTGGCATCGCCGGATCACCTGCTCCACCCGGGCGAAGTAGGCCTCGCTGTACTGGCCCTTCTTCGGCTCGATGCCGCTCCAGTTCACGGGCAAGCGCAGCAGGTTGAAGCCGAGCTCCGCGCCGATGAACCGGCAGTCCTCGCCCGACAGCGGCGGGATCTTTTCCAGAGGGACCCGCCCGTCATCGAAGGTGACGTCGAAGATGCCGTCCACCCTGGCGTTGATGCCGCGCAGGATCACCTGGCGCCCGGCGAGATCCTGCAGGATGCCACCCTCGGCGCGCACCGGCGGAGCGGGCATGGCCGCAGGCTCCTCCTGGCAGCCGCCCCCGGTGAACAGCAGGGTCACCAGCACCGTCAAAGCAGAAATGGCCCGATACATGACCCGCATCATAGCAATTGATATGATGGAGGAGATGAGCGCTTCGTTGAGAGACAGTAAGGCACCGCGGCTGGCGCTGCTTGCGGCGGCGGGGATCATGGTCCTGGGCGCCCTCGCCACCCCGGCGCCCGCACATGCCCAGGGCAAGACCTACGTGGTGCGCCAGAACCAGGGCAGCCACTGGACCCGCGTGGGCCGCGCCTTCCGCAAGAACAAGTACCGCGGCAAACGGTTCAAGCTGGTGAAGTTGGATCCGGGCGACGGCTACGTGCTGGCCAACGAGAGCCGCGCCTGGGGTACCCGCCTGGCGGTGTACAACCTGTCGCGCATCATGGCCATGTACAAGGCCACCTACCCCGAGGCCATGCCGGTGATCATCCGGGACATGAGCAAGAAGGGGGGCGGCCCGCTGCCGAACCACTCGTCGCATGTGGACGGCCGCGATGTTGACATCCCGGTGATCCTGAACAAGGTCGACCGCATCTCGTCGGATACCGTCCGCACGGTGGACGCCGCCAGGACCTGGTTCCTGGTCAAGTCCCTGGTCAACACCTGCGACACCGAGTTCATCTTCGTGGATCGCAAGATCCAGAAGCTGCTCATCGACCACGCGGTGGAGAGCGGATACCCGCCCAAGATGCTGGACCTGATCTTCCAGTACCCGTCCAAAAAGATGAAGGGCCTGGTGCTGCACTGGCCCAAGCACATGGATCACCTGCACGTGCGCTTCCGCAAGGAGAAGCACCCGATGCCGCCCCCCACTGCGGCGTACTGCAAGGCGCTCAAGGGGCAGTAGCCCCCACAACCGGCTGCCGCCGCAGCCGCCGATCCTCCAGATATCGGACAGGTCCTGACGAAATCATTGCGCTTTTTTCCGGCACCGGCCTTGCACTACAGGGGCCCACCGGAGGAGAGAATGAACAAGACGACCCGCAGCATCATTCAGGCCGTGACCCTCTCAGCACTGATCCTGGCGGCCCCCGCTGCCCGGGCCAGGCCTGGCACCTACACCTTCAAGGCCACCTTCGCTTCGGGCGCGGAGGCCACGGTGCAGATGCGCGGCACCCGCGGCAAGGGCGGCAAGGTGCGCAACGCCAAGCCGTATCGGATCTATGTCAAGCGCGCTGACGGCGGGCGCGTGCTGCACAACCTCAAGACCGGCAAGGTGCTGATGAAGAGCGCCGTGGGCAAGGCCAGGGGCAAGGGCAAGGGCAAGAAGGCCCGCTTCCGCACCCGGACAGTGGACGCCAAGAACGTGATGTTCCTGCTGCGTGGCTGCAGCGGCTCTGGCAAGTCGACCCTGGCCCGCAAGCTCGCCCCGGGCGCCCCGGTCTACAGCACGGACGACTTCTTCATGAAGAAGGGCGTCTACAAGTTCGACGTCAAGAAGCTGGGCAAGGCCCACGGCTGGAACCAGAAGCGCGCCGACACCGCCGCGCGCAAGGGCAAGGGCCCGATCATCGTGGACAACACCATGACCCGCGCCTGGGAGGCCCGCGCCTACGTCGAGTCGGCGCTGGAGAACGGCTACAAGATCAAGATCCGCGAGCCGAACACCCCCTGGAAGTTCAACGCCAAGGAGCTGGCCCGGCGCAACAGCCACGGCGTGTCCGAGGCGATCATCGCCAAGCAGATCAGCCACTACGAGCACGGCATCAACGTGGCCGACATCCTCAAGGCCAACCGCTAGGTCATGGCCGAGCAGGAGCTCACCGAACCCCAGGTGGAGCAGCTGGCCGCGCAGCTGGCGGATCTGGAGGGCGAGCTGAAGCACGCCCTGGCCGCCAGCGCAGACGCCGCCGACACGGTGCAGCTGGACCAGTCCAGAGTGGGTCGCCTGAGCCGCATGGACGCCATGCAGCAGCAGGCCATGACGCAGGCGACCCGGCGCAATCAGCGCGCGCGGCTGGAGCAGTGTCGGACCGCGCTGGCCGCCGTCAAGACCGGCGACTACGGCTACTGCCGCAAGTGCGACGAGCCGATCGGGCTCAAGCGGCTGACCGCCCGCCCCGAGTCGCCGTTCTGCCTCGCCTGCCAGCGGGGCGCGGACCGCCGCTGATGTGGTAGCCTGCCAGTCCCCGGAGGAGACCATGGCATACATATTCGACCCCGAAGTGCTTCACGGCTGCGCCCAGCAGGGCGTGGGCGCCCCCGACATGGAGCAGGCCTTCGACCGCGTGTGCGACGCGGTGGTCGCCCGCTACCCCGAGCATGTCTACGACGGCCCCCGCCGCTGGATCTTCAACAACGCGGGCGGCGCCATGGGGCAGCTCACCCTGATGCACGCGTCGTTGAGCGAGTACATCATCCTGTTCGGCTCGGCCATCGGCACCGAGGGACACTCGGGCCGCTACGCCGCCGAGGTGCACGACTTCATGATCGCCGGCGACATGTGGTGCTACCTGGAGGGCGAGACCGAAAAGACGGTCTACCGGCCCGGCGACTGGGCCGTGCTCGGCTCGGGCAAGACCAAGGCGTACCGCCTGCCCGACGCGGCATGGATGCTGGAGTACGCCCGCGGGCCGATCCCGGCCATGCTGCCCTTCGGGCTGGCCGACGCGTTCCTCTCCACCCTGGACTACAGCGCCATCGCCCGCACGGTGCTGACCTACGGCGGGCTCACCGTGCGCTCGCTGCTCAAGGGCAAGATCTGAACCAGCGCGCCGCGCCTCAGCCGCGGATCTCGATCTTCCGCAGCTGCGCCCGGGTCGCCTCCGAATACCAGACCTCGGTGAAAGCGGCGTTGGACTCCGGCTCCAGCCGGGCCATCTCCCGCGCCAGGGGTTGCCGCAGCAGCGCCTTGATGCCGGCGAAGGCTCGCGCGTCGCGGCTGCCCAGCGCCCGTGCCCGGTCCAGGGCGCGCTCCAGCAGGTCCGCCGGATCCACCACCGCGTCCACCAGCCCCATCCCGGCGGCCTGCTCCGCGCTGTACATGGCGCCGTCGTAGGCGATGCGCTGGGCAACGCGCCCGCCAACCCAGCTGCGCAGCATCACCAGCGACCCGGCCAGCAGGCTGGCGCCGAAGGTGATCTCGTTGAGCGAGATGCGCGCCTTGCCGCTGACCATCAGCCGCTCATCGCAGGCCGTGGCAAGCATGAACCCGCCGGCGACGGCGTGGCCGTTGATGGCCGCCACCAGCGGCTTGGGCAGGGTGAACAGCTGCCGGTACAGCCCGGTGAACCGCTCCAGGTAATTCAGAAACGCCTGCCGGCTGTAGGGCAGGAACCCCGGCACGTCGAAGCCGAAGGAGAAAAACGCCCCGCGCCCGGTGAGCAGCACCGCCCGCACGTCCGGGTCCTTGCCCAGCGCGTCGAACAGCTCCGCCAGCGACACCACCAGCGCCTCGTCCAGCGCGTTGACCTTGCCGCGGCTCAGGGTCACCGTGGCGATTCCCTCTTGACGATCCACCTGGTAATTATCCATCTTCACCTCGCGGACCCCATGGTACCGCGAGCCCGGGGGAACGGAAGGGAGAGTGGAGACATGAACCACGTGAACACCAAGATCATGGGCCTGCTGGTCCTGGCCTGCTTCGGCCTGGGCTGCGTGGAGGAGAGCGCGCTGGAGGATCCGGATCAGGGCATCGGTTGGGACCAGGCCGTGGCGGACCAGCTTGGCCCTGCCGTGGACCGGCCGACCCCCGTCACCGTGACGGGCAAGGTGGTGGCCCCCAACGGCAAGATGCCCATCTCGGGCGCCCTGGTGTACGCCACCGGCGTGATGCCCAAGCCGATCCCGGATGGCGTGTACTGCGACAAGTGCGTCGAGCTGCCCAAGATCACCCCCAACGCGCGATCCAAGGCGGACGGCACCTTCTCCCTGGAGCTGCCCTACAAGGGCAAGTGGATCATCGTGGTGCAGAAGGGCGCCTTCCGCCGCGCGCGGGAGGTCACCGTGCCCGCGGGCAGCTACGGCATCCCGGTGGGGCTGACCACGCTGCCGGGCAAGCGGGACGCCGCCAAGAACGACTTCATCCCGAAGATGGCGGTGCTCGACGGCGCCTGGGACGACATCGAGCGCTCGCTGGCCAAGCTCGGCCTGGGCCAGGTCAACGCCAAGGGAGGGCTGGTCAAGGACAGCCAGAGCTTCGCTTACTACAAGTGCGAGGTCATCTCGCTCATCCCGCCCAAGCAGAAGTGCACGCCGGCGGCGCCCTCCAAGCTGCTGACCGACTACGACGAGATGAAGAAGTACAACATCATCTTCGTGCCCTGCGACAGCGACTGGCTCGACGGCTACTTCACCTACAAGAAGGTCAAGGAGAACCTGCTCAAGTGGATCAAGGCGGGCGGGCGGCTGTATGTCACGGACTACCAGTACGACCTGCTGCACCTGATCCTGCCCAACTTCATCAAGTGGGTGGGCCAGAGCGGCACCCTCGGCTCGGCGGAGCTCACCAGCTCCTACGACGCGCCGGCCATCGTGCAGGAGAAGGACCTCAAGGCGTGGCTGGCGGCCCAGGGGATCACCAGCTTCACCCTGGAGGACTCCTTCACCATCGTCGACTCGGTGACCAAGCTCAAGGCGCCGGGGCCGGACCAGAAGCCCCACGACGTGCTGCCCAAGGCCTGGATCCTGGCGCAGACGCCAAGCAACGGCATCAAGCCGGCCACGGTGAGCTACCCCTACGGCTGCGGTCGAATCCTGTTCTCCACCTACCACACCGAGGGCAAAAAGAGCACCGGCGCCAAGCTGCTGCCCCAGGAGCGCGCGCTGCTGTACATCATCCTCGAGGTGGCGGTGTGTCTGAAGAACCCCGAGGTGGGCTGACGGGGGTGTAGCGGGGGGTGGTGTGGGGTGGGGCGTTGGTGTGATGTCGTTGCGCCATGCCCGGGCCGCGCCGAGCTCCAGCTTCCCGGGGACCTGTTTGCCCGCTCCGTGCTCGCTGCGCTCGCCCGGTCGCGGCTGTTGTGGGGTTGTGGGTGG
>CAZEFW010000189.1:0-15912 GCA_964511535.1 uncultured Myxococcales bacterium | reverse complement strand
CCGAGAACCTCTCCATTCATCGCTCTCACTCTTCTCCTTGGGCTAGCCTGCGCTGACGACGACGCCGGCAAGAAGATAAACCAGACCTGTCTGGCCAACACCGACTGCGCGTCGGATGTCTGCCACCACGGCGCCTGCGCCGCGGCCAACCCGCTGAACAACGGCCAGCCATGCAGCTCCAGCGCCGAGTGCCGCAGCTTCAACTGTTACGGGGGGACCTGCAGGCCGGGGAACCGCGCCCTGGGGCAGGCCTGCCTGTACCACGACGAGTGCTTCACGAACCTGTGTAATAACGGCGTGTGCGTGCTCTCGGCCGGGCCGGATCTGGGGCATAAGGACAGCGGGCCGGACGCCGGTGGTCCCGACCTGAAGCCGCCGGACGCCGCGGCTCCAGACCGGGGCGAGCCGGACCAGGCTGCGCCCGATCAGGCTGCGCCGGATCAGGCGGCGCCGGATCAGGCCATCCCGGACCAGGCCGCGCCGGATCAGCTCATCCCGGACCAGATCGTGCCTGACATGCTCCAGCCCGACACCAAGCCGCCCAACAACTACACCCAGTGGTCCTCGGTGAGCACCTTCCCGGCCAGCTTCCAGGTCACCTCAATCTGGGCGTCAGGGAAAGTGGTGATGGTGGGGGGCGGCAAAAACTGGCTCACGGGCGGCCTGTATCGCACCGATGATGGAGGCAAGAAGTGGACCCAGGTGATCACAGCCTCCAACGTGACCAGCGTCTCCATGCAGGGCTTGGATGGCGCCGCGGTGGACAACCAGGGGCGGATCTACCGCACCTATGACGGCGGCGTGAAGTGGACCCAGCTGCACGACTGCTGGCAACTCAACCATCACGGCGCGGTGGCGTATCTGGACAAGACCATCGTGGCGGTGGGGTGGGGAAAGCTGTGCCGCATCGATCCTGCGGGCAAGATCTTCGACACGGCTTACCAGGCGGGCGCCATCAGCATCTCGCTCAAGACCGTGGCCCTGACCAAGGTGGGGGGCAAGGCCGAGGGGATCTTCATGGGCTGGAGGGTGGTGAACCCCAACGGCCAGCAGCATTACGTGTACCGCTCCTCGGACGGCGGCGTGACCTGGAAGGACGACTCCAAGGCCTTCTCCGTTGCCAACCTGTACATGCCCGAAGAGGCGCTCCTCTTCCCGTCGGGGCGCGTGCTCGCCGTGGGCCGCAAGGGTTACCTCCACGAGTACGACCCGAAGCTGAAGATCTGGTTCCACAACAAGGTGGCTGGCCCCAACGAGCGGCTCTACGACCTGGCCTTCGAGCAGCCCGCGGTGGGCAAGGCGAGGGTCATCGCGACGGGCACGAAGACCTTCCTCTCAACCGACGACGCCTACAGCTTCACCAAGCTGACCAACCTGCCCCAGTCCAAGGATCTGCACTGGACCGCCCTGTCCGGCACGGGCAGGGCATACCTCGGCTACCCGTACCTCACCGGCGGGCTGTACGAGAGCAGCTGGTAGGTCGAGGGCTCCGGGCTTACCTGCAGGACCCGTCCTTCTTCAGCTGATCCGGCCGCGCCAGGGCGTCCAGCGACAGCAAGGTCACCGTGCCCTTGCGCGCGGCCCGCTCCACCGACGGGAAGGCGATGGACACCTTGCGCAGCCGCGCACCGTCCAGCAGGCGCAGGTCCTTGGGGTTGAAGGGGCGCAGCTTGGCCACGGGCACGCGCCACTCCAGCCAGCGGTCGGTCTTGGACAAGAACCCCTCGGCGTAGAACCGCGAGCCCTTCTTGTAGCCCCCGCCCAGCTGGCCGTCCTCCACCACCAGCTGCACGCGGGTGCGTTGGTCGGAGCGATAGCGCAGCCGCACCACCCGGGCGCAGCTCCAGCGCCACCGGTCGTTGATGGTCACCCGCTGCCACGCGCCGGGCTCCTGGATGTCGTAGCTCAGCTTCACGGCGCGCTTGCCCTCCACCTCCACCTCCCGGGCGACCGGCAGCTTGCCCCCCGCGCCCTCCAGGGTCAGCTCGCCGCGGCGGAACCGCACGGGCGCGCCCTCCAGGCAGTCCCCGGGCACCAGGGCGAGCCGCCGCGCCTTCAGCAGGACGTTGACCCCCGGCTTGCGGTCGCTGCTGCGGGTGAGCACGCCGAGGCTGAACTTGCCCGGGCGGAAGGTGGTCCCCGGATCGCCGCCGCGCACCCAGAACACGCCGAGCCGGGCCAGCGAAAGGTTCATGGCGTACGGCGCCTTGCCCACCAACCCGGGCAGGTTCAGCCCGTGGGTCAGGCCGCGGGCGTCCTCGGCCTTGATCTGCAGGGTGTCCCAGGGGCCGACGCCGGAGAAGTCCGCCCGCAACTGCCAGCACGCCGCAGGCGTGGACAGATCGCCGCGGAAGGGCGTACTCCAGGTGACCCAGCCCTCCTCGCGCGTCTGGGATTGCAGGTGCAGCAAGCCGGGCTCGGCCGCTGCCACCCAGCCCGAGGCCGGCTCGGGCAGCAGCCCGAGGTTCAGGCGGCGCAGCTTGCGGGCGCTGGCCAGGGGCGGTGAGACGCTGCCGGGGAGCTTCTTCGCCAGGACCCGCCCCGGCAGAAACGGGTTACGCCCATCCAGGGCCGCGGCCAGCAGGCCGGTGGCGCCGTAGTGGGCCCTCGGGTGGAAGTGCGGGTAGCGCAGCGCGCTGTCGGGCGCGGACCGCGGCTGCCCGGCCACAGCCACCACCGCGCCGTCCGGGCGCTGCATGGCCAGGGCGGCGTTGAGCCACGCCGCGGCGTCGTCCGCCTTGCCCAGCCCGAGGGCCATGATGGCGCCCATCAGGGTCACCCGGGCGTCCACGCTGTCCAGGGGGCGCGAGCCGGGCGGCAGCGCCACTGCGTCGGAGCCGCAGCGGGTGTAAGGCGAGGGGCAGGTGATGGGCTCGGCCACCTTCAGCGTCTCGTCAGGGCAGCGCAGGGTCACCTTGCCGTGGTCGCGGCTGACGATGCCGCCGGTGCACCCGTAGAGCAGCCCGGTGCGATCCTGGAGCACCAGCCTGCCGCCGAGGCCGCTGGCCTTGACCCCGCTGCCCACGGCCGCCACCCGGGAGAAATGTTTGATCAGCCAGGGGCCGGGATCGTAATCGGCGGGGGAGGGCGCGCGCTCGCCCAGGACCCGGCGCGCCTCGAGCAGCGCCAGCGCCGCCAGGGCGTTATGGGTATGCGGGCCGGTGCTGTCCCGGTCGATGCTGTCCTTCACCTCGCCATGGCCCAGGATGATGCCTCGGGCAAAGTGGTCCTTGAGCCAGAGGGTGCCGGTCAGCAGGCGCGTGGCCTCAACGGCGCGGTCCTCGCAGTAGCTGCAGCCCCGGCGCAGGGCGAGCCCCGCCATGGTGGCCAGGGCGATTCCCTCGGTGGACAGGCGGCGGGAGCGGGGCACGATGGGCAGGCCGCCGTCGGGGCGCCAGGTGGCCTCGAGCCACTTGAGGCCCTTGCGGATGCGCTCGCTCAGCCCCGGGATCACCAGCCCCTCTGCGGCGAGGCTGCCGAGCAGCGCCAGGGCGGCGGCCGACTCGGAGTAGCCCGCCAGGGCCGGCTCCAGATCCTGGCCGCCGGTGACCACCACCTCGGGCCAGGAGCCGTCAGGCATCTCGCGCCGGATCAGCTCCGCCACCACGCGGCTGTGGGCGTCGGCGTGGCGCTCCTTGCCGTGCAGGGCAGCGGCCATGGCCACAACGTCCCACGTGTAGGAGCGCACCTCGCCTTCGGTTGCGCCTTCCCAGCTGCGCATCCCCTCCGAGGCCGCCCGGGCCACGGCGTCCTCGGCCAGGGACCGCGCGCGCTTCCAGGTGGCGGGGTACTCGGGGAATGGGGCGACCTTGTCACCCTGGATAGGGTTCAGGTCGCCCCAAAGAGAATCCGGGCACTGGCCGCACGAGCCGACAATGGCCACGAGCGGTACCAGCAGCCACGCGCTTCGGGCGGCTGACATGGACGCAATAGTAACCCAGAAGCGTGGGGAAGAAATGTGCGCAAGTGGCGCTGGCGTCAGAGTCCTTCATACTGATATGCCAGTAGTTCCATGGATATAATGATATTTGCTATGCTCAAGACTCGTTGCACACACCTGGCCTTTGTCCCAGCGCTCATGGCGGCCCTCTCCCTGGGCGGCTGCTTCAACCCCGAATACGGCGATATCGCCTTCGCCTGCAAGAAGGGCGGCGAGGAGTGCCCCGACGGCTACGAGTGCCAGCGCCTGGGCGGGGGCAAGCGCAATTGCGTGCGCCAGGGGTTGAAGCTGGACGGAGGCGCGGCGGGCGACGGCTCCAGGGATCGCGGCCCCGTCACCGACGCGCGCAAAGATCGCGGCCCCGTCACCGACACGCGCAGAGATCGCGGCGTCGTCACCGACCTGCCGCCCAAACCCGATTCGTCGCCCGGCGGCCCGGTGGTGACCCTGGTGGCGCCGGCCAACAAGCTCAAGACGGCGGCCTACAGCACCACCTGGCAGTTCAAGGTCGCGCCAAAAGCCGGGGGCGCTGCCATCGCCACCTGCAAGCTCTTCGTTGATGGAAAGGAGCGCGGCAAGTACCTGGGGCCGTTCAAGGCTGGAGCGACGCTCTCCATGATCTGGGGCGACAAGACCATGAAGGTGGCCCAGCACACGTGGTACGTGCAGTGCACCGACGCCAATAGCCTTACGGGTGTCTCGACTACCAGGATCTACGAGCACTCGCCCATCAAGCTCACCAAGTGTCAGAACAAGGGCTTCGTGCCCAACAGCCGCTACATCGTCTCGGGCCTGTTGCAGGCCAGTGCCCCGGTGTGCCTCGACATCAACGCCAGCGGGGTCATCATCGAGGGCGCCAGCGGGGCTATTCTCAGGGGCGCGGGTCACAAGGACCTGATGTGGCACACCCAGACCGGGCCAGTGGGCACGCTGTTCTACAAGGGCGGCAAGACCTGGAAGCAGGGATGGAAGAATAACGTCACCACCGAGAAGCACATGGACTCCGTCGACGCCAGGGACTTCACAGGCGACGATCGCCTGGAGATCATCACCGCCAGCTCGGGGGGGTACATTCGGGTCTACAAGAACCTGGGCAGCGGATCATGGCAGACCACGCCCACCCTTTTCACCTCGGGTAAGGGGCTCGGCGTACGGCGAGTGGTGGACTTCAACCAGGACGGCTTCCTCGACATTTTCGCCGGCGGTGACGGAACGAACGAGGTGTTCTACGCCGGCACCAGCTCCGGCAAGCTCAACTTTCAGTCCAGCTTCGGCTGGGGCTACTACACGCGCAACATGGACGTGGGCCACTTCAACAGCGACGACAAGATCGACGTGGCCCTCGGCAGCGCCTACACCAGCTCCCTCAAGGACTACCTGCGCTATGTGGGCGTCAAGGACAGCTCGAAGAACGGCTTCTCATCCACCTGGACCAGCAGCAAGAGCAACGGAGGCGGGTGGGGACCCTCCTTCGTGGCGGACTTCGACGGGGACAAGGACTTCGACATCCTGGTGCCAGACAACACCTCCTCGGGGTCACAGAAAAAGGCCATCATGTGGCTCAACGACGGCAAGGGGAACTTCAAGCTCCACGGCCTGAGCATCTTCTCGGACCAGCTGCCGGTGGGCGCCAGGGATATGAACGGCGACGGCAAGCCTGACGTGATCACCATCGGCTTGGGCAGCGGCATCGGCGGGTATATACGGGTGCACCGCTGGCAGAGCAACGGCTACTGGAAGGCCCACAAGAGCCTGGTCACGGCCTTCGGCTACGGCCTCGCCCACGTCGCGTTTCGAGACCTGACCGGCGACGGCAAGCCGGAGGTCATCGCGGCGGGCAAGGGCGCCAACGACAAGATCAAGGTCTACCGCAACGATCTGACCGCCACGGCCGGCTCCTTCTCATCCCTGGGGGACGGCGGCGTCGCCGGGACCGTGCAGTCCATGGACGTGCGCGACATGGACAACGACGGCGACCTCGACATCATCGCCACCCACTACCTCGGGATCGGCAAGGGGACCAAGCTGATCCATTACACCAACGTGGGAGGGGGGAAGCTGAACCACTACACCGTGCATTCCGATTCGCAGTCGAGCCGTCTCATCGCGGCGGCGGTGGGGGACCTGGATGGCGAGCCGTCGTTCGGAGTCCGCATCAACAAGGGCGTGTCAGGGGTCAGCGTCTCGAGCCTGGTGATCCGCGGCTTCGCAGGCGGCGTGGACGTGCTGGGCAAGGACGCCGCGTTGACCACCATCACAGTGGAGGACCCGGACCTGTTCGGGGTGCGCATCAAGAATACCTCCGGCGCCACCATCATGCGGCTGCTGCTCAAGCACGCGGTTCGCGGCGTGGGGGTCAAGGTGATCGGCTCCAAGGTCAGCATCAAGAGCGCCGAGCTGTGCCCCGCGGGGTACCACCCGACCATGACCTTCATCGGCGCCGAATGCATCAATTCCACCGTCACCGCCAGTGGCAACACCGCCTCGCTGAACAACGGCTGCGGCGCGTCGTTCATGAGCACCTTCTGCCCCTGACTTGACCCGCACCGCCATTTGTAGGAAGCAAGGGCCTCACGGGAGGTGTGCGATGAGGCTCTGGACGATCCTGCTGCTGGCCGCGGCCCTTTGTGCAGGCTGCAGCGACGACGACGGCGTGACCCCTGGCAGCGACGGCGTTATCACCATGGACAGCGGCGTGGACAGCGGCCCCGGTCCGGACGCCGGGCTCAGCGTCGCGGCGATGACCTTCGGCGCGCCGGCGAGCTGGGCCAAGCCGATCGAGGATTACATCGCGGCGGGCTACAAGAAGCTCGCGCACTACAAGTTCGAGCGCAGCATCCATGACCTTGTGGTGTTCGAGGGGCGGCTCTACCTCGGCTACGGGGACGCCACCTACAACCTGGGCCGCGTGACCCCCATCGAGATGCGCTACTTCGCCGACCCGAAGGCGACGACGGTGACCAAGGAGTTCACCACCCAGGAGGAGCACCTGGAGCGCTACCGCATCCTGGATGACCGCCTGACCATGGCGGGCATCGACGCCACCGAGGACGCCTGGCTGGGCAACGTGTACCACAAGGCGAAGGGGGGCAAGTGGTCCAAGAGCCGCACGCTCAAGCAAGGGGTGCATGTGCACGACCTGGTCTCGTTCGGCGGCGCCTGGTACGCCGTGGGTTCCGGCGCCACTCAGGCCGAATGGACCGCGAGCAACATCCACTCGATCCTGTGGAAGTCCACCGACAAGGGCGCCAGCTTCAAGGTGCACGACCGGCGCAGCAACCAGAAGGTGGGGGACATCCGCTGGACCTGCCTGCTGCCCGTGGGCAAGACGATGTGGATGTTCGGCTACCACTCGGACAACGCGGGCAACCCGACGGAGTTGATCAACGCCACCACCGACGGGACCAAGCGCACCGACCTGGCGTCGACCCACACCCTGTATAACGCCTGGGTCTTCGAGACGCACCCGATCTCGGCCACCCTCGGCATCGCCCGCGGCGTCAAGATCCTCACGGTGCCCAAGCTGGTCTGGAGCACCTGGGCCATGGACGACAAGGGCGGCGTCAAGCCGGTGGCGAAGCTGGCCAACCGGCGCGTGCTCGACATCTACCCCGTGCCCGAGACCGGCGAGCACCTGGTGATGACCCACGACGAGACCGAGGTGGAGAAGATCAAGAAGCTGACCAAGTTCAAGCTGCGCGTGTCGGTCACCAGGGACTTCGAGACCTTCACCGAGGTGCTGAGCTGGGAAGCCACCAGCACGCCCAAGAGCGTTGCGTACTGGCAGGGGGATCTTTATGTGGGGGATCGGGTTGGGGCGATCTGGAAGGCCGCGAAGAAGTAGCAAAAAATGCTGAACAAGAAATGCTGAACAAAAAATGAGGTACCCCGTTTCATTTGAAATTTCTTGTTTCTAGTTCCTTGTTTTTTGTTTGAAGAGGAGTTCGAAAATGTCCCAGAACTTCGAAACCGTCCGCCTCTCCGTCGCCGACGGCGTCGCCCGCGTCACCATGAACCGGCCGGACATCCGCAACGCCTTCAACGAGGTGATGATCCGCGAGCTGCGCGAGGCGTTCGCGGCGGTTCGTGACGATCCCGCGGTGCGGGTGGTGGTGCTCACTGGTGAGGGCAAGGCGTTCTGCGCGGGCGCGGACCTGCACTGGATGCGCAAGGTGGTGGAGTACACCTACGAGCAGAACTACGAGGACTCGCTGAACCTGGCGAACCTGATGCGCGAGGTGTACGACTGCCCCAAGCCGGTGGTGGGGCGCATCAACGGGCCGGCCATCGGCGGCGGCACCGGCCTGGTGGCGGTGTGCGACATCCCGGTGGCGGCGCAGGGGGCGGTCTTCTCCTTTTCGGAGGTGAAGATCGGCCTGGTGCCCGCGTGCATCTCGCCCTACGTGCTCAAGCGTGTGGGCGAGCGCTACGGCCGGGAGTACTTCCTGACGGGCGAACGCCTCACCGCGGACAAGGCGCTGCAGTGCGGGCTGGTCAACAAGGTCGTGCCGCCCGAGGAGCTGGACGCCGCGGTGGACGCGTACGTGGGCAACCTGCTCACCAGCGGCCCCGAGGCGCTGGCCACGTGCAAGCGCATGGTGCGAATGGTGGCCGAGCAGGACCTGGAGCAGGCCGGGCCCGCCACCGCCGAGATGATCGCGCGCCTGCGCATGAGCGAGGAGGGGCAGGAGGGGATGGCCGCGTTCCTGGAGCGCCGCAAGCCGGGCTGGCACCCGTAGAAGCGGCGTCTCGCCGCTTGCATGGCCCCACGCGGCGAGACGCCGCGTCTACCTCGCCTTCAGAGCAGCCGCCTGATCTTCTCCACCAGCCGCTCGAACTCCACCGGCTTCGGCTCGTACTCGTCGCAGCCCGCCTCCATGGCCCGGCGACGGTCCCCCTCCATGGTGTGCGCGGTCAGGGCGATGATCGGGATGGCGCGCGTGGCCTCGCCCTGCTTCAGGGCGCGGGCCGCGTCCCAGCCGTCCAGCACCGGCAAGCTCATGTCCAGCAGGATGAGCCCGGGCGCCTCGGCCGCGGCCACGTCGAGCGCCTGTCGGCCGTCCTCTGCGAGGACCATGTCGAACCCCCGCCGCGCCAGGCGTCGGGAGAGCATGTCCCGGTTCAGCTCGTTGTCCTCCACCAAGAGGAGCTTGCTCATGCTTCCTCCCCGGAGGTGGCGGGCATCTCCTCATCGGGCAGCGCCGGGGCCAGGGCCGGCAGCGTGGCGATGAAGGTGCTGCCCACCCCGTACTCGCTCTCTGCCTCGAGCTCACCGCCCAGCATCTCGGTGAAGCGCTTGCAGATGGTCAGCCCGAGGCCGGTTCCGCCGAACTTGCTGGTGATGGAGGCGTCGGCCTGCCGGAACGGCTCGAACACCCGTGGGACCTGCGCCGGTGTCATCCCGATGCCCGTGTCCTGCACGGCGAACTGCACGACATCGCCATCGGCGTGGGCCTCGCGACGGATGCGGAGGGTCACGGTGCCCTCGTCGGTGAACTTCGCCGCGTTGCTCAGCAGGTTGTAGAGCACCTGACGAACCCGCGTCAGGTCGGAGTGCATCTCGCCCAGGTCAGGCGGGCAGTCGAGCTCGAGCTGGTTATCGTTCTGCTCCACCAGCGGCCTGACCGACTCCACCACCTCGTCCACCAGCGGCCGCACCGGGAACGTCTCGTGGAACACCTCCACCTTGCCGGCCTCGATCTTGGACAGGTCGAGCACGTCGTTGATCAGCGACAGCAGGTGCTTGCCCGCCAGGTTGATCCGCTCCAGGTCCGGGATGTGGTCCAGCAGCGCGTCCTCCTCGAACACCTCCTTGAGCAGCTCGCTGTAGCCGAGGATCGCGTTGAGCGGCGTGCGCAGCTCGTGGCTGATCCTGGCCAAAAAGGCGCTCTTGACCTGGTTCGCGTGCTCGGCAGCCTCCTTGGCCTCGGCCAGCTGCGCGGTGCGCTGGTTCACCAGCCGCTCGAGGTGCTGGTACATGCGCGCGTTCTCGATGGAGATGGCGAGCTGGGCGCCGAGCGCCTCGAGCACCTGCACCCGGTCGGCGGTGAAGACGCCGGTGGAGATGCGGTTCTCCAGGTACAGCACCCCGGTCAGCTCCCCCCGCACCAGCAGGGGCGCCGCGAGCACCGACCGCGGGCCCGTTGGCGCGATGTGCGGGTCTTGCCCGAACAGGTCGCTGCGGGTTGCGTCCTCGAGCACCACCAGCTCGCGGGTCCGTCTGCAGTACTCCACCACGCTGCGCGCGTGGTCCTGGCTCTCCCGGTTGCGCTCCTCCACGTCGACGACGCCCTCCACGACCAGGTCGCCCGCGTGATCCAGCATCAGCAGCACGCCGCGCTGGGCGCCCGCGTTCTCGATGATCGCCTCCATGCCCTGGCGCAGCAGGCTGCTCAGCGCCATCTCCCCGGAGATGATGCGCGCCGCCTTGAGCACGGTGGCGAAGTCGAGGTGCAGCATCCGGGTCACCGAGTCTGTGGCTCTTTTATGCCGCCGCCTTCTGCCGTGCGCGCCCGCCTGGGTCGCGAGGGCCTTCTTCAGCTGCGTCACCTTGGCCCCGGCGCCCCAGCGCTTGTAAGCCTCGATGGCCATATCCAGGTGCATCTCGCCGATCCGCTGGCGCCCATGATCCAGGTGGAAGCGCGCTGCCCGCTCCGCGGCCTGGCCCTCGTGGTGCGGCGTCCGGGCCTCCGAGGCCGCCGCGAGGCTCTGCTCGAACAGCGCCATGGCCTCAAGCTCATCGCCCTCCAGCGCCGCGCACTCCGCCTGTACCAGGCGCGCCATGGCGAGGAAGTTGGCCGGGCAGTTGTCGCTCCAGGTCTCCAGCTGCGCCCGGTAGGTGGCGAGCTTGATCCGTAGCGCCTCCAGGTCGACGCCCGCGAGGTCCTGTCTAAGGGCGTCGGTGATGGCCAGCGCGTGGTGGTAAGCGAACCGGGCCGGCGCGAGCTGAGCGAACAGGATGGTCTGGATGTCGCCCTGCTCGGCTGACAGCTCGGCAGCCCGGAGCGCGCCCCGGGTATCACCGAGCAGCAGGTTCCCCATCAATCGCGCCAGGAGGTAGTGCTGCAGGCCGAGGTTGATGTTCGCCGCCTTCAGCCGTGCTACGCGTTCGTCTCCCCAGCCCGTCTGGGCGAAGCCCGTGGCGCTGCTGGTCTCACCCCTCAGCGCCCGGATCAACTGGATATAGGCGGCGTTGGCCTCGACCGATTCGGCGTCCAGGATGGCCACATAGCGCTCATGCTCCTGACGGGCCCGGTCCAGGGAGAGGCCCATGAACCCGAGGTACATCGGCACGAAGAAGGCCGAGTAAGACGCCCAAAGCGGCGTCCCGATTCGCTGGCCCATGTCCACCGACGCCCGGAGCGCCTCGAGGGCGTTGCGCACGGGCTCCCGCCAGTGACAGATCAGGCCGCCGTACCAGAACCCGGCGATGGTCTCGGCGCGTGGGTTCTGCTGCCGCCGCGCCAGCTCGATGGCCAGCTTGCCGAAGGCGTTGCCTGCCTCGTACATGCCCGCCGCGGCGCCGATGGTCATGCCGTGCGCGGCGTAAGCCGGCGGGGTGGACGGGGCGTTGCCGTGCTGAAGGGCCAGGCGCACCTGGCGCGTGGTGGCGATGGCCACCAGGAGCGGCGTGAAGAACATGCCGATGACCGACAGCTCCTCCATGAGCTCGGCCTCGATCAGGTAGGTCGGATCGGTCATCGGAGGCAGGTCCAGCAGATCGGGGATGCTCCGACCCTCCATCAGGTGCGACAGCGCTTCGCTCTCCGTGCCGGCCATGGCGCCCAGGGCGGCCGGGTCGTCCGTGGCCGGGATCTCGGTGCCGAGCTCTCCGAGGCCGGCGAGGATATGAGCCAACGCCTCGTCTCGCTTGCCGTCGTACATGGCCAGGTTGGAGCGGAGCTTGTGGACCCGCGCCCGCTCGTGGGCCCGGGTCGCGTGATGCAGGATGTCCTCGAAGTGGCGCTCGGCCAGCCTGGTGTCGCCGGAGACATACGAACACTCCGCCAGCTCGTAGCGCAGCGCGAGGGTCAGGTCATAGTCAGCCGACCAGCCTGCCTCGCCCATCAACTCCACGCCCGTGGCCAGGTACGCGCTGGCGGCCTGATACGCGGTGGAGCCCTTGGCGCGCTGGCCGGCCAGCAGGCACCGCCGGGCCAGGTCCACGCTCTCGGCCGGGTCGTCGACGAGGTCGACGCAGCTGCCCAGCTGACTCACGATGTCGAACAGGTGCGCCTCGGAGCTGTCCCCGGCGGCGTCGCGGATCAGGCGGCCGATGCGCAGGTGAATCGGCTTGCGCTCCTGCTCGCCGATCATGGAGTACGCGGCCTGGCGGACGCGGTCGTGGAAGAACCGGTAGCGGACTTGCTCGGGGGAGCGGGCAGCCGAGGAGAGCGACAGGGGCCGCGCCGCCACGTCCGATGGGTCGCTGAACACCTCCAGCTGTGGCAGCAGGGCGCCAGATTTCACCGCCTCCCACAGCGCCTCGGCGGTCTGGCTCACGGTCCGCTCGGTCACCGTGGACAGGGTCACCAGATCGAAGGTGCCGCCGATGCATGACGCCAGCTTCATGGCGCGGCGGGTCTCGGCGGGCAGCTTCCTCAGCCGCGAGACCATCAGGTCCACCACGTTCTCGGTGCTCTCCAGCCGGGAGATGGCCTCCGTGTCCCAGGTCCAGGCGTGGGTGGCGGGCGTGTACCGGAGCAGCCCATCCTCCGCGAGGGTCTGGAGAAATTGGATCAGGAAGAACGGGTTCCCGCCGGTCTTGCGCCGCAGCAGGTCGGCCAGGGTATCGGAGCGACCCCCGACGCTGAAGACGGCGTCGGAGACCAGGCGCCGCACCGGCGCCTGACCGAGGGGCTGGAGCGCGAGCTCCTTCATGGCGACCCGCTTGCGGCGCAGCTCTTCCAGCACGAGGGTCATCGGGTGGCTCGCGTCCACCTCGTTGTCGCGGTAAGCGCCCACCAGCAGGAGCTTCATGTCCGTGGCGTTCAAGATCATGTGCCGGATCAGCGCGAGGGAGGCGGGGTCGACCCACTGCAGATCGTCCCCGAAGATGACCAGGGGGCCCTCCCCGCTGGCGAAGACCCGGATGAACCGGATCATCGCCGTGGTGAACCGCGCCTCGGCGTCTGCCGGGCCGAGCTCTTCCACCGGTGGCTGGGGGCCGATGACCAGCTCCAGCTCGGGCACGAGATCCACCATCAGCCCGGCGTTCTCCCCCAGCGCCTTCAGCAGCGCCCGCCGCCAGGCCGCCACCCGCGCATCGCTCTCGGTGAGCAGCTGGCGGATCAGCTCGCGGAACGCCGAGGCCAGCCCGTGGTACGGGATGCTGCGGTTGAGCTGGTCATGCTTGCCAGAGATGAAGTAGCCGTGCTGGCCCGATAGCGGGCGGAGGAACTCCTTCACCAGGGTGGTCTTGCCGGCGCCGGAGTAGCCCGAGAGCATGATCAGGCCCAGCCCCCCCTCGCACACCTCCTGGAAGGAGTCCATCATGGCGCGCAGCTCGTCCGACCTGCCGTACAAGCGCTCGGGCACGGTGAGGTGCTCCGGGATGTCCCTGGCCCCAGGGGTGAACGCCGCGGCGCCGTCGCTCCGGGCGATGCATTCCTGCAGGTCGTGCAAGATGCCGGCGCAGCTCTGGTACCGGTCCTCGGCGTTCTTGGCCATCAGCTTGAGGGTCAGGGCGTCGAAGGGGGGAGGCACCGTGGGCCGGATGGCGGAGGGCGGCTCGGGTGAGCGGGCGATATGCGCGTGCACCATCTCCACCGGGTTGTCACTGCTGAACGGGGGATGGCCCGTGAGCAGCGCGTAGAGCGTGGCGCCGAGAGAATAGAAGTCGCTGCGGTAGGTCACCGAGCGGTTCATGCGGCCGGTCTGCTCCGGTGAGATGTAGGCCAGGGCGCCCTCCAGGCGGCGGGGGTGGACCACCTGCAGCGTCTCCCGGGGCAAGCTCGACGTGGAGCAGAAGCAGAGCAGGTCCACCTCGCCGGTGGCGAGGTTGGCCAGGATGTGAGGCGGAGCCAGGCCCTTGAGGGTCATGCCCCCGGCGTGCAGCCGCTGCAGCAATTTCACGAGGCTCACCGCGACGCTGGCGGCCTGCTCCGGGGCCAGGCCTTCCGGCGGGAGCGCCTCGTGAAGCAGCCGCCCACCGACATCACGGGTCAGCGCCCCCTCCGGGGAGGCGAGCCCGGCGGCGCGGGGGTCGACGCTGGTGTGGTCTCGGCCGAGGGTGCTCAGGATCTCCAGCTCCAGCTTCAACGCGGCCAGGTCGATCTCCGAGCCGCTGTTGGCGATCCTGAGCAGCGCAGTCTCCTCGCTGCCGGCCACGCTCACTCTGTAGGTGGTGGTGCTCGCCCCGGTGTGGAGCTCCTCCTGGATCTCCAGGTCGGTTACGTCTACGGCGGATTGCATACTTCCTGTCCCCTCGGCGCGCTGCGGCTGGTGCGGCATTACAGCTTCTTGACCTTCCCGACCCCGCTGATCTCCTGGGTCACTTGCGGGTCTCCCTTGTATCGCACAGAGGCTGCGCCCGAGATCTTGACCATCAACTTCTCCACGGCGTTGACGTCGAGCTTGCCCGCGCCCGAGAGGTCGACCATCACTGTGCCGGCGGGCAGCTTGACGGCGTCCACCTTGCACGCGCCGCTCCCCTCCACCTCGAGTCGGCCCACCTGGCCCGACAGCTCGGCCCGAGCCGCGCCGCTGATCTTGAGCTGGAACGCAGCGCTGGCCAGCCCGTCCACTTTGGCCTGGGCGGCGCCCGAGATGCCGACCATGGTCAGCTGGGGCGTGGAGAGGGTCACCTTGAGCGGCTCCGAGGTCCGGTACGGCTTGTCAGTCTTGATCACCAGCCGATCGCCCTGCACCTCGGTCTTCACCAGCGGCACGATGTTGTCGTCGCCGCTGACCTGCAGCGACGGGGAGCGACCCACGGTGATCTCCAGGGTCATGGCCCCGCCCACCTGCACGGAGGAGAACTTCCCCACTTCGCGGGGCTCGGTCTTGTTGACGCCGCTGCCCTTTACGCCGCTGCAGGCGGCGAGCGGGAGGATGCACAGGGCGGCTGCGAGGATGGCTGCACGGTTCATTCTGGATCTCCGGGGATGGTCGACGCGGGAGTATACCCCGGTCTTCGATGGGAAATAAGCCGTCGGGTGCCTTGTCCTCGACGGTGCAATCGGGTTAAGAATCGGGCGCCAGCAATACCACCAAGGGAGGCCCAGTGTTCAAACGCATCCTCATCGCCAACCGGGGCGAGATCGCGCTCAGGGTAATCCGCGCCTGCCACGAGATCGGGGTGGAGGCCGTGGCTGTCTACAGCCAGGCCGACGCCACCTCACCGCACCTGGAGGAAGCCGACCAGGCGGTCTGCATCGGCGGCAGCCAGAGCGCCGACAGCTACCTCAACATGACCGCAATCCTGCAGGCCGCCGAGCAGACAGAGGCCAAGGCGATCCACCCGGGCTACGGGTTCCTCGCCGAGAACGCGCTGTTCGCAGAGCTGTGCAGCCAGATGAAGTTCACCTGGATAGGGCCGGCGCCGCGGGTGATCCGGCTGATGGGCGACAAGGCCACGGCGCGGGAAACCATGAAGTCCGCCGGCGTGCCGGTGATCCCCGGCAGCGAGGGGGTGGTGAGCAAGCTTGAGGTGGCGCGGGAGCTGGCCGGACAGATCGGCTACCCGGTGCTGCTCAAGGCCACGGCGGGCGGCGGCGGCAAGGGGATGCGCGTGGTGCGCGAGGAGGCGGCGTTCGCCGAGGCGTTCCAGCAGGCTTCCATGGAGGCGGGCAAGGCGTTCGGCAACCCCGGGCTCTACATGGAGCGCTACATCGAGGGCGGCCGGCACATCGAGTTCCAGTTCATGGCCGACAGCTTCGGCAACGTGGTGCACCTGGGCGAGCGTGAGTGCTCGGTGCAGCGCAACCACCAGAAGCTGGTGGAGGAGTCGCCGTCGCCGGTGATCGACGAGG
>CAZEFW010000188.1:0-16159 GCA_964511535.1 uncultured Myxococcales bacterium | reverse complement strand
CCCCATGCTGCCTGCTGTGGCCGTGGTTGGGTCGTCTGGGCTGACGGGTTTCTGCCGCACCATGTCAAAAAACTCAATCGCCCGTTGACAGTTTTCCCCTTCCTCTGTTTTATGCAGTTGGGTTCTGCGTTGGGCGGTAATTTGGGCCCATAGCTCAGCGGTTAGAGCCACCGGCTCATAACCGGTCGGTCCCTGGTTCGAATCCAGGTGGGCCCACGGGAAAAGGACCTCAAATTCCCACTGGAGGACCAGTTTGCGTGAGCAACTGAAGTTACTTGAAAACCTGCAGCAAGTAGACGCCGAACTTAACGAAGTAAAGCGATCCCTGGTCGCTCTCCCCGCCAAGCTCAAGTCGCTGAAGGAAGATGTCGACAGCGTCGAAGCCTTGCTCGGGAGCGAGCGTGCGCAGCTCGAGGACGCGCAGATGTACCGCGCCGAACTCAAGCAGACCATCAAGGCCCAGACGGATCAGCTCACCAAGGCGAAGGCCAAGCTGACCCAGATCCGCACTTCGAAGGAGTACATGGCCACCCAGCGTGAGCTCGAGAACACCCGCAAGAGCACCATGGAGCGGGAGGAAGAGCTGAAGAAGCTGGAAGAGGCCATCGAAGTGAGCGAGGCCAAGGTCAAGGAGCACGAGGAGGAGCTGGGCGCCCTGAAGGATCATGTGGCGGAGGAGGAGCGGGAGACAGAGGCCAGCCTCGCGGAGCTTCAAAAGCGCGCTGACACCATGCAGGTCGAACGGGACAAGATGACCGACGGGATCCCCTCCAGCCTGCTGCGCAGGTACGAGGTGATCCAGCGTCGCACCGGCAACGCGGTGGTGCCGGCGCGTGACGGCGTCTGCACCGGCTGCAACATGCAGCTGCTGCCCCAGCTGTTTCGGATCCTACAGGCAGGCCGCTCCGTGGAGACCTGCCCCAGCTGCCAGCGTATCGTCTACTTCGAGGAGGAGGGGGACGAATAGGGACGCTGGCGTCCCGGCTTGAGGCTGAGGCTTGAGGCTTGAGGTGCATTTGCCGAGGGGGAGCCCATGAGCGTACGAACCCTCCCTGAGGGAGGTCCCTTCTCGCTGATCATGGACGGCCGCGAGGTGATCGCGGAGCCCGGGAGCACCCTGCTCCAGGTGGCTCGCGCCGCCGGTCTGCCGATCCCCACCCTTTGTGATCATCCTGACCTGGAGCCCGTCGGCGCCTGCCGCCTGTGCATGGTGCAGGTGACCCACCCGGACTGGGGCGGCTGGAAAGGCCTGATGACGGCGTGCAACTATCCGTCGGCGCCCGGCCTGCAGGTCTCCACCACTGCGAAAGAGGTCCAGGAGGTGCGGCGGGGCGTGCTCTCGCTGCTGGCGGCGCGCTGCCCCTCGTCATCGGTGATCCAGGAGCTGGCCCGGCGGCAGGGCGCCGACGCCGGGGCGCTGCTGGTGGACCCCGAGGCGGACGATTGCATCCTGTGCGGCCTGTGCACCCGGGTGTGCGAGGCGTTCGCCACCTGCGCCATCAGCACCACCCACCGCGGCATCCGCCGCAAGGTGAACGCGCCCATGGATCTGCCGCCGGCCGATTGCGTGGGCTGCGGCGCCTGCGCGCGCATCTGCCCCACCGGGCATATCGAAGATGGGCGGGAGCAGGGCATGTACAGGGTGTGGGGGCGTGAGTTCCCCATCGCCGCCTGCGCGGTCATCGTTGGGCGCTGCGTGGGCTGCGGCGCCTGCGAGGAGGCGTGCCCCTTCGACGTCCCGCGGGTGACCCTGCAGCGGGACGGGCTGCGCACGGCCCGCATCCCGCCCGCACCGTGCCGCGGATGCGGCGCGTGCGTGGGAGCCTGCCCCAACGGGGCGATCATGCAGCAGGGCGACCCGCTGCCCATGCCGGGGCAAGGGCCGGCGGAGCAGAGCGCCGCGGGCCGCGCGACGGTGGTGGCGTGCAGCCGCTCCGCGCTGGGCGACGGGGCCGCGCCTCGGGGCGTGGACGTCGTGGAGCTGGCCTGCGCCGGGCGCGTGACCGTGAACCAGATCTTGCGACGTCTGGCGCTGGGCGCAGATGGCGTGTTGGTGCTTGGCCGGCACGAGCAGACCTGCCGCCTCGAGGGGGGCGAGGAGCCTGCGCGGGAGCGGGTGACCCGGGCCGCGGCCCTGCTGGAGCTGGTGGGCCTCGGCGGCGCGCGGGTCCGGTTCGCCAGCCCTGGCGCCGGCGCCGACGGCCCCCGGCGAGAGGTGGAGCGCTTTGTCGGCGCTCTGAAGAGCCTGGGGCCCAACCCCGCGGCGAGCGAGGCGTCGCTCCCCCCCTGGACCGGCGAGGACCTGCAGGGGGGCCTGACGCTGGTGCGCTGGCTGGCGGCGCGTGCCCACAGCGCGCCCGACCCAGGGCGCTACCTCGAGGGCCTCGGCTTGCGGGCCTGGCAGCAGGGGGATCCGGGCTGGAAGCTGTGGGCTGGCGATATCCCGTACCTGCAGCTGCTTGGCGGCACGCTCTGGGCGCCGGGGGGGTTGCCCCGCCTGCTGGTCGACGCGGCGCGGGCGCTGGAGGCCTTGCTCGGCGAACCGGGCGGTGTCCTGATGGAGCCGGACGGCGCCGCGCCGGAAGGGGCCTACACCCTCGACGGGCTGGACGCCTTGCTGCGTGAGCGCGGTGCGGGGTTGCCCCGGCCGGCGCGGGCGAGGACCGTGGCTTGCCAGGGAGCGGAGGCCGAGGCCCTGGCCGCGGCGCTGGGGCACCGCCCCGTGAGGGTTCAGCCGTCACCGGTGGCGAGCGCGCCCATGGCTGGCCCGGCGGCCCGCAAGGCGGCAGGGGCGTTCCTGGCCACCGTGGCGCAAAAGGGCGCCGAGGCGCTGCTGGTCAGCGGGATGGAAGAGCTGGTCCGGTGGCGTATGATCACCCGGGACGGCGCCTGGCGTTCCAGCGCTGTCCAGCCGTTGGCGGGGGTTCAGCTCGCAGGTGAGGTGTTGCCATGAGCAATGAGTCCACAGAGCGCCGCATCCGGCGCCACCCCATCGTGGCCCCGCTGCCGGAGCCCACGGTGCCGTTCACCTTCAACGGCGCCGACATGCTGGCCCGGCCCGGCGAGGTGATAAGCTCGGCCCTCTACGCGGCCGGGATCAGCACCTTCGGCCACCACCACCATGACGGCGGCGCCCAGGGGATCTTCTGCGTAAACGGCCAGTGCTCCCAGTGCACCGTGCTGGTGGACGGGCGCCCGCTCAAGTCATGCATGACGAAGGTGGTCGAGGGGATGCAGGTGCGCTCGGCCGACGGTCGGCCCGCGCTGCCCGCCGATGACCAGGTGCTGCCCGGTACGCGGCCTGGCGAGCGGCGGGTGCAGGTGCTGGTGCTGGGCGGCGGCCCCGCCGGGCTGTGCGCGGCCATGGAGCTGGGCCGCCTGGGCATGAGCGTGCTCGTGGTGGACGACAAGCCGGAGCTGGGGGGCAAGCTGACCCTGCAGACCCACCCCTTCTTCGGCTCGGTGGCCGAATGCTGGGCCGGCACGCGGGGCGTGGACATCGCCCGCATCCTGTCGGACGAGCTGGCGCGCCTGCCCACGGTGGAGGCGTGGCTCGACAGCTCGGCGGTGGGGGTGTTCTCCGACGGCAAGGTGGGCGTGGCGGGCCCCTACGGCTACCGCCTGGTGCAGGCCGACGCGCTGCTGGTGACCCTGGGCGCGCGCGAAAAGAGCCTCACCTTCCCCGGCTGCGATCTGCCCGGGGTGTACGGCGCGGGGGCGTTCCAGACGCTGGTCAACCGCGACCTGGTGCGGGCGTCGGACCGGCTGTTCGTGCTGGGCGGCGGCAACGTGGGGCTCATCGGGGCGTACCACGCGCTGCAGGCCGACATCGACGTGGTGGGCCTGGTGGAGGCGATGCCCGAGGTGGGCGGCTACAAGGTGCACGCTGACAAGCTGCGGCGCCTGGGCGTGCCGATCTGGACCCGCCACACGGTGGTGCGGGCCACCGCCGACGAGGGCGGCGAGCAGCTGCGGTCGGTGACCATCGCGGCCATCGACGAGGGCTTCACGCCTGTGCCCGGCACCGAGCGCACCTTCGAGGTGGACACCCTGCTCATCGCCGTGGGCCTCAACCCGTGCGACGAGCTGTACATCAAGGGGGACGAGCTGGGGCTCAAGGTTTACGCCGCCGGGGACACCGCCGAGATCGCCGAGGCCTCCGCGGCAATCTTCTCCGGGCGCATCACCGGGCGCCACATCGCCCGGGACCTGGGGGTGGAGGTGGAGATCCCGGAGGAGTGGCCTGACCTGGCCGCCATCCTGCGCAGCCGCCCGGGCAAGACGGTGCCCTTCGAGGCGCCGGCGGTGGACCGCCCGGTCTACCCGGTGATCCGCTGCGTGCAGGAGATCCCGTGCGACCCGTGTCGGGAGGCGTGCCCCGAGGGGCTGATCAAGATCGAGGGCTCCATCATGGGCCTGCCGGCCTACGACGGCGGCGACTGCCTCGGCTGCGGCAAGTGCGTCACTCTGTGCCCGGGGCTGGCCATCAACCTGGTGCTCGACGACTACGACCAGCCAGGCGACGCGGCTCTGCTGATGCTGCCGTTCGAGTTCGACCTGGACCGCCTGCCCCTGGGGGGTGAGGTGGACACCGTGGACATGGACGGCGCGCCTGTGGGCCAGGGCCGGGTGGTGGCGGTGCGGCAGCGGGAGGACCAGGACCGGCGCCACCTGGTGATGCTGCAGGTGCCGGACAGCGAGAAGCTGCTGGTGGCGGGGTTCAACCTGCGCGCGCCGTCGGTGGAGGTGGACACGCCGCCCGCGCCCGAGGACGAGCAGGACGACCCCATCGTCTGTCGCTGCGAGCGGGTGCGCAAGAGCGACATCGTGGCCGAGATCCGCGCCGGGGTGCGGGACCACAACCAGCTCAAGGCCATGGCCCGGGTGAGCATGGGCGGCTGCGGCGGCAAGACCTGCACCGAGCTGGTGCATCGCCTCTACCGCGAGGAGGGGGTGGACATCGGGGAGGTGTCGCCCGGCACCATCCGGCCGCTGGTGGCCGAGACGCCGCTGGGCAACTTCGTGCGGGACGACGCCGACGAGGAGGGGAGCTGATGCCGGACGGGGGCACCTACGACGTCATCGTGGTGGGCGGCGGCTCGGTGGGCGTGCCGAGCGCCTACTACCTGGCGAAGCAAGGGCTCAAGGTGCTGGTGCTCGAGCGGCGCGCCGCCGTGGGGCAGGGGGACAACAAGGCGGCCATCGGGGGCGTGCGCGCCACCCACTCCGACCCGGCCAAGATCCTGCTCTGCACCCGCACCCTGGACGCCGTGCGCACCTGGAAGGAGGAGCACGGCGACGAGGTCGGCTGGAAGCCGGGCGGCTACTGCTTCCCGGTGTACGACGAGGCGCTGGAGAACACCCTGCGCGGGCTGTTCGGCATCCAGCGTGAGTACGGCCTGGACAACGGCTGGATCAGCCCCGACGAGGTGGACGCGCTGGTGCCCGGCATCCAGCGCGATGGCCTCCGCGGTGGCACCTACTCGCCGGGCGACGGCCAGGTCTCGCCGCTGTTGTTGCCGGTGGTGCTCATGCGCCACGCCGTGGAGCAGGGCGCCGAGCTGCGCTGCGGCGAGCAGGTCAGCGGCTATGTGCTCGAGGGCGGCGCGGTCAAGGGCGTGACCACCGACCGGGGCACCTACCTCGCGCCCCGCGTGGTGCTGGCCGCCGGCGCCGACGCCTCGGATCACGGCGCGCTGCTCGGCCTGGACATCCCGGTCACGCCCGACAGCCACGAGGCGGGCATCAGCGCGCCGCTGGAGCACTTCATCAAGCCGTTGGTGGTGGACATGCGCCCCGGCCCAGAGGGCAAGACCGCCAACTTCTACTTCGGCCAGAACCACGAGGGGCAGATCATCTTCTGCTACACCCCGAGCGAGCTGTTCGTGGGCACCGACCGCGAGAGCCAGAGCGAGTTCTTGCCCGTGCTGGCCAGCCGCATGATCAGCCTGGTGCCGCGCCTGCGCCACATGCTTGTGCGCCGGGTGTGGCGCGGCTGCTACCCCATGACCCCGGACGGCGTGCCGATCATCAGCAACGTGGACGCGGTGGAGGGGCTGACCCTGGCGGTGGGCATGTGCGGCCAGGGCTTCATGCTCGGCATCGGCGTGGGCCAGGAGGTGGCCCACCTGGTCACCGAGGGCAAAAACTTGCTGCCCCCCGAGGCGGCGGAGCCGGTGACTTTCCAGCGGGACTTCTACGCGGGCAGGAAAGAGGCGCTGAAGTAGGTACCTCGAGCGCTCACTGGGTATCCGGGGCCGCTTGATCCAGCGTCGGCTTCCCCTGGTCCGGAGCGGCCGCCGACTGGTCCGAAGCAGAGCCCTGATCCGGAGACTGGGCCTGGTCCAGCTGCCCTCCCTGGTCGGGCGCAGACATGTCCGGGCTGGCGGCGTCGGGGCCGGCCTCCACGCCTGGCCCATCGGTGGCCGCGTCGGACAGCTGGCTGTCTGATTGCGCGTCCGGCATCGGCCCGTCCGGCTTCGGCCCGTCGGGCAGCGGCCCGTCCGGTCCGACGTCGGGCAGCGGCCCGTCCGGCCCGGCATCCGGCACGGGCCCGTCCGGCCCGACGTCCGGCCTCGGCCCATCCGGCCCCGCCTCGGCTCCCGCGCCCCCGTCGAGATCCGGGGTCGCCGCCTCGACGCCCGCATCCGCGGGCCCGGTGACGAGGTCGGGCAGCTGCTCGCCCACCTTCAGGCAGACCTCTCCCAGGATCAGGTGCTGCGTGCACTCGTACCCTTCGGGACAGCGCGGCTCGCCGAAGTGGCACAGCACGGGCACAACGCCCAGCTCAGGCTCCACGCAGCCGGGCATCAGCCAGGCCAGGGCGGCCAGCAGCGCCAGGGAGCGTGACCGCGCCGGCCGCATCAGAACCGCACCTCGCCGTGGAGCAGCGCCGAGCGGCCGTCAAAGACAGGCGAGATGGATACCTTTCGCGCGGCGCCTTCGTGCGTTGCCCCGACGCCGAGCCAGTCCAGCACGAACAGCGTCACAGACGCCGCGGCCGCCGCGCCGCCCACGATGAAGGAGGCCACGGCGAGCTCGTTGTACTGGTCGATCTCGAGCTCGAGCCGCAGGTGGTCCTTGCTGTAGCGCACCACGGGCCAGTTGAGCTCCGCGTTGCCCTCGCAGGTGGGAGCCGCCCCAGGCGGGCACGCCCCCTTGATCATCGATTCGAGGTCATCTGATTTGGCGGCGGCCAGGCGGTTGAACGTGACGCCCAGCGCCAGCGCCACCAGGCCGAGACCGCCGGTGGCCCACTTGGCGGCCCCCATCATGGGGTTCGGTCGCCTTCGATCCTCCTGCAGGTCCAGGGCGCCGGGTTCTCCCATGAGCGCCGGGGTCTTCTTTTTGCGCAGCCGCGTCACCGGATCTTCGGCGTCCTTGCCCGTGGGCAGCATGGAGGCGGGCAGCTTCTTGCCCGCGTACTCCTTCTTGCGCTGTGCGCGCAGCGTGTCCCGGGCCACCTTCATCCGGGCGGTGACATGTTCGCGGTCGGGCGCGTCGGGCTTCTTTCGCAGGTACTGGGTGTAGCTCGACAGCGCCTCCTGGTGGCGCCCCAGCTCCATCTTGCAGTCGCCCATGTAGCGCAGCAGCACGGTCAGCTTCTTGATCTCGTAGGCGCGCTCCAGCTCCGCCAGCGCCTTGGCGTGGCGGCCCTGCTGGTAGTGCGTCCTGGCCTGGTGGAAGATGGCCTGCGCCTCGGCGGTCCTGTCCGGACGGGGCTGGGCGCCCGCGGGCACGGCGAGCAGGGCCACGAGGCACATGACCAGGGGCAACGGAGACGGAGCAGCAAATGGGGTCAGACCGGAGCGCACTTGACCCAAGATGCTACGTGATCAGCCGTGAGGATCAAATAATAGATCCCTGCCAGGCCTGAACAGGCCCGGGCGAGGCGACAAATTCTGGATTATCGTTATCATTGAGCCATGATCATCACGATGATCCTCACACCCCCCCGAGGAGGAAAATGACGCGAGCTGGACCTGTCGCCCTCGCCCTCGCTTTGACGGCGAGCTGCGTGAATGTGGACAAGCACTGGACCGACTGGGATGGAGGCGGCCGCGACAACCTCTCCTGGTCCAGCGAGACCCCGCCCGGGCTCATCTCCATTTCCATCACCCCCGCCGACTCGGTGGTGACCCAGGACCTGAACAAGCAGAAGCAGGTCTCCTTCAAGGTGACCGGGCAGTACCCCTCCGGGCCGAAGGACGTCACGCCCCTGTCCTACTTCCGGTTGCTGGACGGCACCCTCGGCAGCTTCAGCGGCGCCACCCTGACCACCACCGCCAACATGGCCGGCCTGACCTCCGTGGAGGCGGTGGTCGGCTCCTTGACGGCCAAGACCAAGCTGACCGTCAAGGTGAACGCCAACATCGTGGTGGACGGCGCCCCCAAGGACGCCGCGTCCAGCTTCGCGTCACCCTGCACAGGGGCCGCGCCCATCACCGTGGTCTACCCCGAGGCGGGCGCCATGATGCCGCCCAACCTGGCTGACTTCTCGGTGATGTGGACCGACGCGGCGAGCGATCTGTGGGAGCTGACCCTGCAGAGCGCGCTGACGGAGATGAAGATCTACACCGCCAAGAAGAAGCACCGGCTGTCCGACACCATCTGGAACGCCATCGCGTCGTCCAGCCTCGGGGGCGTCATGAAGCTGTCCGTGCGCGGCGTGAGCAAGGCGTCGTCCGCCAAGTGCGCCGCCTCCAAGGAGATGGAGGTGCACATCGGCCCTGCCAAGCTCAAGGGCGGCGTCTACTACTGGATCACCAAGCCGGCCAGCGCCATCATGCGCTACGACCTGAGCAAGTCCAGCACGAAGCCGGAGTCCTATGTCACCAAGGCGACCACCGGCAAGTGCGTCGGCTGCCACGCCGTATCCCCGGACGGGACCCGGCTCGCCTTCTCGGACGAGTTCGACGACGGGGGGATCCTCAACGTCGAGACCGGCAAGCTGCTGCCGCCCAAGAACCCCGCCAAGGTGACCTTCCAGGCGTTCACCCCGGACAACAAGTACCTGGTCAGCAGCACCCAGGGCAAGTTGTCCATCCGGGACGGCTCCACCGGCGCCCACGTGGTCTCCCTCGCCCTGGGCAAGGCCACCCTCCCCGAGATCTCCCCGGCTGGAGATATGATCGTGTTCGTGCGCCCCCTGTGGACCGCCAGCGGCTCCAACATCAACGGGGGCACCATCGTGACGGTGTCGCTCACCGGCACGAAGATCGGGACCCCCAAGGTGCTGGTCCTGGGCGCGGAGAAGGAGAACAACTACTACCCGACCTTCTCGCCTGATGGGAAGTGGGTCCTGTTCAACCGCTCCAGCGCGGGGAGCTACAGCGAGGACACGGCCCAGCTCTGGCTGGTCAACGCCAGCGGCGGCACGCCGATGCAGCTCACCCGGGCGAACCAGGGCAAGAAGCTGCGCAACTCGTGGCCCCGCTGGTTCCCCTTCACCCACTCCTACAAGGGGCGCAAGCTGTTCTGGTTCTCCTTCTCCTCCATCCGCGACTACGGCACCGACCTGGTCAACAGCACCAAGACCAGCGCCAACGCCATCCCCCAGATCTGGATGACCGCCTTCGACGTGAGCCTCGCGGAGGCCGGCAAGGACCCGAGCTACCCGGCCTTCTGGCTGCCGTTCCAGCACCTCGGCAGCCGCAACCACATCGCCCAGTGGACCAAGAAGGTGCCCCAGGTCAAATAAGGACCGCGCAGCTCCATCACATGCGACGCCGCGCCGCTCCAGGGCGCTTGCACGCCCGCTAGCCCTTGGCCTTACCTGCCCGTTTTTTGCTGCCCCCCGCACGCCTCCATATACTGGCTCCCATATCAACATCATGACGCGCGGCGCTGGCGCTGGAGGGCTCCATGGGCTTGTTGAACCGTCGATCCAGGTGTGGAGGCTTCACCCTGCTGGAGCTGATGACCGTCATCGCAATCATTGGCATCCTCGCCGGCGTGGCGGTGCCGGCCTTCATCAAGTACATCCGCAAGGCGAAGACGTCCGAGGTGCAGATCAACATGGAGACCATCTCCATGCTGCAGCGGGCCCACAAGCTGGACCACGGCAAGTACCTGGCCTGCCCCGCGAACCCGCCGGCCAAGGAGCCTGCGGCCTGCGGCAAGCAGCAGTGGGAGGAGATGGAGGCCTGGAAGCGGCTCGGGTTCAAGCCGGACGGCCTGCTGAACTATCAGTACAGCGTGGAGGTCACGCCCGGGGGCTACAAGGTGCACGCCCGGGCCGATCTGGACTGCAACGGGACCTTCTCCAGCTTCACGCTGGATAACAAGGGCAGGCAGATCGTCGAAAATGAAATCGAGTGATCTCTCCGGCCTCGGGCAGCGCCTCTCCCAGCTGGCGAACTTCCTGGAAAACGGCGTGCCCCTGAGGGAGGGCGTCGTGGCCCTGGCCCAGGCCGAGACCGCGCCCGGCATCAAGCGGACCCTCGCGGTGCTGTCGGCCAGGCTGAAGCAGGGCGCCGAGCTGCACGAGGCCTTCGCCGCCGCGGGCCTCGTCCTGCCCCCCGCGCCCGCGGGCGCTCCGCTGGAGGGAGACCGGCTGGTGGCCTCGCTTCAGTACCTCGCCCGGCACTACAGGGCGCGCGGCCGCATCCGCAGCCTGCTGCGCCGGGCCCTGGCCTACCCGGTGGTGCTGGCCGCCGGGTTGCTCGCCCTGGCTGGCCTCTACACGGTGGTGGTGCTGCCCCGCACCGAGCAGTTCTTCATGGAGCTGCAGGCCCCGGTGCCCTGGCTGGCGCAGGTGGCGCTGTCGCAGCATGACACCCTGTGGTCCGCGGCCCTGGCGGCCCTGGTGGGGCTGGCGCTGCTGCGCTGGGCGAGGCCCGGCTGGTTCGCGGTGACCTGGTTCGCCTTCCCGGGGCTGGCGCGGATCCTGCGCCACCTGGCAGCGTGCGAGGTGCTGTCCACGCTGGCCCTGAGGCTGCGCTGCGGTGAGGCCCCCACGCTCGCGCTGCGCGGCGCCACTGCGGCGGTGGACAACGCCTGGTTCCGCGCGAGGCTGCGGCGCGCGCGCCCCGGCGAGGACGCGGACCTCGGCGTGCACGACACCCTCACCCGGGGCTCCTTGCTCAAGGGCACCGAGGGCCTGGCCCTGGCCGCGGCGGAGCGCCGGGGAGATGACGCCGCGACCCTGGCCGAGACGGCCAGCGATGTCATCACGGACCTCCACCGGGAGGTGGAGCGCATGATGTCCGTGCTGGGACCCATCTGCGTCATCATCCTGGTCGGCGTGACCTACATGCTGTTCAAGACCATGGCGACCACGGTCATGGCCGAGAGCATGGTGAGCCTGCCATGAAGCTCCTCGCGCCGCATGTCTCCCGCCCGGCGCTGGAGGCCGCCTGGTCAGACCTGCTGGCCCGCGGTCACAGCCCCGAGGCGACCCTGCGGCTGCTGGCTCGGGCGGCCCCGGGGAAGGGGGCGCGCATCAAGCGGCTGCTCGGCGCCCTGGAGCAGGGCCAGCCGCTGCCCTCCGAGCCCGGCCTGTTCACGCCGGAGGTGGAGGCCCTGTTCGCCGCTGGCCAGGAGTCAGGGCGGCTGGCCGAGACCATGGGCCACGCCAGGCGATTGCTCGGGATCTTGCAGCAGGCGAGCCACAAGCTGCTCCTGTCGCTGCTCTACCCGCTGCTGCTGCTGCTGGCGCTGAACCTCACCTCTCGGGCCCTGCTCAAGGCCCTGGCCAGCTTCGGCGCCGCGGGGGAGCCCACCGGGGTGCTCGGTATCTTTGCCTCCGACATCTACCTGGCGGTGATAATCGGCCTGGTCTCTCTGCTGCTGCACTGGTTCGTATGGAGCCGCCGCAGGGGCGCGGGCCCCAGCAGGATCTGGGGCGCGGCGGAGCGCCTGGCGGCCTCTGTCCCGCTGCTGCGCTCCTGGCTCCAGCGGGGGGCGCTGTCGTCGGCCGCGGCTTCACTCGCCGCCACCCTCGGGGCGAGGCTGCCCCTGGCGCAGGCCCTCTCCCTGGCCGGCCGCACCAGCAGGAGCGTGCTCATGCGCAGGGGCCTGGAGCGGGCCGCGGCCCGGGTGGAGGGCGGCCAGGAGGTGGTGGCGGCCCTGGAGGAACAGCAGCTGCCGCGGGAACTGCGGGCCGCCTTTGGCCACGCCGCTGCAGAGGACCTGCCCGCGGCGCTGTCCACCGTGGCGGACAGCGCCCACCAGCGCCTGAGCCTGCTGGCCAAAAACCTGACCCGGGCCACCTTTGCCCTGGCCCTGCTGCTGGCCGCCGCCTGCGTCGGGGCCATGACGCTGCAGGTCTGGATGGTGATCAACGGCGGGGCGGGGGGGATCCCATGAGCGCCACGAGGGACCGTGAGCTGCAGGCTTGCCAGGTGATCGGCGCCTGCCTGGCCGACAGGTGGCCAGCGACCCGCGCGCTGCGCCTGGCCGCGGCCACCTGCGACGACGCAGCCCTGGAGCAGCGCCTGGCCCGGGCCGCCGCCTCCACCGAGCAGGGCGCGGACCTCGCCAGCGCTCTGGGCGGCCTGCGGCTCTCCCCGGCCCACGCCGGGGCGGCGCAGGAGATCGCCCGCACCGAGCAGGCCGGCGCGGTGATGGCGGCGCTGGCGTCAGGGCCGCTCGCGCGGCGGCGTCTGACCCGTCGCCTGCAAGGCCTGCTGATCTATCCGGCGGCCCTGCTGCTGGCGATCCTGGTGGGTACGGTGGCCATGGCGTGGCTCGTCCTGCCGCAGCTCGAGCTGTGGCGCCGCAGCGCCGGCATCGAGCCGGCCCTCAACCCTTGGGGCGACGCGTTGCTGGCGCTCTTCTCTCCGTACGGCGCGGCAGGGCTCCTGCTGTGCGGGGCCCTGGCCTCGCTGCTGTGGCGGCGGTGCGGCCTGGTGTGGCGGGCGCGGCTGCTCGGCCCGCTGGTCCTCTCCTCCCAGGCCGGCATCGCCCGATCCCTGGCGGCCTTGCTGGAGGCCGGCGTGGGGCTGCCCGAGGCGCTGGAGACCACCGCGGACGCAATCGACGGGGACCGGACCATCCGGCGGAGCCTGCGCCAGGCGAGCAATGGCGTGCGCCAGGGGTTTCGCCTGAGCGAGCAGCTCGTCACCCGGGGGCTCTTGCCTGGATATTGCGCGGGCCCTGTCAGGGCCGGCGAGTCCCACTCCTCGCTGCCCCACGCGCTGCACGGCGTCGCGCGAGTGCTGGAGGCCGAGGTGGACGGGTCCTTCGGGGTCTTCGCGGCCAAGCTGTCCAGCGCCCTGATGCTGGCCGCCGGGCTGCTGGTGGCCTGGCTGGGGGTGATCACCATGGGAACGGTGTACTGATCATGACGCATCTATCCGACAGAGGCGTTGAGCTGCGCGGCCGCCTGGGCCGCTGGCTGATGCCCCAGAGTTCCACCATCCTGTACGAGGAGATCCGCCACGCCCGGTGTCAGCAGCGGGTGGTGAGCCTGGAGCTGCTGGATGACACCCGGCGGGAGCTGAAGGTGCCCTCATCCGAGCAGGCGCGCCAGGTGGTGGACGGCCTGGAGCATGCGCTGCACCCGGCCGCGGGGATGCTGCCGGACGTCGACACCGTCGGGGCGCTGGCCCGGAGCGCGCGGCAGGTGCTGGACCGGCGCCCCATGCTGCCGTCGGCCGTCTGGGAGCTGATCCTGCTGGGCGCGGCCCGACTGCAAGCCAGCGACCTGCACCTCGACGCGGACGCGGAGTCCGGGCGGCTGGAGGTGCGGGTGGACGGCCTGATCCAGCCGCTGGTCACCCTCGACCCCGAGGTCTCGCGCCTGCTCATCAACCGCCTGAAGGTGATGGCGGGGCTGCTGTCCTACTGCACGGATCGGCCCCAGGAGGGGCGGCTGGAGGTGCGCCTGGGTCGACGGGCCGTCAGCGCCCGGGTCACCACCACTCCCGGGCTGCACGGCGAGCTTGCCGCGGTGCGGCTGCACGACCCGCGCAAGGCGAGCCTGAGGCTGGACCAGCTCGGCTTCGACGACGGCACCCTGGAACAGCTGGAGCGGCTGGCGGACCTGGAGCGCGGGCTGGTCCTGGTGTCCGGCCCACCCTCCAGCGGCAAGACCACCACCCTCTTTTCGTTGCTGCGCCGGATCCAGCAGCAGCGGGGCAGGGCGAGCCGCTTCTTCAGCATCGAGGACCCGGTGGAGGTGGACCTGCCGGGCGTGGCCCAGGCCCAGGTGGACGAGGCCCGGGGCAACACCTACGCCTCGCTGCTGCGGGTGGTGCTGCGCCAGGACGCCGACGTGGTGGCGGTGGGTGAGATCCGGGACCGGGAGACCGCCGAGATGGTGATCCGCGCCAGCCTGCGCGGGCACCTGGTGCTGTCCACCGTGCACGCCGGCAGCGTCCAGGAGACGCTGGAGCGGCTGAGGGACCTCTGCCCGGACGGGGACCTGCTGCGCGGCACCCTCAGGGCGGTGCTCTGTCAGCGGCTGAAGGGGCGCCCGTGCCCGGCCTGCGAGGGCCGCGGGTGCGCCCGGTGCGGGGCCACGGGGCGCCGGGGCCGGCGGGCCACCGGCGAGGCGGCGCTGCTGGACGCTGGCGAGGCATCGCCGCGGCAGGGGGAGGGACCATGAGGGGGCGACCACGCAGCCGGGGCGAGGGTGGCAACACCCTCATCGAGCTGATGATCTGCGTGGCCATCATCGGCATCATGGTGGCCGGGGGCGCCGGGGCCATGTCCGCGCAGCAGCGAGCTGGCGCCAGGGCCAGCTACTTGATCCGGGCCACCGGCGCCATGGAAGCGGAGCTGGAGCGTCTGCGGAGCATGGACCTGTTGCCCGGCTCGGGCGCGTTCTCCAACGCCGAGCTGCTGCTGGTCCCCGGGGCGAAGGGCGAGCGCATGGTCCGCCGGTCGGCCGACGGCCTGGCCACCGTCCGCGTCAGGGTGCTGTGGCAGACGCCGAACGGGCAGAAGCGCGAGGCGGAGCTGCTCACGCTGCTCTGGGCCGGCATGCGGAGCACGCCATCGCCGGCCGGCGAGGCAGCCCCGGGAGGTGCACCATGAGGCGCCGCAGCCACGGCTTCACCCTCATCGAGCTGATGATCGTGGTGGCCATCATCCCGCTGGTGATGGGCGCCATCAGCATGCTCTTTCTGAGCCACAAGTCAGGGCACGAGTCCCTGCACGGAGCCCTGCGCATGGAGTACGGGGGCGCGAAGATCATGTCGGCCATCCGCCGTGATCTGCGGGCGGCGACAGCGGTGGACCTGGAGCGGGGCGAGCTCAGCGCTCGCAGCGGTTCACGGGAGATAACCTACGCCCTGAAGGATGGCTGGCTGCGGCGCCAGGAGCGTGGCCCTGATGGCGAGCTCGAGTCCCAGGAGCTGGCGGCGGCGCGCTGCTTCGAGCCCCGGCGCGCCTCGCCGCGCCTGCTGGAGGTGAAGCTCTGCCTGGAATACCAGCGGGGAGAGATCACCCGGCGCCGGCAGGTGCAGGCGGCCGTCTCTCTGGGAGGCCTGCGATGACCGCGCGCTCTGAGCAGGGAGGCGCCCTGATGATCGTGATGGCGGTCATCGCGGCCCTCGGCATCATCGGCACCATCAGCGCGCGCCAGCTCATGGTGCACCACCGGCTGGCCGCCGACCTGCACCGCGAGGCCGTGCTGCGAAACCTGGCCGAGGCCGGCATCACCCGGGCCCTGGCCCGCGCCCGGCGCGGCCTCGCTCCTGCCGGGCAAGCATTGAAGAACGAAAAGGTCGGCAAGTATGTGGCAAGCGTGAATGTGGCCGCCACCCGCGCCGCCGATTCGGCCTGGCTGCTCACCTCCACCGCCACGGTCCGCTCCCCCGCAGCCGCCGACGCGCGCCTTGAGATAAAGGCCAGGGTTAGACCAGGCACCGGCCAGAAACTCCAGATCATCTCCTGGGAGGAGACCGGCGAGCCGTAGGGAACCAGCAGGTCCTCCCCGCTCCCGCTCCCGACCGAAATCCCCCACCGGAAATCCCCCACCGGGGTTAATTTTCACGCAACATTCTGCGAAATCCCCCGGAAATCCCCCACCGGGGTTAATTTTCACGCAACATTCTGAGCGGCCTGCCGATAACCTCAGCATGTCGCTACCACGCCAGATACTTCCCGGAAGCACCTACCTGCTGAGCCGCCGTTGCACCCAGCGGCAGTTCCTGCTCAAACCAACCAAGCTGACCACCCAGATCTTCATGTACGTGCTGGCGGTGGCAGC
>CAZEFW010000187.1:0-16756 GCA_964511535.1 uncultured Myxococcales bacterium | reverse complement strand
TGGTGCCCACGTCGCACTCGTTGCTCACGGTGTCGGCGCTGATGGCCAGGGGCGTACCGTTGGACAGGTCGTCCAGCAGGAAGCCGGTCTGCAGCTTCGGGTTCTGGTAGTTGGTCTTGGACGCCACGGCGCCCATGACGATGGTGCGCCACTTGGTCTTGTCCCCGTCGTCGATGGGGTTCTTGTTGCTGTCGAGCAGGTCGTTGCCCTTGCTGTCCTTCTTGAAGGCGAAGCGGCGCACGGTGGTGAACTTCAGCACCAGGGAGGTGTGGCTGGAGCCGAAGGGGGAGGAGAGGTTGGACAGGGCGCTCATGGACTTGCCCAGCAGCGCGGCCACCACCCGGTCGCGGGCCGACGACACGTCCATGCCGCCAGAGGGCGCCAGGTCGATGAGGGTGCCCTCCACCATGTCGTAGCGGTCGTGGCTCTTGCGCTGGGTGCCCGAGGCGCGCACCGTCACGGTGCCGATGCCGGACGAGGTGATGGCCGAGATGAGCGCGTCGCGGATGTCCTGCACCGACGCGCTGTTGGCGTCGGTGGAGACAACGAAGCCGGCCACCTCGTCGGTGCTCTTGTCGTAGTTGATGGACGCCGCGGCCATCTTGGCGGTGGCGCCGGAGATCTTGATCTCGCCGTACTTGGCGAACTTCTCGATGGCCACGTGCCAGTCGCCCGCGGTGCTCTTGCGCTGCTGCACCGGCTTGCGCCCCGGCTTGCTCTCCGTGGCGTCGCGGCAGATGAAGGTGCCGCGCTCGTTGTCCAGCCGGCCGTCGCCGTAGCTGTCCTTCTTCTTGGGCGAGGTCTCACCCTCGGAGCACTTGAACCCCACCGAGGGGGTGCACAGGCCGTTGACGCACTTCTGCCCCTTGCCGCAGCCGTCGGTGGTCTTGGCCGGCGAAGACTTGGTGAAGATGCAGTTCTTCTTCTGCCACTCGGTGATCGGGGTATCGCACTTGCGGATGCAGCAGCCCACCTCGCCGTCGCCGTTGAAGTCCTCGTCGCCGTCCTCCAGGCTGTCGCCGTCGCTGTCCTTGTCCAGGTAGTCGGGCACGCCGTCACCGTCGGTGTCGCAGGGCCAGCTGTTCTTGGGCGCCTTCTTGCCGGCGCACTTACCGCTGGAGTCCTTGGTGCCCGCCTCCTTGCTGTCCCACAGCTTGTCGCCGTCGGAGTCGAAGTCCTGCCAGTCGGGCACCTTGTCGCCGTCGGAGTCGCGGCCGGTGAGGCAGCCCTCGATGGCGTTGCTGATGCCGTCGCCGTCGTAGTCGCCGGTGGGATCCGAGCAGGTGTCGCCCGAGTCGTTGAACACCGGGAAGTCAGGGGTCGCCCCTCCGTCGGCGCCGGGGAAGGTGGGATCGTCGATGTCGGTGCAGCCCAGGGCGAGGCCGAGGGCCAGCGCCAGGGCGAGGGGATAGTGTGCGGGACGCATGGATGCTCCTCCTGTGGAATACGGCGTAGGTGTCTCAGGGAACACGCGCCGGGGAGCTCTCCCCGCCGTGTGTATCAATGCCCTATACGCTGCAAGGCGGAGAGGTGGTTACGTTGAATGATGCGTGAGCGTTGGTCGTTGAGCTGGCGGGGTCGTCCCGCCGTTGCCCGTGTGCAAAGATAACTGTTCAGAGGTGGTGATCCATGGCAGCGGACGACGAGAGACGAGAGGTGCCAGGCGGGGGCCTGAAGCTCCTGGTTGTGGAGGATGATCCTGTAAGCCAGTGTCTGCTGCAGAGCACTCTCGAGCGTCTCGGCCATGACGTGGCCACCGCATCCACCGCCGCCGAGGCCGAAGCTCACCTGGTCGACGAGGTCGCGGATCTGGTGATCCTCGACATCGGCTTGCCTGACCGGAGCGGCATCGAGCTGCTGGCGGATATCCGCCAGCGCCTGAGCCAGGCCGACTTGCCTGTGATCATGGCCACCTCCCATGATCACACCGAGTACATCGTCAGGGCGCTGGAGGCGGGAGCCAACGACTACGTGACCAAGCCGTACGACTTGCCCGTGCTGCTGGCTCGCCTCGACACCCAGATCGCCCTTCGGGAGGCGCGCCGGGAGCTTCGGCTCCGGGTGACTGAGGTGGAAGCCCTGGCTGCCCGGCTGGAGCAGAACAACCGCTTCGTGCGTGGCGTGTTCGGCCGGTACATGTCCGACGAGGTGGTGGACCGGCTGCTGGAGGACCCGGAGGGCCTGGCCATGGGCGGGGAGGAGCGTGAGGTGACGGCCATGTTCACCGATCTTCGTCGCTTCACGCCCATCACCGAGCAGATGAGGCCAGAGAGGGTGATCCGGCTGCTCAACCTGTACCTGGAGCAGATGATCGAGATCATCGAGGAGCACCGGGGGCTGCTGGTCAACGTCATGGGCGATGGCCTGCTGGTGGTGTTCGGGGCGCCGATGCGACCAGAGGATCACGCCATCCGGGCGGTCAACTGCGCCCTGGCCATGCAGCGCGCCATGGTTCCGGTCAACGCGCGGAATCGTGAGCTCGACCTGCCCGAGCTCCACATGGGGATCGGCATCAGCACCGGCAAGGTGGTTATGGGCAACATCGGCTCGACACGCAGGGCGAACTACAGCGTGATCGGCCCGACGGTGAACCTGGCCGCGCGCATAGAGGGCCTCACCCGGGACGGGGACGTGCTGATCTCGCAGTCCACCGCGCGGGCCATCGAGGGAGCCAGGCTGTCGGTGACGGACCGCAAGCGCGTGGAGCTCAAGGGCTTCACCGGTGGAGTCGAGGTCTATGCCCTGAGCGGCAAGGTGCGCAAGCCCCGCTCGTCCATGCCCCACCCCCGGGTAGATGACTCGGATCCCTCTCGCCCCGGATAGCGAGGGGCTCAGTCGTCGATGCGGCCGTCCTGGTCCGAGTCGTAGGGGTCGCCGCGCAAGTCCACGGGGGTGCCGCGCCCTCGCCGGGCGCGGATGTTGAGCGCCTCCACGAAGACGCTGAAGCCCATGGCGAAGTAGATGTAGCCCTTGGGGATGTGGAAGTGCATCCCGTCGGCCACCAGGGCCATGCCGATGAGCAGCAGGAAAGACAGCGCCAGCATCTTCACCGTCGGGTGCCGCTCCACGAAGTCGCCGATCACCCCGGCGAAGATCATCATGATGGCCACCGCGATGACGATGGCGGCGATCATGATGGGCACCTCCTTGACCATGCCCACCGCGGTGATCACCGAGTCGAGAGAGAAGACCAGGTCGAGCAGCAGGATCTGAAAGATGGTGGAGGCGAAGGAGGGAGCCGCCTTGACCTCACCGTCCTCCGCGATGCCCTCCAGCTTGTGGTGGATCTCGTGGGTGCTCTTGCCCAGCAGGAACAGGCCGCCCACCAGCAGGATGAGGTCGCGCCCCGAGACCCCGTGTTCGAGGATGTGGAACAGGGGCTTGGTCAGGCCCATGACCCATGAGAGCGACAGCAGCAGCGCGATGCGCAGGATCATGGCCAGGGCGAGCCCGAGGCGCCTGGCCCGCGGCTGCTGCTCCGGGGGCAGCTTGCCGGCGAGGATCGAGATGAAGACGATGTTGTCGATGCCGAGGACCACCTCCAGCACGGTCAACGTGACGAGGGCGATCCAGGCCTCGGGGTTTGCAAGCAATTCCATGTGGGACTCTCGCCAAGATACTTACAACATGTCGCCCCGGTGATCTACTGGCTCCGGCGCAACAGGCCTTGGTCGGCGAATTTGGCCGGAGGCGATCAGGCGAGGGTGTTAACCTCGAAGAAGCTCTCTCGCACATGGGTGACGGATCGCAGCAAGGGGCAAAGGAGAGGATGGGTGATGCTCGGGAAACGGACCTGGCAGACGATGCGCGCGGCGCCAGCGGCGGCGCTTCTGTTCCTCGCCGCGGCCTGCGGTGATGACGCGACAGGGAGCGCCGACGCGGCGGTGATACCCGCTGACATGGGCGTGGACGCGGCCGATCAGAGCTCGGTCCCTGCGGATCGCGGCCCGGACGTCGTGAGCCCGCTGGACAGCGCCCCACCGGTGGATTCGGTGGTGGTCGATTCTGCGCCCCCAGCGGACGCGGCCCCCCCGCCTGACACGACGCCCTGGCCCGACGTCACGGCCTGGCCGGACACGGTGGCCTGGCCCGACCAGCCTCCCCCGACCTACCTGTTCACCGAGGACTTCAAGAGCGACCAGCGGCTCAACAAGGCCAAGACCAAGGCCAAGCATGACAGCACGGGCACGGGCTGGATGCGCGGCAAGCCCCTGCCCATGGCGTCCGCCGGCACCGGGGCCAAGGGGGACCTCAAGGTCACCACCGCGACCACGCTGCAGCCGGGCGACCTGAACCACAAGGGGGCCGAGATCTCGGCCAAGGTGACCGTGTCCGGCAACCTCACCCTGCGCCTGACCAAGGACCTGAAGTTGAACAAGGGCGGCGAGCTGCTGGTGAAGGGAGACCTGCTGCTGGTGGTGGGGGGCATCGCCCAGATCGACGGCAAGATCGAGACCAAGGGGAACCTGACCATTCACCAGCCGTCCGACAAGGGGGTCACCATCACCAGCACGGTGCGCGCCGACAAGCTGCCCGCCGGCGGCTCCGGCGCGTTGACCGTGCACTCGCGCGGGGCGCTGACCGTGAGCGGCAGCGCCTTCGTGCAGACCAACTCGGCCTCGGGCAATAACTTCAGCGGCAACATCACCCTGCGCACCTACGGCGGCGTCACCGTCAGCGGCAGCTCCTTCCTCCAGCCGGGCTACGGCGGGGCCAAGGCCGGCGACCTGACCATATGGACCGAGGGGAGCGTGGTTGTGGAGAAGAGCAGCTTCCTCGGCCGGCAGGACACGGGGAGCAAGACCATGGTGCGCTCCATCAAGGGCGTGAAGGTGGACGGCAAGTCGTTCTTCCAGAGCGGCAGCGGCGGGCTGGACATCGTCACCGAGGGGCCGCTGGAGGTGCTCGACAAGAGCTTCATGCAGTCTTACCAGGGCAAGAGCCCCAGCGACGTGCTCATCAGCGCCAAGAGCCTGACCGTGAGCGGGGGGTCCTTTCTCCAGGCCCGCAAGAGCAGCACCATCCGCGGCGGGGAGCTGAAGATCCTGCTGGGCGGCGCCGCCTCCATCTCCGGCACCAGCTTCGTCCAGGCCGGGGACGGCGACTGCGTACCCGGCGGCGACATCACCCTGCTGGCCGAGGGGGCGGTTTCCATCTCCGGCTCCTCCTATTTCCAGGCGGGCGACAGCCGCTCCAAGAGCGGGTGCCCCAAGCAGACCGGCGGCACGCTGACCATCAAGTCCAAGGGCAGCGTCACCGTGTCGCCCGACAGCAAGGTGGAGGCGGGCAGCGGCTCGACTGCGGGCAAGGCGACCCAGCAGGCCAACGCCACCGTCAAGGTCTCCCCCATCGACGCCGGGCTGTTCCAGACGCTGGCCGTGCAATCCAAGGCTGTGACCCTGAAGGTGGCCATGGCGGCTGTGACCAAGACCGCCGTGACGTGGAACAACGCCGCCGGCACCTCGGGTGAAGTGGAGCTGTCGCTGGACGGCAAGGCCGCTTACCAAGCCCTGTCAGCGGTGACCAAGAAGTCCATCAGCTCCGGGTTCAAGTACCGGGCGCAGCTCAAGTCGCGCATGTTCGACGCCGCCGCCCTGGACGGCTTCTCCATCTGGTACCAGTGAGGTAGATCGTGCAGGCGGCATCCCGCCGCCTCGCGGCGACCGCGAGCCATGACGACGCGAGGGGATACCGCGATCACTTTGAGCTAAGCTTCTTGCTTCGCCATGAGTACCCGCACCCCACTCCCCGCTGGCAGCGATGATGCTGCCGTCGCCCTGGCGCCTCGCGAGGCGGCCGCCGTCGAGGCAGGCCGCTTGCCGCTGCTGCTGCACTTCCGCGTCTCGCACTACAACGAGAAGGTGCGCTGGGCGCTGGACCTCAAGGGGTGGCGCCACCGGCGCAAAGCGCTCATCGCCGGGTTTCACATCCCACGGGTGCGGTGGCTCACCGGCCAGAACCAGGTGCCGGTGCTTCAGCTCGGGGCCGAGGTGCTGCACGACTCCACCACGATCATCGCCGAGCTGGAGCGGCGCCAGCCCGAGCCGGCGCTCTACCCCGAGGACCCGGAGCAGCGCGCGCGCGCCCTGCAGCTCGAGGAGCACTTCGACGAGGTGATGGCGCCGGACCTGCGCCGGCTGTTCTGGTCCTGCTACCTGCGCCGGAGCGGCCACGCCGCGCGCATGGCAACCGGCGGGTACGGCGCGCTGCACCGCCTGGCGTGGCGGGCGGCCTGGCCGTTGATGCGCCCGGCGTTCAGCCGCAACATGGGCCTGGACCGCGCCAGCGTGGAGGCCGCGCGCGGGCGCCTGCAGGGGCACTGCGACCGGCTGGAGGCCGAGATCGGTCCGTCCGGCTTCCTGGTGGGCGACCGCTTCACCATCGCGGACCTCACCGCCGCCGCCGTGATGACCGCGCTGCTCCGGCCGCCCGAGTTCCCCTACGCCCTGCCCGAGCCCTGGCCGCCGGAGCTGGTGACGCTGCGCGAGAGCGTGGTCCACCGGAAGGGCGCGCAGTGGGCCAACGGGATCTATGCCCGCCACCGGGGGCGCTCCTGCGCCGTTGGGGAGTGAGGCGAGGGGGAGGGGCAGAGGCCGCTACTGCGCGGGGCGCGGGGGCAGGTTGTTCATGCTGGCCAGCTCAGCGGGCGGCGCCGGACCAGCTGAACATGAACCCCAGGCCGAAGCGGTCGGCGTCCACGTCGTAGACGCCGGTGGGCGAGGGGTAGTTGAAGCCTGCCTCGATCTTGGTTAGCGGCCGGGGGTTGGGGCCGAAGTGGCTGCTGCTGATGCTCCGCTCGGGCAGGAAGTAGTGCGAGTACTCCGCGACCACGCCGAGCCAGGAGGTGATCTGCCAGGCGAGGCCGGCGTGCAGGCTGTAGGAGTCGAAGTCCATGCTGATGGGCGTGAGGTACGCGTCGGGCACGGTCCTGGGGCTGTACTCGAACCGCACGGCCAGCATCAGGGTCGACGCTGGCCGGACCTCCACGCGCAGGCCAGCCAGGAAGTAGTCCTCGTGCACCAGGATCAACGACTGGTCGGTGACCAGCTTTGAGGTGGCCTCGGTGATGCTGATCAGGTTCAGCCCGGTCTTGGAGCGGTCGACCCAGCGCATGTCCGCCGTGACCTGGACGCCCCCAAACGGCCCCACGGTCACGGCCGCGGCCAGGGACATGGGCACCACCATGGTCATCTCCCCGGTGGCCCTCACGTCGGGCAGCAGGATGTCCAGCCCCGTGGCCTTGATGAAGCTGCCGATGTTGGGCGGCATGTTCACCTCGATCTCCACCGGGATGTCCACCTCGCCGGAGCCCGTGCGGAAGATGGCCCCCAGGCGGAGCCATGGGGTCGGGGTGATGAGCACGCCGGCGAAGGCGCCCACGTCCCAGGCCGAGCCGTCCACGTGGGTCATGGCCTCGAAGGCCGGGTCCTCCCACGATACCAGCGGATCCAGCGGGCAGTGCGCCGCGCAGAACCGGTTGGCGTAGCCGTTGATCTTGGCGCCGAAGTCCACCACCACGTGGCTCTCCACCATCATCATGATGACGTCGAGCCCGAGCCCCACGGAGATGTACCGGTTGATCCGATAAGCCACCGAGGGTTGCAGGGAGAGCTGGAGCAGCATGCCCGAGGTGGCGTAGTGGCGGGTGCTGGCCGGCTTGCCGCCCTGGGTGTCGGTCCAGGCGGCGCCGTCCATCATCGGTAGGGTGAACGAGAGGCCGAAGCGGAAGTCGTCCAGGCCTGCGTTGAACACGGCGCCCACCGACGGGTCCGGCTTGAAGGTCTCGAGGCTCGCCTCGGGGTAGGGCAGGCCATCGTGGGGGTTCACGGTGGCCCGCTGGTAGCGCACCCGGGCGTACATCACGGTGCTGTGCAGCCCCAGGTGGGTGCCGCCTCCCAGCAAGGTCATGGCCGCGGGGTTCCAGTAGCTGGCCAGGACATCGGCGGCAGTGGGGCCCGAAAAGATGCTGCCCGGATCTGCCCTGGCGGGCGTGCACATGTGCAGGGTGAAGAGCAAAAGCCCGATGTGGACCGGTCCCCTGCAGCGTCTCGCAGCCCGTCCCGTCCTGTGCTGAATCATTCCTCGTTAAAAGTGACAGATTCGTCGCTTTTTGTGAATGCCCAACATCGCCCGGGGATCGGCACAAGGCGTCAATTATCAGCAGAACGGGGCCGCGAGCGGGATCGCGCGGGAGGCTACTTGCCCTGCAGGTTGGTGTAGTCCACCACCACGCGCCAGCCGGCGTCCACCTTGCGCATCACCAGCACGAAGCGGCCCCAGGGGCGGTCTTTGGCTCGCTTCAGCTTCCAGGTGCCCTCCACCAGCACCTCGCCCTGGCCGAAGTCGCGGAAGGTGAGCCCGGCAAACGTCAGCTGCCCCATGGCCGCGCGGTCCGGGTAGCGCTTCTTCATCCGGTCGTACAGCGCCTGGTAGCCCTGGGTGACCGAGCTGCCCGACACGAACACCATGGCCGGGTCGCGATGGTACGCCGCGGCGTAGCCGTCCATGTCGCCGCGGTTCCAGGCCGCGGCCTGATCCTGCAGCACCGTTTCGCAGGCGGCATGGCGGGGGTCGCGCGGCGAGGGCGGCGCGCTGTTCGGGGGGGTGCTCCTGGGGGCGCACGCGGTCAGCGTGAGGCTGACGGCGGCGATGGCGAGGGCATGTTTCATGGTCGGCACATCGTAGCATCTCACAGCGCTGGACTGGATCCCGCGGCGGGGGCCACAATGGCTGAACCGGTCCAGCACAGAACATTCAGCCTCGCCCCAGGTGAACCCCATTGAGACCACGTACGCTCCTCTGTTATGTGTCCGCCATACTCCTGGCGTCGGCGCTCGCGCCCACCGCGGCCCGCGCCGAGCGTCGCCTGACCATCATGCTGGAGGGGCTCCCATCCCGGCTGGTGCTGCCCTTCGCCGAGGGCACGAACCGCATCCTCACCGCGAGGGTCAAGGGAGGCAGCGCCGCGCAGGTGTGGCTGGCCCGCAAGGCTGACGACAAGGGGCGGGTGGCGCTGGACGCGGTGGACACAAACCGCTTCCAGGTGAACCTGGCCGACCCGGACATCTACGAGCTGCTGCTGGCTAAGAAGGGCAAGCGCAAGTTCCGCATCTTCGCGCGCGCTGCCGGCGGCAAGGCCTACAGCAGCGTCGCGGTGCTCTACAGCCTGCGCGAGGCGTCGGCCTGGGACTACCGGCTGTGGGTGGTGGGGAAGAGCGGGAAGCAGCGGGTCAGCCGCTACCACGGGAGCGCGTGGTTCGCGCCGGACGAGGTGCGGGCCCTGGAGTGCAAGGTCAGCCGGGGCGAGGGCGAGGCCGCGGTGAGCGCCGCGGCGGGGGCGCAGAAGTTCGCCTTCTCCAGGGACGGCGCCGCCTTCAAGCTCAAGATCACCGCGCCCCTGCGCCGGGCGTGGGCCGCGTCGGGCACGCTGAAGGTCCGCTTCGGCCCGGCTGGCGAACCCCTGCGCACCGTGATCATGCGGGCGATCCCGGGCGCGCTGGACCTGGCTGGAGGCAAGGGCAAGGTGACGGTGAACCAGCGCCGGAGCGCGGATCTGCCCGGCTCCGGCGGCTACCTGCGCATCTACATCGGGGACATCTCGGCGGGGCAGGTGCGGGTCGAGGTCAGCGAGGGCCACAGCGGCGCGGTGGTGGTCAAGCCGACCCACCTGCAGCAAGGCGGGCGGCTCAGGGTCAAGCTGGGCAAGCGCAGCTACACCCTGACCCTCGCCAGCCTGGTCAACCTGCTGGTGGGAACCGATTACGCGGTGTTCGAGGTGACCCCGGGCTGGACCAAGGCGGCGAAGAAGCCCGGTCCGGCGCCCAAAAAACCGTAGAGGTCGTCCGGAGCATGGAGGTCCAGTCCTGCGCGAATTGTTCGCGCATTTGAGGGCGAGGGGGCAGTATGCTTGGCCATGGTCCGGCGTCCCCTCGCGGTAGCAGCGCTGCTCTTCATCTCCGGCTTCTGCGCCCTCGTTTACCAGATCGCGTGGCTGCGCGAGCTGCGGCTCGTCTTCGGCGCCTCCACGCCCGCTGCGGCGGCGGTGCTCGCGGTGTTCATGGGAGGGCTCGGCCTGGGGAGCTATCTGCTCATCAGGCGGGTGGAGCGATCTGAGCGGCCGCTGCACCTGTACGCCGCGCTGGAGCTCGGGATCACGCTCTGGGCCGCGCTCACCCCGGCGCTGCTGCTCCTCGCGCGCTGGCTCTACATCGCTGTGGGGGGGACCGCCAGCCTGGGCCTGGTGGGCGGCACCTGCGCGCGCCTGATCCTGACCGCGGTGGTCCTGCTGCCGGCGACCTTCTTCATGGGAGGGACGCTGCCCGCAGCCGCCCGCGCGGTGACGCCGGAAGGGGACCTCTCCCGTCGGCGCGCCGCGCTGCTCTACGGGCTGAATACCCTGGGCGCCGTGGCTGGGGCCCTGCTGGCGACCTTCGCGCTGCTGCCGACCCTGGGCATCCGTCAGAGCCTGTGGCTCGCGTGCGGGGTCAACTCCACGGTGGTGCTGGCCGCCTGGCTGCTGGGCCGGGCCCGCTCCGGGGCGAAGGCGCCCGCGAAGAAGGGCGCCCGGTCCAAGCCGCGCCGGTCCAAGGCGGGCCGCGGTTCGTCCGAGGCCGAGCCCACCGTCGCCCCGTCCCGACTGATCATCGCCGGGGCCGCCGTGGTGGGGTTCGTGTTCATGCTGATGGAGCTGACCTGGTACCGGATGTTGAGCCCGCTCATCGGGGGCTCCTCCTACGCCATGGGGTTGATCCTCGCGGTGGCCCTGTGCGGCATCGGCCTCGGCGGCGTGGCGTACACCGCCAGGCGGACAGAGCGCCCGGCGACGCTGTACGCGCTGGCCTGGACCTGCGCGCTGGAGGCGGCCTGCGTGGCGCTGCCGCTGCTGCTGGGCGATGACCTGGCGGTGCTGGCCCTGAGCCTCCAGGGGCTGTGGTCCCTGGGTCTTGGCGGGGCCATCGCCGGCTGGGCGGTGGTCGCCGCCGTTGTGGTCCTGCCCACGGCCCTGGTGGCCGGCTACCAGTTCCCGCTGCTCATCGCCCTGCTGGGCAGCGGCCAGGTGCGCGTGGGGCGAGACGTGGGCCTGGCCTACGCCGCCAACATGGCCGGCGGCATCGCCGGCGCGCTCGCCGGCGGGTTCCTGCTCGTACCGCTCATCACCGCGCCGGGGGTCTGGCGGCTGGCGGTGGTGCTGCTGCTCGCCGCCGGCATCGTCGCCCTCTGGGCGCATCGGCGCGCCGGAGCCTTGGGCGTCGCCAGGTTGGTCCCGCTGGGCGCGGCCCTGCTGCTGCTGCTGGGCGCCACCATGGCGGCCGCTGGCCCCACCGCGTTCTGGCGCCACTCTCCCATCGGCGTCGGGCGCGCGCGCGGCGAGCTCAGGAGCTCCAGCGTCAACGCCCACCGGCAATGGGTCAACGCGCGTCGCGACTCTGTGGCCATGGCGCGGGACGGGCGCGAGAGCGCTGTGGCCATTCACCTGTACAACGACACCTCCTTCTCCCTCAACGGCAAGATCGACGGCTCGGCGGTGGGCGATGCCGGCACCCAGATCATGGGGGGCCTGCTGGGCGCGCTGCTCCACCCGGAGCCGCGGTCCGCCATGGTGGTGGGCCTGGGCACCGGGAGCACCGCGGGCTGGCTCGCCGCGGTGGACACCATCAAGCGCGTGGACGTGGTGGAGATCGAGCCCGCCCTGGTGCAGGCCGCCGCCTGGTTCCGCGACGTGAACCGCGATGTGACCAACAACCCCAAAGTCAACATCGTGATCAACGACGCGCGGGACTTCTTGCTCGGATCGGGCGAGCAGTACGACGTGATCTTCTCCGAACCTTCAAACCCCTACTCGGCGGGCATCGCCAGCCTCTTCACCCACGAGTTCTACCAGGCGGTGAGCGAGCGCCTGCGCCCCGGGGGCGTCTTCATCCAGTGGCTGCAGGGCTACGAGATCGACACCCGCAGCGTCATGACGGTCTACGCGACCCTCTGCCAGACCTTCGGCGCCGTGGAGTCCTGGAGCAGCCAGCCGGGCGACCTGGTGCTCATCAGCCGCGTGAAGCACCAGCCCACCGACCTTCAGCGCCTGCGGCGCCGGGTGGCCCAGGAGCCCTACAGGAGCGCGCTGATGCATGCCTGGCGTGCGGCCTCGGCGGAGGGGGTGATGGCTCGCTACCTCGCCGGTCCGGGGCTGGCCAAAGCCATCGCCGCCCGGGCTGGCGAGGAGGCGGTGAACCGTGACGACCTCAACCAGCTGGAGTTCCTCATCGCCAGGGCCAGGGAGAAGCCGTCAGACTTCACGGTGGCGGGGCTGCGGCGGGTTGCCCGCGCCCGGGGGTTCGCGGCCCCCGAGGTGACAGGCGGCGCGCTCGATCCGGGGCTGATGAGCAGCGCTCACCTCGCCTCTGGCTTCACGGGGCAGGACAAGCCCGAGGTCCCGGCGACGCAATCCCTCGGTCCGGGCAGCTACTACCAGCACCTCTTCCTTGAGGCGTGGATCCAGGGGCAGACCGGCAAGGCCGTCAAGGCATGGAAGGCTCACGGCCGGGAGCCGGCCAACGCCGTGGAGCTGATGGTGGCGGCCGACGCGCACGCCAAGCTGGCCAGGCCGGAGGCCCAGGCGCTCATCGCCAGGCTGGAGCGGGTGCAGCCCACGGAGGCGGCCTTCATCCGGGCCCGGTGGCGGCTGAGCCAGCGCGACATCCCCGGCGCGATGAAGGCCTACACCGAGGCGGTCAAGCGGCACCGCAAGGATCCGTGGCCCGTTCCGCTGCTGGTGGCCCGGGCCTTGCCCGTGGCCACGGCGCTGGCCAGGAACGACGCCGGCCGGGCCAACAAGCTGATGGACCTGCTGTCCGAGCCGTTGGCGGCGCGTGGGCATGACCTCCTGCGCCGCCGGCTCCTGGTGAACATCGCCATGTTGATGTCGCCCCCCTCGAGGTGCGCCGAGGCCATGGCCTCCTTCGAGCCCCACGTGCCGTGGACCGAGTCGTTCCTGCGCGCGCGGGTGCGTTGCTACGATCACACGGGAGGGGCGCTGCTGGGCCGGGCGCGCGAGGACCTGGCGCGCTACGAGGCGGCCATGGGGACCAGCCTGAGCCGGGAGCTGGATTGATAAGAGCGGGGGGACAGCAGCGTGTCGGCGCGGCGCGCCGCGCAGGCGGAGATCAGCGCGAAAAGGGGGGAGGTGGAGAGGGCCTCAGGAGCCCTTGATATCCTTGTAGTGATCGCCCTCGCCGTCGTACACGGCGCGAGCGTCGCCCATGGAGTCGTCGTACTTGTCGCGCCAGTCAGGGCCGGAGCCGCCCTGGACCGACACGTTGGGGCCGCCGCGCTCCAGCAGGTGCTCCTTGTCCAGCAGCGCCTCGTAGCGGTGCTCGATGGGGGGCATGTGCACGCCGGAGTCCATGCGGATGGCGTCGCAGGGGCATGACTCCACGCACAGGCCGCACACCACGCACACCAGCTCGTCGATGTCGAACTTCACCGGCATCTTCTCGATGCCGCCTTCAGGGCGCTCGCCAGACTCGATGTGGATGCAGTTGGCCGGGCAGATGGTGGAGCACATCATGCACGCCACGCAGCGCGGGGTGCCGTCCTCCCGTTGCATCAGCCGGTGCACGCCGCGGAAGTAGCGCGGGTACACGCGCTTCTCCTCCGGGTAGCGGATGGTGACGATCTCCCTGCTCCCGAAGGTGTTGAGGAAGAAGTGGCGGATGGTGACGGACATCCCGCGCAGCAGCTCCGGGATGTACAGCGCCTCCCAGAGTCCGGGTTTGAATGTTACGACCTTGGCCATGGTTGTTTCCTTGGCTCCTGAGCTGAACCGCTACGGCGTCGCGGAGGCGGCCTGGGCCCAGAGCACCACGCCGGCGGTGATCACAATGTTAAGGATGGACGCAGGCAGCATCCCTTTCCATCCCAGCTTCATCAGCTGGTCGTAGCGCATGCGCGGCACCGACCACCTGATCCACAGCTGCAGGAAGCAGAGCAGGAACGTCTTGAACATGAACGCGGCCATGCCCATGAGCACAACCAGGAAGTGGGGCAAGTTGGCGGCGGCTGCGGCGTAGCCCGGGAAGTGCCAGCCGCCGAAGAAGAGCGTGGCCACCATGGCGGCGGCGAACACGATCTCCAGGAACTCGCCCAGGTAGAACATCATGAACCGGGCGCCGGAGTACTCGACGAAGTAGCCCACGATCTCCGACTCGCCCTCGGGGATGTCGAACGGGGCGCGCTTGGTCTCGGCGATGGCGGCGAAGAAGAACAGGAGGAAGCCGAGGGGCTGCATGATGATGCCCCAGTTGCTGTTGGCCTGGGCCTGCACCACCGCGTTGGGCTCCAGGGTGCCGTAGACCAAAAAGGCGCCCACCACCGTCAGGCCCATGGTGACCTCGTAGGAGATCATCTGAGCGGCGGCGCGCATGGCGCCCATCAGGCCGTAGGTGTTGTACGAGGCCCAGCCCGCCAGGGTGGAGCCGTACACGCCCAGGGACGCGATGGCGAACACGAACAGGAACCCGATGTCCAGGTGCGCCACCTGCAGGTACTGCACCTGGTCCTCGGGGCCGATGGCGGGCAGCACCTGCCCCAGCTTGGCCAGCACGACCGGCGGACCGAAGGGGATGATGGCGAAGACCAACAGCACGGGCACCAGGGCGAACAGCGGCGCGATGGTATAGAGCAGCTTGTGGCCCTTGGGCGGGACGAAGTCCTCCTTGGTGGCCAGCTTGAGCGAGTCGGCGATGGGGTGCACAAGCCCCCAGAGGCGGATCTTGCCCAGGAACTTGCCCTTCTCCGGCGGGATGAGGCAGGCGCGCTCGGGGCCGATGCGGTCCTGCATCATGGCGCTCTGGCGACGCTCCATCCAGGTGAGCAGGGCGGCCAGCACGATGGCGAACCCCAGGATGATGACCAGCTTGATGATGGTGGCTATGATGATGGCGAGCATGGGCTATCCTCGGCTTCCAGCGTAGCGCAGCAGGGTCGGGGGCAGGTCCTTGCCCCACTCGGCCCCGCGTAGCGGCTCGATCTCCTTCTTCATGGCCTCGTGCACCTGCTTCACTCCGGCGTAGTCCAGGGTGAAGCCCGCCTTGCGCGCGGCTTGCACCAGGATCTGCCAGTGCGGGCGGGCGAAGGCGGGGGGCTCCACCGCGGCGCGGAGCCGCTGCACCGCGCCCTCGGCGTTGACCATGGTGCCGTCCACCTCGGCCCACATGGCCGCGGGCAGCAAGACCCCTGCCTTGTCAGCCACGGCTCCCGGGTGGGCAGCCTGAACCACCAGCAGGTCCAGGTCCTGCAGCTTCGCCTGGGCGGCCTCGGGCAGGTGCAGCTTGTCTCCCACCACCAGCAGCGCCTTGAGCTTGCCCGCCTTCAGATCGGAGGCCAGGTCGGCCGAAGACTTCAGCTTGTCGCCTGCCACGGCGGCGGCGCCGGCGCGGTTCGGGTTCGGGTCGTCCACGCGGAGGAAGTCATCCCCCTTGCCGTCTGGCTCTGCCGCCAGGTACACCGCGCCCGCCTCCAGGTACTCGAGGCCCAGCTGGGCGGCCACGTAGTTGTCCTCGTTGGTGGCGTCGGCGCCCAGCACGACGCCGACCTTGCCGCCGTCGCCGGCGGAGTGCAGCTTCTCCAGCGCCTTGCCCACGAAGTCCAGCGCCTCGTCCCAGCCCGCCTCCTTGCCCTGGATGAAGGGCAGGGTGTTGCGCCGGTCGGTGAGCGCCTTGTAGGTGTAGCGGCCGTAGTCGCACATCCAGTTCAGGTTGATGTCCTCGTACCGGCGGGGCACCAGGCGCTTGACGTCGTTGCGGTGGGTGTGCACCTCGCAGCGGCAGCCTGTGGCGCAGCCGTTGCACACGCTGTTGACGCTCGAAAGCTCCCAGACCCGGACCTTGAAGCGGAAGTCCTTGTCGGTCAGGGCGCCCACCGGGCAGATGTCCACGGTGTTGAGCGAGTAGTTGCTGTCGAACCTGTGCCCCGGCGCGGTGGAGAGCACGGCGTGGTTGCCGCGGTGGGAGATGCAGAGCTGCTCCTCCTTGGCCACGTCGCGCATGAAGCGAACGCAGCGGGTGCACAGGATGCACCGCTCGTCGTCCAGCACGATGCGCGCGCCCACGTCCACGGCCTTGGGCTTGCTCACCTTGGCGTGGTCGGTGCGGGACTTGGCGTGGTCCCAGTCCTGGTACTGCTTCTGCAGGATGCACTCGCCCGCCTTGTCGCAGATGGGGCAGTCCACCGGGTGGTTGACCAGGGTGAACTCCAGCAGCTGGCGGCGCGCGTCGAGCACCTTCTCGCTGGAGTTGATGATGTCCATGCCCTCGCTGATGTTGGTCTGGCAGGCAGGGACCAGCTTCGGCATGCCCTTGAGCTCCACCAGGCACTGCCGGCACACCGCCACCACCGCCAGCCCCGGGTGGTAGCAGAAGTAGGGGACCTCGATCCCCTGGCCGATCATGAACTCCAGCAGGTTGGCCCCGGCGGGGGCCTCATACTTCTCGCCGTCGATGCTGATCTCGACCGGCTCTCCCTCGAGCTCGGGGAGCTTGTTCTCTGTGGTGGTCATCTGTCGCACTCCCCACCGATCATGTTGATGGTGTCGAAGGTCGGGATGATGTCGGCCAGCAGGTGCCCGTCGATGACATGGCTCAGACCGGTCATGCCGTAGAAGCAGGGCGGGCGGCAGCGGCACTTGACCGGGCGTCCGGTGCCGTCGCTCACCAGGTAGAAGCCGAGCTCGCCGTTGCCGGCCTCGGTGTAGGAGTAGACCTCG
>CAZEFW010000186.1:0-17046 GCA_964511535.1 uncultured Myxococcales bacterium | reverse complement strand
CCTCTACAGTAATTCCAAGGGGAGCAGGTGTCTCACTCATGTTGGCAGAGAGGGAAGGCCGCCGGCTGCCATGCAGGCGGTAACTCGGGGAGTGCTGAAGTCTCCGCCAGTCCCAGAGACTGCTCAACTCCTCCTCACCGTCCCCGAAGTCTGCAAGCTGCTGCGCGCCGGGCGGAGCACTGTCTACCAGGGCCTCAAGACCGGCGCCATCCCCGGCGCACGCAAGGTGGGACGGCTGCTTCGCGTCCACCGGCCCACCCTCGAAAGATGGCTCGAGACCGGAGAGCTTCCGCCACGTATTAGGGGGAGAAAATGAACGGACGCTTTCCCTCGAAGATCGCCATGGGATACGATCAACACGGCTGTGTCTCGCTGCCCTACGAAAGGAGGGCACCATGGCGGTGAGACAAGATTTATGGAGAAGCAAGAAGGGAAAGCGAAACAGGAAGGTCTGGGTGGTGGATTTCATCGGAGCTGATGGAAAACGCTACCAGGAGCGGAGCCCGGCGCAGAGCAAGCGGGGGGCGAAGTCCTACGAGCTGGCCAGAAAGAGGGAGGTCGAAGCAGAGGTGTTGGCAGCAGTACAGGCAGGGGCACCCATTCCCACCTTTGAGGATTTCGCCGAGGAGTTCATGCGCGATGAGGCGCCCACGACCTCGGGCTACTCGGAGATGAAGTCCAAGCGCAGCCTGCTGGACTGCCACCTGCTGCCGCGCTTCGGCGACACCAAGCTCGACGAGGTCAAGGTTCGCGGCATCAAGCAGCTCATCGGCCACATGCAGGCCCTGCCACGCGCGCCGAAGACCATCAACAACGCACTCACCCTGCTCAAGACCATCCTGCGCTACGCCATTGAGGTGGAGCTGCTGGAGACGATCCCCAAGATCAAGTTGTTGAAGGTGCCGCCCCAGGACTTCGACTTCCTGGATTTCGACGAGCTGGCTGTCCTGCTTGAGGCCGTGGTGTCAGACCACCCGCTTTACCTGGCCGCGCTGCTTGGGGCCGATGCGGGCCTGCGAGCTGGCGAGGTTGCCGGACTCCAGTGGCAGGACATCAACTTCCAGCTGGGCCGGCTGCGCGTGCTCAGGCAGCTTCAGGATGGCAAGGAGCTGCCGCCCAAGTGGGGTGGCGTCAGAGATGTGCCCTTGACCCAACGGCTCGCCGCGGCCCTCAAGGCGCACCGAAGCCTCAACGGTCCCTGGGTGTTACTGGCGGGCAAGACGGTACGGGGAAGGGTGAGCACGGAGCCCTGGTCCAAGGAGGTCCTGCGCTGGCGCGGCGAGCGGCTCTATCGCCTGGCGTCCCTGCCAAAGCCGGGTAAGCCGTGGCACTGCTTGCGCCACACCTTCTGCTCTCACCTGGCCATGCGTGGCGTGCCCGCGAGGTCCATCCAGGAGCTCGCCGGACACAAGTCCCTGACTACCACCATGCGCTACATGCACTTGACTCCGGAGGCGCTGGAGGACGCCATCTCGAAGCTGGAAGAACCGGCCCCGTGGGGCTCTCAAGAGAGGGCCTCGGAGACAAAAAGTTGAAAATCCGTGCTGAAAATGTGCTGAAAAACTGTGGGCATAAAAAAACCCTCTGCGATTGCAGAGGGTTTGAAAGTGACCCCACCGGGACTTGAACCCGGGATTTCGGCGTGAGAGGCCGACGTCCTCACCGCTAGACTATGGGGCCGGAGCTCCGGAACTAGGATTTGAACCTAGATAACAGGTACCAGAAACCTGTGTCCTGCCATTAGACGATTCCGGATGATCCACCCTTCGGGCAGCAGAGTAACTAGCCCAACATCTGGCCCATGTCAATAGGGTACATGCAACCTGTTTGAAGGTGGACGGACAGTTGACATCACAGACGCCACTGGCGACTCTAGCCGGGCGCCCGTTGGACCTCTGGCGCGACGGTTTCAGCAGGAGGAGAACGTGAACCTAGATTTCTGGGCCGCCACCGACGTCGGCATCACCAGGGACCATAACGAGGATAACTTCCTGGTGGACCGGAAGCTCCGCGTCTTCGTCGTGGCCGACGGCATGGGCGGGCACGCCTCGGGAGAGGTCGCCTCCTCCATGTGCGTTCGCAAGGTGCAGGAGGTGGTCTCCGATAACCAGGACCTGATCCAGAAGTACCTCGACAAGGCTGACGGCGTGGGCCGCTCGGACCTGCTGCACATGCTCGAGCACGCAGTGCAGGAGGCGTGCTCGACCATTTACGAGCGCGCCCAGCGGGAGTCGGAGAAGCGCGGCATGGGCACCACCTGTTCGGTGCTCATGCTCGTGGAGGAGCGCGGCCTCATCGCCCACGTGGGCGACAGCCGCATCTACCTCATGCGCCAGGGTCAGGTGCACCAGCTGTCCGACGACCACTCTCTGATCAACGAGCTGATCAAGCGCGGCAGCCTCAAGGCCGAAGAGGTGGATGATTCGCCTTACAAGGACTACAAGAACGCCGTGACCCGCGCGGTGGGGGTCTACGAGTCGGTCGCCGTGGACACCCTCGACTTCGACGTCTTGCCCGGTGATCAGTTCCTGCTCTGCTCCGACGGTCTGCACCACTACCTCGACGACGAACGCATCATCCGCACCCTGCAGCTACCCAAGATCAAGTCGGTGCCCGAGGCCTTCATCCAGATGGCCAACGACGGCGGCGGCCACGACAACATCACCAGCGTCGTGGTGCGCATCCCTGGCGGCGAGGAGCCGGACCTTCGCTCCAAGGACCTGACCAACCGCATGAGCGCCCTGCAGGGGATGCCGATCTTCCGCTACCTGTCGTACAAGGAGCTGGTGCGGGTGCTGAACATCACCCAGGTCCAGAAATACACGGACGCCGAGGTGATCTGCGAGGAGGGGAGCAAGGGCGAGGACATGTACATCATCCTCGACGGGCAGGTGGAGATCCGCATCAAGGATTCCCACATCGCCTCCCTCGCCGCCGGCGACCATTTTGGCGAGATGGCGCTGCTCGACAGCGCCCCCCGGAGCGCCACGGCGCTGGCCACGGGCAAGGCGCGGCTGCTCATCCTCAAGCGCTCCGACTTCTACCGCCTCATTCGCCACGAGACGAAGCTGTCTGTGCGCCTGCTGTGGAGCTTCTTGCAGGTGCTCACGGAGCGGCTGCGCAACACGTCCGCCGAGCTGTCAGAGGTGCGCAACGAGGGGCTGGGCATTCCGGACCTCGGCGAGCTCGAGATCGGCGACGACATGAACACGCTGCCTCTGAGCGACAACATGAGCACCCTGCCTATCGAGCATCAGCCCACCATGCCCGGCCAGATGGACCCGCCGAAGAAGAAGAAGGGCAAGTAGCGCCACGCCTCTCCTTCACTGCCCACGGTGGTTGCGGCGTCCCGCCGCTTCTCTGGAGACATTCCCTGATTGAAGGAGCGCGGCAGGATGCCGCGTCTACCCGGCGAGCGCCGGGCTAACCTGGATATTGCGCCAAGGGGCCGTCACGAGGCGTCCGGGACCGAGGCGCAGGGGACCCGCGACGACGAAAGCATACTGGTGCGTATGGTGAGGCGGCGCGGGAGCCGCTGCGCCGACGGTACCGGACGCCGCAGCAGGGCATCTGGCGCAATATCCAGGCTAGAGCACCGAACAGGTTAACTCCCGTCGCCAGGCTTGCTCCTGAAACCACAGGCTTTGTCGCTCGTCGGTCACTTGCCTCCAGCAAGCTCCCTCCTCCCTCCGCGCCTGTGATTCCAGTTGCTTCGCCTGGCTCGGTCCCTTTACCTGATCGGTGCTCTAGTCCTTCCCCTCAACCAGCCGGTCCAGCTCCTCGGTGATGATGCGCTCGGCCAGATCAGGTACCACCTCCCATACGACCCGCTCGATCACTTCGCGGCTGAGCTTGATGACAAGCTCGCGGGTGGCGTCGTCCAGCTCCACGGGCGCGGCGGCGACGGCGGCAGGCGCCGGCGCAGGCTCGGCGGGCGCGGGCGTCGGCGTCGGCGTCGGCGTCGGCGTCGGCGTCGGCTCTGCGGGGGCCGGCGTAGACTCGACCACAGGCATGGGAGAGGTCTCACCCGATGCCTCGTTGGCGCGCACAGGCGGCGGCAGGGGCATGCCCTCGGGCGGCGGCGGAAGGTCGGAGCCGATGAACCCGCGCATGGTCATGGCCGGCGGCCTGCCCTCGGCGGGCGGGAAGTGCGGGTTGTCGAAGGAGGGCAGATCCTCGACGGGATCATCCAGCGTGGGAGGCTCGGCCTCAATGGTGATCTCCGGCTCTGCCGGGGCCAGCGGACGCACAGCCGGCGCGGCCTCGGGCGGGGCCGGCGTTGGATCTTCCGCGCCCACAACCGGCGCGGAGCCGGTCTTGCGCCGCGGCGGGGGCGGCGGCGGCGGGCCCTTCTTCTTCTTCTTCGGGGGCGGCGGCGGCGGGCCCTTCTTTTTGGCGCCAGGCTTCTCCGCGGACGCGCCGAGGCTGCTGGCGTCGATGGAGATCTCCCCTGTGGATTCTGTGGCCGGCGGCGCCGGACGCTTGGGCTGAGGCCGAAGGGTCGACGTGGAGACCGGGACACCGCACAGGATCTTCACCCGGTCGATGAGGGTCTGCGTCTCGAACGGCTTGGCGATCTCACCGTCGGCGCCGACCTCCCGGGCCCTGCCCTCGTCGTACTGCGCGGCGCTCCCGTGCAGCAGCAGGATCGGGATCCCCGAGAGGGCGTCGATGCTCTTGATTGAGCTACAGATGTCGTATCCGTCCTCTCCCTCGAGGGAGAGATCGGCGATGACAATATCGGGTGGAGACTCCAGGGCAATCTTCACGGCGGATTCACCAGCATCTGCCGCGATTACGGTGAAGTCCTCGGCTGCGAAGGTCATCTCGACGACCTTCTGGATCGTGACGCTGTCCTCGGCTAAAAGGATTGTCTTCGCCATCCCGGACATCTCCAATACATATGAATTTACATTAGTTTGGTATCATGCAGTCCTCGTGGGGTCAACACTTCGCCCTGCCACGAGCCGGAGGATCAGGCCACATGACTCTGTCCCGAGCGACCATCTTGATGGTCTCCAAACCCATCGCGCCCCCCTGGAACGACAGCAGCAAAAACCTGGTGCGAGATCTGGCCCTGCTCGGCCAGCGGTACCGCTACCGTGTCCTGTGCCCCAGAGGACAGCGCCTGGGCGGCGACGGGGTTGTCAGCGAACCGCTCTATCGCGACTCGGGCCGCTACACGCCGCCGCTGGTGCAAAACGCGCGGGTCCTGCTGCGGCTCCTCCGGCGGGATGACGCGGAATTGACCCACTTCTTCTTCGCCCCAAACCCACGCACATGCCAGGCGGCTCGGCTGGCCCTCGCCGCGCGCCCGCGCCGCACCCTGCAGACGGTGTGCTCCATTCCTAGCAGCTTCCGACAGCCGGAGCGGCTGCTCTTCGCGGACCAGGTGGTCGTCCTGTCGCATCACACCCGCGACCAGTTCATCCATCAGGGCGTGGCGCCGGAGCGCATGGCGCTCATCCCGCCGGGCATCAGGATTCCCCCCTGGCCCACTCGGGCGCGCCGGCTGGAGGCGCGGCAGGCCCTCGGGCTCCCCAAGGATCGCCCGGTGCTGGTCTACCCGGGCGACCTGCAGTTCAGCGGCGCGGCCGCTACCGTCGCGGCCTCGGTGCCCCTGCTGCGGGACCTGGAGCCGGTGGTGATCTTCGCCTGCCGGCCCAAGCAGCAAGCGTCTCTGGAGGCCGACCGCCGCCTGCGCGCCGACCTCGCGCGCGCCGGCGTGGAGCAGCTCACCCGCCACATGGGCGAGGTGGCCGACATGCAGCAGCTGCTGTCCGCCTGCGACCTGTGCTTGCTCCCCGCCGAGAGCCTCTACGCCAAGATGGATTACCCCCTGGTGCTGCTGGAGGCGCTGGCCCTGGGCGTGCCCATCGTTGTGGCGGATCAGCCGCCGCTCACCGAGCTGATGCAGGACCCGGTGGGCGCCGCTGTCCCGCCAGATGATCCAGAGGCCCTGGCCAGCGCCGCGGGGGCGCTGCTTCGGGCCACCGACGACGAGCGCGCCGCCCTGTCGCGACGTTGCCGAGAGGTCGCTTGCCAGCGGTACGATATTGCAGCAGTATCTCGCGCGCACGAAGACCTGTACGCCGAGATACTCAGGAGCTGAGACGGACATGGCCGAGGAGAGCCGCTCGCGCAGCTATTACGACGAGTTCAGCGAGACCTACGAGAAGCACCGGCACCGGGGTTACCACGCCATGCTGGACGACCTGGAGGTGGACCTGACCCTGCGCCACGCCCGGGGCGGCTCCCTGCTGGAGGCTGGCTGCGGGACCGGCCTCATCCTGCGCAGGGTGGCCCCGGAGTGCGCTCGCGCCGTGGGCCTCGACCTGTCGGCGGGCATGCTCTCCCGTGCCAGCAGCCGGGGCCTCACGGTGGTCCAGGGGCAGCTCGACGCCCTGCCCTTCGAGGACGCCTCGTTCGACACCGTGATCAGCTTCAAGGTGCTGCCCCATGTCAGGCCCATCGAACGCGCCCTGGAAGAGCTCGCGCGGGTGACCCGACCAGGCGGCCACCTGCTGCTGGAGTTCTACAACCGGCGCAGCCTGCGCGGCCTGGTCAAGACGCTCAAGCGGCCTTCCCGCATCGGCGACAGCTACAACGACGAGGATGTCTTCACCCGCCTCGACACGGTTGACGACCTGCGCTCCTACCTGCCGCCCGACCTGCGCCTGCTCGGCGTGCGGGGCGTGCGCGTGTTGACGCCGGTGGCCCAGCTCCACGATGTGCCTGGCGTGGGATCGCTGCTGCGCTGGGCCGAGTGGCGCGCGGCCGACGCGCCGCTGCTTCGCTGGCTGGGGGGCTTCCTGGTGCTGGTGCTGGTCAAGGAGTAGCGCGCCCGGTTGGCGGCCTGGACGCGCCGGCCGACCGGATCTTCCGCTCCAGCCCGAGCAGCCCCGGCTCATCGCCAAAGCGCGCCCTCGCCCTGGCCAATACCCGCAGCGCCTCGGCCCCCTCGCCCGACGCGGCCAGATCCCGCGCAAGGGCGGCCCAGGCGCGGCGGTCCTCGGGGAAGCGCTGGACCAGCAGCCTGAGCACCTGCCGGACGAGGATGGCCGACCCGGTGAGGTGGTGCAGCTCCGCCAGCTTCCACAGCGCGGCCCTGCTGGCCCGCGCCTCGCCCCGGAAGCCCATGCGCCACAGCTCGCCGATGAGCGCCGCGCCGCGCTGCACGGTGGCGCGCAGGTTCCCGGGGGGCGGCCTGCCCTGCTCCCCGGCCAGCCGCACGATGGCCGCAGCCTGCGCCTTCGCCCCCGCGGGATCCAGCGCCCGCAGCAGCGCCATGGCGAAGTTCATGCGCACCGGGATGCGGTCGGGGTCCAACTTCACGGCCCGGTGGAGCAGCCTGATGTCCTCGTCGGCCGCACCGCCGAGGTGACTGAGGATGGTGCCCTCGAGGGTCAACAGCGCCCCCTCGAAGGGGACCAGCGCGGCCTTCACCGCCGCATCGCTGGCGTTGATGACGAGCGCTCGCCTCCCCACCACCAGCCGAACCTCGCCCTCGCCGGCGCGCAGCTGCGACACCAGCTTCGCGAGCGCCGTTTTCTGCGCCGCGGCGTGGGGCCCCAGCTGAATATAGGTGCGCTCCAGCAGCCGGACGAACAGCGGCACCCTGGGCGCGCCATGCACCCCCAGCCGGTCGAGGTTGCGCCAGGCCGACACCCTCAGCGCCGTGGCCGCCTTGCCCTTGCCCCGCTCGTCCAGCGCGTGGGCCAGCTTGCGCTGGACCACCGGGTTGTCCGGGCTCCGCTCCAGCTCCACGGTCCAGAAGCGAAGGGGGTCGGTGAAGTCGAGGCTGCGCAGGAACAGCGCGCCGCCCCAGCTCAGGCCGAGCAGCGTCAGGGCAAGCGCCACGAGGCGGCGGCCGCGGGTCGCCGCGTCCTGCAGCACCAGGGGCGCGGCCAGCAGCAGGGCCACGCCGAGCATGGGCAGGTAGAGGTTCCGCTCGGCTGCCAGCACCTGCAGGTTCAGCGGCAGGATGTTCAACACCGGCGCCAGGAAGGCGGCGAAGACCACGAGGCCGAGGCAAGGCAGGGCCGCTCGCTCCCGGGCCCGCCAGGCCAGCCAGAGCGCCGCCGGGTAGAGCACCAGCCCCGCCGCCCCCAGCGCGAAGGTGGTCCAGTCGGTGGACAGCAGCGCCGCGTGAGCGCCGAGCTGCATGCTCGGCTGGTACGGGTTGACCACGGCCGCGGCGTAGTGGCCAGCGGTGAGCACGATGTCCAGCAGGTAGCGCCCCGGGTCCAGCCCTCCGCCCGCCTCCGCGCCGGCGCGCTCGACCAGGACGAACCGCAGCAGCAGATACAGGGCGGCGGCGCCCAGCAGGGGCAGGTGCACTGTGCGGACATTTCGCATCAGCCGCCCGCGCTCGTCCCGGCTCAGGATGAGCATGTCCAGCGCCGGCACCACCACGACCAGCCCGATGGCGCTCTCCTTGCACAGCATGGCCAGCGCCAGGCAGAGCCAGCCGGCGGTCAGGTACAGCGCGCGCCGGCCGGGTCGCTCCAGCCCGCGGGCCAGCAGCAGCAAGGCGCCCAGGGCGAAGAGCGCCATCAGCACGTCGGTGCGGCCGCTGATCCAGGCCACCGATTCCCCCCGGCTCGGGTGGAGCCCAAAGAGCGTGGCCACCGCCATGGCCCACCAGGGCGGCGCCACCACCACGCGCGTGCAGAAGGTATAGACCAGCAGCACCACCGCCAGGTGCAGCGCCAGGTTCGTCAGGTGGTACCCGCGCACCTCGCCCCCCCACAGGGCGTGGTCCACCATATACGACAGGGTGACCAGGGGGCGGTAGTAGGTGTTGGCCTGGCGCCCCGCGCCCCCGCCCGCCTCGGCCGCGACGTCCCAGAAGTCATGGGTAAACGCTCGGCCCACGTTACCAAGATCCTTGATGTACTCGTTATCTCGGATCAGCTGCTCGTCATCCCAGATGAAGGCTCCGTCCAGGGCCGGCGCGTGGGCCACCGCCACCAGGAGCAGCGCCACGGCGGGCCACCCCGGGCGGGGCGCTGGGTTCACCGGTTGGGACATGGGCGCCAGGCTAGCAACGGCCAGGAATCAAGTCCAAGGGAAACCACGGTTGTTGACTTCTGCCCGCCTGTCCGGACAATACCGGGGATGGCGCACGCTGGAACGATTCTGCTGGTGGAGGACGACCGCTCCATGAGGGAGGTCCTCGAGGTTCTGCTGCGCCGGAACAACCACAAGGTGACGGTGGCCAAGGGCGGCGAGGAAGGCTGCGCCCAGCTGCAAGCTCACGATTTCGACCTGGTCATCACGGATCTGATGATGCCCAGAGTGGACGGGCTGCAGGTGTTGACCCGCTCCAAGGAGCTGCACCCCGAGACCGAGGTGATCCTGGTCACCGCCTTCGCCACCACTGACACGGCCATTGCTGCGATGAAACAGGGCGCCTACGACTACCTGACCAAGCCGTTCAAGACGGAGGAGATCCTGGTCACGATCCAGCGAGCTCTCGAGAAGCGGGCCCTTGTGCGGGAGAACGTCAGCCTGCGCGAGGAGCTGCGAGGCAAATTCCGGCTCGATCGGATGGTGGGGCGCTCGCCGGCCATGGAGCAGCTCTTTTCGTTGATCAAGCAGGTGGCGGCCACGCGCAGCTCGGTCCTCATCACCGGCGAGAGCGGCACCGGAAAGGAGCTCGTGGCCCGGGCGATTCACAGCCTGAGCGAGCGAGCCGAGAAGGCGTTCGTGCCGGTCAATTGCGCGGCCATCCCCGACGCGCTGATGGAGAGCGAGCTGTTCGGCCATGTCAAGGGCAGCTTCACCGGCGCCACCCGTGACAAGGGCGGGCTGGTGTCCAGCGCCCACCGGGGGACCCTGTTCCTGGACGAGATCGCCGAGCTGAGCCTGCCGATGCAGGTCAAGCTGCTGCGAACGCTCCAGGAGCGCACCATCAAGCCCGTGGGATCAGTCAGCGAGCAGGAGGTTGACGTGCGGGTGGTGGCCGCCACCAACCGCGATCTGGACCACGAGGTCGAGGTGGGCAACTTCCGCGAGGACCTGTACTACCGGCTCCACGTCATCCCGATCAACCTGCCCCCGCTGCGCGACCGCGAGGGGGATATCCCCCTGTTGGCGGATTTCTTCATGCGGAAGTTCGCAGTGGAGATGGGGCGCAAGGTGCGTGGCTTCACGCCCAAGGCGATGAACCTGCTGTGCACCCACGACTTCCCGGGCAACGTTCGGGAGCTGGAGAACGTGGTGGAGCGGGCCGTGGCGCTGACCACCAGCGACATTATCGAGGTGGAGGCGCTGCCGATCTTCAAGTCGCCCAGCCGCGAGTACCGGGCACTGGCCCCTGACATCATCCCGGATCATGGGCTCGACCTGGACGCTCACATGGGCGATATCGAAAAAAAGATCCTCGCCAAGGCGCTGCTGCGCACGAGCGGTAACCGCACCGAGGCGGCAAAGCTGCTGCAGATCTCACTCCGTTCCATCCGTTACCGTCTGTCCAAGTACGGACTGGACCAATAATTTCAGTACATTGAAGCTCTGGGCCGGCCCAAACAGGCCCTGGATCCACCTTGCCCGGGCGATTTCTCCTGCCCCGCCATCTCGGGTCGGACGGAAAATTCCGCCAATTTGTGCCCAATATTGTCAGACCGGGTGACAATTTTTGACACTCCGCGCTCTGCCTCGGCTGATACAATTGAAAAAGTACAGCGCTTCTCACACTCCGGAGTACGGACTACGGGAGGGAAGTTGAACTGGAACAACCGTGGGGTTGGCAACCCATTTGCATCAGGACAGCGTTTCATGAACCGAACCAAGAGAATCACTCCAGACCGTCAGGCCGGTTTTACACTCATCGAGTTGATGATTGCCGTGGCCATCGTTGCCATCCTCGCAGGCGTCGCAGTAGCCGCTTACGTCAAACACATCAAGAGCGCCAGAATAGTGGAAGCCAAGGCTTTTATTCAGCTTATTCAGGCGCGACAGGAGTCGTACTTTCAGCAGCATGGCCACTATTGCAACGCCTCACAGTCCGGCAAACACCCCACCCTGATCAGCGGCAGTGAGCCTTCGGGCAAGAAGTGGGACCCGTCAAGTGGATCCTCCTGGTTGGATCTCGGCGCCCGTCCCGAGGGGGGGTACACGTACTTTCAGTGGACCGTCGTTGCCAGCGATCCGAGCCAATCCCACGCGCTCGACTCCTTCGCAGGTCAGATGGGGATTGCCGCCCAGCCCGCAGCTCCTGGTTCACCGCATCCCTGGTACTACGTCCTCGCAGAAGGGGACCTGGATGGCGATGACTCTCCATATACGGAACTTCGCACCAGCAGCGCGCGGACCCAGCCCATCATCGTCAACGAGGGCAAATAGCTCCTCGAATTCCCCCCTGCAGCGCTGATCTTCCCCGAATCGCCCCTCAATTTTTTTTTGGCCTGGACCGAGTGACAATTTTTGTCGCTTGACTTTCTCATTCACCCATCCGGGTGAAGGAATTTACCCGAAGCGCAGCTCAATATGCACGATTTGAATGATTTGAGGCCTATTTTTGCCTGTTTCATCGTTGGCAAGGTCATTGCATAAAGGTCTGATTCGTAACGAACGAAAAATTTGAAGAACGAGTCAGGCCACGTACTATCGCGGGGTCAAACTCATCGGTGGCGAAAGCCAAGACCAACACAGGAGGAAGGATCAAATGAAGAAGAAGACTGGCGGTTTTACCCTTATCGAGCTGATGATCGTTGTTGCCATTATCGGCATCCTGGCCGCAGTGGCCATCCCGGCGTTCATCAAGTACATCCGCAAGTCGAAGACCGTCGAGGCCGCGGAGGCCCTGGACAAGATCAAGGTCGGCGCTCGCGAGTACTATGTTGTTGACCACTGGTCCTCGGGCGGCACGCTTGTCGCGAAGCAGTTCCCCAACAGCGTGACCTCCGTGCCGGGCACCCCCTGCTGCGACAAGTGCCTCAACGCCTCCTCCCAGTGGGACGACAATGGCTGGGACAGCCTGAAGTTCGGCCTCACCGAGCCGCACTACTACAACTATGACTTCAACAGTGGTGGCGCCACCAACTCGGCGAAGTACACCGCCGTCGCGATTGGCGACCTGGACTGCGACACGACCTACTCGACCTTCGAGATCCGCGGCTCCGTGGACTCCGAGGGCGCGGTTGTCACCGTCGGTCCGATCATCACCAACGAGATCGAGTAGTCGTAGTCTCGACGCTGCTAGCTACCCTCCCCACTCCCTCTTCAACACCCCCCCAATAACCTGAACCGACGCCCCACAAGGCGACACCTCCGTGTCCTTGATGGCCAGGCCCCTGCCCTTTTGGCATAATCCGCCCATGACGCTTCAGCTCAGCAAGGGGATCAAGGTCGCGCTGGTGGTCTGCATCGTCGTGACCCTGCTGCCGGTGACCGGGCTGCTCGGCTTCGAGCTGCAGAACAGGAGCGTGGCAGGCCGAGACGCTGGCGCCATGGAGTCCTACAACCTGCCGCCGGCCGAGTTCATCAGCGCCATGGCCTTCGGCTACAACGAGCTGGCCGCGGACCTGGTCTGGATCAGGGCCATCAACTACTTCACCGATCAGCTGTACGACCACAAGGAGCTGGTCCATATCGAGCGGTACCTGAACACCATCGTCGCCTTCAACTACCGGTTCCCCACGGTCTACGAGTTCGGGCCGGCCATGATGCTCAGCAGCAATGATTCGGACCATACCGACGAGGAGGTGATGGCCGCCATCAGGCTGCTCAAGCGAGCCACCGAGGCGTTCCCGCAGGACTGGCGGTTCGCCAAGAGCCTCGGCTCGTATTACCTGTTCGAGCTGGACGGAAAGGACGCGGCGGAGAAGCGGCGAAACAAGCTCACCGGCGCCACCTGGATGCGGCGGGCGGCCCTGCTCGGCTCGAAGCTGCCCTGGCTGGCCAGCCTGGCGGCGCAGGTGCTGCAGGAGGAGGGCCAGCGGGAGCTCGCCATCAAGCACCTGCAGGAGGTGTACCTGGCGACTCAGGACGAGCGGATGAAATTCCAGATCATGATGCGCCTCAAGTCGCTCAAGGCAGAAAGCCTGGCCAACTCCCTCAAGACCGAGGCAGAACGCTTCGCCGAGCAGCGCAAGTCAAGCGGCCTCGACTTCCTGCCGCCCGACCTGTACATCCAGCTTAACCAGGAGCCCCTGGGGCCGTTCTCGCTGCGTTAGGTGGGGGAAGCGCGCTGCGCGGGATGAGGCCTGGCGGAAGTTCTTCGTTCTTTGTTCTTAGTTCTTCGTTCTTCGTTCTTTTCTACCGCGGCAAGGCCCCGGGCAGCGCGCCGGTGGGCGCGTCGTGCACCGAGTTGAAGAAGCGCCGCCAACGGATCCCGTCCGGGTCGCCGCTGGACCACCAGATGATCATGGACTTGCCCTTGACATGGCTCTCGGGGACCGTGCCCCAGGAGCGGCTGTCGGCGCTGTTGTCCCGGTTGTCCCCCATGACGAACAGCTGCCCCTCGGGGATGCGCATGGTGGCCATGGGGTACGGGGGCGAGCGAGGATCCTGGAACACGCGGTACCGAACACCGTCGAGCTCCTCCTCCCAGGCGATGCACTGGCGCGGCTCGTAGCGATCGCTGCCCTCCTCCTCGTCGGAGTAGATGCACGGCCCGGGCAGCCTTCGGCGCTTGATCTCCTTGCCGTTGAGGATGATGGCGTTGGAGCGGATGGCGATGGTGTCGCCGCCAACGGCGATGACCCGCTTGATGAAGTCCTTGGTCTCGTCCTTGGGGTAGACGAAGACGACCACCTCGCCGCGGCCGGGGGCGCCGAAGGTGACAGGCTTGAGGTTGGTCAGGGGAATCCTGAGGCCATAGATGAACTTGTTGACGAAGATATGGTCGCCCACCTCCAGGGTGGGAATCATGGATCCGCTGGGGATCTTGAACGCCTCCACCACGAACGCGCGCAGCAGCAGCGCGATGAACACCGCCACGCCGATGCTCTCGGTGTACTCGCGCAGGGCGGACTTGCGGGCGTAGGCCAGGCGGCGATCGAGCAGGCGCTCCAGCTTGTCTGCCCGGCGCAGGACCTGCTCGTGGTCCTCGGCCTTGATCGCCTCGTGAAGGTTGTTGGTCTTCTCCTTCAGCTCGGTCAGCAGATCGTTCTTGATGGTCGATCCGTACTTGCGCCGGATCCGCCTGGCCTCCTTGTGCAGGTGCCTCGCCTCGTACAGGACGCGGCGGTTCCAGCGCCAGCGGGCGTAGCCTCCGCTGGGGGGGCGTTCGTAAGGCATGGGTCGGGTTACTCCAGCTTGAGCACGGCGAGGAAGGCGTCCTGTGGGATCTCGACGTTACCCACCTGCTTCATGCGCTTCTTACCCTCTTTCTGCTTCTCCAGCAACTTGCGCTTGCGGGAGATGTCGCCGCCGTAGCACTTGGCGGTGACGTTCTTGCGCAGGGCCTTGACCGTGGTTCGCGCGATGACCTTGGTGCCGATGGCGGCCTGGATCGCCACCTCGAACATCTGCCGCGGGATCAGCTCCTTGAGCTTCCGGCACAGGTCGCGGCCACGGTAGTAGGTGTTGTCACGGTGGGCGATGGTGGCCAGCGCGTCCAGGGCGTCGCCGTTGACCAGGATGTCCATGCGGACCAGGTCATTCTTGCGGAAGCCGGCCAGCTCGTAGTCGAGGGAGGCGTAGCCGCGGGTGGCGCTCTTGAGCTTGTCGTAGAAGTCGTACAGCACCTCGGCCAGGGGGATATCGTAGTCGATGATGGCGCGGTTGCCCGAGCCGTAGCGAATCTCACGCTGGATGCCGCGCTTCTCCTCGCAGATCTTGAGCACCTGGCCGATGTACTCCTGGGGCAGGTGGATGGAGGCCTTGATGTAGGGCTCCTCCACATGGTCCAGCACGCCCGCGTCGGGCATCTTCGAGGGGTTGGCGACCTCCTCCATGGTCCCGTCGGTGAGGTGGCACTTGTAGCGCACCGACGGGGCGGTGACCACCAGGTCGAGATCGTACTCACGCTCGAGCCGCTCCTGGATGATCTCCATGTGGAGCAGGCCGAGGAAGCCGCAGCGAAAGCCGAAGCCCAGGGCCACGGAGGTCTCGGGCTCGTAGTTGAACGAGGCGTCGTTGAGCACCAGCTTGGCCAGGGCGTCCTTCAGGTCGGGGTAGTCGGCGGGATCGGAGGGGAAGAGCCCGGCGAACACCACCGGCTTGACCTCCTTGAAGCCGGCCAGCGGCTCGGCGCAGGGGCGCTCGGTGTGAGTGATGGTGTCACCCACCTTGGCCTCGGAGATCTCCTTGATGCCGGACAGGATCACGCCAACCTCGCCAGCGCGCAGCTCATCCACCTTCTTGTAGGTGGGCGAGTAGACGCCCAGCTCCTGCACCTCGTATTCGGCGGCGGTGGCCATCAGGCGGATCTTCTCCCGCGGACGCAGAGTGCCCTGACGCACCCTGCAGAGCATCACCACCCCGCGAAAGCTGTCGTACCAGCTGTCGAAGATGAGGCAGCTCAGGGGCTCGTCCGGGTCACCGTCGGGCGGCAGGAAGCGCTCCACGATGGCCTCGAGCAGCTCGTCCACCCCGGTGCCCATCTTGGCGCTCACGCCGATGGCCTCGGAGGCGTCGATGCCGAGCACCTCCTCGATCTCCTCGCTCACCCGCTCCGTGTCGGCGCTGGCCAGGTCGAGCTTGTTGAGCACCGGCAGGATCTCCAGGTCGTTGTCCACGGCGAGGTAGACGTTGGCCACGGTCTGGGCCTGGACCCCCTGGGTGGCGTCCACCACCAGCACGGCGCCCTCGCAGGCGGCCAGGCTGCGGGACACTTCGTAGTGGAAGTCCACATGCCCCGGGGTGTCGATGAGGTTGATCTGGTAGGTCTGGCCGTCCTTCGCCTTGTAGGACAGCCGCACCGCCTGGGCCTTGATGGTGATGCCGCGCTCGCGCTCGAGCTCCATGCGGTCCAGATACTGGTCCACCCGGTCGCGCTCGCTCAGGGCGCCACAATACTCCAGGATCCGATCGGCCAGGGTGCTCTTCCCGTGGTCGATGTGCGCGATGATGGAGAAGTTTCTGACAATCTCGTTTGATGGCATGGGGCGCGTCTTCGTAGTAGGGCTGGTACCACAGGAGCACCACTCCTTCAAGGTGAGCCCGGGACATTCAAGGATGTTGCCTTGCGATACCTGATGAAGTAGGTTTCAGTGGTCTAGGATTCCGGGTAATAGCAGGAGATCACGATGCGCATGGCAGAGTGGATGAAAGCGGGGGTACTGGTCGCGTTCGGGCTGGCCGCCTGCAGTGGTAGCGACGGCAAGGGCAAGGACCCCAAGAGTGCGGTTGATCCGCCGAGCGTCTCGGCCGAGGAGAAGGGCCGCTGCGACGCACAGGGCAAACGGGTCGTTCGCCTGGACATCAACCAGGACAAGACCGCGGACGTGTGGAAGCTGTACGCCTCCAAGGTCGAGAGCGGGGCCAAGGTGGACGTCCTGGCGTGCAAGGAGATGGACATCAACTTCGACGGGCGACGCGACGTCTGGATCTACTACGACGACACCGGCAACCGGAAGATGGAGGAGATGGACCTCGACTTCGACGGCAAGATCGATCTCGTGACCATCCGCCAGGCCGGCAAGGTGGTGCGCCAGGAGATGGACACCGACTTCGACGGCAAGGCCGACATCTGGAAGTACTTCGAGGATGACAAGGTCTCGCGGGTGGATCGCGACTCCAACCACGACGGCAAGATCGACTACTGGGAGTACTACGAGGGCGGCGCGCTGCACCGCATCGGGTACGACAAGAACGGCGACGGCCGCGTGGACGTTTGGGATCGCGCCGCCTCGAAGGCTACTCCTGCAGCTGCAGCGCCCAAGCCGGAGGCCGCGGCCGCCCCCGAGAAGAAGCCGGAAGCGGCTGCCGCAGAGACCAAGTAGGCCCCTTCCTCGCGGCGCGCGCCGCGCTCTTCAACGCCTCGCTTGACACCCCCAAATGGCTCTGGTATTCACTCTTCCGCTTCGATTGAGGCGGCTTAGCTCAGCTGGTTAGAGCATACGGCTCATATCCGTAGTGTCCGGGGTTCAAGTC
>CAZEFW010000185.1:0-17120 GCA_964511535.1 uncultured Myxococcales bacterium | reverse complement strand
CGAGCCAACAACATTGAGTGCGTCTTCAGCCAGGTAAATTGTCCCTTGCGATTCACCGTGGCAACGATGCGGGCGCTGGAAGTCACCTTGTATTTCCCGAGCGAAACGCTGCCCTTTGTTGCACCCAGAAACATGCACTGGCCGCTGCTATCAACAAAACACGGGCCTGCCCACGCCCGACATGTGCCGGTAGTAGTACACTTATCACTGGCGTACGCAGCCCAGGAAAATTTGCCCTTGGTATCCACTCTTACAACCAGCGTTTTGCTGTGACCCTTGGTTCCCTGGTCCAATTTCTGTGTGCCGAAATTTGATCCGTGAGAGAATAAGCCCACAAGATAGAGGCCGTGCTTTCCGTCGAAGGCCATGCTCTCAATGCTCTCTATCTCGTTATCCTGGCCGATCTCATGGGCCCACTCGAGGACGCCCGCCGAACTCCACTTTGCTATAAATCCGTCGTCGTAGCTATATTTTCCGCCTTTCCCCTTATCCAGAGAATTCAGGCTTGCCTTGGTCCCAAACTGTAGATTGCCGCTGAATTTCCCGCCCAAATAAACAGCCCCTGCATTGTCGAATGTAATGCTCTGAGGCCAGCACCTGCTGTAATACCAGTCCGTATCAGCGCATTCCATTGAATATGCCCAGATCGCCTTGCCACGTGGGTTAAGTTTCAGCACAAAAAGCCCTTCTATGGCAGATTTCCCGAAGCTTATTCCACCGTAGCTAACTACACCCGTATGTGAGCCAGCAACGTATATATAGCCATATTTATCTGAGGCTACCAACGATTGCCCTATCTTGTAGCCGTCGCTTAGCAGTATCCACGGTGCCAGCGGCCGAGAATTCAGATCAGGCGCGGTAGAATCCACCGGGATTGCTGACCTGGAATCAGCGAGCTTATCGGGTCGCTTCATCCAGTCAACAGGACCCATTAGATCCGCAGGAATGGTCGCGTCACCTTGATTGGCTGGCGTCTCCTGCCGACATCCTGGCAGCGCAATCAGCCCCAAAATCACAACTATTCTGACAGGCAGGCGCATCGCCATTCACCTCCAAGGCTCCATCCGCCGCCGCCCCAGAACCCGTCTAGCCCATGAGGTCCCGGCTAATTGTGGCCGTCCCCTCAGTTTTCCTTCGCCACCAGGTAGATCGACAGCGTCGGCTGGGTCGTAATGCTTCCGCTGGCCTTGATGCGGACGAAGCGCAGGAAGGCGTCGATGGAGGAGACCTTGTTTCCGGTGGAGGCGATGTCGATGGTGCTGCCGAGGTTGGTGAAGGCGTCCTCGTCGTCCACCGCCGAGTGCTCCAGCTGCAGGGTCTGGCTGCTGTTGGCGGCCACCTTGACGTACACCTGCGCGTGGATCTTCTTGTACGCCTCCAGGTCGTAAACGCGGCCCCGCTCGTTGCTGACCACGGTGCCGTCCTTCATCACGGTAATGGCACGGTTCATCATCTGTCAGTACTCCTTGGCCACCACGCCCACCGACAGGGTGGGCTGGGTGCTGATGGAGCCGCTGGCGACCATGCGCACGTAGCGCAGGAACGACTCATAATTATTGACCACGTTGCCCACGGCGTCGAGAGCGTAGGTGGGCCCGAGGTCCACGAACAGGTCTGCCTCGTTGGCTGCGGCGTGCTGCAGCTGAATGGTCTGGCTGGCGTTGGATGCCACCTTGACGCGTACCTCCACCTGCAGCCGGCTAAAGTCCAGCAGGTCGAGCACCTCGCCCTTGCTGTCGCTGACCACGGTCCCGTCCTTGATCAGGGTGAATACCTGGTTATTTGCCATGCTCCTGCCTCCCCTTCTGGCCGCGCGGCCAGTTAGCTCTCCTTGGCCACCATGTACAGCGACAGGGTGGGCTGGGTGGAGATGCTGCTGCTGGCCACGAACCGCACGTAGCGCAGGAAGTTCTCGTAGTTCTGGGTGTCATTGCCGGTGGACACGATGTCGAGGGTGCTGCCCAGGTCCTCGAAGGCGCCGTCCTCGTTGAAGGCCGAGTGCTGCAGCTGCAGCGTCTGGCTGGCGTTGGACGCCACCTTGACATGTTGGTGCACGAACAGCTTGCCGTAGCCGCCCAGGTCGAACACCTCGCCCTTGGCGTCGCTTGTCACCGTCCCGTCCTTCATCACCGTGATCGTCAGGTTATCCATTTTCGTCTCCTCGAAGGATGCTCATCTTGGTGCCGCTGGAGCTCGTCAGCCGACCTTGGCCACCACCCCGATGCTCAGGGTAGGCTGCGTGGAGATGGACCCGCTGGCCTTGACCCGCACGTAGCGCAGGAACTCGTCGTACGACTTGATCTTGTTACCCACAGAGGCGATGTCGTAGGTGGTGCCGAGGTTGACGAACGCCTCGTCCTCGTTGACCGCCGAGTGCTGCAGCTGCAGCGTCTGGCTGGCGTTGGCCGCCACCTTGACATGCACATGCACCTGCAGGGTCTTGTAGTCCTGCAGGTCGAGCACCTCGCCCGTCTCGTCGTTAATCACAGTGCCGTCCTTCATCAGGACGACAGATCGGTTCTGTGCCATCAGGCTTGCCTCCTGTTGGATCTGCGGGATCGACTGTCCTTGTACCCAGCGCTCAATTCGCGGCCTGGAAAAACATGCCGCGTGAACTGCCGGATAATGTCGAGGACGCCCCCCCTCTCGCTGTGCCAGTGCTTGAAACGCTAGCGGCCCGTCACAAGAGATCAAGCCCCTTTCTGCTCGTAATTACAGATATATTACAGGGGGGGGGGCAATCCTACAGTTTTGGTGGATTTTTCGTTCATGTCCCTCTTGCGCACGCTCCGTGCTCGCATGGCTCGCCCGGTCGCGGCCTGTGGTGCGTTAGTGCGTGGCTCGTGACGCTGACGCTCTGCTTTCTCGTTGTGCCCGTGTCAACGCCGGCGTGCATCTGCCAGGGGCGGAGATGGGGCGGGACCTTTGCGTGCTCCCTTGACATTGTGCCAGGTCGCGCCTTTGCCAGGGCCTGTTGGGCTTGTGTGCAGGCGCCCGCGAAGCGGCCGTCCAAGCGCCCGGCAGGCCGCGTCATGTCCACAGCCCCTCCGTCAGGTTGAAGGCCTCAACTCCAGCAGCCACTCCACAGGCCGGGGGGCAGCACCACGCGCGGTGGTGGCGATGCTGACGAGGCGGTGAGCCGAACGTTGGCGTGCAGGCCACCGCTGGCGCGTGCGCGAACCGTAAGCTGCTGGGCACCCGCGGCCAGGTGTTCCCCGAGCGGTACCACGCCCGCATCCTGCGCACGCCCACCGAGGTGCGCCGGGCGCTGCGCTACTTGCTGCTCAATCGCAGACGACACAAAGCCCTGCAGGGCTGGCTCAAGGCCGGCGGCCCCATCTCGACCACCGACGTCCCGGGGTAGCCCGCCGCTTCATCGCGGAGGGCCGCGAAGCGGGCCGAGCAAGGCGGGCTCCGCCGGAGGCGCGTCGCACGGGCGCGGCGGTCGAGCGAACGCGAGCACGGGGCGTTCGATTGCGATTCGCTTCATCGACAAAACTGCACAAGTGCACCTGATACTGCCAGGTGCACTTCTGCAGATAGGTTCCGCCGGAGGCGCGCTGCACGTCCGAAGCGGTCGAGCGAACGCGAGCACGGCGGGCTCCGCCGGGGCGCCGCACGTCCGAAGCGCTCCGGGCGCGCTTCCACCGCAAAGGGGGCGGGCACGTCCGAAGCAATCGTGAGACACGCCAAGGGCAGCAGGCTGTCTCTGGTGTGGTGGGAGAGCCATTGGGCGTGCGAAATGAATCCCAGATCGGGCCACCCCTCGCGCCGGTCCATCTCCGCTATCAGCAGCAGCAGCCGGCAATTGACGGTGAGTGGTACCCTGGTTTTCGAACGTCGCGTGGCGGCTGTGCACTCGGCGGGGGGAGGGCCCCAACGATGGCGATGAAGAGGAGGTGGCGCGAGGGGGAGGTGATCCGCGCCTCGGGCATGAGGGCGTGGCCCCGGGACCGCTGCTGGGCGCTGTGCGGCAACATGGAGCGTTACCTGAGCGTGGACGACGAGGTCTGCTCCATCACCTCGGCGCGCGTGGACCTGTCCGCGGCGATGCGGGCAGAGCTGCCTGCCGCGCTGATGCCCGCGGTGCGTTTGCTGGCGAACCATGTGCCGCTGCATGGCAACCTCGGGCAGGTGGTGGACGACGGGGCGGCGCGCGAACTGTGGGACAGGTTCTGCCTGGCCGCCAGGCGGGTCAGTGATCCCTCCATCCCGGACTGGCGCGAGCCGGAGGACCTGAGCGACTGGCACCTGGTGCTGCTCCTGGCCAGGACCATCGCCGACGGCCTGCGGTACCCCGAGCTGCTGGCGGCGCAGGGGGCCGCTGCGCCGACGGTAGCGGACGCCGCAGCAGGACAGCTGGCGCAATATCCAGGTCAGAGAGCTGACCAGCAGTCCTCCCGTCGCCAGACTCGCTGCTGAAATCACTGGCTTTGTTGCTCGTCGGTCACTTGCCACCAGCAAGCTCTCTCCTCGCGCCTCGCCAGTGATACCAGCTACTTCGCCTGGCCCGGTCTGGACCAACAGAGCAATCGCGGCTACTTACACAGAGTCCGCCCTCCGCACCGGCTCCCCCGGCAGGACCTGAGGGTGCTCTCTACCCACTTGTAGAAGGTCGCAGAGGACACGAAGTTGCACGAGAAGACTTGCTGGGTGGTTGAGCTGTAAGCGCAAGATTCGGCCACCCCCACGATGCCGCGATGGGCCGTCTTGATGCCGATGCAGGAGCTGCCAGAGTCGCCGGCCCAGGGGACCTGGCCGTTGCTGTTGGGCCCGACGGTGATGTGGTTCTTCAGGGTGCCGATCACCGGGACCTTGGCCGTGCGAAGGGTGCCGAAGCCGCCGTTGAAGCTGTTGTAGCCGTAGCCGAAGCACTTGACGTCGTGCCCCTTGAGCTTCCACCCGGCGCCTGTATACAGCTTGTGCACGAAGCCGTAGTTCTTGCCGTACATCTTGAGCGGCTTCTCCAGGCGAATCAGGGCCACGTCCAGGTTCGGGTGCAGCCCGATCCACACCGCCTTGGTGGACTGGGTGCCCATGGTGACGGTGCGCCTGCACGGGTAGGCCAGCACCTGCTTGTTGAAACAGTGGGCGGCGGTGAGCACCCAGTCGTTGCGGATCAGGGTCCCGCTGCAGAGGCCCTCCCCGGTGAGCTTCACGAACCCGCTCCCCTCTGCGTTGACCGCCGTGCCGCTGACGATGCTCCTGTCCTCGCCGTCCACCGCGCCCGCTCCCTCCACGAAATCTCCCTCCATGCCACCGCAACCGATCGTGATAACGAGCGCCGTCATGAGCCCTGAAGCGAGCTGCTTGCTGCCAAGTATCGCCATCCTCTTTCTCCTGATTGATTCCGTTGTCGGCCCGAGAGCCGGTTGATTCAGTCGCCCTCCTCAAAGCAACCAGCGTGCCAGCTGTTTCTTTCACGCGAGATTGTTTGTTGTTGTTTTATTTCAGGCTCTTGCGCGGATGTCTCGGCGTCGCTGATCCGGTGTATCCGGGTGTATCAGGGGATGTATCCGGCAGGTGGGGCGCGTGTATCCGGCGCGGGTACTACGCAGACTGCCGAATGGGGCGGCGGTCCACGGCTGCCACCACGAAGAAGGTGGCCAGGCTGACGATCCAGGTGAAGTAGATCGGGTGCGGCAACGGGATGGTGCCCGCGGGCAGCGCCAGCCACAGCGCCAGCGACGCCATGGTGGCGCCCAGGGTCCAGGTGGCCGACGAACGCCGGCACAGCCCCGGCGCAAAGATCACCATCAGCACGATGAGCGTGTACGCCGTCGTGAGCGTCAGCCCGATGAGCAGCATCTTGAGGATGCCGGTGACGGTCAGGGCCAGCAGGAAGGTCACCAGGCTCAGGCCGAGCACGGTGTAGCGGCAAACGCGCTGCTCGCCCGCCGCGTCCAGGTCAGGCGCGAAGAAGCGCTTGATCACATCGCTCGACACCAGGGTCGCGCTGCCCATGAGCAGGGCCGAGGCGGTGCTCACGTCAGCGGCCCACAGCCCGGCCAGGATCACCCCCGCCGCCACAGGGTGAAGCCCGAGCACCACCCTGGGCAGGGCAACCGCCGCGTTGATGCCCGGGTGCATCACCGCCGCTGCCACGCCGATCACCGCCGAGATGAACCCCACGGGCAGGATCAACAGCGCCCCCAGCAGGTAGGCCCGCGAAGCGCTGCGCTCGTCCTTGCACGCGAAGCCGATCTGGATCACCGACTGCGTGGAGTGCGTGGTGGTCACCATCACCATGAACCAGGCCGCGATGAGCCCGGGCCCCACGGCCCACAGGTCCATGCCCGGGTGACCGGCGGGAAGCGCAGACACCATGGCGCCCACGCCGCCCAGCTTGCCCACGGCCATGCCCGCGCCCAGCAGGATGCCCACGTAGATCACGGTGACGTTGATGACGTTGGTCAGCCCCGCGGCCCAGAACCCGCCGATGAGCGTGATCCCCACGAACACCGCGGCGGTCACCAGCATGCCCGCCGTGAACGACGGGAAGATGTCCGGCATCAGCGACTGAAGGATGGCCCCGCCGGCCACGTACTGCAGGCTCGTGATCACCAGCTGGATCAGCAGCTGACCGATGACGCCGAGGATGCGCGCCCCCCTGGAGAAGTGCCGCTCGAACAGCTCGGGCAGGGTGGTGATCTCCATGGCCCGCATGCGCCGGGCCGCCACCATGCCCATGACCACCGCGCCGAAGGCCCAGGCCGCGTTGTACCAGCCAGCCGACAGCCCCACGTTGTAGGCCCGCTCCGCCACGCCGATGGTGGACGCGCCCCCCACCGCCAGCCCTGCCAGCAGCGCCGCGCTCACCCCGGCGGGCAGCTGCCGCCCGGCCAGCAGGTAGCCCACCAGTCCCCCGCCGCCTCTGAGCGTCAGGCGCCGCGCCCACCAGGTGACCGCGAACAGCCCCACCACATAGGCGGAGATGATGAAGACCGGGATTAAGTGCAACTATTTGACCTTGATCCGCACGTCCACGGCCGACGCGCCGTCGGCGTAGGCGAACACCGGGTTCAGGTCCATCTCCACGATCTGCGGGAAGTCTGCCGCCAGGCGCGAGACCCGGCAGAGCATCTGCTCCAGCGCCGGGATGTCGGCCTTGGCCCCGCGCGCACCCTCCAGCACCGGGTAGCCCTTGATCAGCTTCATCTGCTCCTGCGCCTCGGGCACGCTCAGGGGCGCCACGCTGAACGCCACGTCCTTCATCACCTCCACGAACACGCCGCCCAGGCCGAACATCACCAGCGAGCCGAGGCCCGGCGACTCGGTGACGCCCAGGATCAGCTCGGTGCCCGGCGCCGCCTGCTGCATGACGATGTAGCTCTTGCCCGCGCCGAAGGTGCTCTCCATCTTGTCCAAGGCCGCGGTCAGGGCGTCCATGTCGCCGAGGCCCAGGGCCACGCCGCCCGCGTCGGACTTGTGCACCACGTCCTCGCTGTCCACCTTGAGCACGCAGGGGAAGCCCACCGCCTCGGCCGCCGCTGCCAGGTCCCCGCCGCCGGACACAGTCGCCACCCTGGGCGCGCCGATGCCGTAGGCCGCCAGCAGCGCGAACGCCTCGGCCTGGGGCAGGTAGACGCCCTTGCCGTCGTACTTGCCGACGATGGCGTCGGCCGCCGCCTTGTCGATGTCCTCGAACACCGGCGGGTCCGCCTGCTCCCGCTGCTTGAGCGCGGTGTAGCGGTACATGTTGGCCAGCGAGCGCGCCGCGTCCTCTGCGTAGGCGTACACCGGGATGCCGCTGGCCCGCAGCTTGTCGATGAGCCGCTGCCACTTGGGGATGGTGCACACCACCGCGGTCACCGGCTTGTCCGACTTGTCGTTGGCCTCCTTGATGCGCGCGGCGATGCCGTCGAGATCCACGAACGGGGCGCTGACGAAGTAGATCAGCACCATGTCGGTCTCGTCCTCGGACAGCAGCGTGTCAGTGGCCGCGAAGTAGTGGTCCGGCCCGCCCGTGGCCACCACGTCCACCGGGTTGCCCAGGGACGCCTCGGCGTACAGGCTCTCCTCCAGCCGCTTGTAGGCCGGCTCGCTCCATTTGGCCAGGCTCAGCCCGTTGCCCACCGAGTGGTCCACCGCCTGGATGCCGGGGCCGCCGGTGTTGGTGATGATGCCGATGCGGTTGCCCGGAGGGGGATCCTGCGAGGACATGGCGATGGCCGTCTTGATCATCTCAGCGCTGTCGTGGAACTCCACCACGCCCGCCTTGCGGTACATGGCCGTGGCCATGGCAGCCTGGTCCACGAGGGAGCCGGTGTGCGACGACACCGCCACGCTGCCCTCCCGGGTCATGCCCGCCTTGATGGCCAGGATCGGCTTGTGCGGGGTGATCTTGCTGGCCACCTCCAGGAACGCCTTCGGGTCCTTGAAGCTCTCGGTCTGCATCATGATCAGCCGCGTGCCCTCGTCCTGGCCGTAGTACTCCAGGATCTCCGGCATGGTCAGGTCGGCCTCGTTGCCGTAGGAGCAGTACAGCCGGTGGCCGAGGCCCACGTTCCACAGCCCCAGCTTGAGCAGCTCGCCCATGCCGCCGCCCTGGGCGATGATCGACACGTTGCCCGGCATCTGCGGCACGAAGGTGAAGTTGGCGTAGGCCGAGATCTCGGGGTCGGAGTTCTGGATGCCCTGGGAGTTGGGTCCGAACAGGCGCATGCCCAGGCTGTGGGCCAGCTCCACCATCTCCCGCTCGCGCTTGATCCCCTCCTCGCCCACCTCCTTGAAGCCCGCGGTGTGGATGATGCCGAACTTGACGCCCTTTTCGCCGCACTCCCGGAGCACGTGGGGCACCAGGGTGTTCTTGATGGAGACGTTGACCAGATCGATGTCATCCGGCACGTCGAGCACCGACTTGAAGCACTTGAAGCTGCGGATCGACCTGGCCTTGGGGTTGATGGGAAAGATCGGCCCCTGGAAGCCGTAGGCCACCAGGTTCTTGATGACGATGTTGCCGATGGAGTACGGGTTATTGGAGGCGCCGATCACGGCGATGGATTTGGGGCGAAACAGGCCGTCGAGCATCCTTGTCTCCTTGAGCTGGATTGGCTGCGGAATGGGAGGGAGAGTAAAACGGCCGCCACCATAAGATCAACGCTCGTGGAATGTGCGGCGGCGTGTTGCTGTTATGATCCCCGCATTGTCATGCAGAGGAGAGATCTCATGCGAAGCTTGATCCTGACTTTATCCTGCGCCGGGCTGCTCCTGGTCGGCTGCAGCGACGACACCAGCTCGGGCACCCCGGACAGCGGCAAGCCGGACATGGGGGCCCAGAATGACGGTGGCAAGCCTGACCAGGGGAAGCCCAATAAGGACCAGGCCGCGCCCAAGCCGGACCAGGGGAAGCCCAAGCCGGACCAGGCCGTGCCCAAGCAGGACCAGGGGAAGCCCATTAAGGACCAGGCCGCACCCAAGCCGGACCAGGCCATGCCCAAGCCGGACGCCAGCGCAAAACCCTCGTGCAAGGCGTGGGATGCCAAGGGCGTGGGCGCCTGCTCCATGTTCCTCGGTTACATCTGGGACGGCGCCACGTGCAAGGGGATCAGCGGCTGCTCCTGCGGCGGAACGGACTGCAAGTTCATCTACAAGAGCCCCACCGCCTGCGCCACGGGCCAGGCCCACTGTGGGCCCACACCGAGCTGCAAGCCGATGGACGTCAAGGGCATCGGCCCCTGCAAGAAGCTGCTCGGCTGGTGGTTCGACGGCAAGCAGTGCAAGTCCCTGGGCGGCTGCTCCTGCGGCGGCGCGGACTGCGCCAAGCTGTTCCCCAACAGCGCCGCCTGCCAGAAAGCCTACGCTGCCTGCCCCTGACGGGGCCATGGGCCCGTCCCCCTTCTCACCTCCTGCCCCTTCCATGTGACAGCTGCCTTGCGGCAAGATTAATTATTACGCATGGGTGACCGTTTGAACCAATTCGGTCATTTTTTCTTCGTTGTGATTTTGAATGGTTAAGGTCTTCAGGCGGTCCAAGGTATTGACAGACTGACCCAACGGAGTCAAATGGTCATCATGGCAAGCCTGAAATACGAAGATATCCTGGCCATCATGGAGGAGTACTCCGCCACCGGAGATCCTTCCGATCCCAGGGAGCGCAAGCGCCTGCGCATCATCGCGGCTGCCACCGAGCTGTTCATCCGGCAGGGGTACCGCAAGACCTCCATGAACGAGGTGGCGCTCGCGGCGGGCGTGGCCAAGGGCACGCTCTACCTGTACGTCAAGACCAAGGCCGAGCTGATGGTGCTGGCCGTCGTGGAGGAGAAGAAGAAGTACATGGGCGCCATGCGCGATGTGCTCGCCCCGGGCATCGCGCCCCGGGAGCGGCTTCGGCGCTATCTATGCACCGCCCTGGTGATGGCCCGGGAGATGCCGCTGGTTTCGCGGCTGATGTCCGGCGACCGGGAGCTGCACGCAGTGATGTCCGAGATGCCCGAGGAGATGAGCGACCGCCACGAGCAGATGCGCATGCAGATGCTCTGCCAGATGGTGGACGAGGCGGCGCGCCCACACAGCTACACCGCCTCGGAGATCGAGGACCGGGCCAACGTGATCTACGGGCTGATGTTCTTCTCTCCGGTGATGGCCGACGCGCGCGTGCGCATGGGCCTGAGCCTGGAGCGTTACGCCGAGCTGCTGACCAACATGGTGGTCGACGGCCTGGCCGCCCCCGCTGACGCGGGAAAAGGAGGTGACTCATGAGAGCCCTTCAGAAACGTCTCTTCATCCTGATGCTGTCAACGGTCCTGCTGGTGGCCGCGCCGGCCGCGGCCGAAAACGAGCTGCTCAAGGGCGCCCCGCCGCCTGACTCTCCGGCGTTCCCGGCCCACGTCATGGACCGCGTCGACGACATGTACCGCGGCCGCCAGAGCAAGGGCCGCATGGAGATGACCATCCAGACCAAGCACTGGAAGCGCACACTGGTGATGGACTCCTGGGCCAAGGGCCAGGACTACTCGCTGGTGCGCATCCGCAAGCCGCGCAAGGAGCGGGGCACCGCGACCCTCAAGGCGAAGAACGACCTGTTCATCTACCTGAACAAGACCGGCCGCACGGTGAAGATCACCTCCGGCATGATGGGCGGCTCCTGGATGGGCAGCCACATGACCAACGACGATCTGATCCGCCACAGCCGCATGTCTCGCGACTTCAAGATGAAGCTCGACTTCAAGGGCAAGCAGGGCGGCGTGGACATCTACCGCTTCGTGCTCAAGGCCAAGCCCGACGCGGCCACCGCCTGGGACAAGCTGGTGGTCACCGTGCGCCAGAGCGACCTGAACCCGGTGAGCCAGGAGTACTGGGACGAGGACGGCAAGAAGGTTCGGGTGCTCACCTTCTCCGATTACCGCGAGGTCAACGGCGAGCTGCGGCCCATGCAGATGTTGATGAAGGCCATGGACAAGCCCGAGGAGTACACGCGGATCGTGATGAAGAAGCTCGACTTCTCCGTGAAGCTGAAGAAGAGCTTCTTCTCGCTGCAGAAACTCAAGTCGCTCTAGGGGGGCTACAAGGCATGAGCATCTTCAAGATGGCGTGGCGCAACGTGTGGCGCAACAAGCGCCGCTCGCTGGTGACCATCGCGGCCATGGCCTTCGCGCTGCTGGTGACCCTGCTCTACTCGGGGCTGGCCACCGGCATGATCCGGGGCCTGGCGCGCAACGTGGTGCAGCTCGAGATGGGGGACATCCAGGTGTTCGCCGAGGGGTACCGGGACAAGCCGCAGATCTATACCCGCCTGGAGCAGAGCGGGGAGATGGTCAAGAAGCTGCGGGGCGAGGGCTTCAGCGCCGCGCCCCGGCTGCTGGCCGCCGGGCTGGCCGCGGCCAGGGACCAGTCGGCCGGCGTGCAGTTCCGCGGCGTGGACGTGGCCGGCGACGCGGGCGTCAGCAAGGTGGCCGACAAGGTCCGCGACGGCAAGTGGCTCGACCCGAAGGACGCCCAGGGCGTGGTGGTGGGGCGCCGGCTGGCCAAGACCCTCAACGTCAAGGTGGGCGACGAGCTGGTGGTGCTGGCCCAGGCGTCCGACGGCTCAATGGCCAACGAGCTGTACAAGGTCCGGGGCGTGCTGAGCGCGGTCAACGTGGCTGTCGACCGCGCCGGCGTGTTCCTCACCGCGCCGGCCTTCCGCGAGCTGATGGCCATGCCCGAGGGCGCCCACCAGATCATGGTGCGCAAGCCGCCGGCGTTGCCCCTGCCCGCGGCGGTGGCCCTGGCCATCAAGCTGCTGCCCGGGGCCGACGTGCAGAGCTGGAAGGCGCTGATGCCCACCATCGCGTCGATGCTGGACAACTCGCGCGCCATGCTGATGACCATGTTCTTCATCATCTACGTCGCCATCGGGCTGGTGATCCTCAACGCCATGCTGATGGCGGTGTTCGAGCGGATCCGCGAGTTCGGCGTGCTCAAGGCCATCGGCATGGGGCCGGCCACGGTGTTCCGCCTGGTGCTGGCCGAGTGCGTGGTGCAGGTGGGCCTGGCCCTTGCCGTGGGCATCGGGCTGGCCGTACCAGGCACCTGGTACCTGGCCACCACCGGCATCGACCTGGGCTCCATGGGCAACCTCGAGGTGCACGGCATCGCCTGGGACATGGTGTGGCGCGCGGAGTTTTCGGCCGCGGCCTTCTCCGGGCCCATCGCGACCATGCTCACGGTGGTGTTCCTGGCTGTCCTCTACCCGGCCATCAAGGCCGCCGTCATCCGGCCGGTGACGGCCATCCAGTACAGGTGAGGTGAGACCATGGGCATCGGAATGACCATCGCCATGGCCTGGCGCAACTTGTGGCGCAACAGGCGCCGCACCCTGATCACCCTGTGCGGCATCGTGTTCGGCACCTTCCTCGCGGTGCTGTTCACCGGCATGGGCGACTCCATGTGGGGCAAGATGATCAACCTCGCCGCGCGCATGGGCGGCGGGCACGTGACCATCCAGCACCCGGAGTACCTGGAGACGCCGTCGCTCAAGCGCACCGTCACCGGCGCCGCGGCCCTGGCCGAGCAGGCCAAGGCGCACCCCCGGGTCAAGGGGGTGATGGTGCGCGTGACGGGCAACGCCCTGCTGGCCGCCGGGGGCAACAGCACCGGCGCCTTCTTCATGGCCATCGACCCCTCGCGGGAGACGCCGGAGACCCTGTCGCTGCTGGAGTCGATCAAGGAGGGCGAGCTGTTCAAGCCCGGCGACAAGCGCGGCATCGTCATGGGCAGCAAGCTGGCGGAGAACCTCGGCCTCAAGCTGGGGCGCAAGGTGGTCTACACCATGACCGACAAGAAGGGGGAGATCGTCTCGGGCTTGGGCCGCCTGCGGGGCATCATCAAGACCGGCTCAGGCGGCATGGACGCGGCCATGTTCCTGGTGCCCATCTCGGCGGTGCGCGAGGCCCTGGGCTACGAGGCGGACGAGGCCACCCAGGTGGCGGTGTTCCTGGACGACCACCGGCTGGCCAAGGAGGTGGCCGGGGGTCTGGCCCGGGCCGTGCCCGAGGGGCCGGCCGTGGTCACCTGGGATCAGATCAGCCCGGAGCTGGCCGGCTTCATCCACATGAAGGTGGCCGGCAACTGGGTGATGGAGATCATCATCGGCATCCTGGTGGCGGCGGGCATCTTCAACACGCTGTTCGTCAGCGTCATGGAGCGGCGGCGGGAGTTCGGCATCATGATGGCCATCGGCTACACGCCGTGGCAGCTGTTCAGGCTGGTGATGGCCGAGAGCGCGTGGGTCGCGGCGGCGGGGCTGGTGCTGGCCGCGGTGGTCACGGCCTGGCCCTATCACTACTTCAACACCGTGGGGCTGGACATCTCCACCATGATCGGCGACCAGGGCGGCGTCATCGAGGGCATCGCCCTGGAGCCGATCATCAAGGTGGCCATCTACCCCGAGAACCTGGCCATCATCGCGGTGGCCGTGTTCGTCACCACCCTGTTCGCCGGGCTCTACCCGGCGTGGAAGGCCGGCCGCGTCTCGCCGGTGGACTCCATCAAGCTGGTCTGAGCCAGGAGGTGCAACCATGAGCGAACTCGATACGCGGACGGTGGTGAAGCTGGAAGGGGTGGAGAAGAGCTACAAGCAGGGGGCCATCATGGTGCCCGCCCTGCGAGGCGTCGACCTCGAGGTGAAGGCAGGGGACTTCCTGGCCATCTGCGGGCCCTCAGGGTCGGGCAAGACCACGGCGCTGAACCTCATCGGCGCCCTGGATATCCCCACCGCGGGCAAGGTGCTGGTGGACGGGGCCGACCTGGGGGTGCTGTCTCGCACGGCGCTCTCCCGGCTGCGGCGGGACCGCATCGGGTTCGTGTTCCAGGCCTACAACCTGATCCCGGTGCTCACCGCCTATGAAAACGCCGAGAGCGTCATGGCCCTGCAGGGGGTGCCGGTGGCCGAGCGGCGCCAGCGGGTGATGGCGCTGCTCAAGGAGGTGGGGCTCGAGGGGCTGGAGCACCGGCGCCCGGACCACCTGTCGGGGGGGCAGCAGCAGCGCGTGGCCATCGCCCGGGCCATCGCCCCGGACCCGGCGGTGGTGCTGGCCGACGAGCCCACCGCAAACGTGGACTCCGAGACGGCCGAGAAGCTGCTGGCCATCATGGAGAAGCTGAACCGCGAGCGGGGGGCGACCTTCATCTTCTCCACCCACGACCCGCGGGTGATGGAGCGGGCGCGGCGCATCGTGCGGCTGGTGGACGGCAGGGTGGAGAGCGACGAGGTGCAGGGGGCCGAAGCTGCGTAGGGGGCTGGCATACCTGGTCCTGGTGGGGGGGCTGGCGCTGGCGTCCCCCGCAGGGGCGTTCTACGAGCTGGAGTCCGAGGAGGGGGACCGCTCGCTGGAGGCCACCGGCGCGTTTCGGCTCACCGGCGCGTGGCTGCACCTGCCCGACGTGCCCGCGCTCTTTCCCGACGGTGACGACGGGCTGGCAGCGCTGGTGGGGCGCCTGCTGGTCACGGGCGATGCGCACGAGGCGGTGGGCTACGAACTCAACGTCTTTCTGGAGCTGAGCCGAGGGCCCAAGATCGGCACCGGCGGCGCCCTGGCCACAGTGGGCAGCTTTGCCACGCCGTACCGCACCCGCTACCTGACCTGGGACTTCTGGGAGGACGGGGCCATGGTGGGCCAGCTCGGGCTCGACCGGCTCAACTTCACCTTCCGGCTCGACCCGGTGCTGATCACCGTGGGGCGCTTCCCGGTGAACTTCTCGGTGACCAACCTGTTCAGCCCCAACGACCTGTTCGCGCCGTTTTCGGCCACCAGCATCAACAAGCTCTACAAGCCCGGCGTGGACGCCCTGCGGGTGAGCTGGTCGCCGTCGGAGTTCACGCAGATCACCGTGGTGGGCGTGCTCGGCTCCAACCGGGACGACAGGCCGCGCTGGGAGCGATCCGCGGTGATGGCCCGGGCGGCGACGGTGCTGTGGAACTACGAGCTGGCGCTGCTGGGGGGGCGGGTGGCGGAGCGCTGGCTGGTGGGGCTCTCGGCCCAGGGGGAGGCCGGGCCGCTGGGGGTGCGCGCCGAGGGGCATGTGGGCTTCCGGGATCATGACGGCGACGGCAGCCTGGACGGCGACGCCCCCGGGCCGGTGGGGGACCCGGCCTTCGTCAAGCTGGCCGCGGGGGTGGATCACCGCTTCGACTGGCGCAACGCCACCGTGGCCTTCGAGGCGTTCTACCAGTCAGACGGGGCGAACCGGTCGTCGCAGTACCTCTCGCGCGGGCTGACCCTGCTGCCCGACGAGCAGCCTTACCTGGGGCAGCTGTACATGGGGCTGAGCGGGGGCCTGGAGCTGCTGCCGATCTTGCAGCTCAACGGCATGGTGCTGCTGAGCGCCACAGACTTCTCCGGCCTGGCCGCGCTGACCCTGCTGTACAACATCGCCGACGAGGCCGACGCCTCGGCGGGCGTGCTGGTGCCCTGGGGAGACGCGCCCGAGGTTCGCGGCGGCATTGCGCCGGTGATGACCATCAACGACGAGTTCGGCGCGGCGCCAGTGATGGCGTTTTTGGAGACGCGGTTCTACTTTTGAATGGCCCGCGCAGGCCATCGGGCAAGCCACCTGAATCATTTTAAAATACCGACAAACCAGGCGGACAATTCAATCAAGTCCATGGATTCAGGGGAGTTGTTCGCTCCCGGTGAAATGGCACGGTTCGTGGAACAGGATGCGGCGTCACCACCGGAGCCGGAAGCATGCAGACCACCATCACCCGCGCCGCCACCCTGTTCACCTTGCTGGCCATGGCCTCTGTGGCGCTGGCCCCCTGGACCGCGGAGGCGAGATCACGCGCCGGCAGGCCCGGGCCGGGTGCTGCGGCTGGCCAGAAATCTCCGGGGCGACCCTGGATCACCCGCTCGCTCGGGATCACGCGCGGTCAGCGCAAGGCGCTGAACAAGGGAGATCTGAGCCGGTTCTGGCGCTCCCGCCTGGGCCAGGACCCGGTGGCGCGCATCGGCATCGCCCTGTGGGGATCCGAAAAGGACCTGCGCCGGGCCATCCAGAGCCAGCACGCTGGCTACTGGCAGCCGAAGCCAGGCCTCCTGGCCAGGGCCGCGCTCCGGGTCAAGGCCCCGGGCAAGGTCCGCACGAAGCCGCGCAGCCAGGCCGACCTGTTGGCCTACTGGCGCTGGCTGGGGGAGGAGACCCGGGGGCGGGTGCTGGCCGCCCTGGAGAAGCGAGACAGGAGGCGCGGCGCCGGGGACCCTCAAAGCCGGCAGGCCGAGGTGCGAGCCATCGGCCGCGCCCTGGCCCGGGCCCACGCCGGGGCCGTGGCCGAGGACCATCGCGCTGGCCGCGGCACCACGCCGGGGCTGCTCACGCCGCGCCAGGTGATGGCCTATCACCATGACGTGTTCGCTGCCTTCGGCCTGCCGCGCTCCACCTACGGGGGCACGCCGATGCCCTTCGTTCCCAACGGCCTGCAGCTGTGGGCCGCCTCCGGGATCTACGCTCACGACGCTGAACGGTAGCCGCTGCAGGGTGTGGCTCGAAGGAAGCTCGGGTGGTCACTCCGGGTGGCTCCTTCACCGGTCAGATCGATGACGACTGTCATCACTTTCGGTGCGTAAATCTCATAAAGAAAACGGAGCGAGCATTTTATAAAACATATATTCGGTTTTGTTATGGGGCTGTTGTGGCCGGAT